>NZ_AUJC01000001.1:0-719109 GCF_000424025.1 Clostridium paraputrificum AGR2156
ATTGTGGCTTTTTAGCTCCTGTTGGTTCAATAAAATTTTCAAAAATATTCATTACTAATTCTCTCCTTCACAATTCATTTTCTTTGCTTTCTTTTCCCAATATCTTTTTTGAGCTGCTTTAACTTTATCCTTATTCTTATCCCTCCATTTCTTCATGTATTCCCTTTGAGCTGCTCTTGCCTGTTGCTCCATAACTTATTACCTCCCTCTCAGCAAAATAAAAAGACCACAGGATAATATTCAGCCTAAAACTGATATATTTCCCGTGGTCATTTATATAAAACCTTCCGCCTAAAGCGGGGTACTAGCGCTATTTGATTTTATATTTATCTTTGTTTTTATTATATCACAAATTACCTTTAAAAGCTAGTTATATCAAGCTTTGAACATAGTTACTATATAACTTTATTCAGTACCTACTATATGCCCCACTCTTCTTTTAATTGATTAACTATTTTCATCATTTCCCCATCATCTTTAGCTATATCTGGGTGATATGCTTTTGCTAAGGTTTTATATATTTTCTTGTACTTGTCTTTATCTTCTTCGTTATAGTTACTTTGTTTATTATTGGAGTAACCACCATATGAATTATAACTATTGTAGTTACTATTAAAGTTTTCATAATAACTACGCTGATATTCTTTTGCTGATTCATATTGTCTTTTTATACTCTCTAACAATTCACTATTTCTAAGTATTCCAAAAACATCATAGCACTTATCATATGAATTACTGCCATATATCTCCTCAAACTTTGACTTATCCTCTAAATACTTATCTATTATCTTTCTATGTTTCTCATGAGTTTTATATTCTTCTGTTTGCTGGTACTCTTTTTCTATCTTCTCTACTAATGGATCTAGCTTTTCATATACAAGCTTACAAAGTTCATCTTCTGCTATTCCTATAGCTTCACACTTTGCATTTAAATTACAATAATCGCCTATCCATGAACTAATGCCAGTAATATCGTAATATCCCATTGTACATATAACCCATTGTTTCTTTTTAACCTTGCCATCTTCTCTATAACTCTTATGAATACTTATCTTATAAGCCTTCTTTATAGGTCTTTTAAACCTATCTCCAGCATATCTATATCCATATGTGCCAGTTTCAACGCCATCTATTACCCATGAAGTATAATATGCCTCTAATTCTTTATACTTACCATAAGTATTTTCTTTCTTGAGCTCTACTTCTTGTATTACACAATACATCTTATATCACCTTCTTTGTAGTTACTCTAATATTTAACAAGATAACTACTCTATATCTACATAAATCCTATAATATCTACCTGTCTTACAAGGCTTACTTACCTTATTTATCTTAATCCCTTTAGATAAAACCTCTAATATCTTAAGCTTTTCTATTTCATTCTCATAACTAATTTGTATCTTAACCATAAGCTACCCCCTAGTTAAATACTTTTCCTTAATTAATCTATGCAATGCTCTTTGCTTTTCCATAGGACTTAAATTAGCATTTATAAGACAACACTTAACCCCATACATTTTTTTATAACACCCAGTAAACCCATTAACACATCCTTTTAACTCTCCTACTGTGTAAGCTTTACCTCTATACTTAAACACTCTTATATTAGTTAATTTCTTCTTTCCTTCTTCTGATAGCTTTATCATATCTTACATTCTCCTCTAATTTACATTTGATTTCTTGGAGCTTATAGGATACACTTAAGTTGCTTAGACTTATGTGTTATCCTACGGATAGCTCCTTGCTTATAGGTATTGGTAGTATCTATAAGCATTTTTTCTTTTTACCTCTATTTCTCTTAATTCTTCTATTACCAGTCATAAGCTTTCCTACTTCTATCTTTGTAGGTTTGTCAGCTTGTCCGTATTTAACACCTAGCTCTAAAGCCTTATCTATCAATTTGCTTTCTTTATCTATTTCTACCACCTCAATATCAAAACATTTCATCAATAGTTTCAAGTTGAAACTGTATATCTTTATAATCTACTAGTTCTATTCTTCCATATATATCTTCAACTATTGCTTGAACCCCATCATGTAAAATCCATTTATGAAATAAACCTTCATATTGTTCTCCATATTCATCTAAATACGTAACTTTTCTTAAACTTTCTTTATTCATTGCTACCTCCTAATTATTAATATGTTCCATCTCAACTTGAATCAAGTCCATTCCCTTTGTATAACCATAATCTTTATTTAGCTCAAACTGACTTGAATAGAATCTTTTTCTTACCCTATCAAACTCTAAATTAATAGCAAATTCACTATTTCCCTTTATTCTGTCCTTCATAACCTTTATTACGCTGTCTTTTAATATTGGAATTTCCTCTCTATCTTCTTCGCTAACTCTTGAAATTGACATAACGTAATCAGCTAAGTTAGTTATATCTCCACTTCCAGCTATATCAAATTTTCCTATCTTTTTATTGTTTTCATTAGGCTTTTTAGGGTGTGCTACCAAGTGGACTACTGCTCCGTATCTTCTAGCAAATTCCTTTAACCTATTAACAAACCTTCTTTGAGATATTAGTTCATTCTTATAACTTCCCTCTAGCTCTATTTTCATGAGATTATCAATAATAAATACCTTAACCCCTTTATTTTCTGCCAACTGCTTCATATCAGTTAATAATTGCTTTTCATCATGAGTTATACTGTCATCTGTATATAGGAATAGCTTGTCCTTTATCCATGAATCAATATATTTTATACCTATATCCCCCACATATTTGTATTTAACTGCCCTATACTCTTTCTCTATGAAGTGATCTTTATCAGCTATTGTTGGATATAGCCAACTCTTGAAATTAGAGTTTGTTAATTCTGGACTGTATGCAAATACCTTGTATCCCCTTGCTAGGCTTTCTGCTATACACATTTGGTTTATCAATGTACTTTTACCATTACCGTTATATCCAGTAATTATATTTAAACTACCCATAGCAAATCCTAATAACTTACAATCAATCTCTCTAAACCCTGTAGGGATTTTATCAATCTTGTAGACATCAACAATAGAAACCTTATCTAATGTTGTTATTGTATTATCATTACCTATCTTTGATTTTATAAATTCAATAGAATCAAACCTTTTCTTTATATCTTCATCTGTTGATAAAACTCCACTCCTTATATCATCAGCAAGTCTTATCCTTTCCCTAACAATCCTTAAGTCAAGTAACTCATTTATTAAGGCGTTTATGTCATATCCCTCATTGCCACTTTGGTATATATCAGTCACCTCACTTGCCAACACTCCATTTTCAGCACATTCCTTACTTACAATCAGTATGTCTGTGCTATTTTTAGCAGCATAACACTTAACTAAGGAATTAAATAAGATTTTATGCTTTGAACTATAAAAATCTTCTTCAACAACTCCCTTATCTAACAACTTT
Organism: Clostridium paraputrificum AGR2156; assembly: GCF_000424025.1. NCBI lineage: Bacteria > Bacillati > Bacillota > Clostridia > Eubacteriales > Clostridiaceae > Clostridium > Clostridium paraputrificum. The sequence goes on from NZ_AUJC01000001.1 coordinate 3,405, forward strand.
ACAAGTATATGCTTTGACCTCATAGAACTACCAAGTAATACTTTTTCTATTTGCAAATTAAATTTATCCATGCTCTCACCACCTAAAACATTTTTAATGCTATTTTTTGACAACTCTCTTCATCTAATGGCTCTGATGGATTGTTTTTTCTATCTGAATAATTGTCCTCTAAAACTTTGATAAAGTTATTAGGTTTTATTAACCAATCAAATGTAATGGTCCAGTTATTCTTATTTTGTCCCTTAAGAAATGAACTATTATTTATATTATCAATAGCCTTTAGTATGCCCTCTACTCCATATTCCTTAATTCTTGCATTTAATAGCTTGTATCTATTAGTACCTTGATTTATACTTACTAACCTTTGAAGTTTTAAGCTATTCCACTTTTCTATTATTGGTTGCACCTTAGTGCTACAAACTATATCTTTAGATATAGTATTATTAACCTTACCTAACCTATCCTTACCTAACCTATGCTGACCATTGTCTGTCGCTTGGTTGTCCTTTGGACGTCCATTATCTCCTTCTTTCTTTAAATCAGCTCTTTCTCTAGGTTCTATAACTTCGACTTGTGGTAACACCTTTAATAATAAATCCTTATATATTGAATCAACCTTCCTATCAGCCCTTATTAAATTATGTTCCCTCCAATCTGTAATAAATGATACTAAGTCCTCATTTAATATCTGTACATATCCTTTAGCCACAAGTATTTTTAAATCATCTTCATTTAACCCAGTCATTCTTAAAACATTAAATCCCTCAACAACTCCATCATCATCAGCTCTCATTCCTAAATGAAAATATAATAGTTGTGATGATGTAGGCATTTTTAAAAATCTAGCAGAATCAACTATTTTAAGACTGAACATTCTTCTTCGTGCCATTTACTCATCTCCTGTATCTTCTTAATTATGTTCTGCTCTGTATATTGGCAATACTCTCACCTACTTAAACGCATTTTTAAAGCTATTTAACCCTTCCCAAGTAACCGGTTTATCCCATAGATTACAAAGCTCAATATATTTGTCTAATAACTTAATATTCATATTCTACCTCCTATAAACATTCTCCGATGTGCTCTTCCAAGAAATCATCTAATTTACTTAATATAACTCTTATATCCCTACCTATCTTTAATTTGGGAAATCCTTCTATACGAGCTATTCTTCTTGCTTTAGCTTCTGATACTCCTAAAATTTCTGATAACTCCTTTATATTACAAGTTTTCTTCTTAATTTTTTCCCTATACTCTTGTATAGTTATTGGTTGTTTTTCTACCTCATTCATTTTAAGCCTCCTATCAGCTCATTAGAGCCTTTTTATATTTTAGTAGTATAATTTATCCTCTTATTATATAAAGCCTGTCCTATGACTTATCTGATAAGCAGAAATAATACATAAAGCATTTCGCTTTACTTTTGTCTTACTCTGTAGTGTCATTTAGATAAACCAGTAATTTTTTTACTTGTTATTTTAGATATGACAGATAATACCTATCTGAATTTTTAAAATCGTCAATACCGATTTTAGATATGTTACTCACAGCAATTTTGCGTTGAGTTCAACCACCTTAATTTTCAGGTCGTTATTCCTCTTCACTAAAGAATAATTCTTGTACTGTTGTGTCAAGAGCAGCTGCTATGCGTTCCATTAATGACTTTGTAACATTGTCATAATTTCCTCTCTCAATCTCAACTAATTTTTTAGGACTTGTTTTTACTATCTTACATAACTCTGCTTGAGTAAGTCCTTTTTTTATTCTTGCTAATTTTACTTTCATAAAAACCTCCTAATCATCTTTTAAAAGTCAATATAGTTGACCATCCTTTTTACTTTCAGTCAATATTGTTACCGCTCAACAAAATAATAAACAATATTTTTACCGATGTCAACATATTTATGTGACTTTTTTACACTTTTATTACCTGTTTAAACATTCATCGATTTAAAACTTGCATTTTTTTTACCGCTTTGGTATTTTAATATTGAGGTGATATATATGAAAAAATCCCCAAATATAATAGGTGATAACATCAAGAGACTACGAAAAGAAAAAAAACTCACACAAATAGAATTAGCTAAATTAATAGGAAAAAGTGAAAGTTCAATAAGAAAATATGAGGCTGGTAGCGTTGAACCTTCCTTTAATACATTGGGAGAAATTGCAGACAAATTAAATGTAGATTTAATTGAACTAACAAATAAACACTACTCATCTGAAGAGGAAATGAATGAAGATGGACACAAATCAATGTTAATAGATTCAGCAATTGAATTTAACATTAATTGTTCTAATTTTAAAGAATTGATACATTTTTTTATTCAAATGGATTCATTTAAAAATGAATTTAATATTGATTATAAAAAATTATCTCTAGACGAAAAAATTTTTTTAAAAAAAGAATTGTATAGTTCAATTCAGTATTCATGTTTTAAATTAAAAAACTATATAGACAACAACGATAATATATAACTATATTAACAAAACACCATCTAAAATTTATATTCGATTAGTACAAAAAAATAATTCTTAAGCTTTTAAAGCTTCCCAAATTTAATAACTAAGTCAATAAAATTGACCTAGTTGTGTAGGTACTCTGTAAAATTCAAGGATAACTACATTAAATTTATCCATCTAAAACGGTAGTTTGAATTGACCGTTTTAGATATCCAATTAAAAGACATCTACCATAAACGCAACATAGATATTATCTAAGTTGCTATGTAGGTACTCTGTAAAGTTTAACAGTAACCACATTCACATTGGGTACGAAATCCGTACTAAACTTTCGATATCATTTTGAACGATATCGAATATAGTTACTATGTTTATTTTTATGATACCTACATCTAGGTGTCGATTAAGCCAACACCTAAACTATGAAATTCGTGGATTAAGATATTCTAAAGTACGAAATTCATACTTTAGATGTACATTATCTTCTTCCCACTCTTATTAGGAAACCGTAAATTTGGCGGTATCCAATTTTATTATAATTTATATATCTATTAGAAAATTCAAAATTGAGTTTTCTCAACTTGTTGGGAAAGTTTTCGGAAATAGAGTTTCCGAAATTCGGAAGTCGTTCAATCCGACTTAAGGTGTACCCTAAATCACCACCCACCTACAAATAACGAGCAAAATATTTTATCCGTTATTAGGACGAAGATAATATTATGTATTTTTCTATAGCTTTGTAGTGGTATTATCACTACAGTAAAACAATATAAGAAAGGAGATTTATTATGTTAGCAAAGGAAACTAAAACTTACACTTATAATGATTACCTTACTTATGATGAAGGAGAGAGAATAGAAATTATAGAGGGAAATATATACGCTATGAGTCCAGCTCCTTCAAGAATACATCAAAAAATTATTATGAAAATATCTAATCAACTAGAAAATTATATTAAATCCAACAATGGCTCTTGTGAGGTCTATCCAGCTCCATTTGATGTAATTCTAAAGAATGATGATGAAGAGGTTGGAAATAGTAAGAATGTAGTTCAACCAGATATATCAGTAATATGTGATAAGTCTAAATTAACCGATAAAGGTTGCACAGGCTCACCAAACATGATTATTGAGGTTGTATCACCTTATAACCCTAGTAATGACTTTGTGAAGAAATTAAACCTATATCAAGATTATAAAGTACAAGAATACTGGATAATTAACCCTATGAAAAAGAATATATTAGTTTATAACCTAACTGATACAGGGTATGACACTCCCAATATGTACTCATTCAATGATGTAGTGCCAGTATCTATATTTAAGGAGCTTAATATTGATTTTTCAGCTTTAGACTTAACTTAATAAGGAGTTTCCAAAAGGAACCCCCTTAAACTATTAAAGTGTGGTTACTATATATGATTATATGATAACTACACTTTACTTTTACTAAAGAAAGGAGATTTATACATGGCGAAAAGGTCAAATGGAGAAGGTTCTGCAGGTTGGATTACTAAGAATGGTAATAAATACTGGCGTATTACCATTACAACTGGATATGATCCATTAACAGGTAAGCAGCTAAGAAAGGATATATATGGCAAAACTCAAAAAGAGGCTAAAGCAAAATTAAAAGAATACCAGGAGTCTCACACAATAAATAGTGATAACTCCACTCTTGGTAATTTCTTTCATGATTGGTTATGGAATATTAAAAGGCAAGAGCTAAAGGCTTCTACTTTTGAAAAGTGGGAAGGAATCTACAGAAATTATATTAAGAAATATAGTGGATTAAATGATAAAAAAATAGTTGATATAGATACTCTATACCTACAAAAGATATGTAATAAGCTTTTAGAGAAGCATACAGTATCACAAATCCAAACTATGAATAGATGTCTAAGTAATTGCTTTAAATATGCAATAACAATAAATAAGATTAAGCATAATCCAGTAGAAGGTATAGTATATCCAAAGAATCATGATGTTGTAGAAGAAAAAGTACATTATATTTCCGAAGATAATCAGAAGGCTCTTATTGAAGCTTTACAGGGTGATGAACTAGAAGGAATAATATTACTAGGCTTATTATGTGGAACTCGTCTAGGCGAGGCTATGGCATTACAGGAAAGCGATATAGACTTTAAGAATAATATAATCAAAATTAATAAATCAGTTAAGTATGTATGGACTGGAGAACGTACTAAAGATAATAAAAAGATCTATGAATATAGAGTTACCATTCCTAAGACAAAGAAAAGTGTTAGAGAGATTCCACTTCCAGCATTACTTATACCTATACTTAAGCGTATCATAAAGGGTAATAAAGAGAATAAGCTTAAGCATGGTGAATTATACTTTGATAATAAGCTTATCTTCTGTAGGGATAATGGCTATTACATTGATGATAAGAAACCTAATAGGCATTTAAAATCAGCTCTTAAGAAAGCTAAAATAGATGCAGATATACATTATCATAGTTTAAGGCATATCTTTATAACTAATTGTATAAGTAAAGATATTAATATCAAAACTGTAATGGATTGGGTTGGTCATACAGAACCTAAAACAACTATGATGATATATGCAGAAATAAACAAAGAAAAGAACATGAAAGAATATGATAAAATCAATGATATGTTCAAATAGGCTGAATTTATTACAGCCTATTTTTTTACCACTATTTTTCCCACTACGAAAGTGGGAAACAGTAAAAAATTCTTTTATACAAATCTTTAACAAATGTAGTAATTACATTGTATACAAACATTAATGAATATTACTAAAAATACTATTTTTTGATTCCCACTGGCGGCACCAATAATTAACAAGAATGACTTTATCACTTAGTTTGAAAGCTATTTGATAAGGTCATTTTTCTTTATTTGTCACACTTTTTGTCATAATTAAACAAATAAAAAAGAGTACTTTTATACTAACGGGTTCCGTTTATAGGTGCAAAAGTTACTAAAAGTGTCAAAATCTCAAGAGAAATAACACTATGATTCATATCTTTGTTAATACATATGTGAATTGATATGTTATTTTACAAACAACATCTTTAATAAAAAAGGGTTTATGGAATATTTTTACGAATTATGTTGATATAATAGTAAATAAAAGACGAAGAATTGTATGCTTCATTACAATGATTGGGGTGAAAATAATGGATGATAAAAAAGCTCAGGAACAGTTTAAAAGAGGTATTAAGTATAACAGGATAGGATTTTTTATTATTCTCCTTGCTATTGTACCAATGGCATTATTAGAAGGTTTAGTTAAATATATCTTAGCGACTATTATTTTATCCATCGGATTTTATTTAGAACGTCAATACAAATGCTCATATTGTGGATATGTTTTTGACCCAAAGCTAAAATCTAATGAATTAATACATTGTCCTAAATGCAGTAAAAAACTACAGTAATAGTACATCATTTTAAATAATTACAAATTATTTTATACCTACATCATCAGAAACTAAAAATACAATTCTATATTCATTTTCCTTACTAATTTAATATTTACCTATATATGCTTCTAGCATGTTTTAACACTCACCCTACAGTTGAAGTTGATATATTATGTTTCTCCACTATCTTCTCTAAGGTAAAACCTTCTATATACTTCTCCTTAAATAACTCTCTGCCGTTAAGGACAATATGATACCATCTTGATTCCACATATATTAAATTAATTTCATACTGGTGTATAATTCTTTTATACTTAATTGGCTCTAGTCCACCTACTATTTCTAAGTGCCATTACCTCTGTTTGTCTAGCTCTTTATGTAGTTATATTGAATATATCTCCTATCTCTCTTAAATTTAATATAGAAGTATACCAACCATCCCTCGTTCTCTTAATGTATTAGCTTGTTTCATAGCTTCTTCTAATTGGATTCTTAACTTCCTTATAAACTCTATCTCTTCTACATTTCCAAAGCCATCATCTATATGCGCAGTAAAAATATCTATAAGATATTAATCATATCTTCAAAATATACTCTTATTCCCCCTCCCCCTTATGAATAAAGAGAAATTATATTTTTCCATCTATAATTTCTCTTTATTGATTAATAATTAATGATATAATATTCTAGTTATCTTTATGATAAATAAACTAAGTTAGTAAAGTGAGATAAAACATGAGAAATTTAAAACTTGAAAAATCAATTAAAAAATTAGATAAAGAAATGGAGGCTCTTAGAATCTCAGCAAAATATTTATCTAATAAGAATGAAATAGCAGAAATTAGAGAATATTTAAATAATGAAAGACAAGTCTTGGCAAATGAATTATATGCTCATGATGCAGTATACTACGATGAATGTCGTGAATATATTTCTAATTTAATTGGAAGAAAATTAGATAAAAACGATCAAAAGAATCTACTTGCTGAAATAAAAAATATTTATGGAAGAAACCTTCCTAATGTTTCTAAGGAAAGTAGCGGTCTTAATGCATGGCTAAAAGAGTTAGATATAGAATGTGAATGGATAGAAAATCCTGAAACAGACTGGTCTACTTTATCAATATTAGCACTTGGATTACATAAATAAGCTAAGCAAGCTATATCAAGTTCGCTTAATATAGCTTGCTTAGCTAAATAATAATTTTTTTATAATATAAAGGTGATTAACAAATGAAGAATTTAGAAGTACCAAAGATAGGTTTAAGAACCATAAAAACATCTCTATCAGTATTTTTATGCTTAGTTTTATTACCTAACGAACCTTTCTTTGCATGTTTAACTTGTCTTTTCTGTATTCAAGATACTTTAGAAAATTCTTATAACATGGCAAAAAACAGATGTATAGGTACTATCTACGGCGCAATAATTGGACTTATTATAATGACTATATTCAAGTGGATGACAATAAATGTAGACAGTATATTTTTAAGAAAATTAATTATTTATATCTCTATTGCAATAGGTATAATAATTGTAATTCATTCAAATATTACATTCTTAAAAATGCCTGGAGCTATTAATGTATCCTGCATTGCCTTTTTAGCAATAACTACAACTCATGCATTTGGAACCCCATATTATTACGCTTTTAATAGGATTTTTGAAACATTATGTGGAATAATAATAAGTTTAATAATAAATAAAACTATAAAACCACCGAAATCGAAACAAATTCCCAGATAAAAAGAGCTACTTTTATTAGTAGCTCTTTTTGTCTGGGAATCTTCTATTAAATTTATATTTATTTTTATAGTTATTGTGTTTTACAGACCTTATTTATGTATTCTTACTAGATAAAAAATATAGGTTGCTTTTCATTGCATGGACTAATTCCAACATTAAAACCTAAAACTCCACCTAAACAAAGAACTGTTAAAGCAATAGCAGTTAACTTTTTCATTTTTCTCATATTAATACACCTCCAAACCAATTTATATTTAAATATTACTTCAAAAGTCCAATTATGTAAATTATTGCTATATAGTGTATAATAAATATATTATAGACCCCTTTATATTATTGGGCTTTTTTTATGTATATCTTAAAATTTCTCATATTTCTATTTTATTCTTATATATTGTGAATATCTTTCACAAAAAGGAGGTTTTTGTGTACTCATTAGGAAAAAAAATAAAATCGTTAAGAAAAGAACTCGGTTTGAAACAAGAAGAGCTTACCTGTGATATTTTAAGTAGAACTATGTTAAGCAAAATTGAAAATGATAAGGTTACTCCTTCTATATATCAACTAAACCATATCTCAAAAAAGTTAGGTTACTCGGTTGATTATTTTCTACAAACGGATTCTTTATCTTATTCAAATAATACTCAATATGAAGACTCAATATATAAACTATTTAAAAATGAAAACTATTTATCTATAATTTTAAAATTCGAAAAACAAATTATTAATATAAGTTCTAATATTGAATATGCCTACTATATAGGCTACTCATATTATAAAATACACTACTTTAAGGAAAGTATTAAACTTTTAAATATGTATTTAAAAAATATAGAACTTCTTCAAGATTATGACTCAGCCCATCATCTTGAAAATGTATCTACCACTTTAAATATCTTATCTATTATTTTTATGGAGGAAGAGGACTATCCAAAGGCTATACAGTATGCTCTAAAAGCTAAGGATATTCTCCAGAAAAAGGGATTAACAAAATCACGTACATACTTTGTTGTAATAAATAATTTAGGTGGTTTCTACAATAGAATCAGTGATTATGAAAAATGTATAAGCCTATTAGAAGAGTTTCTATCATATAATAAAGAATTAATATACTTACAAATTTTCGCATCGATACATATTTCATTAAGTTCTGCTTATTATAATATTGGAGATTACGACCATTCAATAGAAAATATACAAAAAGCTATTTTCTTTTTCTTATATACAAATGATAGGGTAAATGCAATAGAATGTTACTTAAATTATATTAATGCTTTAAGATATTCAAAAAAATATGATGAAGCTATAAAACTCTTAGATAAAATTGTTCTCAAATATGAGGATAACTTTGATTCCAGCTTAAGAATTTCTTTTATTATGCAAAAATCCATATTAGAATTTAATATAAGAAATTTTGATGCCTCACTTGAAGAACTTACTAAGTTAAATATAAAAAACTTAGATTCATATAATAGAAACTGCTATTATTTTATGAAAGGTCATATTGCTTTTATCAATAACGAATTAGAATCATCCAAAAACTACTTTAAAAATTGTGAAAAGTTTTTTGTAAATTCTAATTATGTATATGATTTAGGTCTATTATATAATGATTTATACGCAATAACCTCTGACTCAAAATATAGTAATTTACAACACAAGTTAATAGATAGCTGTGACAATCCTAGAAAAAATATAGTCATTCCATAAAAATAAGGGCTATTACAAATATGTATAGCCCTTATTTTATATAAGAATATCTAATTTACATAATACTGATGGTGATTCATAATTAACTTTAACTATTTTTTTATTCTCTATTTTACACACATCTTTATATGACTTAAACTCTGTTCCAACCTGAGATATTGATGATAAAAACTTATATTTGTATCCTAAAAATTCTACATTCTCAACTATACCTATAACTGCCTTATTCTTTATTACCAATACGTCTTTTGCCTTTATATAAAAGCTGCCATCTTTATCTATATTTATAAAATCCCAATCATCTATATACAATCCATCTGTTATAGAATTATTAATATCTTTATTTCTCTCTTTTTGATTTAATATATCCTTTATATAATTGCTACTCTCTAAAAAACTATTTTTAGAACAATAGTCAGTAGATTCATGAATTAATTTTCCAGCAAAGAAAGGGGACAAAAGACACTCAACCTCGCTTCCAAAATTACCATATATCTTATTAAGATTTAATCTTGGCAACTTCATTTTGTATACAAACTCACCTAACGCTATTCCTATTTCTTCTTCTAACTGTTTTTCCTCCATATCATCTGTAATACTTATATTAATTACTTTTTTATAGTTATGTATTCTACTCACTATATTGAAAGTACATGAAAGGTAGCGATTTAACTTATATTCCAAATCACCACTTCCACTAATTATAGCCTCTTCAAAACATTGATATTCCCCTTTAGAATCTTTTATTTTTAATCCTTCATAATCTTTCAATATACTTCTAAACTTTTTACAAACATAATCATACATTTCATCATACATAATTTCATCCTGAGAAAAATCTGATATAGATCTATTTCTTATTTTATTTTTATTATTATATTTACAACCAAGCTCCATTAACCATTTCTCTATTCCCATTGCTGAGGTATCCTTTTGGGTTATTTCTATCCATTTATTATTTAGACTTCTCCTTAATATGGATCCACTATCTACAGTAATATCATTTGTAGCTATATCTATTATAGAGTTTTGGTATACCTTAAGAACAGAATTAGCGTTAAGATAACTTACAAAATTTTCGTAATATATGTATTCTAACATTCCTTTTCCCCTCCATAAAATATACAAATTATACGTTCATCTCTATTCTTCTTTATTTTACATTTTACTCACTATTATAGAAAGCATATCAAGTAATTGAATATTGTAATTTCCCCAGAAGAAAATATTTGTATCCCTTTTTCAAGTCTATCTCTTAATATCTCTTAATATTGCTTTTTTATCTTTATAAATGTGAACATAATGCACATTTTAATAATATTATTCAATCCATTAATCTAATTAAATAATAATATTAAATTTCGACACCATTTTTATTTAATATGAACCCTATCCTTTTAAATCCATATATTTTATAATAATATTGTGCCAAATTAAATATATGTACTACTCAAGTACAAAATCCATCACAGACAGGTTCCCCTAAATAACTTGTCTGTTTTTATTTATAAAAAAATTGCTAAAGCCACCGTGGAGCCGTCGATTTTTTCGCCCATCTGCATAAGTTCTATTTACCAAATTTAAATTTGGTAAATAGAACTTACTCATTAGAGCTTCGGAACCTTGCCTGAGGAAAATCTTGCAGGGTCATATATTTTATTTTTAACCCTTAGGAACTAATAAGGTTTAGTAACATCTAAATATTGAAGTTATCCACAATTTAATTGAAGCTATAATTTCCTAAAGAACAAAAAAAGGTACTATACTATCAACGTTCTAGTACAGTACCTTAGGGAGTATATGGGGTAAATTAAAATTGCGGAAACTTTATTTACTTGGTTATTTATATTATAAGTAATTACTTACCATAATAAATCAATTGTATAGACAACTTTTTTATATCTGCTTAAAAGAAATCGCTTCGATTTCTATAACAGAATCCATAGGAAGTCTTGCAACTTGAAAGCAACTTCTAGCTGGTAAGTTCTCATTAAAATATTCACTATATACTTCATTAACTATTAAAAAGTCACCTAAATCTTTTAAGTAAATAACTACTTTTACAACATTATCTAATGAACTACCACCTTCTTCTAATATTGCTTTAATGTTTTCAATAGATTGCCTTGTAGCTTCTTTTACATCAGTTTTTAGCTCTCCACTTTTAGTATCTATAGGTAATTGTCCTGATGTAAAAATTAAATTTCCACACTTAATACCTTGGGAGTATGGTCCTATTGCTTTTGGTGCATTTTCTGTGTTTATTTTTATATTCATATTTACTTCCTCCTATTTTGCTAACATGATACTTAATATTGTATTATCAGTATTTGCAAGCCCTTCTTTTACTAACTTTGCTATATTCTTTATTGTCTCTTCAACATCATCAAATACTATTCCGTCTTTAGATGATGGAGATATATTATTCATTGCTAATGTTGAACATTGTATAGCTGCATTAGTTGCAGTAGCTATCTTTAATGCACAGGTTGTTTTTGCTCCATCACAAATTAATCCTGATAAATCAGCTAACATATTATTAATTGCTCTCTTTATATTTTCTAAAGAGCCTCCTTGTAGATATGTCATTCCACAACAAGCTCCTGTAGCCCCTGCAATACCTGCTCCACAAAGTGGTGATAATCTTCCCATATATTCTTTTAAATGTATAGTTATTAAATTACTTATTATCAACGCCCTAGCTAAATCTTCATCACTCTTCTTTAATATACTTCCAAGTTCTATAACTGGCATCGTACATGCTATACCTTGATTTCCACTGCCTCCTGTTGTCATTATTGGCATTGTGCACCCATCCATTCTTGCATCAGAAGCTGCTGCCGTTGCTGCTATAATTTGATTTGCAGCATTACTTGTTAATAAATTAAACTTTGAAGTTGAGCTTATCTTATTTCCTACTTGTAACCCGTACCCTCCCTTAAGTCCTTCATTAGATACTTTTTTATTCATAGGAACAGCATTAAGTATAAATTTTATTTCATTAAAATCAGCTGTAGTTGCAAACTTATATATTTTTTCAACACTTAGTTCATCTGAATCCTCTATAATATTTTCTTCTGTTTCTACTTTTGACTTATATAATACATTATCATTTTTTTCAATTAGTATTATATTAGTATGCTCTCTAGAAATAACTACTTTTGCATACCCATTGTCACTTCTCACGATTGCTTCTATATATAATTTTTCCTCTGTATATTTTTGACTAATTTTAACAACTTTATTATTAACAATTTCATTAGCTTTTTCTAATTCATCCTTAGTAAAATTAGATAATATCTCTAACTTTTTTTCTGATTTTTTAATAATTCCACCAAGTGCAGCTGCTATTTCTATTCCTATTTTCCCGGTTCCAGGTATACCTACCCCTAATGCATTCTTAATTATGTTTGCACTTAAATATAGTTGAATTTGTTTTATCTCTCCCTTTATCTGTTCTGAAGCAAGAGAAACTGCATAAGCTACAGCAATTGGCTCAGTGCACCCTTCTGCTGGAACAACCTCTCTTTTTAATATATCTATATATTTGCACATAAGATTTCTTCTCCTTCTACAATTCTAATAGTTTTATTAAAGCTAAGGTATATATCTCCATATTCTTTCGTATATGTTCTATTGGGACTCTTTCATCTGCTCCATGCCCACCAGTTTTATACGTTAAGAATTTGGGACCAAATGCCACCATATCTTTAAACCAACTTGCATATGTGCCACCACCCATAGCAATTGTATATCCCTTTTCATCTGTTACTTCTTCATAGGCTTCTAATAACTTTTTAAGTACTAAATTACTCTCATCAACATAATGTAAGTCTTTATGAGAAATAATTTTTATATTCCAATCATTACAAAAAACCTTCTTAAACCTATCCAATATATTGTTTAAATTAATATTTTTACCATACCTGATATCTAACTCACATATAATCTTTTCTTCATTCACTTCTAGTATTCCTAAATTTAAAGTAGTGTTTTTGAATACATCATCATATTGATTAATTCCCAACGCATCTCCATAATAGTCACTACAAAGATATTTTAAAAGTAATTCTATATCGTCTCTATATTGAAAATCTATATTATCTTCAACTATTTTTATTAGCATTTTAGATATAGCATTTTCTCCCTTTTCTGGATTACTTGCATGAGAAGCTACTCCTTTAGTAGTAAACTCTGAAATAATTCCATTAATAATTTTTGCAGTGCAATTAGATGGAACAACATTTTCTTTAGTTCCTCCCCTTGCTATTATGTAAGGTTTACTTTTATCAATTTTAATGTCTTTTTCTATCTTTATATGAACCCTTCCTTTTTCTCCATTAACCACTGGATAAATAGCATCTGGAGTAAAGCCCATACTTGGAATTTCTTCACCTTTATCTAAATAATATTTGATACACTCCATACCTGTTTCCTCATTTGTACCAAATATTAATCTTATTCTTTTATTAATTATAGGGTAAGTATCCTCTATGTTTTTCAATACATGTATGAGCATGGACACAGCCCCCTTATTATCTATGGCGCCTCTTCCATAAATAATATTGTCAATTACTATTCCCGAAAATGGCTCTACACTCCACCCATCTCCTGGTGGAACTATATCTAAATGCATTGGAATTCCTATTAGTTTTTCTCCTTCTCCAATTTCTGCATATCCAATATAATTATCAATATTTTTAACGTTAAATCCTAAACTAGCACAGTAGTCTAAAGTTTTCTCCAAAGCTTTTTTAGGTCCTACACCAAAAGGACATTGTGAAATAGGTTTACCTTGTTGTGTATCAATTTTTATTAACTCTTTTAGAAATTCTACTGTTATATCTAAACTATTATCTACACTTCTACTTATATCCATAAATCAACCTACTTTCTGTTTTTTAAATCCTGTCCTTAAAGAACAGGCTTTTAATATTAAAAACTATTTTCTTGTGAATACTAATTCGCAAACTTCATCATCATGAGCGCATTTTTGAGCAAACTCTAATTTTACACCTTGTGCACAATCAACTCTTCCATAATCACCGTAGCAAGCTAATCTACAGATTTCTTTTCTTTCTTCCTTAGTTAATCCATATTCTTTCCAAGCAGCATCTAATGGACAGTGGTGGAATTTTAAAACTCCATTTTCATCTGTATTTTCTACTAATTCCATTTCAAATACTTTTTGTCCCTTACTGTTATATAACATTTCTGCCATTTTTCCTGGAGTATCTGCTACACTATATTTTTGACCTCTCATTTTACCAAATCCATATATTGCTTCTTTACATATATCATCTGGATTAACTCCTAATTTTTCAGCTTCTTTCATAAGAAGATAAAACCATACTGCTCTTTCTCCTGTTGCTCCTCTAATTCCTTCTAAATATTCCTTTTCTGTATACATCTTTTCTGACATTTCTTTCTCCTCCTAAAATTAAATTCTATATTTTAATCATTGTAAATTAGAATATTCCAATGAATGATCCTACTAATGCTGCTACAACTAAAATTACTAATAACTTAGTTATTGTCCACTTCTTATATTTCATTCCCCAATATACGAAGAATACAACACCAAGTGGTAATAAACCTGGAGCAATCATGTTTAATGTATCTTGAACAACAATTGCTTTACCACCAATATCAAATGATAATGGAGTTGAAAGCTTAACTGTAGTTGCAGATAATGCTCCCATCATAAACATCCCTAGAATTGAAGCACCATCAATTATCTTATTGACAATACCACCTGATAGAATTTTCTTAATTGAATCTCTCCCCAAAGAGTATCCTAAATGGAATAAGTAATAACCTTCGCAAAATAGTAATATACTAAACATTATTGGGAAAAATGCACCTATAACGCTTCCTTCTGCTCCAAATGAAGCACCTAAAGCTAAGAATATTGTTTGGAATGTACCAAAATCTAAAGTATCTCCAATTCCAGCCAAAGGTCCCATAAGCCCATTCTTAACACCCGAAATAACTTCTCCTGGGATTTTTCCTTCAGTAGCTTTCTCTTCTTCCATAGCTAAAACTGTACCGTGGATTAACCCTCCCCATATAGCTTGAGTATTAAAAAATTGTAAGTGTCTCTTTAACGCATCTACTAAATCTTCTTTTTTCTTATATAACTTTTCTAAAGCTGGAGTAAAACTTGCACAAACTGCTAATGCTTGCATTCTTTCAAAAGAATTAGATAATTCTGCTGTCCACCACCATCTTAGATATGTTTTTGTTACATCCTTCTTCGTAAGTACTCTTGTCTTATTAACTTCAGTTGTACCTTGTTCATTTTTAACTTCTTTATTTTTTATTTCTTGCATTATACTTCACCTACCCTTTTATCTTCTTTCATAAATGTAACTAAAAGAGCTATACAAACACCAAATATTGCAGCTGCAGTAATTGATATTTCAAAATATTGAACCATAAAAAATCCTATAATAAACATTGGTAAGAATTTATTTTTACCTATAGTAAATATTGTTGTTGCAAAACCTAATGCAGGTAATATACCACCCATTACTGTTAATCCATTCATCAACCATTGTGGTATAACATCTAATAATGATTGAACTAAATCTGCTCCAAAAAGGTTACATACAAAAACTATTGGAAATCTTAAAACAAACCCAAATATTAAAGAGTAAAGTGTTGCACATCTCCAGATACCTTTTGTATTACCTTCTTCGGCATACTTATCTGCCTTATGAACTAATACAGCATTACCAGTTCTTCTTAAGTTATTAACTAATACTCCTATTACACCTAAAGGCACCGCAATAGATACTGCAACTTCTGCATTAACACCAGTTTGAAGCGCTACTGGTATTGCAATAAGAGCAGCTAAACATTTATCTGATGGAATATTTCCTCCTGCTGCTACCATTCCTAGATAAACCATTTCTATACTTGCACCAACAATCATACCAGTTGTTACATCACCCCAAAGTAATCCAAGGCCAAAACCTATAAATAAAGGGGACTTTAGTGTTGAGAAAAGGGTATACCCTGCAAGACCTGCTGCAAACCAATACCATAATCCTGTTACAATTGCCAACATTAAAACAGATTCCATTTATAATTCCTCCTAATTTATAATTTTTATTTAAACTTTTTTAACGCATTTTCATATGTCATAGATGATTCCTCTGGTATAACTTGTAGAACTATTTCAACACCATCTTTATTAAGTTCATTTAGTTGTTCTACATCTTGGTTTCCTAATGAAACAGCTGTAAATACCATCTTCTTTCCTGCTTCATTTGGAATACCTCCTAATTGAATCTTTTCATACTTAAGTCCAGCCTTATATGCCTTATTTGCCATATCCACATTCTTAAATAGAATAAATATGTTTTTATCTCCTAAAGTATTATTTTGGAATGCTTGTCCTGCATCTTCTGCTGTTAAAATAGCTACTTCTACTCCTGATGGCGCTGCCATTCTGTATATGTCAGCCATAAATTCATCTTGACCTAAGAAGTCATCAACTATTATTATTTTTTGAGCTTGAGCTATTTTCACCCATTTTGTTATAACTTGTCCATGAATTAATCTGTGATCTACTCTTACTAATGTTATTTTTGCCATTATATCCACCTCATAACTTATACTTTTTTAAATTCTTTAATTAAATCCACACAAAGGTTGTTATTATTTTTCACGATTCTTTCTGATAATGTATGTACTTTATCTTCTTTGCTTAATTCTTCATCTACGATTAAAATTGTCTGTAAGCTAAGCCCATTTATTACATCTATACCTCTTCTTATAGCAACAGTTATTGCAACACTGGATGTAGATCCACCATACAAATCTGATATTATAATTTTCACATCTTCTTTATCTACTACTTCCTCAACCTCTTTCATGAATACAGAAATATCTTTTTCAGGGCTTAGTGAGAAAACTTCGTATTGATTTACCAACCCAAAATTTTTATTTGCTTCTTCTACTAATACCTTTCCCCAAGTTCCATGGCAGAGTATGATTGCTTTATATTTATTCATTACTAAACAAAATCTCCTTTATAGCGATTAATACTGTGATTTAATTCTATTTCTTCTTCATCAGGTACCATTTGGATTGATACATTAATATTCTTTTTAATAAATTCATCTATTAAAAGAAACTCTTTTTTATTAATGTATACATTTTTAGATATTTTCTTTTTTCCTATCCCTGTAGGTATTCTTCCAATAATAAGTTTTTTAATATCAATTCCTTCTTCTCTCATTCTATTTGCAGTATCTAAATTTTTAATTAATACAAAAACATTATCATCAGCGGGGTTATTATAAAAACACCTCCTTGCTTCACTTACAGTTAATATTGATAAATCAATATTCTTTGGTGCTGCCATTTTTATCAAACCTTTAGCAATAACATCATTGGTTGTTTCATCATCTACTACCACTATTTTTTTAACATCTAGATACTTAACCCATTTATATATCACTTGACCATGTATTAATCTATCATCACATCTGCAATACTTTACTAAAGACATTTTTAATCGAACTCCTTTTTCTATTACATTGAGCTAAGAACTTTATTAATATGGTTTATACCAGTTTTCCCCGCTTCAATACATGCCTCTACTAGCTCTTCTAAACTTTTTCCCTCTCTATTAATTAAAGCTTCAAGTAGCATTGGAAGATTTACTCCAGTAAGTGCATGAAACTTTCCACCTTTTTTAAGGTTTAAACTTGCAACATTACTTGGTGAACCTCCTAATAGGTCAGCTAATACTAAAACTCCGTCACCTTCATCTAATTCATTTAACTTTTCTACAAATTTTTTATTTAAGTCTTCAATATTATCATTCCTATTTAGTTTAAGTGCTGCTGTTCTTTCTGCTGGTCCTGCAATAAGTTCACAGCTTTTTATAATTTCTTCACTAAAATTACCATGAGTCATAACTATTATCCCTATCACCAATCTCACCTCACTTTTCTTGTCACTTTTTATATAAGCAATTGCCATGCCAACTTATGTGTATCAATAACAAATGGCTATTTTAGAGCACTTGATCAAATATTTTTCTTTAACTTATAAAAAAATTCATCCTTTCCATATATATCAAAATCCTTTTTTAAATCTGTATCAAATCTGTATCAAAAAGAAATAAAAAAAGATAGCCTTTTGGCTATCTTTAAATTTTGTATCAACTTTTGAATTTATCTGTATCATACTGTGATTCAAATATATCTAATATATTTGCATATTCCATATCTGAAATAATTATATCGAATGTCTCTTCTACAAGCTTAAAGCTTTCTTTTATAACTAAATATAATTCTTTACTTCTACTAATTCTTTCTTCATATGATTTATAAACTAAAGACTCTTTTATTATTACCCTTTCAATCATGCATGAACAATGGAATATAAACTTTACTAAAAGCTCATCTTGAATTACTAATGAATAATGCTCGCTGATCCTATTAATTACTTCTTTTAATATAAAATATGCCTTTTCCCCATTTAAGAAAGTCAAAGTTTTACTAATATTATCAATTAGTAATCTATCAAAATATCTACCACCATTATCTTTTTCAATATATGTAATTTCCATATCTCCATAATGCTTCTTTATAGATTCTATAATACTAAAATATAATTTTTCTAATGTCATTTCCGGAGTTAGAGCCTTTCTAGTTGCTTCTATTACAATAGGCGTACTTACCATATCTATTGCTTTTACTTCTTTCCCAGTAGCATCATGAATCACATTAGCAAATGTTAAAATAGACCCCATATCAGTTAGAATTAAAATTCCCTTTCCCTTGTCAATTTCATTCGCTATTTCTACAGCTTGTACTAAAATATCCTGAACTCTATCTTCTAATCCCATATTGATTGCTACCGCATGATTACAATCAAGTAAAGTATTAGCTACATTTACCATGCTAGATGCCGTAGATTCACCATGCATTATAACTAATATTGCTATACTCTCCTCATTTAATCCCACATAAGATAAATAAAGAAACGTTGCTAAAAAAATTGCTTCATCTTCTGGGAACTCAACTCCATACATTAACGACACGTTAGATAATATTTCTTTTGCTATGTTATATTCATATGCTCTTTCCTTCATAATTTCATCTTTATTAGGATGCTTTACTATGTTCCCAATCTTTATTCTTTCAATTAAATTCTGAATATGTAAGGATATAGCTTTTATTAATTTGTCTAATCCTTCTCTTCCGCTCCATTTATCATGCTTTTGTAAAATATATTTTACAGTGGTTGCAATTGAATCATTAACAATATTGTTATAAGCTGTTTGATTACTACTATTATATATAAAAGTATTCATTAAATTATAGGAATATTTCTGTATATCTTCATCTATAACGCTTCTAATTTGTGACTCTTTAATACCTTCTTGTTGAAGTTTGTTCCAAGTTTCTTTTATCATTCCATAGAAATCCAAATCATATTTTTTATTTTCTATTAATAAATTTTCACTTTCAAAATCCTTTTCTTCTGGTAAAAAAGTAATATCATCTTTCCCAATAAAACTGAAATTTTGTACAAACTCCTCTTTTCTATTATTTCCATATAATGATTCTCTAATATTATTTGGTAGAAGAGAGAGTCTTACATATACACATTCCCTTTTATAGGTCATATAGTCTAAAAAAGCTCTTGCACAAATTAATTGTATGTCGCTTTTTAATTGTCCTATATTTCCCTTACACTTATATAAAATAAATGCCTTAATAACTTCTTTTGAAACCTTTAACTTAACACCAATCCTAATACTTTCTTCTTTAAAAAAATAACATATAAGCTTCATTCTCTCTTGAAAGCCTCTTTCCTCTAAAGACGGGATCTTTATAGTTACAGGTATTCTCCTTAAAAACGTTTCCAGCATTGCTGTCTCTGGATCTTCTGTAGTAGCTGCAATTATCATAACTCTACACTCATGTACCTTATTAACCTCTCCTAACCTTCTGTATATACCTTTATCCATAAGCAGGAATAACATTTCTTGTCCCTCTGCAGATAACCTATGAACTTCATCTAAAAACAATATTCCATTATTAGCTTCGTGTACAAGACCATACTTATCTTTATCCGCTCCAGTAAAAGCCCCTTTTACATATCCAAAAAGCTGTGCTAATAATAATTGCTGATTATCAGAATAATCAGCACAGTTAAATATGATAAATGGTGCATTATCACTATCTTCTTTTATAGTTAAACTATACTTGTACATATATTCTGCAAATATAGATTTACCAACTCCTGTAGGTCCTATTATTAATGTACTTAACCCCTTAGGCGGATATATTACTGCTGCTTTAGCTTGCTCTATCTGTGACTTTAAACTTCCATCACATCCTATTAAATTAAAAATATTGTTCTCTTTTCTTATATCCTCCACAATATACTCATCTTTAACAGAATCCTTTTCACTATATTCGTTTATAGAGTTAATATTATCAAATATCCCCTTATTTAGTTTCTTTCCTAAAATACTT
Source organism: Clostridium paraputrificum AGR2156 (assembly GCF_000424025.1). NCBI lineage: Bacteria > Bacillati > Bacillota > Clostridia > Eubacteriales > Clostridiaceae > Clostridium > Clostridium paraputrificum. The sequence continues at coordinate 24,241 of NZ_AUJC01000001.1, forward strand.
TCAACACTTGCTTTATCTAGGTACTGAACAGGTTTTCCCTTTATCTTTATAATAATATTTTCTTTTATTAATTGATTTAATTCCTTACTAGCATTACTTCTATTTATACCTACTTCAGTAGCAATATATTCTGCATCAAACCCAAATCTAATGCCATTATTAAGGCTCAAGTGTTCTTCTGTTAACCTTTTCAAGCAAAGTAAAACTTTTTCTTTCCTCGATAGCTTCTTTTGTATCATAGTCAAACCTCCCCTATAAGCAGTAATACTGTTAAATATTATTAAATTTAATTCTACAATATTTTAATATTTTTGTCTAATTGTGTAACTATTGCTTTTGCATCCTGTTCGTTTTATAATATAAATTACGTCACCCTCATCTTTTATAGAGGAGGAATTTATATGAATTATTTATCAGATTTACACACCCACTCTATAGTCAGTGGTCATGGCTATAGCACTTTGTTAGAAAATATTAATTATTGTAAAGAAAATGGAATTAAGATACTAGGTACATCTGAACATGGTCCTAATATGCCTGGTTCCCCCCACGAATGGTACTTTCACAACATTCAAAATATCCCAAGAATCATAAATGACATTCTAATCTTAAGAGGATGTGAAGCAAATATACTTGATACTAAAGGAAACTTAGACCTAGACCCCTTTATCATTCCTCGATTAGATTATCTTATCTTGTCATTTCACGAAGCCGTTTTTTCACCAAATACATTAGAGAATAATACTAAAGCCTTAATAAACGCAATAAATAAGCATGATAATATTGAAATATTAGGCCACCTTGGAAATCCACACTACCCAATTGACTATGAATTAATCATTAAATTAGCTACGGAAAAGAATATCTTAATAGAAATAAATAATTGTTCTATCAAAGGCGTGTCAAGAAAGGGTAGCGCGGATAATTGTAAGTATATTGCTACACTTTGCCAAAAATATGGTACTAAAATTATACTAACTTCAGATGCTCACATTTGTTTTGATATAGGTAACTATGAGTATTCTGAGAATATATTAAAAGAAATTAATTTTCCAGATGAATTAATAATGAATTATCCCGAAAAACTTATTAATCATTTTCATCAAAAAGGTAAATTACTAGATGTTGATTATACAAATATTTGAGTAATACTACGTGCTTGCTTTAACTCTTATAAAAACCTTAATACTATTTATATGATATGAAATGAGGAAATTCTAATGAAGAAGCTATTTAACAAACTAATAAATGATGATAGTTCTAATAAAATATATATTATTGGTATTGACGGTTTAGGCGGTTCAGGTAAAAGTACACTTGCTAATTCACTAAAATTACAATTGCAAAATTTTAATTACCCTTCTTACATCTTACACATTGATGATTTTATACATCCTAAATGTATTAGGTATGATAATTCTAAAAAAGAGTGGGATTGTTATTACAATATCCAATGAAGATAAAACAGACAAGCTGATTGAATTATATTATAAAAAATGATAGATATATGTTACAAAGAATACGTATTCCTTATAGCTCTATTTTAATACTAGAAGGAGTATTTCTACAAAGAAAGGAACTGAAAAACTATTTTGATTTCACAATTTATCTTGATGTTTCAAAAAAAATTAGATTAAGCAGAGTTTTAGTAAGGGATGATATATAGGTAATATAGAAGATATACAATGTAAATATCAAAATAGATACTTCCCAGCTGAAGAAAAATATATCTTGGAATATTCCCCTATTGAAAATGCTGATCTCATATTGACTACAAATAGAGCATAATTTACGTACTTGTCTACTTTTTATATATTTATGAAAAAGGTACTATACTATCATTGTTCTAGTATAGTACCTTAAAGGAATATTTATTAGGTAAGTTAATTTAATTCTTTTATTCTCTTTATAAGTTCTTTAAATCTTATATTATCTTTTATAGCATCAAATGATTCATTTCCCTCAAATAAAAGATTAATACTATCCTTCATATACTCATTTGTTACTAGCTTTTTTTCTACTTTAATTGTATCAAAGTAAATATTATCTGATAGATTCTCCTTATTTTCACCTAAACTATCTATTACAAAAAGCTCATATTTTTCCAACTCATCAATAGCGCTTTCTTCCATTCCATTTCTAGCATACATTTCAGCTATTTCTATATAAGTTCCCGCACCATTATTAGAAACATTAAAAAGCTTTGAAATGTTCATATTAGTTTCTAATATCTTTATTCCCTTATCAAGATTTCCTTCCTTCTCTGCTATTCTCGCTAAAGACAGTAAATTTATGCCACAATTTTGTATGCTTTCTAATAAAAGCTGTTGATATATACCTTTAGCTTCATCTATATCTCCCTTGTAATAATATATAGTAGCAGTAAATACCTTTCTATCAGTTGATGATTCTGGTAGTTTATTTACAACAGCTAAAGCTTCATCATATTTCTCTAACATGATATAATAACTTGATAAAGATATTAACGCATTATCTTTTAGTACATTATCTTCACTCTTAGAAACTTCTTTTAGCATTTCTATAATTCTATCCATAAACCTATTCATATCACATTCTGAATTTAGAGAGGACATATAAATAAAATACAAGCCTGTCATCTGTAATTTTAGTTCCAAGCAATTAGGATATTTCTTTAGATACTTTTCACTATATTCATATGCCTGAAAATAACCTGAAGTAGTAAACTTATTTGAACATTTCATTAATATTTCATCTATTTCATTTTTACTTAAGTTTTCTTCAAATTCTAACAATCCATCTACTGTAGTACCTAATAATCTTGCAATAGGAGATAACAAAGTAATATCTGGATAAGTACTCCCAGTTTCCCTTAGTTAAAGATATGAACCCTCTTTATCAGTCTACTTTTCCAATAAATCGGTAGTATATCTCTATTTCTTGTATTCTTTCATTGTCCTCATTCGTTGTTGCTTCATGAATAAGGATTTTTTCTATCATTGCATTTAATAACGGTGCTGTCAGTTCCTTTGGTACGGAATACTCCTTGATTAACTCAATCCACTTTTCAGCACCTATCATATCCTGTTCCATTTTACTTAATTCTTCTCTTAGGTTGGTTATCTGCTGTTCCAGTTCTATCTGTTCTTTCTGATATTTTCCCGACAGCATGATGAAGTTTCGTTCCGTTATCTTCTCACAGGCTCTATCTTCGTACATTTTCGCAAACAAGCGGTCAATTTCATTTTGACGGTTCTCGGCTTTCTTCAAAGCACTTGCCTTTTTCTTCTTTTCCCGTATTCGCTCTGCATTGCCAGCCTTTTGTATCTTATTCAACACCTTTTCTTCGTCCTGCTGTACTGCCTTAGCCCAATACTGCAATCGTTCCAATACGGCTTGATACAACACATCATAACGGATATAGTGCATAGAACAAGTACCTTTGCCAAACTGCCCGTAGTAACTGCAAGCATAATAACTGTATGGCGTTTTATTTGCCTTATTTGTCGCAAACCGCATAGACCAGCCACAATCCGCACACTTGACAAGCCCTGCAAATATCGGCGTTGCTTTTTCCTTTGTCTGTCTACGCCTTGATTTTATCTGTTCCTGCACACGATAGAACACTTCTTTGTCAATAATCGGTTCGTGGGTATTTTCTACTCGAAACCATTCACTTTCGGGCTTACGCACTTTTTTCTTGCTCTTGAATGAAACTGTTGATTGTCGATTATGAACGCTGTTTCCGATATAGACTTCACTTTTTAAAATTGCCTTAACATGAGCAATCGTCCACTCATAACGCTTGCTGTCGGGCTTTCCCTCAAAGATGTGTGCAAAAGTACCGTACCTTGTGAAATTCAGCCAAGACGCTGTCGGAACTTTTTCTTCTCGCAGTACCTTTGTGATTTTGGCACTACCGTAACCTTGATAGGCTAGGGAGAAGATTTTTTCAACAATCCATTTTGTTTCCTCATCAACCAGCAGTTTTCCTTTGATGTCGGGGTGTTTTTTATATCCTAACGGAGCATAAGCCCCATAATACGCACCCTCTGCAAATTTTGTCTTAAATGCCGATTTCACTTTACGGCTTGTATCTCTTGCCACCCATTCATTGATGATATTCTTAAATGGTGCAATCTCACTTTCGCCTTTTTCGCTGTCTACACCGTCGTCAATCGCTATGTAACGGACATTATGGCTGGGAAAATACAATTCTGTATATTGTCCTGTCATAATATAATTTCTGCCAAGTCGGGAAAGGTCTTTCGTTACAACACAGTTGATTTTTCCTGCCTCTATATCTTCAATCATTCTCTGGAAACTCGGTCTTTCAAAATTTGTTCCCGACCAGCCGTCATCAATATACTCATCAATCACATTCAAATGATGTTCTTTTGCATATAGACGCAACATACTTCTTTGTGTGGTAATGCTGGAACTTTCGCCCTGTAATTCATCATCTCGGCTTAACCTAAGATAAAGTGCAGTATTGTAAATCTGTTGTTTCATTGTCAGTTATCCTCCTTTATAACTAACCCGTGTTTACAATACCTGCTTGCAAGTAAAGTATAACACGGGTACTTTTTGTCATTCAATCTATTTCTTACAACTGCACCGATTTTATGCGATTGTCTGCTTTGCTTTTTCCAGCATAACATCTGTCAGAAGTTCTCCCATTGTCTTTCCCTTTTCGGAAAAATGCTCTTTTACAACAATTTTTGTTTTTCCTCTGTTGCCAATGCCACGCTTATTATTCGTCTTTACCTGCCTTGTTTTTACAATATCAGCAATAACACATACCCCCTTTCTGTAAAAATCTTTTCTAAGCAATTCAACGGCTTTTGTCATAGCCCACAGGAGTTCCACCTCTGCATAGTTCTTATGTAGCCGTACCCATTGCGTGCGACGCTCTGAACGCTCAAGCTGTGGCTGTACGGGAGTATCATTATCAGACAGGACAGGTCATGGCGGTAGGAAAGGACAAGTTTCTTACAGGAACACAGATAAGGTTCGCTCACTTTAGCAGGGAAAAGGTCATGGCGTATCTGTTTCAACGGCTCGCTGTCTGTCAAACGTATTGAACTGCTTTATTCAGTTGTCAAAGAACACGAAAGAAGAAAATCATCTTTCCTATATACCGCGTTGGAAAAGAACAGAAGCGTAACCAATCTTCCAAACTTTTTTCTTTTCCTGTACCATATAGGGAAAGAAAGTGTCATTCTGCTAAGTTGATGATGAAAAAATCTGATTTTCTTTTCACCCCCCTAACTACCCATGCAACGCCGTAACTGCCAACTGTGGAATAAAAGATTTTCTTTGCTCCATATAGGGAACGGCAACTACGGATTGTTAAGTTGAAATTGAAAAACGTTTCTTCTTTCACATCATATAGGGACAGCAACCACCGATTTGATGACCTGTTTTCAAAAAAAGTCAGATTTCCTTTCCTCGCACCATATCTGTACGCAAGTAGCCGTTTTGTTGCAGATTTTTTAAAGAAATTAAAAAATACCGTCATTCCCTTGAGGAACAGTGGTATCTTTCTCAATCATATTTGCTATGTCTGTTGTCATTTGTTTAATTTTTAATTCCTGCTTTTCTGTTAGTTTTGTATGTCTGTCGATTTCTTCCAGATAATTTGCTCCTGTTTTCTTTTCAATCTCTTTTATCATCAATAAAGAGGGCATGACCTGTCTTTCTAACCAGCGTTTTGTTTTATCCATATTGACAGCAACAGGCGTCATAATAAAAGGAAGTGAGGTAGTTACATTATCCAAAAATATATCCCATAAAATATAATCGGGAAAATCTATCTGTGTGAGGATAAGGCTTGCTATGGTCTGTTCGGGATTTCTTGAAAAAACAAGTTGTTCTATCGTTTGTCCTGCTTTTTCATTTTTTAGCCGAATTTCAAAGCGGTTCTTAATGTCTGTTTTTATGCCTTTGCTTTTTTGTTCCTTTTCTTTTTCATACAGGCAAAAGTAAATAGAACTATTCTTTGAACCGATATAAAAAGTTTTTGCAGTATCTCCATGTGTACCCGATAATTTCCCGCTGTCTACTGCTTCATGGGTTCTTGAACGTTTCCATACCTTGTTGGCATAATAGCGTTCCCTTAGAATTTCTATATCCAGCAATCCGCCCATATCATTGACCGCTAAATCTATGCGTTTAAAAACACCTTGACAATCTATACAACAGCTTAAAAAGGAATACCAGTCTATCCCTCTTGCCTGTAAAACATATTCCAAGTTCCGACACCCCATACCTCTTAATTCCAATAAAACACCCATAGAACTATCTTTAGAAACATTTACACTAATATCCCCATAGACATACTGTTCTTCATAGCCATACATTCCGTAATCTTCATGAATAAAATATTCGCTCTTCATTGCCAGTACATTTTTTATAATTTCCAATGCGTCTGTGGTGGGAAAACGAACACGCAGGTAGTCAATCGTTAAAGTGAAAGGCTGAGTACAATTACAATAATCAAGATAATGTAAAAGTATATGCTTCATTTCTTTACCGGCTTTTGTTTTTCCGTTTTCAATTTCATTTAAGTTCTGCCTGCTGATTTGTAGTTCCTGTGCCAGTCGTGATTGCGAATAATCACAGGCTTTTCTCTTTTGCTTTAATGTTTCAATAAATTTCATATCATTCATGCTTTATTCCTCCAATCAAAAAAGGCATATACTCATAGGAGCATACACCTTGTATCTTATAATTATTTGCTATTGATATGCTGTTTTAGACCTGTCGGGTAGAAAGAATAGGGTGTGAAGTGAAATAAGTTCTTATAACCTTATAAATCGTTGCATATCAGCAGTTTTGTATTTGTTTTTGCTCTTGTCTTTTGTAAGAGTACCCCCCTGTTAGATAACGGGGGCTTTTATATCGGCTCGCTAAAGCTTGCCTACCTCCGAAGTAATCCATACACTCGCCAGCATAGCTGGCGTGGCTCTATGTCTTCGACCGCCACCGTGTCTGGATCACTTCGTCTATTTGTGATATTTTAAGTTTATCTTCCGTATAAACTGGAATTTAGACTACTGAATAATGTAATATAGCTTGATAAAAATTCTGTCTTCATATTTTCAACTTCTTTCTTTTGTTACTGCAAACGAATCGTAATTGTTATTCAATACATTATCGTCAAAACTCCGGATTTCTTGATACCTTTCAATATATATTTGGAAGTTCTATATCCCAGTCGAAAGTAATAAATATATACAACTTTTTGAATTTTAAGTAAATCTTTAAAAAGCCTATTTCATTTTTATGAATATATATTAGGTAATTTAAAATAGAAAATCATGCCTATATCACTTTTCTCGAATTTATAATTGATTCCATAGTTAAGTAATATATTTTTTACAATAAAAAGGCCTAATCCATTACTACTCTTATCTTCAACTCCAGAAAATAAATCAAATGATTCTTTTATCTGTTTTTCATTTAAAGGTTCACATGAGTTTTCTATAAAAAAATAATTATTTTTTACTCCTATATTTATCTTACCATTTGCATACGAATACTTTACTGCATTACTAACTAAGTTTGCTAAAACCTTTCTTAGTGCAAGTTTAGACATATAAATTTCTTCTTCATCTAAAAAGTTATTTATTTCAATATTTTTATTGTTTGATAAAACCATATAATCTTCTAAAATAGTTTTAACCTCTTGATTGATATTTAAAAGTTCTTTATCGTCTTTTAACTCTTGGAAAGAAGATACTTTCAATATTTCAACTGTCATTTTTGTCAATTTATCAATAGTTTCAATAGATACACTAAGATATTTATCTCTATCTTTATACTTACCAACATTATATTTCATATTCTCTAAAATAATTCTTAAACTTGCAAGAGGTGTTTTAAGTTCATGTGATGTACTTCTTAGAAATTCAACTTTCATTTTTTCAAGTTCTATAATTTCTTTATTCTTTTTGTCTAGATCATCTATAACCCCTAGCAATCTAATATATAATGTGTTAATTTGATTTTTTAAACTTCCTATTTCATCATAAGATTTTACTTTTAGTAATGCATCTTTTTCTAGTTTCATCATATTATTTGTTACTTTTGTTATTTCAACTATTGGAGATACTATTATTTTTGTATAAAAATATGAAATAGCAATAGAAAAAATAAAACTAACAATTAAAGTATATGGTAAAAATGATAAGCTAATATTTTTAGCCTCCCTTTTCATATCCTTTGAAGATACAAAATATAAAACTAAATTTTCATCTTCTCTAGTTTTTACACTTCTCTCTTCTATAATAACTGAATTATTTTCACTATCAAGATTTATATCTATTTTGTTTTCTAAATTTACTTCATTGTCTATAGCTCCATTTTTAATAAAAACTTTAACTTCATTATTTTTAGAAAACAGTTCTAAATATTTATTAATAAAAGACTTATCTAATCCATCTATACTTTCCGCTAAAATATCTGCAGTATTTTTTATACTATCTTTTCTATTCTCCAAATATGTAATTGGAAATATAAAATAAATTAGAAGGTGACTAATTATTATTAAAAATGACATAATAGCAAATGTATATAAAAATATCTTAGGAAATAATTTTATCTTTTTCATTTTATCGTTATCTTATACCCTACATTTCTTATAGTTTTTATACAATCCAATCCTAATTTTTTTCTAAGTTCTTTTATATAAACATCTACTACTCTATCATATGGAATCGATTCATCTTCCTTCCAAACGCCATCTATAATCTGATTTCTCGTTAACACTATATTTTCATTCTTTAAAAGAAGCTCCAGTATTTTAAGTTCTTTTGCATTAACAGATACATCTTCTCCCTTATATGTTGCCTTATAACTTGTAAAATTAACTTGACAATCTTTGTAGTTGAAAATTGAATAATTGGAATAATGTCTTTTCAACAAGGCATTAATTCTTGTTTCAAGCAAAGAAAGTGAAAAAGGTTTTTCAATATATCCATCACAAAGTCCTGAAAAAGCTTTAATTTTATAATCATCATCATTAAAAGCTGTTAACATCAAAACTGGAATTTTACTAGTTTTCCGTATATATTGTAAAACTTCTATTCCATTTAATTTAGGTAACATAATATCTAATAAAACCAAGTGAATTTCATTGTTTTTAAATTTTTCTATCGCTTCTTGTCCATCTGATGCAGCAATACAATAATATTCATGTTCACCTAAATATTCACATATCCCTTCTAGAATCATATCCTCATCCTCTACTACTAGTATATTCATCTTTTAACTTTCCTTTCTACAATATAAAACAGCTAAATCTGTATTTCTATTCAATATCTGTTAATAATTCTTTTGGATGTTTTCTTAGCATTTTATTAGATGCTATAAGAAGTGCTATTAACATTATTCCTACACCAAATATAACTACATAAACCATATCTAAAGAATTTATATTTATATTAAGGCTTGTTAGAGTTTTATTAAATCCATCAACTTCAACTCCGGCTCCAAGATTTGCTGAAGATGCATCTGATGCCATTTTTTTTGCAATATCTGATGTAACACTGTTTAGTACTTTATTTGCAATTGTTTTGCCTGTATAGCTAGCCAAGAAGAATGATCCAGCAAATGCAAAGGATCCTATTATCATTAATTCCATAATGAATTGTCCCATTATTTTAGCCTTTGTTATTCCCAATGCTAACATAATTCCTATTTCCTTTTTTCTTGCATTTATCCACAATAATAATAGTAAACTTAAGACTACTCCTGCAAAAATTAAACTACCTAAAAATAATTTATCTGCTACTTTATATATACCAGAAATAGATTGTTGTAATGCTGGATAATTACTTGAGCTCTTTATTAAATCGTATGATTTCCAATCAATATCTAAACTCTTCATCTTTTTTATTACAGCATCTAGATCTATATCTCCTTTTACAAAGAAAGTTGCGTCCTGATAAATAGCTGTATCTTCAGTATTCCCATATAACCTAGCAGCAGTATCAATATCTGTAACTACATTATTTTCGTAAAATTCTTGTGAATAATAAACACCTGATTTATTCTTTCCTTCAAATAATCCAATTATTTCTACTTCTATAGTTTCATTAGCTTGTTTTTCATTATCTGCGTCAAAAAGATTTGATTTTATCTTCATCTTATCTCCAACTTTTAGATTATTTTTCGTAGCTAAATCTTTATGTATTAAAATTTTTCCTTTATCACCCGTTTTTAAATGATTTCCTTCTACAAGCTTAAAGGCACCTGATACAAATTTATCTTCTTTAGATGAATCATTAACTCCTGTAACCATTACTGCATTTTTAAAACTTTTTTTTCTTTCAGCACTTTGGTTTCTCTTTGTTTCTTCTGTTTCAATTATATCATGATCTACAAGATCTCCAACACCATTTATTCTTTTAATATAACCTTCTATCTCTTTTGAATCAGCTATCTTTTTAATGTCTTTCCCTTTTACATTTCCTGCACCTCTTGCTGTTCCAGGGTTAACCCTTCTATTTATCTGCATTGAAAAACTATTTGTTATATTTTTAAACGTCTCTTTTGATGCGTTATTAGTTGCATTCTTTATAGATATACTTACTAAACTAAGTGTTGCCATTATTAATATAATTGCAAAAATAATTATTGACTTAAGTTTTTTTCTTGTTATATATGATAATGCATTTTTTAACATTTATTATTATCTCCTTTATTAAACTAACTATTTTTCTTAAAATTAACTTCTTTTAAATTTTTATTTTTTATTTCTAAAATATAATCTGCTGCCTTTGCTACTTCTTTACTATGAGTTACTACTATTACACATTTATTTCTTGATTTTGCTAATTTATTAAGCATTTCAATTATTTCAAGTGCTGTACTTTCATCAAGATTTCCTGTTGGCTCATCTGCTAAAATTATAGGTGCTTCAGATACAAGCGCCCTTGCTATCGCAACTCTTTGTTGCTGTCCTCCAGACAACTTCATTACATTTCTATTAATTTGACTTTCATCTAATCCTAATTCTAGTAATATTTCTTTATTAGCTTTTTTATTTACCAACCTAACATTTTCCATAGGTGTTAAATAGTCAATTAAATTATAGTTCTGAAATACTAAAGAAACCTGTTTTCTTCTGTGATGACTATATCCCTTTTTAGATATATCGACACCTTCAAATTGTATTTCCCCCTTTACCGGAACATCCAACCCTGCTAATAGTGATAAAAAAGTGGATTTTCCTACTCCAGATTTTCCTACTATGGCATAAAATTTCCCTAATTCAAAATTTGCATTTACATCTCTTAAGATTTTCTCTTTTGAATTTTTATAATTATAACTAACATTTTTCATATTTAATATACTCATTTTTTTTACTCCTTAACTCATTTTTGATAAAATTTCTTTTGGCTTTTTCATCAATATTATTCCTGAAGTGATTAAAACTGATAATAATATTATTAAAATTAATAACCCATAGCTTTGACAAATAATAAAAATATTTTCACTTCCAAATATCTTATTAGATGCATTACTTAAAGTACTTATAATTTTTTCTTTTAATATAATTTCACTTAATATTTTTCTTGTTACTAAATTTCCTATTAAAGTTGAAATAAATAAACTTGGGATAGATATAAAAACTAACTCCAATATAAATTGCCCTATAATTTCACGCTTTCCTATTCCTATTGATAATAATATTCCTATTTCATAAATTCTCTCTCTTAGCCATAGTATCAATATTAAAGAAAGCACTATACAACCTCCTACTATAATTGAATATGTAATTATTTGTATTATTCCTTTAATTGATCCTACAGTAGTTGATATATCATCAAAGATCTTTGTATTCTTTTCAAGATCAATATTGGACCAATTAATATTCATATTTTTTATACTCGAAATTACCTTGCCCATATTTTCTGGACTATTCACAAAATACGTTGCTTGATTTAGTTTTTCATAATTAGAATCTATACCAGATATTTTTTGACTTGAACTATAGTCAATAAAGGCCATATTTTCACTGTAATCGGAAGAAAATCCAGTATAACTTTCTTGTTTCTTCCCAGAAAAAATACCAACTATTTCATACTCATTTTCTAATCCAATATTAGAGTTAATATCTTCATCATCAGGATCGTATTGTTTAATTTGTTTTATTGAAACTTTATCACCTAATTCATATTGATTTTGTTTAGCTAACTCCTCATGAACTATTATCTTATTTTTATCATCTTTTCCTATATGTCTTCCTTCTACTATTTTAAATACTTCACTTGTAAAATCATTACTTAAACTAGAATCTCTTACTCCAAAAATCTTTAAAAGATTTTCATATTCAGAATTTAAATTTGATATTTCAACTTTTTGCTCGCCACCAAAAACATCATCACCTTTTAATTGTGCAAGTGTTTCATATTCAAGATTATACTCATTAATTCTATCTAAGTTCTTTATACCTTCAACTTCCTTTGTATCAATCAACTCTTGGCTGTTTTTACTCTTTAGAATAAATGAAGAATTGGCTGCTCTATAAATAATACTCTCCACATTATTACTAAACTTATTTATAGATAAACATGTATAAAGACTTATTAAAATTGCTGTTAGTATAAATAATACAATTATAGATTTTTTCTTCTTTCTTTTAATATACAATAATGAATTTCTTAGCATATCCTTTTTCATACCTCCTATCATCTATAGTATAAATTGCTTTTATGAAATATTTATGAAATCTTATTTTTTATTTCTTTTTATTTTTTATAAAGCAAAAAAAAGATACCTCTATTCTAATGTGAAGTATCTTTTTACTGTATTTCTATTTGCAAGCAGGAAAACACAGGTTATTTCTTAATATCCTTTTGTTTGGGAAACTCCACTTTCCCACTTTGATACTGCTGCCTTTGAAACTCCAATACTATCTGCTAATTGTTCCTGTGTTAGCCCCTTTAACTTTCTTAACCTCTGTATAACACTACCTATTCGTAGATCCATAACTATCACTCCTAATACTTTACATTGGAAAGCTTTCTTAATATAAGTATATTAAAGCCTTTCAGCTTAAACAATGGAGTAAAAATCAACTTATATTACAAAATAGTTAACCTACATTAAACTGGAAAATCCTTTTTCATAAATATTCTAATACCAACTAGATACATTATTAGTCCTATTATATATAAAACTGCAAAATATACAATTGCACTTGAATCCCCTGCAATAATCTTATCTGGTTGAAATAAGGTTAAAGGAGTCAAGTACTTTAACTTTTCAAGTTTATCCCCAACTTGAGAAAGCATTTGAATAAGTATAAAAACTACTGCTAGTCCTCCACCTACCCCATAAGAATATCTGCTGTCATTAAATATACAAGAGGATAGAAAACACATTCCTCCAATAAAAAATAGTAATCCATATAAGCCAACATTAAGTAATAAGAACTTCTTTATATCCAAATCTCCTGGAAATGCAATTTGTCCAACTCCTATACTAATTAGCACAGCTATCCCAACTAAAACTAGAATAGCAAATGCCATAAATATAGCCTGTGTAGTAACTATATTCTTACGTTTATTAGGAGTTGCAAGAAGATATGCCATAGAACCTTTATCAACATATCTAGCAATCAGCTTATTTCCAAGTATAATAATACATATTGTAGGCACTACTATAAGTATAAATCCATATAAATAGTTTGCAACAAACTCAATTAATGTTGCTCCAGCATTCATCATACCAAAGGCTGCAAATATTTCTGGCATACTTTCTGCCATAATACTTAGACTTTCACCTAACTTTGGATCAAACATTAATACAATAACAGATGAATACATAGAAATTAATGCCATAAAAATAAGCATTATTTTGTAATTTGATTTAATCTCTCTCTTAAATAAAGTATTATTTATCACTCTTTTCACCTCCATAATAGTGTAAGAATAACTCTTCTAAAGTTTGAGTCCTAATATTAATATCTTTTATTACATATTTACTTAAAGTTTTAATAAATTCATCTACATTTTTAGAAACCTTTATATCAACAATATTTCCATCTCTTGAACTTTTCTTTGTAGCTTCAGAAAATTTAATTGCTTCATTTTCATCATTAAATGTTACTTGGAATATCTTACGCTTATTCTCTCTAAGCTTTTCCATATTCTCTATTGCAATAATATGGCCTTCTTTAATAATTGCAACTCTATCACAAGTATTTTCTATCTCCTCAAAAATATGGGATGACATAAGTATTGTTTTTCCTTTATCTCTCTCTTTTAAGATAAGTTCCACAAACTTATTCTGCATTAAAGGATCCAATCCACTAGTAGGCTCGTCCAATATTAATATATCTGGATCTTGCATAAAAGCACATACTATACCTATCTTTTGTTTCATCCCTTTAGACATCTTTTTAATTTTTCCACTTGGATCTAATTCAAAGAATTTCATTAATTCCTCTGCAGAAGAAAAATCTTTCATTCCTTTCATATTTCCTATAAACTTTATGAATTCCATACCTGTCATATCATCCATAAATGCTATTTCTCCTGGTAAATATCCAAGAACCTTTTGTACTTCCTCTGCTTTATCAAAGCAATCTAAGCCATTAATTTTTACATTTCCCTTATCCGGCCTAATAAATCCCATAAGTTGACGTATTGTTGTTGTTTTACCTGCTCCATTAGGTCCTAAAAATCCTAATATTTCACCTTTGTTTACTGAGAAGGTTACATCAAATACCCCTTTCTTATTGCCATACTCCTTTGTAATATTACTCACTTCAATTATGCTCATTTAAATACTCCTCCTTATATGAGTTTTTTAAGCATTTCTACCCAATCATTAAATTCATAAATAAAACTATCTATATATATTTTTTATTCAGTCCTTTCTTTTTCATAAAGATATCCATCTGTTATCCAAAGTAACATTTATGATATCTGCTTGGATATAATTCTAAGTTAATTTTCTTTTGGTTAATTACATTATATTTAATTTACTATTTTTTACAACCTTATAACGAATTTAAAAAAGGAGCTGTAGCATTACTTTTTTGTACAGCTCCTTCATATTTTATTTCTTAAATAATTTTACAACTTCATACCATAGAATTGATACTAAAGAAATTCCACATACCTTTAATATTTCACTTGTTCCTAAAGGTACTAGCCCTAAAAATCCTGATAACGGAGTATATAGTATTATAGCTAATCCTACTATGGTACCTATTGCTACTGACCACATAACCTTATCTTTTCTAAGCTTAATTATAGATTTATAAGCTAACTCACTGTTTGAACTATTTACTTGGACAAGAAGCAAATTAGAAATCATTATTATAGCCAATCCCATAGATCGTGCAAGCTCTATACCTGACTCTAAATAATAGTAGTAAGTTCCAAAGGAAGCAGCAAATAAAACTACACCTTGAATTATGCTTTTTACAAGGACTTTTGAAGTTAATATTCCTTCCCTAGGGTCTCTTGGCTTACGATTCATTATATCACTTTCAGCAGGTTGCCTTTCTAAAACAATTGAGCAAGTTGGATCAATTAATAATTCCAACAACACAACATGAACTGGTAATAACAATAAAGATGATGCACTTATTCCTAAAAGTGGTGCTAATAATGAAGCAAATGCAATTGGTATATGAATAACAAACACATATCCTATTGCCTTCCTTATATTATCATAAATTCTTCTACCATCCTTTACTGTATCTACAATAGTAGAAAAGTTATCATCCAAAAGAATTAAATCTGCTGCTTCTCTTGAAACCTCTGATCCTCTCTTACCCATTGCTATTCCAATATCAGAATACTTAAGGGCTGGGGCATCATTAACTCCATCGCCAGTCATAGCAACCACTTCACCAACTTCCTTAAATGCCTTTACTATTCTCATTTTATGCTCTGGTACAACTCTAGAAAATATACTAACATCTTTTATCCTTTTATTTAGTTCTTCATCATCCATTTTATTTAATTCTTCACCAGTAATTATTCCTTCACTATGTGGAATTCCTACCTCTTTAGCTATTGAGCTTGCAGTAATTCCATTATCACCAGTTATCATAACCACCCTAATTCCAGCATCTAGACACATCTTTATATCATCTTTTATGCCTTCTCTAGGTGGATCTTGAAGACCTATAAGTCCTAGAAACTCTAACTTACACTCCTCTAAACTCTTTGGAATATCTCCATCATTTATAATCATACTACCTACGCCTATAACTCTTAGACCTTTTGATGACATTTCATACATTTTCTCTTCTACTTTTCTCTTTTCATCCTCTGATAATAAACATATATCTAGAATCTTTTCTGGAGAACCCTTAGCACTAACACTTATTACTCCATCATTTTCCCATACGTGTCCCATCATCTTCTTTTCATTAGTAAAAGAATATTCCGTAACTAATCTGCCTTTAAATAACTGATCTTTTGATATTCCTTTATCTTCACAATCCTTAAGCATAGCTTGTTCCATAGGGTCATAAGGATCTGTTTCACAAGCCATCCCCATTGTAACATCTAATTCATCTATATCCTTTAATGCCCAACTTTCTTTTAAAACCATTTTATTCATTGTAATAGTTCCTGTCTTATCCACACATAAAACAGATATTGCACCTAATGTTTCTACTGAAGGAAGCCTACGGACAAGAGAGTTTTTCTTTGCTAATCTCCAAGCTCCCATTGATAAAAATACTGTTAAAATAACAGGAAATTCTTCAGGAATCATAGCCATTGCAAGTGTTATTCCTGAAAGAATACTTTCAATTACTCTTTCCTTTAAGCTATGGTCTGGCAAATTAAAATAGGTTATTATACAAACCAACACAAACAGCACTGCTGCTATAGTTGCACATATCTTAACTAATTTACCTGTTTGCTTTTGAAGTGGAGTTGGTGTATCTGGTGCTTCTGAAATATTAATACCTATCTTTCCATACTCCGTATCTTTTCCTATTTTATCAACCCTGACTATCCCTCTCCCCTGAGTTACTAAAGTTCCTGCATAGCAATAGTCCCTTCTCCAATAATCATCACTATTGTTATCATCAATGCACTTCCATACACCTTCTGCTTCTCCAGTTAATGATGATTCATCTACGCAGAGATCATTAGCTACCAACACATTACCATCGGCTGGTATTTTTACCCCCTCAGTAATAATCATTAAATCATTTGGTACTAGTTCCTCACTGTTAATACTCTTTTCAACACCATTTCTAATAACAGCTATATGTGGTGCTGAAAGATTTTTTAATGCACTTAGAGTTTTATCTGTCTTCCACTCTTGAATAATATCAATACTTATTATTCCTAATACAAATACAAGCATTACTACACCATCTTGAGGTTCTCCAAGTATGAAATATATAACAGCTGCAACTAATAGTAATAAAAACATTGGTTCCTTTAAAACCTCTAAAATTTTTAAGAATAGGCTTTCCTTTTTAGTTGGAATAAGTTCATTTTTACCATACTTATTCCGAGCCATTCTTACTTCTTCATCTGTTAAGCCTTTCATAGTTTGTACCTTTTTCTGTTCTGTCATAAAACTCACCTCCATTTTTCCCATTGTTTAGGGATATTTTGTTTGATAGCTCTATGGCATTGCATTAAAGATTCTATCCAGTTGTTGCTCTAAAGGTAAATAAAAAATACCTGTAGAACAATATACTGTCCCACAGGTATTTTAAAAATCCTGTTGCCCTAAGGCCCGGCTCCATAAACTAAATAAATTCATCGGCCTGATCAGTTTGTACTGTAGATTTATATGCAGTGCAAAGAGATTACTATATATTATATTAAAACTATATATTTATGTATACTATTATTTTCATTTTTTACTTATTATTATAAACAGCCCAATTTTATACCAATGTTTATATAGCAATATTTTTACATTAGTGCTAATATATTTAAAGGGCTATCTTAGATTTTTTAAAAATTTCATAAAAAATCTAAAGAAATATTGACACAATCGGGGTTATGTTATGCGAAAAATAAAATTATCAAATGATGGTCTTATGACTGAAGGTTCAATCGGAAAACAACTTATAGGATTTGCTTTTCCTTTACTTCTAGGAAACTTATTCCAACAACTTTATAATACTGTAGATGCAGTTATTGTAGGTAAATTCGTCGGGAGCGAGGCACTAGCTGCAGTAAACTCCTCCACACCACTTGTTAATTTATTAGTTAGCTTTTTCATGGGAATTTCAGTAGGTGCTGGAGTTGTAATTTCTCAATACTATGGTGCAAAAAATGACAAAAAATTACATGATGCAGTACACACTACAGTAGCACTTGCACTTGCTTCTGGGATATTTATGACTTTTGTAGGTATTGTACTCTCTCCTATTATTTTAAAACTTATGGGGACACCAGAAGATGTTATGGGATTGTCCACAATATATCTCCAAATTTATTTTGGTGGAATCCTTGGAATTGTTGTTTATAACATGTGTAGTGGTATATTACGTGCTGTTGGAGATTCTACAAAGCCACTAATTTTTTTAATAGTATCCTCAGTAGTTAATATTATACTTGATCTACTTTTTGTAGTATTATTTGATATGGGCGTTTCTGGAGTTGCTTTCGCCACATTAATTGCACAATTTGTTAGTGCTGGTTTAACAATATTTGTACTTATAAAAACTCCATATAACTTTAAATTAATATTAAGGGATATAAAGTTTAATAAGCTTCAAATAATAAAGATTATTAGAATTGGGCTTCCAACAGGTATTCAAAACACTATAGTTTCTTTATCTAATGTTGTTGTTCAAGGTAATATAAATAGTTTTGGTACACTTGCTATGGCAGGATGTGGTTCTTATGCTAAAATTGATGGATTTGCAATACTTCCAGTTATGAGTATATCCATGGCTACCACTACATTTACTGGACAAAATATAGGAGCCAAGAAATATAATCGTGTTAAAGAAGGTGCTAAAATAGGGACAATCTTTAGTATAATCACTGTTGTTACTATTTCCACTATTATAATGATATTTACCCCAAACATTTTAAAAATCTTTACAAACGACAGTGATGTTATTTATTATGGTACATTAATGATGAAATGTTTAGCTCCAGGATATATATTCTTAGGACTTTCTCATCTTTTCTCAGGTGTACTTAGGGGCGCAGGAAAAACTACTGTTCCTATGATAATAATGGTACTATGTTGGTGTTTTTTAAGAATGGCTTGGGTTCTAACATTCACACCAATTTTTAATGATATAAAAATAGTTTTCTTTGGATATCCAATTACTTGGTTTGCAAGCGCTGCAATCTTGCTTATATATTATAAAAAGGCTAATTGGCTTCCTCATGAAAAAATAATAGAGGGCGAAACAACACTTGAAGAAAGCTGTTAATATAAGCAAAGAAACTCTGTAACATTTTTACAGAGTTTCTTTATTTTAAACTTTTTTATTCATAACAACTATACTATCAGAAACTTTAAATCCTTGCTTTTCATAAAAACCTATAGTCTTATCACTCCTACATGTATTTAATACTATTTCTTTTATTTTCATCTCTTTTAATTTATTCTCGAAAACATTATATACTTGTGTTCCAAGCCCTTTAATTCCTAAGGTTACATCAACACAAAATTCTTTTATTTCAAATATTGCGCCATTATAATATTGTTCTTGTCGTCCAAAAATCATTCCAATTATTTGTGAGTCTTTTACTGCAACCATTCCATAAAATCCATCACAATTTATCATCTGTGCTAATCTCTTATAAGCAATTTCTTCTGTCCACTCTTCATTCCAAGGATAAGTATTAAAGGCTTTTACAAAAAGAGTAGCCATATCTTTCAAATGAGTTTCATTAAGTTCTCTATACTCCATTTATTCACCTACTGTTTTCTTCATTAATATAATTCCTGTTTAAGAGTTCTTTCTTTTAAATAGTATTGAATATAAATTTTGTTAACAACAGATAACACTGCAGACCTAACAAGTTCAGATTCTCTTGTAACCTTTTGAGCAGAACTTTGCTCCGAACCACCATTTGAAGCAAAAACAAACTTAATAGTCTTCTCTAGTTCAATGCAAAAATAATCATAAGCTTCTTCAACATCATAAGTTCCTATTTGAACTTTTATTAATTCTGATATTTCAGAAATACTAAAAACCTGTTTAAATACACATAAAACAATTAAATATGATAAATGATTTCTATCATATTTTTTATTTACTGGAGGCTGTAGCACCTTATGCTTAACATAATTATTTAGCATAGTTGGTGTAAGTAACATTTCATCCTTGTTAATATTTAAAGCAGATAATGCTTCCTCAATATATACAATTACTTGATCCTTATATAAAGGGATATTAGGTAATTCAGAATATCTTGGACAATGATAGTCTAAAAGTTCCTCCACAATCTCTTTTTTCTTATCACTTTTCATAAATCCATCCCTTCTTTATTTAAGTTTAGTACTTTTTAATCATTTGAATTGCTAAACATCCCGGCCCACCTTGAGTTATAAACACTGGGGATAATTCAAATAATTCCACATCTGCATTAGGAATATTATCTAATATTATCTTTTTCGCATTATTTGCTAACTCTTCAGCGCATCCGTGTGTTATATAAATCTTATATCTCTCATCTACACCTGATTCTATAAATGATTTACATATTGCTTCTATTCCCTTTGAAAAAGTTCTCTTAGTAGCAAATTTAGTAAGTTTTTTACAGTCTTCAGTTAGTGTCATTACAGGCACTAACTTCATTACCTTTCCTACCTTACCAACTAAAGGAGAAAGTCTTCCTCCTCTTACTAAGTAATCAAAATCATTTGGCATTAAAAATGATTTTGAGTTTTCTATCATCTCATTTACTATGTCCACTATTTCTAATCTTGTTTTATTCATCTCTACTAATTTTACCACAATATCTATAATGTATCTATGTGGCCCACATAGAGTCTTTGAGTTGATTACTGAAACTCTTTCAGGATTGTCTAACATTTGCGCAGCCATACATGCAGAATTATAAGTTCCAGACAATCCATCTGCCATAGTTATATTTATAATTTCATCATCTGGATAACTGTTGTATATTTCTAACACATCTCCTATAGATGGCTGTGAAGACATTGGTAAATGCCCTTCTTTTATTATTTCAACAAATTCTTTTGATTGTATTTCTTCAAACTCTTTATATGTTCTATTATCAATTGTTACCGACAATGGTGCTATATTAATTCCCTTTGTTTTTCCTTGCGATACTGAATATAAAGTTGATGAATCTGTAACTATTCTAATCATAATTCCCCTCCGTCTTTGCAAGTCTAAAACATGTAGTTTTAGATACTATTTGTTTTAGATTATCACGTCAAAAATAGTTTGTCAATCAAATTATATTCATTATCAACTAATTTTAGACAACAAAAAAAGAGCTAATAAAATTAGCTCTTAACTTAACAAAACTATCTTCTGTTGTTTTGTTGCTTTCTAGCTCTTCTACAAGCTGGGCATCTAACTGGTTCGTTATCGAATCCCTTTTCTTTGTAGAATTCTTGTTCACCTACTGTGAAAGTGAATTCTTGACCACAATCTTTACATACGATTACTTTATCTTGCATATTGAAATTCCTCCTTTTAAAAATTTTTAAAGATCCAATATTGACTCATATAATTTCTAAAGGAGAAATTGTACTTATCATAATGAAATTCTTTATATTAAGTTCTTTCAACATAAATTATTATAGCATATGACTTTATTAAAATCAATCATAATATTATTTTTTTATCCATAACTTTTTTTCCTAATCTTTCAACTATATATATTACAGGCAATTGAGAAGTTATATTATTATTCCCAACCTTAGACTCCTTAATATAATATGCTAAATTAATATCAGATATCTTAGCTATTGTACAATCCTCAGTATTAGTTATACTAGCTATCTTACATCCTTCACTTCTAAGTTTATTTATAAACTCAATTATTATTCTAGTTTCACCTGATACAGATAAAGCTATAACCATACTATTTTCATAATACTTTGAATTCATTGGAAAATATGGATCATCCATATAAACTGCAAACTTGCCAAGAGAAGATAGAAATCTAGCAGCATACTGGCTTAGCACTCCTGATGTACCATTTCCAATAAAAATAATATTCTCAGCCTTTTTCATCATTTCACTTAATTCTTCTACTTTTTTATCTAATTTACTATTTTCAACACATTGAAGAAAATTAATTAACTCACTAGTTTCATCACTAACTTTACTTAATCTTTCTTCCTCAAAGTTAAGCTTAAGTTTAATTTTAAACTCTGAAAATCCATCAAATCCTAGCTTTTTACATAACCTTAAAACAGTTGTAGTTGAAACATGAGCTTCACTAGCTACTTCTCTAATTGTCATATCCACTACTCTGTCTTTAATTTTAATTATGTAATTATATAACGATAACTCTAAATCGTTTAAACTCTCAATATTCTCATAATTAAACATATATAATAAACCTCATCTTCAAATACTTATCTATTATTATAACAAGTATTATGTAGATTAGTAAATCAAAAAAGAAGACTTAAATTTCAAGTCTTCTTTTAAAAATCTATTATTTTGCTGATTCAATCTTATCTATTTCATCCTTAAATTGTGGTAAATAATCCTTATGAGCTACTAGTAATTCATCTAATAAGATTTTAGCCATCTTATCTGAAGGTACTAGTGGATTCATTGACATTGCCATTAATGCAGTATGATAATCTCCTGTTACAGCTGCTTCTATTACTAACTTTTCAAAGTTCTTGATTTCTTGAACTAACCCTGTAACTTGTAGAGGTAATTTACCCATTGCAAGTGGTCTTGGTCCTTCCTTAGTTATAACACAAGAAACTTCTACAGCTGAATCATCATCAAGACCTTCAATTGCACCATTATTTCTGCAATCTACAGGTTGTATATCTCCCTTATCGTTGTAGATAGAATTTATTAATCTACATGCAGCATCTGAATATAATGCTCCACCTCTCTTTTCTAATTGTGGTGGTTTAATGTCTAGATTTGGATCATCATATAGTTTAAATAAATCATCTTCTAATCTCTTGACTACTTCTGCCCTTGTTTCGCCTTTAGCAAATTCCTTTAATTCACTTTCAAGCATTTCTTGAGTTTCATAATAATATTTATGATATGGACATGGCATCATTCCTAATGATTTTATGAAATCTGCATCCCATTCAAAGTCTTTAATATTTTTAACTATTGCTCCCATTTTTCCATCTGCAATAGCGTCTACTACTTGGTTTGTAACATCTGAACCATCTAAGAATATCTTTTTACCATAAACCATATGGTTTAATCCTACGAAGTCCATTCTTATTCTGCTATGGTCAACACCTAACATATTAGCTGCTGCTTTTTCCATATTTATTGGAACATTACAAAGACCTATAACTCTTTTGTTTTTACCATATCTTAATAAAGCTTCTGTAACCATACCAGCTGGATTTGTAAAGTTAATTAAGAAAGCATTTGGACATAATTCAGCCATATCCTTATCTATATCTAAGATTACTGGAATTGTTCTAAGTGCTTTAAACATTCCCCCAGCACCATTTGTTTCTTGACCTATAAGTCCATGACTTAATGGAATTCTTTCATCCTTAATTCTTGCATCTAATAATCCAACTCTTAATTGAGTAGTAACAAAATCTGCATCCTTAAGAGCTTCTCTTCTATCTAAAGTTAGATGAATTTCCATTGGAACACCTGCTTTTTCAACCATTCTCTTAGCAAGTTCCCCAACAATTTCTAACTTATGTTTTCCTGCTTCAACATCTACTAACCATAATTCTCTTACTGGTAGTTCATTATATCTTTTTATAAACCCTTCAACTAATTCTGGAGTATAACTTGATCCTCCACCTATAGTAACAATTTTGATTCCATCTTTTTTCATAAAACCATTCCTCCTACCATATTTTTTTCTCTACACTTAGAATATCATATTTAAATGAAAATAATATATTTGTTGAAGGTTTTGTGACATGTTACTGCAATTTGTAACTGATTTCAGTAATTATGTTTTTTAAGTATAAATTTTCCGCACTTAACTACTTATATATAATATTTAGTATATATAGAATTGTAAATATAGATACAGCTGCTAATCTACTTCTAAATTGCAGTTTTGCATCTATATATTTTTTATAACTAGACTTTATTCCATCTAAATCTTTTTCACTTTCGATTGTTACATATAATTTATCATATAGTCCACTTTCATCATATTCATCTTCTATCTCATAATCATTTATATAATCGTTTAATTCATCATTTTTAACTATTGCTACAGAGAAATTTTCTTCTCCCTCAATTTCAATATAATCACTTAAAAGTAACACTACATCAACTATTTCTTCTTCATTATATATCTTAGATAGAATTTCCCTATTCTTCTTTATTTTATTTATAGGCGAACTAATCATGTAATCTCCTCTTCTATCCCTTTTATACCAGTTACCATCTTCTTTAATTTTTATATCTCCTATATAACTGCAAGATACAATATTAAATACTCCTTTTGAGGTTACAACTATACTGTCTAATTCTCCTTTTACTTCATCCTTTTTTAAAGTAATACCTTGAAGCGGAGTTACCTTACCTTCTATTTTGCTAAATATTTTATTAACTCTATTATAAAGTTCCAGTTCATCAAAAGAATATGACTTTTTATACTGCATATAGCGTATTAAGCTATATCCTAAATATAGAGAAACTATTATGTAAAATATTTCAGTGGCTGCACTATCTAATCCCATCTTTAACAATAAAGTACTCATCTTATAAACTAAATATATTAGAAAAAAAGAAAAAAAACATATATAAATCCTTTTAATATTATCTTTCATGTCCCCTCCAAGTTTTTATTTTTAAGTCTATCCACCTACTTATAATTTATTCATTTACATAAAAAAACTGCCAAAAGGCAGTTTTTAACACTTATATTTTGATATTCCTAACTTTAATGTTGAAGTAAGCTCAGTAAGATTTTGAGCTGCACCTGATACTTCATTACTAGCAGAATTAAGCTCTTCAGAAGATGCCGCTACTTCTTCAGCTGTAGCTGACATTTCTTCTGATACGTAAGATATATTTTCTACTCTTGTTATTATCTCTTCTTTACTTCTTGTTATCTCATGAAACTCATCTGTCATATTCTCTATTTGAGGCACAATTCCATCTACTGCCTCACTAATTTCTTCAAACACTTTAATTGTTCCATTAACTATATTTCCTTGATTATTTAATTCCTTCTTCATCAAATCTGTATTATTAACGATATCTTTTGTACTCATTAATATAGATTTTACCATGCTATTTATAACCCCTGCTGAATTTTGACTTTCCTCTGCAAGCTTTCTAACTTCTTCTGCAACAACTGCGAACCCTTTTCCTGCTTCTCCTGCTCTAGCTGCTTCTATTGCTGCATTTAATGCTAGAAGATTTGTTTGCTCTGCTATATTATTAATTATTCCTGTCATCTCATTTACTTTACTAATTTCATCAGTCATATTTTTAGTTAATGATATAAATTCTTCAAAGGTTTGATTGAACTGGTCTATATTTGAAACTAAATTACTAAGTTCTAAATTACTATCGCTAGCCTTATTACCTACTAAAGATGCTGATTTATTAATCTCATTTACTGAATTAGTCATAGAGTTTACTTTTATACTAAAGGATTCTAACTCTTTAAGTATGTCTGATAAATTAGAAGCTTGATTTGCTGCACCAGATGCAACATCCTCTATAGAATTAACAATGCTTTCAGTTATAGAGTTTTGCTCTTCTGATACAGCAGCTAAACTTGAAGCATTATCATCTATTCTATTTGTACTTTTAGAAATGTCTTTAACCATATTCCCCATAGATTCTTGTGTGATAGAAAGAGCTCTATACATTGATCCAATTTCTGTCTTATCACTTAAATGGTCATCTGAAATATTCTCTGTAAAATCTCCCTTAGATAAAGAATTTAATATAGACTCCACAGACTCTATTTGTCCTGTAATTTGTCTTGCAATAATCACTATACTTAACGTTATTACAATAAGTACAATCAAGGATATTATAATACTAGTATTCCTTGCTAATATATTAGCAGACATAACTTCATTATTATCTAAACTTATAATTAGAGATAGGTTAGTACCTAAAATTGCTCCATAGGTGACAAATTTCTCTACTCCATTAATAGTTATTTGCTCTGTTCCACTTTCATCATTTTTTAATCTATCTTTTATAGCTAACATTCCATTATCATTTTGAAGCATTGATCCATAACCAATTATATCTTTATCTGAATTAAGTAAATATACTCTTCCAGAATCTAATACCTGCAAAGATTCAACACTTTTCTTTATATCGTTTGCACTCCTTTTTACATAAAGCACTCCAATAGAAACACCTTTTTCATTCTTAACTGGAACTGCATAATCTATTACATCTTGTCCTTCTTCACTATATATATCTGAAAAATATCTCTCTCCTGTCATACATAAACGATAAAACGACTCATCTCTCATATCTCTTCTTGTACCATCAGAGAAAATTGCTTGTCCACTATAATCTATGTATGCTATCTCAATATCACCTTTAGTTTCAGAATCAAGCTTTAACACCTTTGATTTTTCAATTAAAGGTATTTCTTCATTTACCAACACTGAGCTACCAGCCATGCTTCCAATAGATTCTAGGTTGGATTTTATAATACTTTTTACTGACTCTCCTGCAAGATTAGAAATTTGAGTAATTAATTTCGCATTTGTATTAATTGTACTTTTTTTAGATATAAGTAATCCTTGTAAAGAAATAACCACACTACCAATTATAACAAATGGTAATATTCTCTTTAGTAACTTAGCTTTTAATGACTTTGTTTTTCTTAGATTCTCAATATTCATTCATATCGTCCTCACTTTCCTTTGTATACCATATATAAATTCTACACCATTTTTACATAAATTTCATTAACTGTATTAAATTTCTCACTATATATACCATTTTCTATATTTAACACATATAATTTTGAATATAATGTTAAACTAAACAAATAATTTTATAACTCTATATAGAGTATAAAAAATTATACCCCCCAAAGAAAACCATAATACTGGTATCAAATATGCTTTATCATTCTTTTTATTCATACTTACTCCTTTGAATACTTTTTTATTATCTTAGTTAAGAAATCCACTGTCTTTATAGGAACCTTCCCAATTGAAGTTTCACCAGCTAACAAAAAGCCACTTACCCCAGAATTAACAAAATTATATATACCTTCTACTTCTGGCAATTCTGGTTTTCTACCATTTTTCATACTATTTAATAAATGAGTGGCCACTATAACCTCTTTATTATTTTTCACACATGATTCAATTACTTTACTTTCATATATTGGTGTATCTTCTATGTTGCTTTCTGGTATAAGATCACCTCTTCCTATTACAACTCCATCTACTTCTTTTAATATATATTCAATATTTTTTACACCTATAGGAGTTTCAACCTTAGCCCATATCTTAGGATTAAAATTCATATTTACTTCTTTAATGTAACTTTTCACCTTCTTAATATCACTAGGACTTTCAACAAAAGACTGACATACTACGTCCACATTATGATTTATCCCCCATAAAATATCACTTCTATCTTTTTCTGATAATGGTATCTTACTTCTATTTATACCTTTTATATTGCATCCTTTCCCTGCCCTTACTACTCCTCCTTTTATAACTTTAACCTTAATCAAATCTTCTGTTTTATTTAACACCTCAAAAAGCATTGTATTATCTTTCATAGACAAACTTCTTATTTTATTGGTGTTTAATATATTCTTGGAAATATTTAAAGGAATTACTTTTTTACTACCAAAGGCGAAATTATGTCCTCTCTTTTTATAGGAATCCTCTCCACAAAAAAATACTTCTTCTCCATGATATAGCTTAATTATATAAGGCAACTTATCAGACACTCTTATTTTACTTCCTGACAAATCTTGCATTATTTCGATATCACTTTTTATACTTCTTGCAATATTTACTTTTTCCTCAAACTCCTCTAATCTACCATGAGAAAAATTTAATCTTATCATGTTAGCTCCACTATCAATAATATCTCTTAATATTAGTTTTTCATTTGTGCTAGGACCTATTGTAGCTATTACTAACATCTTCTCCTCCTTATATATTAATGCTAGTTTATCTAATGGCCATCCACTATAGCACTTCCACCAGATAGAAACTTATCTGAAGCTAAGACTTCAGTTTATATTACTCTCTAATATTAATAAATATCACTAAATACTATAAATTTGTGGCACATGTTACATAACTACATATTATGTTATAGAGGTGATTTTATATGAAGGATATAAAAAAACTAATTGCCTTATGGAATAAACAATGCTCTTCAACAAAAATAATATTATTTATTGGATTTGCATGTCTTATGAATATGGTTATTTCAACTCTTTTGGGAAGCACTAACTTTCCAGAAAATAACATGGCTATAAAATCTATTCTTTCATCCATATTTGGATATGTGTTTGGAAAACATTGTATACCTAGTAAATTTGGTCATGAAGAAATTCAAACTATCACTGGCGGCCTAGTTGCAATCATTTGTCTAGCTGCATTATTTATAACAAATTGGATGCATCTTGATCCATCTTTATCTGGTCTAAGCGAAATAAGAGACTTATTGTTACTTGCTGTAGGCTTCTTAATTTCAAAGGCAAAGAATGAAGGAAAATCTTGCTTATAAAAAGTAGAATAGATACTTATTTTGCTTGATTTTATACTTTCCTATGCCTAAAAAAAACTAAACCCAAGGATTTCCTTGGGTCAGATTGTAGACAAAAAGCATTTTCTCAAGTTTGAGAAAATGCTTTTTGTAATTAAATTTAAAATTAAAGAGTAAATTTTTATAATACAGTTACTAAATGTGCTATCGGAGCGATAGCTATCACGCCTTTTCCATAATCGGTTTGCCATTTTCTTCAGATTCATGCATGCATAAATAAGCGTGACCTCCATAGTAATTTTAGCCAAGCTTCTTAAATGTGTATAACGCATACCATGCTTTTCTTTAGCATCTGCAAAAACTCTCTCTATTGTTTCTTTACGAGCTTTATATACCGATTTTACATATTTATCATGTCTAAGATGATTTGCTTCATCAATAAACTTCTGCCAAATATGATGAGTAATGACCTTTTGGTTATTTTTACTATTAGTACATTTATTTAAATAAGGACATTTACTACATTCGCATGGATTTGATTTATATTCTCTGTATCCATCTCGGTTTGTAGTGCTATATTTCAATATTTTAAAATTTGGACATATATAACAATCATTAGCTTCATCATAAACATACTCATACTTTTTAAAGAATCCATCTTTAGTCATAGGACGCTTATATGGAAGTGATGGTAAAATATTATCTTCAAGTAATTCTTTGCAAATATATGGTGTAATATATCCCGCATCCATAGCTATAGCTATGATTTCATCAGTAGAAAATCTATCTTTTAATTTTTTATATAAATCAATGAAGCCGACACTATCATGCACATTTCCAGCAGTAATATCAAACTCTAATATGTAATTATTTTTATCGCATGCTGTATGTGCAGAATAAGCAAAACATTTCTCTTTTTCATTCTTAAAAAACATACCACTATCTGGATCTGTATTGCTTTCTGTAACAACTTTCGTTTCGGTAGGTTTATTTTCTTTCTTTAAAGGTTTTTTACCATGATTTTTTCTATCTTCATCTATTTCTTTTTCTAATTCTTCCTGGTATCTCTTTGCCTCAACATCAATTTCTTTCTTAGTATACTTCTTCTTATTTGCACTTGCTTTTATATGCGTTGAATCTATGTATATCTCAGATAAATCAATGAACCCATGCTTATTAGCCTGTTCCAATATTTCAGTGAATATATTGTTAAATAAATCAGTATTTTTAAATCTTCTTTCATAGTTCTTATTAAAGGTGGAAAAGTGAGGTATTTTCTCAGTAAATGAATATCCAATAAACCACCTATAGGCTATATTTACTTCAATTTCTCTTATAGTTTGTCTCATTGAAGGTATTCCAAACAAATACTGAATCATAACAATTTTTATTAAAACTACTGGATCTATGCTTGGCGCGCCGAACGCAGAGTATAACTCTGCAACTTCATCATATATAAAGTTAAAGTCTAAAGCTGCATCAATTTTCCTAATCAAATGATTTTCAGGAACTAATGCATCTACACTATTAAATTCAATTTGTAATCTGTTATCTATATCTCTTCTTGTCATCATAAAATATCACCGGTGATATTTTATCAAAAAAATGAAAGGGTGTCGATTTTGTCGACACCCTGACCCAAGGATTTCCTTGGGTTTCTTCTAATATTAATTCATTATGAATGTATTGTTCTAAATAACTATTATTCTGAATAAGTTTATATAGTAACTACTTATGTTATGGAGGTTTTCTTATGAAGAGATTTACAATATACACTTTTCTTATACTATCACTTTTGTTACAAGGATGTTCCTTTAATGATCCTAAATACATAAACTTTAGTAAAAAATCCTCTCCTGATTTTTACACTAAAGAAATTTATTCAAAACTTCTTAATGATGAAGAGTATTCTATAGAATTATTCAACACTAACTTCTATAAAAATGTTCCTATTAATAAGGAAGAGGATAACGATATTATAGAAAATTTTATTCGTTCCCTATCTAAAGATAACTATAAAACTGATGGAACTATTCCAGAAGAAAAAGAACCATATCAATTAAAGATTACCTTTGATGATTCAAAGTATGTAATAAAAATATATAGCAATAGTATAGTAACCGTTTCTCCTTGGGATGGAATATATCCTGAAGATATTATTAATATTGAAGATGTTCCTAATAGATATAATTTATTTGACTTTTGCTCACATATTGAACATGAATGGAAGTATAATCAATAAAATAAAAATCACTTGCAATATTTATGACCTGGAACTGCTCCAGGTCTTTTCTAATTAAAATTTAAAATTTCCAACAACCTTTATTGTTTCTTCGATATACTTATCAACTCTCAATTTAATTTTATCTTCCATAATAAATCCCTCACAAAATTATTTTCAAACAAAATATATGCACTTTTAGAATTCATCTCACAAAAAAACCTTCAAATCCGCATTTTTACTATAACTTCTTAAGTTCTTTTCTTCTTTTCTCGTTAAGTTGTTAAAAACTTAACAACTTATCTTTCTGCATATAAAATTTATAGAAAAAAATTTGGAGGTTTGAAATGGCAAGAAAAAAAAAGAATTTGTAATGTCCAAAGACGATTTATATTACGAAGAACCAATTGATGAAATCTGTTTTACAGATTACGTTCCACCATGTAAAGATAATGTTTCTAATTTTTGTTTTACTGATGAAGCTAAAGAAGAGAACACAGTTTTTGAAAAGAAAAAAGAGGAGACTCAACCTGTCACTAAAATAAAATTTACTCCACTACCTATTGAAAATAATAGACATACAACTCAACCAAATGGTATTCCCCCTTCTATTGATGGAAAACTTTTTGAAGTCCGCAGATCTTATTCTTTTAGAAAATCCACACTAATAAAGCTTAATCAAATTAAAGGTACTAGTTCTGACTACAATATCTATATGAATACAATTATTGATAGTGCTATCTGCTTTTACTATAATCATGTAATGAAAAAAAGTTGGGAGTAACTCCACTCAACTTTTTCTTTCAAACCAACTTTTCTATTGCACAATTTATATATATTACCATTACATCCAATAAAAATAGTATTAATAATTTTTTACAATATAAAAAATGTTAACAATCCTTATTTTAATATTTATTGTAACTAAAAAAGGCTACTGGAGAGTCTCCAATAGCCCAATTCCAAGCGAATACTTAAATAATAAATACCTAGAATCGCTAAAATTTATTAATATAATTATTTAGGTATTACTATAATCACTTATGTTTTTTATTCCTAAATAAATATACTCCACTTAATGTAAGTATTGAAGCCAAGGCCATAATAGGTGAAGATACATCTCCAGTTTTTGGTGGATTACTACCTTCATTATCATTCTCTTCTTTACCTCCATTATTATCTTCATCTTTTGGTATTTCTTTCTCTATCTCTTTTAAATTAGATAAAGCACTTTTTAAACTATTAACTATATTATCAACTTCCTCTTGAGTTGCATCTGAGTTATTTAAAACTAACCTTGCTTCACTTAAAACATTTTTAAATACTGCCCATGTTTCTGCTGTATAATCACCTTCATTCTTAGCTTCACTAGCTTTAACTAACTCTTCTAATTTAGATTTATCAACTGCTTTCACTTCTTCTTTGTTATTTATTTTTAGTATAGTAAATGAGTGAGGATCTAATTCTAAATTCATACCTTCATTATCTACTACAAATTTGGATTTTTCTATCTCAACATTATTAGGATTATCTAAAGTATTTTCTTCACTAAACGAATCTCCAGCAAGCTTCTGCACATCAACCACCTTATTAGTTAAGTCTACACCATCAACTTGAACTTCTATATTTCTTTTCTCATTCTTATCTAGATTAACTACAGCTAAATAAATATTACCCTCTTCATCCTTACTGGCTAATGCATTGAATACATCAACAGTACTAGCAAACTTAGGCATATAACTGAAGTTACTACTTATAATCTCATTACCAAACATTCCATTTAACATTTCAAATACATGGGCAGAAGGTGTTGAGAAAAACTTATAATTACCTTCACCTGTTGATGTATCAGCGCCCTCTTGAGGTACTGCTTGTATTACAGCTTGTTGTGTTGGTCCTAATGAATCTGCACCTTCACTGTACCAATCTACTAAACAATGTTTTTGAATATATGGACTACCTAATCTCACATATTCCATTAAACATTTAGCTATATATACAGCATGTGTCTGAGATCTTAATAGTGGATTGGTAGATCTAAATATACCAAATTCAGAAATTACAGGCACCTTTCCTTCTGGCATTAAATCAACGTATTTCTGAACATGAGCAATACCATTTTTATCTGCTAGCTTCATTGCAGAGTCATAGAAATCTTCTCCTGAACCTGTTGGAGTACCTGAGTATGGATGTATAGTTAAACCATCATATAAATCATTATAATTATTTTGATTCATAGTTTTTACAAAACCTTCTGTTTCAAAACTTGAATATACCTGAATTTCTTTATCAGTTCCAGATAATTCATTTATTTGCTTAATTGTATCTCTCATTGCTTGTGACACTTGGATAAATCCATCTTTTTCAACTGTATATGATACTTTTATAGTAGCACCTTCTTTAGGTATGTTTCCATTTACTCCATCACCAAATAATAGTTCCCCATTAAAGTAATTAACTTCCACTACATTTTCAGCACCAGTATTTTTAATATTTTCTACTACAGTCCATTCAACATCATTAACATATACATGCACTGAGTCTTTTTTTACTGCCGTAAATTCATCTTTTTTATAATCCTCTTGAGTATCACTTCCTCTACCCGGTATTGTATTAGCATATCTCATATACTTAACTTGGTTAGGTTCACCATTACTCTTAGCTGTTGATGCATTCCATTCTTCTGGTTCTACAACTTCTTGTTTTGTTATATTTATAGTTCCACCATTAATATAATGATCTAGAGCTTTTCCATCATAAGCAGTCCAATACATTTGTGAAGTTGATCCATCAACTCCACCTTGGTTCATTTCATTACCAATTTCAAAGAATCTTACATTATAAGGATTATGATGTCCATTTTTCTCACGAACCTTTGCCCATTCGATTCCCCCATTTGGATTTGTACCTACTTCAGCATTAAGATATTCAACTAAGTCTGCAGCATCTTGTGCTGAACCTCTACCTAATCCATATACATAAACTATTTCAGAATTGTTTTCATCAGCAAATGTAGCTACTTCTCCTAATCCAAAGTTAGGCTCTATTCCTTTAGCTGCACTATAGA
The DNA here is from genome assembly GCF_000424025.1 of Clostridium paraputrificum AGR2156. Classification (NCBI taxonomy): domain Bacteria; kingdom Bacillati; phylum Bacillota; class Clostridia; order Eubacteriales; family Clostridiaceae; genus Clostridium; species Clostridium paraputrificum. The sequence continues at coordinate 58,321 of NZ_AUJC01000001.1, forward strand.
ATCCATGAATTTGATTTTTTCTATTAGATGAATCTCCTATAGAGTCTTTCCATCTAAATAAATTTGAGATAGTACCACCTGGATATCTTAGAGAACCAAAATTTGCATTTTTATAAAGTTCTGTAAAGTCTTCCCTCATCTTTCCTGTTTCAGAGTCAAAGCTTCCATATCCATTAAATGAATATCTATGATTAATTCCAAAAGTAGCACGATCAATTGAACGTTCAACTTCATTTGGATTTAATTTTAATTTTACGTTTTTATCTACTTTATCTTCATATATTTCTTTTGCTATATCCTTACCAATTGCATAGTCATATACCCTAATTTCATCTATTTCTCCTACAAATTGTTGTGGATTTTCTGCATTAGGATTTTTATGATTTCCTATTATTAAGCTAGTCATCTCATCAACTGAGTTATCTCCAGCATCATATTCCCCATCAAGTTCTCCATTAATGTAATACTTAACTTTATTTGACTTAGGATCAGTAGTTATAATAACATTTTGCCAAGTTCCCTTAGTTACTGTATTAGTGGATAAAACATCTGCACCATTAACATATGAACCATACTTATTATCTAGGCGAAGTGTTAATAAAGATCTTCCAGCATCCCCTTGTTGTAGTAACGCTGTATGGTTATCTTTACTAACTTCTCCGGTTTTATACCACAAAGAGAAGGAATATTGATTTTTACCTGTATTAATGAAATTATCAATCTTTAGACTACTATCATTACCTTTATTAAAGATTAATGAATTCCCCAACTCTTCGTTACTTGATTTTCCTATAGCTACATTATTACCTATTAATTTTCCATCTTTATCTCCAACTAAGTTGTCTACATTTCCATCATCAAAGTTCCAATGTCCTATTAGATTATCTTCAATTGTTTTATTAGGTGATTTTACTGATTCATATATAGCCTTTGCTTCACTATCATTTATGATTCTATCATATACACGGACCTCATCTATTTCCCCTTTCATTGAGTCTGGATCTTTTCCACCATTTTTATGCCTTCCTATTAATAAACTTGTTAATGCATCTACTTTATTATTTCCTGCATCTTTTTCCGAGTCAAATTTACCATTTATATAGTACTTTATTTTATTAGATTCTGGATCTATTGTCATTGATACATGTTGCCAAATACTTATATCTACATCTGTATTACTATCTACATTTTGTGCATTAACAAAACTTCTATATTTATTAGTAGAAGTTAATAATAGTAACGATCTACCATTACCATCTTGTTGAGCTAATACAGTATTATTATGAGTTGTTACATTCTCATCATACTTGTACCACATTGATATGGTATATGGTTTCGCACCAGTATTTATAAATTCAGGAACCTTCATATAACTATCAGAATCACTACCAAAGTAAAGGGATTTTCCCATATCTGAGTCTTTAATAGATATTCCTTTACCTATGAGCTCTCCATTCTTATCACTATTTGCTTTGTTAGTTAGTGTTCCTTCATTAAAATCCCAATATCCTATTAAGTTTTTTTCAATGTTTACATCTTCCTTAATATTCTTAGCGCTAACCACTGATATGGGAGAAACACATGATACAATCAAAGTAAACGATAACAATAAATTTAATATTCTCTTCTTTCTCAAACCTCTTCATCTCCTTATTTTTTGTTATATAATTATAGACTTACAACCAATCCTATAATTACACTCTTAATTATCAAAAAAAGATTCATCTTTAATACATGTTTTTACGCTAATACTAAAGATGAATCTAAATTTAATCAATAAATACTGAACATTTAAGCAATCACTTTTATTTAATATTATTTATTCAAAGTTACAGTTATTTTTTTAAATAAATCTTCCACTACCTCTTTTCTAACGAATCCTGTTTCTTCTTCCATAGAATTTGCTGTACCACAAGCTGAAGCATATCTTAATATATCTTCTATATCATAGCCTCTTTCTAAGGCAACAGCTACGCCACCAACATAAGAATCGCCAGACCCAACAGGATTTACAGCTTTTACTTTAGGAACAATTACTTTATAAAACTTTCCTTTATAACCTGCTATTGAGCCCTTACTTCCAAGAGAAATAACTACAAATTCTATTCCTTGTTCTTGGAACTTTATAATTTCTTCAATAGCATCTTCATCAGTTTCTATTCTTTTACCTGTTAATGCCTCTATTTCATCTCTATTAGGTTTAATAAAGAAAGGCTTAGATTTTATACCTTCTACTAAAAGTTCTCCACTTGTATCTAATAAAAACTTCTTGTTGTTTTTATTAGCAATACTAATTAATTCACCATAGAAACTTTTAGGAATATTTCTTGGTACACTACCAGAAGCAACAATAATATTGCTGCTCTTTATTAACTCTTTATATTTTAATAAGAACTTATTTTGTTCTTCCATAGAAACTTCCGGTCCTGGTTCTAATATTTCAGTTTGATCTAAATCCTCTGTAATTATAGCTAAACATTCTCTGGTTTCACCATTTATTTTTATAAAATCACTCTTTATATTATAATCAGATAACTTTTCTTCAATAAATTCACCAGTTTTTCCACCTAAGAATCCTGTTGCAATACATTCTTCGCCTAAGATAGTAGCTACATTGGCAACGTGTATTCCCTTACCTCCAGGTGTGTTTTCAACCTTAAAAGCCCTCATTACAGTTCCTTTTTCAAGCTCCTTCATTTCATATCTTTTATCAACAGATGCATTTAAATTTACTACTAATATCATATCTAACTTCCTATTCTATTAATATCTATTTGCACTACCGCAAATTTGTATCTTATGTTCTACTATTTTCTTCATTGCTTCTTTACCAGGAGTCATATACTTTCTTGGATCATTAGCTTCTGGATGCTGGCTGAAGTATTCCTTTAATGCACCTGAGAATGGAATCTTTAAATCTGTTGCAACATTAACCTTACATATTCCAAGTGAAATAGCCTTCATTACCAATTCATCTGGAACATCTGAGGCTCCATGTAAAACTAGTGGAACCTCTACTTTTGATCTTATTTCCTTTAATCTTTCAAAATCAAGTTTAGGTTCACCCTTATATAATCCATGAGCTGTCCCTATAGCTACTGCTAAAGAATCAATTCCTGTTCTCTTTACAAACTCTGCTGCATCATTAGGGTTTGTATACATTGTATCTTTTTCATCTACAATTAAGTCATCTTCTTGTCCACCTAATTTTCCAAGTTCTGCTTCTACTGTAGCATCAAATTTATGAGCATAATCTACTACTTCCTTAACCTTAGCAATGTTCTTTTCAAACTCTAGCTTTGATGCATCTATCATACATGATTTAAATCCAATATCTATATTACTCTTTATAGCCTCTACATCTTCAAAATGATCTAAATGAATTGCTATTGGAATATCATATTTATGGGCTGCTACTTCTGCCATTGCATTTATATATTCAGCACCTGCATATTCAATTGTTGAAGGTGTCCCCGCAATTATTACTGGTGATCTCATTTCAACAGCTGTATCTACAACTACTTGTAATGTCTCCAGATTGTGTATATTGAATGCTGGAACAGCATATCCATCTCTTTGTGCATTTAAAAGCATTTGTCTTGTTGATAGTATACTCATTTTTATCCCCCTAAATATTAATCGTGATATTCTCCTCTTTCCCACTTCTCATTGAACTCATCAAAATAATGTTCATCACCATTTGCATAATCTTTTTCTATCATGTTATCTATCTTTTCAATTAACTTCTTGTTTTCTTCTGTTGGCTTGTATTCAGTTTCTAAGAATACATCAATAATGTTTTCCATTAATCCAATCCCAGTAATTCTTCCACCAAAACCAAGAATATTTATGTTTAATTCTTCTTTAGAATATCTTGCTGTTTCAACATCTCTTACTAGAGCAACTCTAGCTCCCTTAATCTTAGCTGCTGAATTAGTTATACCAACTCCTGTACCACAGATTACTATTCCTAAATCTGCTTCTCCATTTACTACTTTTTCAGCAGTAGCCTTTCCGTATATTGGATAATGAGTTCTTACATGGTCATAAGTACCATTATCTATAACTTCATGCCCCTTTGATTTTAAATACTCAACTACGCTATTTTTAACATGTGTAACTATATGGTCGCATCCAACTGATATAATCATTTCTTTTTCCTCCTATGCCATTTTATTTAACATATCTACTCTTATTTGATGTCTTCCACCTGAGTATTCAGATGAAACGAATTTTTCTGAAATTCTTTTTCCAATTTCTAAACTTGTAACCTTAGAACCCATTGTTATTATTGAAGTATTATTATGGTCTCTAGTCATCTTAGCTGAATGTTCATCAGCTACTTGTGCACATACTATATACTTATGTTTTGCACACACATTAAAGGAACCTGTACCATATTCATCTACTACGATACCTCTTACCCCTTCTTTATTAAGAATTGCTTCACATACTAAATTTGAGGCATCATAAAAATCAACTTCTTTTCCTTCTGTTTTATCTATGACTTCATAACCTTTGTTAAGTAAGTCTTCCTTTATACCATTTTTAAATTCTACACTTTTGCTATCTGATGCAATTATTACTTTCATCGAATTTTCCTCCTACTATTTTAGATTTAGTCTTTCAAATTGCTCTTTTGGAGCATCCATTTCTTCTAATCCTCTTTTTAAAAGGTCAATATATTTGTTTTCTAAAGTTTCATCCTTTATTGGATTTACTTGAGGATAGTCTTCAACTATATTAAACAACTTACTTTCAGAAGTATATTTCAAAGCATCATCAACATTATCTAGTATTGAAGGATTTTCTATTGGAATTTTATAAACAGGATAATCTGTTCTCTTTAAGAACCTACCCATTTCTATTTCCTTCTCTCTTCCTTTTCCTAAATACTTTCTAATTGTTGTTGGTATGCATGTATATTCAAAGCATGGCTTATTTTCTTTATTAGGTGCTCTAAAATATGTATGTTCACCATCTGTAACATTCATTGCTATTCCATGGTAACCATATAAAGCATACTCCCTGTTATATTCTCTACCTTCAGGAATTGGTTTCCACGAAGCTCCTTGAACATCTTCTGGAATTTCTACTCCTGAATAATCTAGAACTGTTGGCATAATATCAATATTTTGAGTTAATACATTCACTCTTTCTCCTGCCATCTTTCCTTCTGGGAAATGTACTAATAAAGGAATGTGAGCTAACTCATTATACATATGCATATAATTCTTACCAAAGTAATTCCTTTCACCTAAGAAATATCCATGGTCTGTAGTTACTATAACTAAAGTATCTTCATATATATTAAGAGCCTTTAATTTATCTATTAATTTTCCAAAATGTTTATCTGTCATTGTAAGTAATGCGGCATACCTCTTATTTATATAGTCTAAGGCATCATCTGGCACATCAACTTCTTTATAATTTGGTGTTTCAAAATATGGTCCTTCATATTCACAACCATACATCTTCATATACTCTTCTGGAACATCAAATGGTTCATGTGGATCAAAAGTTTCTACCATCAAGAAGAAATCATCATGTTCCTTATTATCTTCAAGCCATTCACAGGCTGCATTAAATGTCTTAGGAGTTGGATATTCATCTTCTTGTCTTTCCCACTTTGTTCTGTTCCATTGATATTGTCTTCTTAATTTTCCATAATAATCATCTGGCATAAATGATGGATCATCAATTTTTGATATCCATGGATCTCCTTCTTGTCCTCTATAGAAGTCCCAAGTAGAGAATTGTTGAACATAATCCTCTCCACCTAATCTAAAATAGTGAGGATGGTCTGTTACTATATGACTAAATACATTCTTTTCTGATAATACTTTAGGAAGCGTTATATCAAATGGTTCTATTGGTCCCCAAGATCTTTCTAAAAAGTTCAAACGTCCAGTAAGTATATCTCTTCTTGCAGGCATACATGGAGCAGATCCAACCCAATGATTATCAAATGTAACTGCTTCCTTAGAGAATTTAGTTATATTAGGAGTCTTTACCCAAGTTTCATTATTGTAGACTTCCATCATATTTCTCTTTAATGTATCCATTAAAACTACGACTGTTCTCATATAAAATCCCCTCCAAATTTACTAAGTTTTAATTCATATTACTGTAGACAAGCAATAATATACTTATCAGCTTGTCTACAATAATTTTTAGGTGTGACCTTAAATTTTTAAGTTCACATATTCTTTTACTTCTATACTATAACTCCAGCCATTGACAATAATACTGCTATTATTAATACTCCGAATATTACCCAAACAGCATTCTTACCGTTAGATTTCTTTAATAGATAGTAACAAAGGAATGTTAATGCTAATGGAAGTAAGTTCGGCATTACTTTATCAAGCATTTCTTGTAACATTAAAGGATTTTCTCCTGCTGCAATCTGAACACCAAGTGTTACTTTTACAGTTGTTGCAATTAATCCACCAACAACAATAACTCCAAGAACGTTAGCCATATTTGCTAATCTGTCAAATATACCTTTTCCGTTATCTTCTCCACCTAAAACTTCCATCCCTTTAGAATAACCTTTAGTTACACCATAATACTTTAACGGGAAGTATAAACAGTTAATCATTAAGAACATTAATATTGCACCTAATATGTTTCCATCTAAAGCGAATGCCGCACCAATTGATCCTGCTATAGGCATCCATGTGAAGTTAAGCATACTGTCTCCAATACCAGCTAAAGGACCCATTAAACTTGTCTTCATTGAGATTACTGATTCTTTTTGATCTTCATCTGTTGTCTCTTCCATTGCTGCTACGATACCTAAGATAAAAGGCATTGCTATTGGATGAGTATTGAAATACTCTAAGTGTCTCTTCATAGCATTAGCTCTTTCTTCTTTTGATTTATCTTTATAAAGCTTCTTAAATATTGGCTTTAATATATAAACTGTACTTAAACTTTGCATTCTTTCATAGTTATGAGAGAATTGACATATTTGTGATCTCCAAAATACTTTCTTTAAATCCTTTTTATCAATTAAGTTAGCCATTATAGATCCCAGCCTCCTTCTACACCTTCTTCTACTTCAACAGATACTGTCGCTGCTTTATTAACAGATGATTCTTTTTGTTTATTGTTCATTATTAAGTCATAAACACCTGCGAAACATGCACCTATTAATGCTAATGCTAATGTAGGTAAATTTAAGTATGCAGTTAATGTGAATCCTAGTATTAAGAACATCCACATATTCTTTTTAAGCATCATAGTCAATAACATTGCTATACCTACTGCTGGAATTGCTTTTGATGCAACTGTTAAACCGGTCATTACGCTTGCTGGTATTGCTGCCATAATAGAGTCAATTGCACTTGCTCCTAAAAATACAGCTATAAATGTTGGTACTGCTCTACTTAAGAAAATTAAGCCACCACCCATATATTGAAGCTTGTCAATCTTATCAAAATCACCTGTTTCAGCAATTTTATCTGCTTTGTGTACTAAAGAAATACTGATAGTTTTACATAACATATCAAGTTGTTGAACTAATAATGAAACTGGAATTGCAACAGCTACACCAGTTGCTTCTCCACCGCCTGATAAAATACCAATTGCTACACCAACTACTGAACCTGAAATAACATCTGGTGGAACATAAGAACCTACGTTGTTTACTCCTAACCACATTAATTCTAATGTTGCTCCAATTATAAGACCTTGAGTTAAATCACCTAAAATAAGTCCTGTTACTGCACCTGCAAGTAATGGTTTTCTGAAACCTAAATGTGGTCCATATTGGTCCCATGCACATATACCTGCCCAAACAGCCACTAATAATGCTTTGATTAACATAATAACCTCTCCTTTATTAATTTATTTATAAATTTTAAATTAGATCCTTCATGTATACTACGTCATCTTTAGGTACCATTTGTACAAATACTTCAATGCCTTTATCCATAAGTTCTTTAAATGCACTTTCTTCTTCAGGGGTTACTGAAATTGACTTTGTAAGTCTCTTTCTAGTTTCGTTGTATCTCATTCCTCCAGCATTTACCTTTTGAATTTCTAATCCCCCATTTACTACTTTTAATACATCTGTTGATGTTGTAAATAACAGCAAAGTATCCTTCTTTATTGGATTCTTCTTTAATACTTCTATAAATTGATCTACACCAAATACTAAAACTCTTACTCCTGCTGGAGCTGCAAGTCCTACTACTGATTTTTGTACTGGATCCTTGCTTACCTTATCATTAATTATTAGGACTTGTTCTATGCCATAGTCTCCAATCCAAGTTGAACAAACTTGTCCATGTATTAATCTGTCATCAATTCTTACTAATTTAACACCCATTTTTATTTCCTCCTTAAACTCTCTATAAAGCTATTTCTTCCTCTTCTTCTTTTACTGATAACTTCTTGTTTATATCTATAAATGTTTCTTTATAAACCTCTTCTAACTTTTCTTTAATTGCTTCAGTTGGTAACTCTCTGTTTAATAATAGTTCTAATAGAACAGGTAAATTAAATCCTGTATACACTACTACATCGCATCCATCTAATATCATTCTTGAACTAGCGTTACATGGAGTCCCTCCAAATATATCTGCTAGAATAATTATTTCTCTTTCATCTTTTAATTCTTTATAAGCTTCTCTAAGCTCCTCTAAAACATTTTCTAAATCCTTATCATCAGTAACTGAAACTATTTTATACTTCTCTTGCTTCCCAACTATCATTTCAGCACTCTTCATTGCATACTCTGCAAAATGCCCATGACTTATTAATATGATTCCTATTTCTTTCATTTATGTACTCCCTCCTTATGCCTTTATTTAAAGCAAGTACCGTGCCAAAATCAGTATTGCAAGTGTATATAACGTTTTCAAACAAGTATAATACTCATTAATACTCTTTTTAAAAAAACAATACTGTTTATTAGTATCAATCCAATACTCTTCATATAAAATAGTATTTTTTTTATTTTCTAATAAGTTTGAAATCTGCTTGAAAATTATAGAAATTGAAATTAATATAGATAGTATAGGCTTTTTACAAAAGTTAGAATTGGAGGAAAAACAAATGAATTTACTTTACTTATTTATTGCTTTAGGGGCTACGACCCTAGGTTCAATGGCAGGTCTTGGTGGCGGGGTAATAATAAAACCCATTCTAGATTTCTTAGGCGACTATAACTTATCAACAATAAGTGTATTATCGTCATTCACTGTTTTTTCTATGGCTATAGTTTCCATAATCAAGCAAATACGTTATAAATTCAAAATTGAAGTAAGAAAAACTGTGCTTATTGGTATAGGTTCAATCTTTGGAGGTCTTATAGGAGAAAAACTAGTAAAGTTCATTTTAACCTTAATGCAACCAATAACAGTTACAATAATACAAAACTTTGTACTAGCTACACTACTAATTCTTGTATACATATACATGAATAATAAAGACAAATTTAAAAGCTACCATATAGAAAATTCTTTAGCATGTATAGCAATAGGGTTGCTTTTAGGAGCAATAGCATCTTTCTTAAGCATAGGAGGAGGACCAATAAATGTTTGTGTTCTTACAATATTCTTCTCAATGAATACAAAGGAGGCAGCTGTTAATTCAATAATAACTATATTATTTTCTCAGGCTTCAAAGCTAGTAACCGTTGCAACTTCTTCTGGTTTCAGTGGATTTGACTTAAGTATGCTACCATTTATGGTTGTGGGTGGAATCCTAGGAGGAATAATAGGTTCTAGGCTTAATAAGCTATATTCAAGCGAAACCATTCTAAAAGTATTTAACGTAGTATTAATAGCATTAATTATATTAAATTTCTATAATATTCTTTCAGTATTTATTTAATATGGGAGGTTAAAAAATGAAAAGAAATTTAAGCTTAATGATAAAACCGTCATCTAGTAAATGTAACTTAAAGTGTAAATACTGTTTCTATCACTCTATTGCTGATGCAAGAGATATAAAAGACTATGGCTTTATGCCACTTTCTACTCTTAAAGAAATCGTTTTAAAAGCTACTGACTATTGTAATGGTGGTCATTGTTCTATAGGTTTTCAAGGAGGAGAATCTACTCTTGTGGGCCTAGAATTTTATAAAGAGCTTATCAAATACACTAAAGAAATAACCAATAGTACAAGCTTCTCATTCTCAATTCAAACAAACGGTACACTACTGAATGATGAATGGGGGGAATTCTTAAAAGAAAATAAATTTCTTGTTGGTATTTCTCTAGATGGAAATAAGGATATTCATAATTTAAACAGACTTGATTATAAAAATAATGGTAGTTTTAATAGCGTCAATAAAGGTATTACTATACTAAAAAAATACGATGTTGACTTTAATATTCTTACTGTTATAACCTCAGCTTTGTGTAAAAAAGTTGAAGGCATTTATAACTTCTACAAAAAAAATAACTTTAAATACATTCAATTTAATCCTTGTTTAGAACCCTTAGAAAATACTTCTATGACTTTAGAAGAATATTCACTTACACCTAAAGAGTATGAAGAATTTCTCATTAAAACATTTGATCTATGGTATAAGGATGCATTAAACAATAATTATGTAAGCATAAGATTATTTGATAATATATTAGGACTATTCTTAAATAAAGATTACGAAGCTTGTGATATGAGAGGAGTATGCTCATGTCAACATATTATTGAAAGTGATGGTTCAGTATATCCATGTGACTTTTATACCTACGAGAATTACAATATTGGAAACATACTTAAAGACTCCTTTGACGACATTCATAAAAATGAAGGAACCATTAACTTTTTAAAGGAATCCACCGAAATAAGTACTAAATGCAAATCCTGCAAATATATGTTAATTTGTCGAGGTGGTTGTAGACGTCACAGAGAGAACCAAAATGATAATCTTAATTATTTCTGTGAAGCTTACTATAACTTCTATTCATATTCCTTAGATAAATTTAGACATCTATCACTTATAATTAAGAATTCTTCTTTTAGGAGGTAGATTAGGGTGTTAAGAATTGATGTCATAAAAAATCATATTGAGGCTTTTTGTGAAAACGTTACTATTAATGATATAAAAGAAAATCCAACTTTAGGAATTTCCTCTTTAGATATAGTTGAAAAACTTAGTATACTTAGAAATAATGCCTCTTCAGATTTGAATAAACTTTATAAAGATGGTTTACTTATAAAAATCAAAGGAAAACCAACTAAGTATTTTGACAGAGAGCGCTTTGAGAATATATTTCAAATCCTTTTAGAAGACCAATGTCTAGAATGCTCTTCTTTAGCAGATTTAGTTCCAATTTTAGATTATTCAAATGAGAAAGAAGTTAGTAATACTAATAACTTAGATCCTTTTAACAAATTAATAGGTTCAAATCATAGTTTAGCAGGTATAGTAAAGTTAGGTAAATCATCAATACTTTATCCTAATGGACTTCATACTATACTTCTTGGAGAGTCTGGTGTTGGTAAAAGTCTATTTGCCGAAATCATGTATGAGTATGGTGTACAAAATAATGTGTTTAGCAAAAACTCCTCTTTTGTGGTATTTAACTGTGCCGACTATGCTAATAATCCAAATCTATTAGTTGCTCAATTATTTGGTACTGTTAAAGGAGCATATACTGGCGCAGATACTGACAAAAAAGGGTTAATAGAAGAAGCTGATGGTGGGGTTTTATTTTTAGATGAAATCCATAGACTTCCTCCAGAGGGGCAAGAAATGCTCTTCTTATATATTGATAAACAAAAATTTAGAAGACTTGGAGAAACTTCCTCTGAGAGAACTGCTAAGGTTCTAATAATAGCAGCTACGACAGAAAATCCTAACTCTATGTTGCTTACTACATTCCTAAGGAGAATACCATCATCAATAAGAATTCCTAGTCTTAAAGAGAGAACCTTAAGTGAAAAACTAATGCTAGTTAACAATTTATATAGTGCTGAGTCTAAAAAAATAAATATGCCTATACATGTTGATAAAAACTGTTTATCAGACTTAATGCTATATAATCCTCATGGAAATATCGGTCAACTAGCAAGTGACATTCAACTATCCGTTGCTAGATCATATTTAGATAGTAGACTCAACAACTTAGATAAAGTTCATATAACCAAAGATTCATTGCCACTTTATACTAACAACACTCTATCTAACATAGAAATCTCAACTAGACAAAAAGTTGAACTTCTTTTAGATAAAAATGAATATAAATTTTCACCTGGAAGCCAAATCTTTAAAACGGCTCCCACACCAACATATGACTTTGTAAAATTCTATAATAATCAATTAAACATCTTAGGAAAGGATAATGTAGATATTAAGAAAACTTTTTCTGATTATACCCAACTAATTGCAAAAAATCTTACATTACAAAAAATGTATCCAGATTTTTTAGATGATGAAACATCAGAAATAATATCCACTCTATCTGATATTTTATATGATGATTTAAATCTTGTAATTGATAGAAGTTCATATGCAGCACTTGCTTTATATCTTAAAAATTTAAAAGACTACAATAGTGATACTAAACAAATTTCTAAAACTACAGACTTATTGGATATACCTTTAGAAATTCAATCAGTTTGCAAAAAGATTGTTAAAACTCTTGAAGTTAAATTTAATATATACTGTCCAACTGAAGAACTTAACAATCTAATGATTATAATAGATTCCTTAAAATCTAAAGAAAATTTTGATTCTGTAGGTATTATGATAGCCGCCCATGGAGACTCTTTAGCTAGTAATATAGCAGATGTTGCTAACGACTTACTTAGCATTAATTTTGCTTTAGCTATTGATATGCCTCTTACTGAGGATGCAAGTAAGATATTACCTCTATTCTTAGAAAAATTAAAACCAGGAACCTTTAAAAGAGGATTAATTTTATTTGCTGATATGGGGTCACTAACTACTCTTGATGAAGTCATAAAAGAGAAAACTGGAATAAATATTGTAACTGTTAATTCAACTAATATATTATTAGTTATCGAAGCTATTCGGAAGTCCATATTTTTAAAGAGTGATATGGATGATATTCTTCATGATTTAATAGGAATGAATAACAAACTTTCTTATAGCTTTAATAAAAAAATAGAGAACCACCTTTCAATAAATAAAAAGAGGTTAATATATACTGTTTGTAATTCAGGTGAAGGCGTGGCAAACTACCTTCATTACAACTTAAAGAATATATTAAAAGATAATAATATTTATGATATAGAAATAATTCCTTTAAATTTAGAAAGTAAGACTCAACTTAGAGACATAATACATCGAACATCTATTGATAAGAAAACAATAGCTATTGTAGGTAGTATAAACCCAGATACAAACGATATTCCATTTATATCTTTGGAGGATATCGTATTGCATAATGGTGTTAATAAACTTCTTTCTTTAATAGGAGTACAAAATAAAAATACTGAAAATAAAATAGTTACAACCTTAACAAAAGATATAGCAATAAATATTACTTGTGATGCTGTAGACAAGTATTTAACTATATTCTCAGCATACAAGATAAAACCACTTGTCTTTAACTTTATAAATGCTATCGAAAAGAATTTAGAAATTGTATTAACAAACTCTAGCATAACAAAAATCTTTATTCATTTATCCTGTGCTATAGAAAGAATTTTTCTTAAAGACTTTATTTTAACCCCTCAAGAAGAAATGTCTAGCTATATTATAAATAATGAAAAGTATGTAAACGTAACAAACAGGGCGCTAGAAGAATTAACTGATAACTTGAATATAACAATCCCAACAAATGAACTTTACTATATATGTGAAATAGTAAAAGATGCTTATAAACAAGCTACAACATAAAAAATTATAGTTATATCTACATCAAAAAAGAAAACTGCCTATTCTAGCAGTTTTCTTTTTCTATATCCTCTAATAATCTAAATACTCTCTTTTTAAGAAGTGGATGTACTTTATTACCACATATTTCACTAAGAGGTTTTAATACAAATTCTCTTTCTTCCATTCTTGGATGTGGAACTGTAACCAACTCATCTTCTAACACTAAATTATCATAGAAAATAATATCTAAATCTATGATTCTTGGGCCCCACTTAATTATTCTTTCTCTCTTCATTTCCTGTTCTATATCTAATAGAACCTTCATAAGTTCCTGTGGTGAAAGAATTGTCTTAAGTTTTAAAGCAGCATTTACAAATTTCTCTTGATCTAAGTAGCCCCAAGGCTCTGTTACTAAGAAAGAAGATACCTTTTCAACCTCTATTTCCTTATAAGAATTTATTAACTCTATTGCTCTATGTAAGTTTTCTTCCTTATTTCCAATATTGCTTCCTATTGAAAGATATGCTTCATGCCATCCTATTTCAATCTGTACTGCTGCATAATCTAAATGTCTTCCTATTGGTGCCCAAGGTTTTTTTAAAGTTACCTTAACCTCTTTAACTAAGGGATAATTATACAAAGTAAACTCTGCTACCTTTTGCGCCGCTGTTTCTATAAGATCATACGATTCCTTCACAAATTCTTTTTCTATACCATGGCAAAGCTCACCATAGTGAACTGACCTAGTTAAATCCCCAGTTCTTCCTGCTTCTTCTAAACTCAAAGTTAATTCTAAATCTAAAATAAACTTTTGCCCTAAAGTTTTTTCTTCTTTAAAAACCCCATGATTAGCAAATATCTCAACGTTTTTTAAATATATCTTATCCATTCTATACACCTTATTTCGCTTTAAGTATTGCATCAGTCATAACACAAGCCCTTTTATTCTCTAAAACATCATGAACTCTTACAAATTCACAACCTTTCATTATTCCAATTACAGTAGTTGCAACTGTTCCCTCAACTCTTTCTGTAACAGGTAAATTTAAAGTTAATCCTATCATAGACTTTCTTGATGTTCCAAGTAATACTGGTAGCCCTAAATTCTTTATCTTTTCTAAGTTATTCATAACAATTAGATTTTCTTCATAAGTCTTAGCAAAGCCTATTCCTGGATCTAATATTATGTTCTCTCTCTTTACACCTGCTTCAAGTGCAATATCTATACTTTCAGCTAAATCCATAATTATGTCATTCATTAAATTAGTATAAGGTTTATCTTCCCTATTATGCATTAAGATACATGGAACATTGTACTTTGCAGCAACCTTTGCCATTTCCTTATCTTTTTTAAATCCCCATACATCATTAATAATGTCTGCCCCTGCCTTTATTGCTTCTTCAGCAGTTCTAGCCTTATATGTATCTATAGAAATTATAATATCAAACTTTTCCTTAATAGCTTTAATTATTGGCACAACTCTATTTATTTCTTCTTCAACCCCTACTGGTGCAAAGTTAGGTCTTGTAGATTCTCCACCTATATCTATTATGTCAGCTCCATCTCTAATAAGTTCTTCTGCATGCTTTACTGCAAGTTCAACCTCATTAAATTTCCCTCCATCTGAAAATGAATCAGGTGTAACATTTAAAATTCCCATTACATAAGTTCTTTCACCTAAGTTAAATTCCTTATTTCCTATTTTCATTTTTCCTCATACCTTTCTCTAATACTTTATTTTAAAGTTCTTTTTCTCTTTACTCCAATAACAATCTTTTTCAGATTTACACGAAAAACAATTTCTAGACAGCTTGTCGCTTTCATATATAATTCTAGATAACTCATCAACACTATCTTTTCTATGATTCTCTATTCCTTTTAAAATTTCATTCTTCTCCTCTTTTGTAAAGCTAGTTTCCTTTAAAATATCTTTAGCTATTATAACACTACCTTCATGGTGTGGAATTTCTTCTTTATACTCTAAAACTCTTCCAATATCATGTAATAACCCAATTGCATAAATAACCTCTTTAGAATACTTAAGCCCCTCTTCTAAAACTCTTATGTACGCAATTCTTGAAACATCCAAAAAATGCTCTATGGTATGATTACAAAATACTCTTTCCTTTTCTAGCTCACTAAGTTCCTCTAAATAAACCTTGTAATCTTTATTATTTAATATCTCATTAACCTTATCCAAAGTCTTTAAATCTCCTATCTTTGAATTAAATCTAAAACTTCTCTTCTAAGATTATAGTTTTCCTCAAAGCATCCTCTATAAGTAGTTGTAAGAGTTCTAGTACCTGGCTTCTTAACCCCTCTCATAGTCATACACATATGCTCTGCCTCAATAACTACCATAACCCCTTCTGCATTTAAGTACTTCATTAAAGCATCAGCTACTTCTGAAGTTAACTTTTCTTGAAGCTGAGGTTTTTTAGCATAAGTTTCTACTGTTCTTGCAAGCTTTGAAAGCCCGGCCACTCTGCCCTTTGGTATATATGCAATATGAGCCTTACCATAGAAAGGAACTAAATGATGCTCACACATTGAATAAAATGTTATGTCTTTCTCTAAAACCAGGTCATCTCTATCAACTTCAAAAGTCTTCTTTAAGTGTTCCTCTGCTGTGGCATTTATTCCTGAAAATATTTCTTCATACATCCTAGCTATTCTATCTGGAGTTTCTATAAGACCTTCTCTGTTAGTATCTTCTCCAATAGCTTCCAATATAAGTTTTACACCTTCTTTTATTTTTTCCTTATCTACCATTATTTATTAACCCTCCTAGTTTACTGCTTATCATATTTGTTAAATCCCCTTGTTCAAAAACTCTATCATTAATTCCTGTTACCTTTATTACTCCCATTAAACTGTTGGTAATAAAAACTTCATCGCTATGGTAAAGTTCATCTAAAGTAATACTCTTTTCTATTACATTAAAATTACTTACAATCCACTCTCTAATTATACCACCTAGAAGTCCATCTTCAATTTTAGGTGTTAAAAGAACACCATTCTTTATTAGAAATATATTAGCACAGCTTGTTTCTGTAACAAAACCTTTTTCATTAAGAAATAAAGCATCATTATATCCATTTTTTATAGCTTCCTTCTTCTCAATGATGTTCTCTATATATCCATTCCACTTTATCTTGGTCATTTTTGATGTGGAATTTCTTCTAACCTCTGAAACCCTTAAGGTCATCCCCCTATTATAATCCTCACTTGTATAAAGATTATCCCTTTCAGTAATAATAATATTTTTAGGAGTAACTAAAATCTTTAACACCTTATTTTTTATATTTATATTTTCTAAAAAATCAAGAAGCTCTTTCTTCTCTAAAGTTTCTAACTCTAAACTCTTCATACTTTCTTCAAGCCTATTTAGATGTTCTTTTAAAAACAAAGGCTTATCTAAACAAAGAATAGTCTCAAAAAGTCCTTGTCCAAAGAAAGTACCTTCATCCAATAGAATTTTGTCACTATTATAAACTATTTCTCTCATTATAACACCTTCATTAAGGCTTTTGCTTTGTCAATTGTTTCAAACCATTCATCCTCAGGATTTGAGTCCCAAGTGATTCCCCCTCCAACACCAAAGTAAGCCCTATTATCCTTTTTAATTATTGTTCTTATTACTATATTAAAATCACAGTTTCCTCGGATATCAAAGTACCCAATAGAACCTGTATAAAGATTTCTCTTAAGACCTTCAAGCTCCTCTATAATTTCCATAGCTCTTATTTTAGGTGCTCCAGTAATTGACCCCCCTGGAAAACACTCCTTTATGCACTTAATAGAAGATGCCCCATCTTTTAATCTTCCTTCTACTGTAGAAACCAAATGAAATACAGTTGCATATTCTTCAATTTTAAATAGCTCTGTTACTTTAACAGAATGAGGAGTACACACCTTACTTAAATCGTTTCTTTCTAAATCTACTATCATCAAAAGCTCTGATTTATCCTTCTTTGAATTTATAAGAGCCTCTTTATTCTCTTTATCTTCTTTAGGATTTTTCCCCCTTGGTCTTGTTCCTTTTATTGGTCTTGTATGAACTTTTCCATCAACTACAGATAAGAACCTTTCTGGTGATGAACTTATCACTTGAAAATCTTCAAAGTTCATATATGCTGAAAAAGGAGCTTTATTAATACTTCTTAATTTTTCGTATATTTTAAAAGAAGGAGAAGTGTTTTCACACCATATTCTTCTTGTCATATTAGCTATATAAACATCACCACTTCTGATGTAATCTTTAAGCTTTCTTATAGCGTCTTCATATTCTTCTTTTTCAAAATTTGAGTAAAAGGTATTGTTACTCTCCTCAAATCTTACCTCTTCAAACTCCCTATATTCCTTTAGTTTCTCTAAAATCAATCTAGTACTATTTTCTATGTATCCAAGCTCAGTAATATATGTTTTCTTATTATATAAATCAAATATAATTAAGTTTTCATATATGTTAAAAATGCTATCAGGTATTAAAAAATCTTCCTTAGATGTATTAGGCAAATCCTCTAAAATCCTACCTATATCATAAGAAAAATACCCTATCGCCCCACCTATAAAAGGAAGATGACTTTCTCCCTTAAAACTGAATCTTTCCATTATCTCCTCTAAGCATGAAAAGGGATCATTTGACTCTATCTTTTCATTATTTATGTAAACTGAATTTCCTTGTGACCTAAAATTCAAAATTGGGTTTATACCTATAAACGAGAATTTAGATAATTCCATGTCCTCCTTAGAGCTATCTAAAAATATACTTTCCTTAAAATCCTTAAAAAGCCTATATGTATGAAACGGATCATAATATTTTTCTAATTCTTCTATCTTAAAGTTTACCATTCTTAAACCTCTTACACTCCTTTATAAAGTTATGTAGCATCTTGTGACCATCCTCTGTTAGCTCTGCCTCAGGATGAAATTGCACTCCAAAAATTGGATAGCTTTTATGCTCTATTCCCATTATAACCCCATCTTCTGTTTCTGCTGTAACCTTTATTTCACAAGGGAGATTATCCTTTGATATCACTAAGGAATGGTATCTTGTAACCCTTAGAGGATTTTTAATACCTTCAAATATTCCTTCATTATTATGAGTTATATAGCTAAGCTTTCCATGGACAGGCTCCTTGCCTTTAAGTATTTCCCCACCAAAATAGTGTCCAATGCATTGATGCCCTAAACATACACCTAATATGGGAATCTTTCCTTTAAATTTATCTATTATATCTAAAGATAAACCTGCTTCTTTAGGATTTTTAGGTCCTGGAGATATAACTATTCCACTATATTTATTTAAATCTATATTATTTATATTTATCTTATCATTTCTAACCACTTCTAACTCTTCTTCTAGCTCTTCAAAATATCTTACTAAGTTATACACAAAAGAGTCATAGTTATCTATCATTAGTAACATATTTACCCCCTTAAACTGTGACTAAAATCATTTCTCATTATAACATAAATGAAAACAAAAAGTAGGAGCAGCAAATTCACTACTCCTACTTTTTGTTTTATAAATAATTCTATTTACACTCTGTGATATCTACATAAACATATTTATCCTATCTTATTAAGAGTATATAAATTATAATACTTTCCACCCTTAGCAATAAGTTCCTCATGACTTCCAAGTTCAATTATCCTTCCATCTTCTATAACCATAATACTATCTGCATCTCTTATGGTACTTAATCTATGAGCTATTATAAAGCTTGTTCTCCCCTTCATTAAATTCAACATAGCTTGCTGAATTCTAAGCTCTGTCCTAGTATCTACGTTACTAGTAGCTTCATCTAATATTAATATTGAAGGATTTGATAATACAGCTCTAGCTATAGCTAATAATTGCTTTTCTCCTGCACTTAAATTGCTACCACCTTCTGAAAGGACTGTGTCATACCCCTCTGGTAGCCTTGATATGAACTTATGAGCATTGGCTATTTTTGCTGCAGATATTATTTCTAAATCTGTTGCAGCCTCTTTTCCATACATAATATTTTCCTTTATTGTTCCAGAAAATAAATAGGTATCTTGAAGTACTATCCCAAAGTTGCTTCTCAAGCTATCTCTTGAATAATCTCTTATATCAACCCCATCAATAGTTATTGATCCTTCAGTTATTTCATAAAATCTAGTTAATAAATTTACTATTGTAGTTTTCCCTGATCCTGTAGCACCAACTATTGCTAAAGATTTACCTTCCTCAACCTTAAAGCTTATATCATGTAATACTATATTATCCTCATTATAACCAAAACTTACATCTTTAAACTCTACGTTTCCTCTTACATTTTTTAATTTTTTACATGCTTTCTTGTCTTCTACTTCTTCCTTTTGGTCCAATACTTCAAATACTCTTTCTGCCCCTGCTAATGCTGATTGTAGGGTATTAAATATATTTGCAATATCATTTAAAGGCCTTACAAACTGTTTGCTATAACTTATAAATGAAGCAATTATACCTATTGTTATCATATTACTAACAGCTAAAATCCCTCCCAATAAAGCTACTACTGCAAATCCAAAATTATTTATTACATTTATTAGTGGCATTAAATATCCAGTCCAAATTTGTGCCTTATATCCCTTTACCCTTAAATCTCTATTTAAATCTTCAAAGGCAGATTTTATTTTTTCTTCATGATTAAAAGCCTTAATAACTTCTAAGCCAGATATACTTTCCTCAATATGTGCGTTTAAATTTCCTAAAGCAACTTGTTGTTCCTTAAAATATATCTTAGTTCTCTTAGCAATGGTTTTTGATAATATAAGAACTAATGGCGCAGTAATAAGTCCTGCTATAGTTAATATAGGACTTAATACAATCATCATTATTAATGAACCTATTATACTTATTGAACTACTCATAAGAGTTGATATTGAAGATGATATTGTAGTACTAATATTATCTATATCATTAGTTAATCTACTCATAATATCTCCATTTAAATTACCATCAAAATATGATGTAGGCAATTTTTGAAGTTTGTCAAAAAAGCCCTTTCTTATATTTTTTACTATTCTTTGAGAGATACCAGCCATAGAAAGTCCCTGAATAAGATTTATACTACTATCAATAACATAAACAGATATTAATATATAAATTATTCTTTTTACAACTGTAAAATCTACATTATTAACACCAACTGATATGACATCTACAGCTTTCCCTATTAAATAAGGAACTAAAAGTAATATTAATGTATCAGCTGCTATTAAGAAAAATATTAGTATAAAAAATCTTTTTTCTCTTCCAAATAATCCCCATAACCTAGATAATGTATTTTTTAAGTTTTTAGGCTTTTCATTGTTACTCATAAACCTACTTGCTTTAGATTTTCCTGAAGTAAAAGTCTTATCACCTGACATTTTCTTCCCCTCACTTATTGTTGCGATTTATAGATATCTTTATAAGTTTCACAATTACTCATTAATTCATCATGGGTACCCTCTCCAACAATCTTCCCATGATCTAATACAATTATCTTATCTGCACTTATTACAGAAGAAATTTTTTGAGCAATTAATATTGTTGTCATATCCTTTGAATATTTCTTTAATGATTTTCTTATTCTATATTCAGTATCAGTATCTAATGCTGATGTTGAATCATCTAATATTAGTATCTCTGGTTTTTTTATAAGCGCTCTCGCTATAGATATTCTTTGCTTTTGTCCTCCTGAAAGATTTGAACCACCTTGTCCAACAATAGAATCATATCCTCTATTAAATCCACTTATAAAAGAATCAGCATCTGCAATTTTACACACTTCTACTATTTCATCGTCTGTGGCATCCTCTTTGCCCCATCTTATATTTTCCTTTATAGTTCCTGAAAAAAGCACTGTCTTTTGTGGAACTATTGAAATCTTAGCCCTTAATTCTTCAAAAGTATACTTTCTTATATCTATTCCATCAATTAATATTCTTCCTAATTTAGCATAATAAAATCTAGGAATTAAATTTACTAATGTAGTTTTTCCACTCCCTGTGGACCCTACAATACCTAATGTCATACCCTTTTCTAAAGTAAATGATATATCATCAATTATAGGATCACCTTTTAATCCTTTATATGAAAATGTAACATTTTCATATTTTATATTTCCTTTTTCTGAAGAATTATAAGTTTTATCCTTTACCTCTTTAACATTATTTTCTTCTAAGAATATCTCATTAATTCTTTCTGATGAAGTTTTCGCACGTATTAAACTTGAGAAAATCATTGTAGTTGACATTAATGCAAATAAAAGCTGCGTCATATAATTAATAAAAGCCACTATCTTACCAACTTGTATAGTTCCTAAATTTACTCTTCTAGCTCCACTCCAAATTATAATAGCTATTGCTATGTTTACTATAAGTGTAATTATAGGATTAAATACAGCCATAAATCTCATAGATGCTATAGACTTACAAGTAAGATCATCATTAACATTTTCAAATTTCTCTTCCTCAAAATCAAAACGATTAAAGGCTTTAACAACTCTTACTCCTCTTAAATACTCTCTAATAACTCCATTTACCTTATCTATAGCTCTTTGAACCTTAAGAAAATACGGATATCCATACCTTAAATTTAAATATATTAATCCACCTACTATTGGAACTATAGTTAATACTATTAATGCCATCTTAAAATCCAACCTTATAGACATTATTATGCATCCTATAGCTAGCAAAGGTGCTCTAACAAATATCCTCATTAACCCATATATAAAGTTTTGTATATTAGTTATATCATTTGTTAACCTTGTTATTAATGAACCTCTTTCAAACTTATCTATATTGTCAAAATCAAAACTTTGTATCTTATTAAATACATCTAATCTAAGCTCTGCTCCAAAATCTTGAGCGACTGTAGTTGCAACTCTATTTCTATTGATAGCTATGAAGGCTCCAAAAATACTTACTCCAATCATTATAAATCCGTACTTTAAAACCATACTCATATCATTTGTAGAAATACCATCATCAATTATAATAGATGTTAATGTAGGTTGAAGTAAGTCACATAAAACTTCAAGCATTACACATCCTACCGCTAAAAAAAACATCTTATAATATTTCTTAAAATACTTGTGTAAAAAGTTCATTATATATTTCTCCCTTCTAGAAAATAAAAACTCTTACCTGTATAACCTTAATACAAGTAGGAGTTTATCTTTTGTGATTTACCTTATGAAATATAGAATTTTAGTAAAATTTTCGCTTATTAATAGTGCAGTATCAGTAGTAAATAATACCTTTTATACATTAGAGAAACTACACTTTATGTGTTATATATTTTTCGATTATAATAGCTATTATTTCTTTTTAACTTTTTCCATTAAGTTGTATTGCTACCAAAAACTTTAAATCAAAATCATTTCTTTCTTAGTATATGATTTGTATAAGTATTTGGAGATAATTCCTCTAAAATGGACTTTTTCATAAAGTAATCTGTCAAAGTCATCTTTCGTGTCTTCCTTTAGACACATAACAATGGCTAGTGGTACCTTTTTGTCTTTTTACAATCAAAAAGTGTATCCGTAAATCCCCTCTTACTTATGACACGGTTCTCTATGACTAATTCTAAATTTCCTATATTCAAATATATTTAACCTTCATTAATTATAATTTTCACGTCCTACTAAATATCTTTATAAACTAACCACTAACTTCTCAATTTTATAATAATCATTTCATTTACCATAATGACTCTCATAATTTCTCATTTACCACTTACTTACTGATGATTACATCATAAATTCCACTCAGCTAGCTTTTTTCCTATATATTTATATATTGTTATATTGTTATATTTACAAAAATATATAAATATTTATTTTTGCATCTATCTATAAATAAATTAATTATTTCAATTTAAAATATTTAATGGCTATTCAAGGAAAACAATTCTAATTATAATCATAACTATAATAAAAAAATATCGTATTTTCTATTTTGAACTGCACCTTCTCTACTTAACAGAAGGAAGTTCATCTTTGAATAATACGATATTTCTATAAGGTAATAACAATCTATTCTTTCTAATATTTTTACATATTATTTGTTAAACCATTCATTAGGCAATTGGTTGAAATAATGAACAGAAAATTCTATAACATTATAATCTTGTAGACCAAAAACCTTAAAAGGTTCTTCAGACAAATACCCCTCTACCTCTTCAATAGATTCTGCTTTCATAACAAATATTCCACCACTCATATCATCTTTTAGCCCAGACATTAATATTAATCCTTTATCCATTGCTTTTTGGGTATAAGCCATGTGTTTTTTCATAATATCATCATTAATTAGACTAGAATCTTTAAGCATACCTTCAACAATAAAATATTTCATTTGCTCCCATCCTCCTATAACTATTATACGGTCTCTATTTCCTTATTTTTAATATTCCCCTGATTTAATACACTATTAGTCTTTTTTGCAATTTCCTCTTCATCACCTAAATAATGCTTTTCTATAACCCTAAAATCATCATCAAATTCATATACTAATGGAATTCCTGTAGGTATATTTACTTCTAATATTTCTTCTTCTGAAAGATTTTCAAAATATTTTACTAGTGACCTTATTGAATTACCATGTGCTACAATTAATACTCTTTTGCCTGATAGCATGTCCTTTTTTATAACATTATTAAAATAAGGAACAACTCTATTTATTGTGTCTTCTAAACTTTCACAAAGGGGTAATTCATGTCTATTTATACCACTATATTGTACTTGCTTTTTAGGATTCTGATTGCTTGTCTCATCTAAAACTGGAGGTCTTACAGAAAATGATCTTCTCCATATTTTAACTTGCTTTTCTCCATATTTCTTAGCAGTCTCAGCTTTGTTTAATCCTTGTAATGCACCATAATGCCTTTCATTTAATTTGTATGATTTAACAACTGGAAGCCAATCTCTATTCATTTCTTCTAATACTAAATTTAAAGTATGGATAGCTCTCTTTAAATAAGAAGTATAACAAACATCAAAATCGATTTCTTCTTCCTTTAAAGCTTTTCCAGCTAATATTGCTTCTTTTTTTCCTTCTGGAGATAAATCTACATCACTCCACCCTGTAAATAAGTTTAATTTATTCCATTCACTTTCTCCATGTCTTATAATAACCAATCTCATAGCTTACCCTCCTTATCTATGATAATGCTACATCTAAAATCATCATAATTACAAAGCCTATAGAAAAAGCTATTGCACTAATATCCGATGAATTTCCTTCTGCCGCTTCAGGGATTAACTCTTCAACTACAACAAATATCATTGCTCCTGCTGCAAAAGAAAGAAGATACGGCATTACAGGAGTAATAATACTAGAAAATGCTATTGTGATTGCTGCTCCTATAGGTTCTACTATCCCTGATAAAGCACCATAAAGAAATGCTTTATTTTTACTTAACCCTTCACTTTTAAGAGGCATTGATATTATTGCACCTTCAGGAAAGTTTTGTATTGCTATTCCTATAGAAAGTGCAAAAGCAGAAGCAAGAGTTATTGTATCTCCTCCATTTAGGATTGATGCAAATACAACTCCCACAGCCATCCCCTCTGGAATATTATGAAGTACTACCGCTAATACAAGCTTTGTAGTCTTTTTTAAACTATATTTATTTGTACCTTCTGGTTTATCACTATCTACATGAAGATGTGGGATTACTTTATCTAAAGAAAATAAAAATATAATTCCACTCATTACTCCAACTGCTGCTGGAACGAAAGAAAGCTTCCCCATTCCACTAGACATATCTATTGCAGGAATAATTAATGACCATACTGCCGCTGCCATCATAACGCCAGAAGCAAATCCAAGAAGTATTTTATTAATCTTCTTATTCATTTCTTTCTTCATGGCATAAACACCAGCCGCACCTAATGATGTACCTAATAGTGGAATTAAAATTCCTATTAAAACATTCATTTCCTTCTCCCCCTTTATATAAAATCAATTTAGCCTATTTTTATTAGCTAATAATTTCTATTAATTAATATTTTATACATATTCCTCTTACTTATCAAGCATTTAATCTAATTCTTTTTATTTTATTACAATAATGTATGTATTTAGAAATCAATTGACAATTAATAATAACCATAATATCCAAAATAATAAAAAATGACAGTACTTTTTTATACTGTCATTTTATAATATCTTATTCTTTTCTTAAAATATCTAATGTATGAGCACTTGCGCCTAGTAAATCCGCTCTTTCACAAGTTGAAAGGTGGTACTCAATAAAAAGTTTATATGTTTCTTCATCCATAGAATTTAGAATTGGACGCATATAGTTAGCTGGACCATCAGCGGATATCAGCTTTATTCTTTTTATTCCTGCACCTTCATTAACTTTATCAATATCTTCAATTCTTACATAATCATATAAATCCTCTGGCTCTGAAATAACATGAAAATCTTTACTCACCTTACCCTTTGCAATAGACTCTTTTATATGGTTTTCTTTAAATCCATATGTTAATATGCTATATTCATTCATACAATAAGCTACTAAGATAACACCACCCACCTTTGTTACTCTCTTAGCTTCTTGTAGTGCTTTTATTTTATCCTCAATTGTATATAAATGATACATTGGTCCAAACACTAATGTCATATCAAATGTATTTTCTGAGAATCTTGATAAGTCTAATGCAGTTCCTTGATAAGCTTTAACAGTGCTTCCCTTTGACTTTAAAACACCTAAATTATGCTTTACAAGTTCCACCGCTGTAACATCATATCCTTCATTAGCTAGTTGAACAGAATATCTTCCAGTCCCTGCACCTACATCTAAAATCTTGGCATTCTGATTTTCCTTTAAATATTCATGAATATACTTCATAGATGTTATATATTCCACTTGTCCATGCTTTCTAGTTAATCTTTTATCTTCACAAAATTTATTATAGTATTTCTCTAATTCTACTGTCATATTATCATGTCCCTCATTTATAATATTTAGAAATTACAAGCTATAGGGCTCTTAATTTCTAAGAATTATTATACTACATTTTTTAAAGGATCAATAACTTCTATAAATTTAAACTCATTATCTTCAAATTCAAACTTTAAAATACAACAATTAGTAAATTTTATTGGTTCTCTCTTAGAAATATCTTCCCATTTTCTTAAGAACATAAAACATGCACCACCATGACTTACAGCTAGTACAGTTTCATGATCTTCCTTATTCATAATTTCTGTAAGAGTTTTATTCATTCTTTTTTGAACTTCTAAATCTTCTTCACCATTATACTGGACAAAAAAATCTCCATAGGTTCCACCTTTTCTATTCTTAGGATTCAAATCCTCACTTTCTCCTTCAAAAGTTCCAAAATTCCATTCTTTTAACCCTTTAAGTCTAACATATTCCATATCTGTAATTATCTCTAATGTATCACATGCTCTTTCTTGAGTTGATGAATATGCATGATCAAATTCTATGCCATTTTCCTTAAAATAATCCTTGGCTAAGGTTGCTTGTCTAATTCCCTCTTGCGTCAAAGGCGAGTCACAAGCACCTTGAACCTTTCTTCTTAAATTAAATAAAGTTTGTCCATGTCTCATTAAATAAAGTGTTTTCTTCATTGTAACCTCCCAATATTAAATATGCATCCCTATAATTTTACTACTTGAAGTGAACTCTAAGTCAATACAAAAGCCAATGATATTTTTATCATTGGCCTATAATTACTCTTGCATTATTTTTCTTTTTAATATTACAGCTCTAATACACTCATATTTAATATAATCTGGTAAAGATTTTTTAATAACTTGAATTTTATCTATTCCATGTTTATTTATAGCATTTAATATTATTTCTTCATCCTCTTTATTGTAGTATTTATCTAAATCTATTTTTATACTGTTATCACCAGTAGACTTTATATAATCTGTAACATATCCAAGGATTGTTGAAATTGATATTTCCATATCTTCTGATACACTTTCTATTTCCTCACACATATTAAGTCTATCTAAGGTTATTTCTGATGCACTTCTAGTTTCTCCATCTATAATAAGCTTCTTTCTCTTCTTCTCTTTCCAAGTAGGATTAAGACCCTTTTCAATAATATAATTATCTACTTCTTCAATTATTGAATCACCATATTCCTCTATTTTCTTTGGCCCAATTCCTCCTATATCCTTAAGCTTATCTAGGGTATTGGGATAACGTCCACTTATCTCTTTTAAGGTATTTTTACTTAAAATCATTGATACAGGAAGGTTTAGCTTATTTGCAAAGCCTTCTCTTAATTTAATAAGTCTTTCTAATAATTCTTTATCACTATTAACTTCAAAATAATCATCTTCTATTTCTTCAGTCTCTTTATTATCTATAGCTACTTCCTTTTTTATATTATTAGCTATAACATACTCCTTAATAATTTCTATAAATCTTTCTCCATATCTTTCATACTTAATTTCTCCAACACCAGATATCTTAAGCATTTCCTCTTTATCTATAGGATACTTAATACTCATCTCTCTTAAGGTTCCATCACCAAATATCATATATGGAGCCTTCTTTTCCTCTTGTGCTATTTCACGTCTTAATAAAGATAACTTATCAAACAAATCATTAATTTCTACTCTATTACTTTCAATATTAACATCCTTTAATAGAACTTTAATTTCTCCTTTTACAACCTTATAAGATAAATTATTTAAAGCAACTGTAGAAAACTCCTCATTTACTTCTAAATATCCATGAGCAATTAAAATATTAATAAACTCCTTTAACCCATCACTAGAGTATTCTTTCATTATTCCATAAGTACTTAATTCATTAAATCCTAGATTTAAAAGTTTTTTATTCTTAGAACCTCTAAGAACATCTACTATCATACCAACTCCAAAACTTCTTTTCATTTTATGAATACAGGATATAACTTTTTGAGCATCTATAGTTTTATCCCTAACCTCACCTTTATTTAAACAGTTACTACAATTATCACATTCGCCTTCATAGGTATCACCAAAATAATCCAAAATATATTTTCTATAGCAACTATTTATATAAACTAAACTCATCATTTGTTGAAGCTTTTTATATTGTTTGTTCTTTCTTAAAGGGTCTTCTGTACTTACTTCAATTAAATATTTTTGAGTAATAACATCTGCTGGTGAAAAAAGCATAATACACTCACTTGGTTCACCATCTCTACCAGCTCTTCCTATCTCTTGATAATACCCCTCAATATTCTTAGGCATATTATAATGAATAACATACCTTATGTTAGGCTTATCAATACCCATTCCAAAAGCATTTGTTGCAACTATTATATTGGTATCATCATTTATAAACTCTTCCTGACTTTTTATTCTTTCATCATTTGATAAACCAGCGTGATATTTTCCAACGCTAATCTTATTTTTCTTTAATAAGTCATATATACTCTCAACTTCTTTTCTTGTAGCAGCATATATTATCCCTGAATCTTTAGGATTATTTTTAATGTAGTTAACTAAAAACTTCTTTTTATCTGAGCCCTTAACAATGTTTATTCTTAAGTTCTCCCTATCAAATCCAGTAACAAATATCTTAGGTTCCCTAAGTTTTAATAAATTTATAATATCATTTCTTACTTCTTCAGATGCTGTAGCTGTAAATGCTGTTATTATTGGTCTATCTACAAGCTTAGCAATAAATGTTGAAATCCCTTTATAACTAACCCTAAAATCATGTCCCCATTGAGACACACAGTGAGCTTCATCAATGGCTACTTGAGCTATCTTCATTTGAGCTATAACTGTAATAAATTCATTTGAGTTTAGTCTTTCAGGCGCAACATATATAATTTTATATTTATTATTTACAATTCCATTTATAACCTCATTAAACTCATAGGTAGACAAAGAACTATTTAAAAATGCCGAGTTAAGACCTACTGAATTTAATGTATCCACTTGGTCTTTCATAAGAGATATAAGAGGTGAAATTACTATTGTTATCCCATCTAACATTAAAGCTGGAATTTGGTAACAAAGTGACTTCCCTCCCCCTGTTGGCATAATAGCAAGCGCATCATTTCCTTTTAATATCTCATCTATTATTTTTTCCTGTCCTCTTCTAAAACTCTTATATCCAAAGTATTTTTCTAATATTTCTAATTTATTAATGGCCAATACTATTCCCCTACTCTCATACTATGTCTTATTTTAATTCATTTCCTCTTAATCTCTTATTATACTACTATACTAAAAATACTTATAGCTTTCCATTAAACCACCCTTTTAACTCATCTACTCCTCCTAATGTATCATATCTATCCTTTTCAATATTTCCTTCAAAGTATATTATTGTTGGAACGCTTTCAACTTTTACTTCTTTTAATATTTCCTTCATTAATTCATTATTTTCGTTTCTAGCTTTATCTGTATCAAATAAATATATTTTTTCTTGTGAATTCTTATCTAATACTTCCTTCAGATTTTCATCTAGTTGAAGACATCTATCACATGTTTTTCTTGAAAAATATATTATTTTATCCTTATCTTCTTTTATTAAATTTGATATTTCAAATACCGATACACTCTTAAAATTTAATTCTTCAACTGTTTCTACATTCTGTGTTTCTTTTTTATCCTCAATATCATTATTAGTACATGCTATAGCTCCAAACATTAAACATATAGATAGTGATATAAAAATAAATTTCTTCATAAATACTCCTCCATTATGTATAAAAGGAGGATACTATGCTATCCTCCTCTAATTTTATTCTACTGTCTTTTTCTTTCTAAAATATAGACTAGCTAATCCTGCAATTACAACTAATGATCCAAATAAAAGTATTTTACTTCCTTGTGTATCACCAGTCTTAACAGTTTCACCATCACTATTATCCCCTGATGGATTTGAAGGTTTTGAT
Organism: Clostridium paraputrificum AGR2156; assembly: GCF_000424025.1. NCBI lineage: Bacteria > Bacillati > Bacillota > Clostridia > Eubacteriales > Clostridiaceae > Clostridium > Clostridium paraputrificum. Next base: position 89,027 of record NZ_AUJC01000001.1, read on the forward strand.
GGTTCTTCTTTGTCAACACTTGGATCTACTGTTTTTTTCTCAAGAGCTTTTATGGAATCATCTAATGCTTTTAATACATTATCTACCTCTTCTTGTGCAGCATATTCATTATTTAATACAGTTTTTGCATTATTTAATTCCTCTTTAAGTGCTTGTATAGTTTCTTCTGTATATTCTACATTGCTTTCAATAATAGAATTTGCTCTATTAATTACATCCACTAAATCCTTAATATTAACTAATTCTGTAATTGAATTTATTAAATTTAATTTAGCATTATCTATATCATCTTGAGATACACTTGCTAAGTCGTTTAATATATCTTTTGCTTTTTCTAATGCTTCTATAAATTTACCATAACTTGATTTTGTATAATTTTCTTCTACATATTTATTAGAAGATGCCACTAATTCTTCCAAATCAGTTATATCAGGAACATTATAGTCATTTATTGTTACTATTTCATATATAGTAGGAGCTATACCTTGCCAATCAATCCTAATTTCAAAAATATTATCATACTTAGTATTTACAAGTTCAGTTAAGCTTTTATTTAAAATTCCAAGCTCATTCCAAATAGCTTCTCCATATTCATTATATCCTGTTCTAACCATAACCTTTGCATTTGATATAGAATTTCCACCTTGAACAATATTTATCTTCTTAACATCAGTCTTTTCAGATAAACGATAAGTTAAACTTCCTGATTTTATTTTATCACTATTTGTATTTGGCTTATATGCTGTAGTTAAATCTCCATCATTTATATTTCTTGGTGAAAATCCTTCTAACTCTATTGGATTTGATATATAAGTTGGGTCATTAATAGTTGAAATATATTCGCCATCATTTATTAAAATTTCACTTATTTTAACCCATCTATACTTATAATCTGCAGTAAACAATATTCTTAAATACCTAGCTTCTTTACTTGTATCCAACTCTCCCCTTACAAAAGCATGGGAAATTGGTACTATTGTTGTGCTATCTCCATGAGAATATCCAGCTTCAACTGGTTTAGAGTTTATATCACTATTATCATTCTCTTTTCCATCACCAATAGTAATTACATCTGTCCAACTTTCACCATCATTAGATATTTGGAATTTAGCATCTCTTAAATAATCTTTTTCTGTATCTAGCACAGCATAAGTAAGGTTCTTCACATCAATTGTTTGACCCAAATCAAATACTATACTTCCATCTTTTATTGGGGATGCATCAAATGATACTGAAGTACTAAAGTTTTTATCAAATATACTTCTAACTTTACCATTAATTTTAGTAAATGTTGATTCTAAAGATGGTTCATATATTTCGTTAGATTTAACTTCAAATTTATTTAAATTAAATATTACATCCTTACTAGCTAATAATCTTACATATCTAGCATCCTGTAATTTACTATTATCATTCATTGTTATATTGGTCCACTCTACTCCATTCATAGATGTTTGTAAACTTAAGCCATCTTCATTTGATACCTCTACTAAAATTTCACTTAAATCTTTAATCCTATTTAATTTAACTCCTATATATTCCTTTGCATGTAATATTATATTCTCTTTCGGATTTAATTTAGTTAATCCCTCATTTTCAAAAGTTGATAAAAGTTCTAAATTAGTATTAGTATAAACATTTTTTGTTGATGCATCTGCGCCATGCTTTTCAACACTGATTTCTGATAATATTATCCACTTATGAAGGTCTACTTCATTAGTTAATCTAATATATCTAGCTTCTTTTCCATCAAAGTTTTCCTCAATAACATCTTGTCCAGAATCTTTACCACTATATTCTTTAAACTTTGTCCAATTTAAATTATCTGTTGAATACTCTAGTTTATAATTACTCCATTTATCAGATGAACCACTTCTTCCAAGTACAAATCTAACCTTTCCAATTGGAATTACTCTTCCCAAATCAACTCCAACGAAATCTCCAGCATAAGTCATATCTCCATCATTAGTTTTATACCAAACATCTGTAGAATCATCACCATCAAATAAATTAGACTCACTACCTGAATAAATTCCTTTCCAAGTTGAAGTTCTTATTACAGTTGGATTAATATCTGGTTGCTCTACAATATTCTCTTTATTAACTGTAATATCTTTAATTCCAAACCAAGTATTGACTCTAGATTTAGTTGCAGTAACACGAATTCCCATTGCATCTAAGTTTAATCCATCTATAACAATTTTTTGTGGCATAGAATAGAGTTTGCCTTGTTCTAAATCTAACCAACTTTTCCCGTCTAATGTGTATTGAATCTTAGCTTCTTGCATTGTATCATTTGGATTTGAAATAGCTCCTAAGGAGAATTCTATATCTTTAATATTAATTACTTTATTATATTTAACTCCAATGTAAGTTCCTTCTGATATTGTATTCGGATTCTTGTAAACAATTTCTGTAGAAGGATTATTATCCAAAATATTATTTAAATCTCCTGTTGGAGTATCAGTTCTATTAGTTATAACTGTAGTGATAACCTTAGATGGATCAACTATACCAGAAACTATTGGAGATAAAAAAGATTGCATATTGTTTATAAAAGGTACAATATGTTGAACACCTACTTCTGCATATTCTGTATGGTCTACATAATTAAATCCATAAGTTTTTGATTTCTCCAGTGACGATTGAGCTTCTGAATAATGAGACCATAATTCACTTCTATTACCCTCTTCATTTGCAATAATAGCTTTTAAGTATTCAATTGCTGCAGTTGTTGTATCTTCCCAACAATTTAACCAATAAATAATTTGGTCTCTTGTTTTTCTATTTCCTGGATTACTCTTATAATAATTAGCTGCATCTTTAATTTTTGTAAATTCCTCTATTAATAATAATGCATCCTCTTTAACATTAACTCCAGAATCACACTTTTCCTTAAAAGCCTTTAATTTTGGAGCTAATTCAATAGATTCTTGTAATGCTGTAACACGATTGTCCATATTTTGATTTATCATGTGTTTACTTATTTCACGCAAAGCAGCTGAAGCTTCTGTCTCTATTGCTGTATTATGATCCATATATTTAAAAGAATCATTCCAGTTCTTATCTGCTTGCTCCTTTGTCTTCCATATATTCCATGAATAATCTGCAACTGCAAATAGAGCTGATTTATTTGCTTCTGATTGCTGCATTGGGTTTAACATTATTCCTTCTATAAGTGTTGGATCAACACCTGGATGTAAGAATGTATCATTACCTCCCATTATTAAATGGCTCTTTGAATTATCAGAACATGGCCAATTAATCCAATAATATGGGGATCTACCTGTGTTATTCTTAAATGTTTGAGAGAAATTTTGAGTTACTTCTCCCCATATCCTTCCGCCTGTTTGTACAAGTTGTACATTTTCTGGTGCTTCTTTTAAAGATGTAAACTCAGCACCTGATCCATTCCCCATATAATCATAAGGAACATATGGTAATGTAGTTTTCATATCAGGATATTCAAGCTTTACTTCATTTTCTAACCAATTAGTTATATCATTTACTAATCTAAGACCTAGTTCTCCACCTGGATTAGCAAAATCATCTGCCAATATGGCAACTTGTCTAACCCCTTGATCAATAACTTGCTTAAGTTTAGATTTTAAATCCACTAAATCCTTCTGATATCCAGCTTCATCTTTTCCTATTCCAAAAGCATCATTTCCTGGAAATGGATGAATTCCATAAACAAATCTACATTTAGAAGCATTACCTGCATCTGCTAATTGTTTGATCCACTTAAGCTCATCTTCAGTATATAGCGAACGCCATTGAACTCTATGTTTTGGATCATCCTTTGGCGCATAAAAATAAGCATTTAACTTATAATATCCACCATAAGTCATAAGATCTGCTCTATCTTGAACTGACCAAGGATTTCCATAGTAACCTTCTATAAACCCACGAGTTACTACATTTGCATAATCTTCTATTTTAAAGTTTCTTATTTCATTATCAGTTACTTGATTAAATATATGATATAAAGTTGTTAATCCATAAAATGCAGAATCTGTATCTTTTCCAAGAACAGTAATAACATTATTATCAGATACTAAAAAATAAGAATCTGTTTTACTAAAAAGATTTTCTGTTAATAAAGTATATTTCTCTGCATACCTATCAACAGCTTCACCAGAACCATAAACCCCTACTAAAATATTAGTTTTTCCATTTATAATTTGGTTTGAATCTGAAACTTCATAAGAAATGCTATGAGCTTTTAGTATCTCATCTTCAAGTCTAGACTTAGTATAATTATCTATCCCTTTCTCATAAACAACGTTTACATCACTACCAAAATTAAAACTTCCTTCTTCATATTCTACACTCTGTGGTGAAGGATATATCTCATAGTCAGTATTAACCTTTTCAATAGCTGTTACTTTTATATCACTAGTTTCAGCTGATACACTTATTGCACCTAGCATATTAGATATCACCATAACACCTATAATCATTGCAGATAAATATCTTTTTGATTTTCTTATCATACCACTCTTCTCCTTTCTTTTTATTTTTATGGGTTTACTTTAATCTCAATACCTGATTGTACTTGTATCATAGAGTAAGACTCTTACTTTAACATTGTTTTTTCTTCTTAAAATCAACACCTCCTTATTCCTATATATTTTACTCTTAGACAATACTATCTTTAAGAAGTAGTATTTGTTAAGTATTTAGGCATAGTTTATTTGTATAATACCTATAATAAAATTTATATCATACATGGGATTTTTTTACATTGCATAAATAAGTTAAAATTTTATACTTTTTATTTTGGACAAATATTCAATACTATAAAATCATATACCTTCTCTTAATAAAAAGAACCTCCTTATAATTCTTTTATTATAAGGAAGCTCTTTTCTATAACTTCTTATTCAAGGATCATTTATTTAAAGAAGTTTTCCTATTCCACTATCTTTTTCTTTCTAAAATATACACCAGCTATTCCTGCAATTACAGCTAATGATCCAAATAAAAGTATTTTACTTCCTTGTGTATCACCAGTCTTAACAGTTTCACCATCACTATTATCCCCTGATGGATTTGAAGGTTTTGATGGATTTGAAGGCTTAGCTGACTCTTCTTTAACCTCTAAATTATCAATTGCTTTATTTAAATCCTCTAAAGCTTTGTTAACTTCATCTTGAGTTGAAGCCACATTGGCTAAAACCTCTTTTGCTATTGATAACTTTTCACTAAATTCATTTACAGTTTCATCTGTATATTTACTTAAGTCTATAGCTTCTGCTTCTTTTATCTTATTTTCAAGAGCTGTTTTATCAACACTTGGTTCTACTGGTCTTTCTTTAAGACCTGATATTGAATCATTTAATGCTTTTAATGCATTATTTACAGCTTCTTGTGTTGCAGTAGCATTATCTCTTACAGCTTTTGCATCATTCAATTTTTCCTTAAATACATTTACAGTTTCATCTGTATATTTACTTAAGTCTATAGCTTCTGCTTCTTTTATCTTATTTTCAAGAGCTGTTTTATCAACACTTGGTTTTTCTGGTTCATTATTTGTCTTAGCAATAAATTCAACTTCTGCTACAGATAGCATTAATGGACCACTATGGGATTCTTCAAATACTACTTGAACCTTGCTTAATTCATTTATTGGATCTATATCGAATTTAACATAAGCTTCATTTGGCTCTACTGTCTTTGTTCCTAAATCATATTCAGTTCCATCAATACCAAATCCTTTTATAGATAACTTTTTAATTTTACCATTTGTATACTGTGGTCTATTAAATACTGTAATATTACTAATTGATTGTGGCTTATTAAATTTAAAATCTACTGATAAAGGTAGTTTCTTACCACTCTCTTCTGTATTGTTCCATATAAGTTCTGCTAAAGAGTCTTCACTAACTACTCCATCAATAAGCTTTTCAAATGCAGCATCTCCACCTTGCATCATACTTCCATCACCAGAAACAGTCATATCTTCATTAGTCAATTTTATATATTCTGGCTTTTCTTCTGGAATCTCAGTATCTGGATCTAATACAATTCCTTTCTTAGTGATAACATTAAAGCTTGTGTCTACCAATAAGGAGTCTGAAATTTCCATATCAAAAGTAATATCTTGTTTAGCTTTTAACTTAATCTTAGCTAATACATTACTTCCATTTAAAGTTTTTCCATTTCCTTTATTTGAGAAGGCTGCAAATATACGTTGTTGTGGCTTTCCTACTCCTGCAAGTATTGAGTAATTAAGCATATTATCTGTTGCTTCTGTTGGACTAACAACAGTTGTTCCACAAGTTCCGTCTGCATTACATTCTTTTACAACTTCATACTTATGAGGATCTAAAATCATTTCCAAGTTAAATGCATTAATATCTTGTAATCCTTGTCCTATTACTTCTATAGTAAACTCTTCCCCTGATTTTAATTCCTTTTTACTTGGTTTTATATTTAATACTCCCTTCATTTCAATACCTGTTGGTACTAATGGAGACTCTCCAAGTTGTCCTGCTACATAAGCTAGGTCATAAGCATCTATTACACCATTGTAGTTTATATCAACCTTAGATACTTGATCCCATGCTGTATCCTCCTTATTAACACCCATATAACTTGCAAAAAAGGTTAAGTCATCATCATCAATTACGCCATTTGGTATATTTTCGCCAACAACTTGACCTTTTGTTCCATCTACCATGTAAGGTCTAAATTCTTGAGCACTACCAAAACCACCTACAGCTTCTTTTATAGTTAGTTTTATATATCTAGCATACACATTCTTACCAAAATCAACTGTTTTCACATCTGCACTTCTATCCCACTTGCCATCTTTAACTATATTTACATAAGTTTTTCCATCTAAACTTACATCTAAATCATACTTTGTAATAGTTCCATTACCTGAATCTTGTCTTGGTGTATACTCAAATTTATCTAATTGATATGCTAACTTCATATCAATAGTAAATGTATGAGGTAAGACATTTCCAGTTCCCCATTCTGTATGCCATTGAGTATTATCCTTTCCATCAACAGCATTTTCAGGACCACTTCCTGGCTGATAACTATCTGCAGTTGCAGTCATATTTTTAGGAACATTTCTATACCTATCTAGCTTTGTTTTTACTGTTAATTCTTTACTCCACTCAGATGAACCCTTAGTATTTGTAGCTCTTACTCTATAAGTATGGGCTGTATCTTGAGTTAAATCCTTATGTGTAAAGAAAGGTTCTTCGCCATTAGTATTGCTAAAAATATTACTATAAATAGTTCCATCTATCATTAAGTCATATGAAACATTTTCTCCATTAACTTTATTCCAATTTAATGTTATAGCAGTATCAGTAATATTTTCATCTTGAGCCACTAAATTAGTTGGTACTGATGGTATTTCTGAATCAACTTCTTCTTTTATTTGAGTATTATCAAACCCATCTACATTTACTTCCACTGAATTCTTAGTTATATCTGTTTTACCAACTTTAACATACAACTTCGGAGAAGTTATAATTTCTTGTTTAGCAAATTCTGAACCTTCTGTTGAATATTTATTTAAGTTTGGTTTTTCATTATAGAAGTATACATTTTCTCCATTATTATAAGCTTCTTCAGATGTAACTGGAGTTAATTCTACATTTTTCCCTCCAACTTTTACAGTAACTTTTTCTGGTGCCTTACGAGTATTTATTATTACTTCTGTACCTCTATTAGCAACCATTCCTTCATATCCTTGGCCCTCTGCTCTATTTACAATAACCTTTACTGAGTTTCCTGCAACTTCTGAGGTAACTTTTGTTGTTGTGTTCTTCCCTTCCTTATAATCAATTGTTTCTCCATCATCTTCATACATAGTAAATTCTGTAGATCCTGATGGATACACATCAAATATTCTATTTTCAGAACCATCAAGTTCATTAATTGAATTGTTTTCTGGAGCCATAGGAATTATTGCACCGTTCTTAACAAATACAGGTGCTTTCCATAGTGGAGCATCAAAATTATTAATTACTTGTCCACCTTTGTATTGTTCTCCAGTAAAATAATCAATCCAAATTTGATCTTCATCAGGAAGATATATTCCATTTCTTACATTATTATTGTTATCTTCTTCGTTATATACAGGAGCAACTAATAAATTGGGTCCCCACATGTATTGGTATTGTGTTTGAGTACCGTAAGTATATGGATCATCTGGATATTCTAACATCATAGCTCTTACCATAGGTAATCCAGTTTTTGATGATTCAGCTGCATTTGTATAAATATATGGCATCATTTCTGCCTTTAATTTTAAATACATTCTATTAATTGATGCATATGGTTCTCCATAGTTCCAAGGAGTCTTCTTGTTACTAGTTCCTGCCCATCCATCCATATCAATTTGTATAGGCGTAAACGCTTTCCATTGGAAATCACGTGTTTGAATTACTGGTGCTCCTCCAAATATTCCATCCATATCTGATCCTACGTTAGGGTTTCCTGATAATCCAGCACCAATATAAGTTGGAATGTGCATTCTAATGTATTCCCAATTTCCTCCATACTGGTCTCCAGACCATAATCCTGCATATCTTTGAGTTCCTGCCCATCCATCTAATGAAATTACAAATGGACGTGCTCCACCTGAATTCTCTTCTTTCTCAATACCTTCAGCTGCTTGCCTTGTTGCATTTAAAGCCATTGAATAACCATGGCCAACCCATGCAACATCTGTTTTTATTGCTCTAATACCAGCTTTTACTTCACCATCTAAGTCACGACGTAATGGACTATCTTCTGGTAAGCTTTCATCTGGATATAAATTACTTTGAGTCCATAATCCTACGTTAACGTTTTCCTCTTTAGCAGCATTCACAAACTTTTCTAAATTATCTAAGCCACCATAGCCACAGCCATAGCCATCATTTGGTAAGAACCATCCAAGAGGCATATCGTTTGTACCATAACTCTTAAGTGTATCTAATCCTTTACCTAAAAGTTCTCTGTTATCTCCAAGTCCATTATGCTTACCATTAAAACAATCTGCATGTCCTAAATAAAATCCATACTCAGGCATCATTGCTGGTCTTCCTGTAAGCTCTGTATAACTTTCAATTACATTTGGTACATTCCCCCCTACAAAATAGTATGCATCAAATCTTCCTTCATCATGCGATAAAGTTGCTTCTTCAAAAAAATCATACTTTCCAGGCTTAAAAGTATTACGCATTACTCCATACCCTTCAGTACTTATATAAAATGGTGATGGACTTGATGCTGCACCTGCATCCCATCCTCCTCCAATTGCAATATTTATTGAAGTATTCTTATGAGAGAAATAACCATTTTGTTGTCCTCCACCATAGAAATACTCCTCATTCTTAGTTTTTAATGTTTGTACTGTTTTTTTATCAGAATACATAAGTGGTTTTGCTTCTGACCAAACAACTTTATCATTTACCTTATCATATAGTTCCATAATAGATGTTTCTTTATCTATTCTTAATTCAATTGAATTTGTAGATATTTTATAAACCTTACTATCAGAATCATCAACATTTACATCAATAACTCCATATTCAGACTTATACTCATCTAACTCTTTATCAATTATTTTTGTAGTATGGTCTTCTGCATTAGGCGTTGGATACTCTTGGAATTCCCCTTTTGGATCCATGTATAATCTAAATACATTATCCTCTAAGAAGTTAATTCTTATAGACTCTCCTGTAGACAATCTAATGTTTACTACATCCTTGTCCTTTTTAATTTCAGTAACTTTTCCTATAGACTCTAGCCCCAATCGTGATATTTCTGATTCTAATAACGCAATTGTTTCACTATTACTAGCAGCAGATACGATACTTGGTGGAACAAGTGTTACAGCCATACATATTGGTAAACATAATCCTGCAAGTCTCTTTAAAAAGTCATACTTATTTTTTCTTTTTAACACATAAACCTCCTCCTTAATTTTATATTCTAATACCTAAGCCTCCCCCCTTAATTTCATGTATTTTAAACATATATAATACTAGCTTTAAAAGATTAGTATTATATATGTTTTAGACATAAGCTCCTATCAAAAAGTCTTCTTTCTACTTCCTGATTGCATATAAATAATCATCAATGTATTCTCCTATTTTGCTTTTTAATAGCTCTATAGGAGTATTCTCCAATTTGCCCTCTCTAATTAACCTATATTGATTAGGAAGATACTGACTTATTAATGGTAATGGAATGTCCACTTTTGATAGATTATCAAGCATCTTATTTAAAGCAAAATCAACTTCTTCATTTGGCATATAATACCTACATCTATCCGACAAACTATACTTTCTTTCTAACTTTACTTTCCTACCAGATCCAACATAATGCTTTTCCCATTGCCTTGAATCTTTAACCATTTCAAAATCTAGTATTTCTCTAAATCTTGATAATTCGAATTTATCATTATACTGTAATAGCTCTTCTTCAATACAATTTAATGCAAAAGCTCCTTCTCTAAAACCAAATGTTAATTCTGGACCAACTTTAAGTATTACAAATCCATCCTCAACCATTTCTCTTAAAGCATACTTAGTTTGGTAATCAGTAGAATGTGCTTCAAATAATATAGAATCATATTCCTTAATAGCTTCAGATAACTTTTTTGCTTTTTCCCTATCATATTCACATACAGTTTCCGAACTAAACTCAACCCCAGGTTGTACCACTACTGCCACAACATAATCAAATGCACTCTCAACATTATGCCTCTTAAAAGCTTCCTTAAATGTTTCAATAGTTGTTTTGAAGTTTTCAACCTTTGTAACACTTATTCCCTCTTCTTCCCCTTCTGCACCGCCAGGTATTGGAACTTCACTTCCTATTACATAAATAGGATGAATGGCATCCTTATTTTCTTTAATCAATTCTTTATAAGCACTTTCTGCCACACTACATAATATACCTGCCCTATCAGCTATTATTTCATCACCAAAATCATTATTTTCTGAATCACCCTTTATCTTCATACTTGTATCTATATGAATTTTAGTAAATCCAGCCATTACATATTGTCTTATTAACTCCTTAGCATTTTCCATAGCTTGCTCTGGATCTATATCTCTCCAAGTTAATGGACCTAAGTGATCTCCCCCTAATACTACCCTATCTTCTGGAAAATTATTTTTCTTACAAAGTTCTAAAATAAATCTTCTATATTCTGATGGTTTCATTCCTGTATATCCACCAAATTGATCTACTTGATTTGCAGTTGCTTCAACTAGTAGTGCTATATCCTTATCTCTTAACTTATCCATAGCTGCTTCAATTACAAATTTATTTGAGCAACATACAGATACTATCCCATCATGTATTCCATTCTTGTAATTACTTATAATTTGTTGTATTTTATGCATATATACCTCCTTTTTAAGTACAAAGCTTATAGCTTGTCTTTCAAATAAATTCAAGGGATATTTTTCCATACCTCTTGATATAATTTATATCACATCTTCTTTTCCTTTCAAATGGACAAATTAGTTTACCTTTTACACTTTTTGTTTTTATCCCCTATTTTGTAAAACTATTAAAATTCTTCGATTTACTTTTTTAACATCAAAGAATTTTGTATGTACTTTATATAATTTAAATTTTATAATTTAAGCATCTATTAATTTTAATCTTAATTTTAATCTAAAAATATTTTTATAAATATAAATTCAATATATATCCACAAACATATGCACTACTTACTGATAAAACTTATCTCTACATTTATAACAACACTAAACCCACTTATAAAATTTGTATTTTGTTTTGTATATTGCTACTTATTTCTTAGAAATAAAAGCAATATCTATATATTTTATTTTTCTATAAGGAGGTTCTAAAATGAAACCATGTACAAAAAAAAGATGTTCTTTTGTGCTTGCTTTAGGAATGCTTTTCTCATTATCTCCCACAACTGCATTTGCACAAACAAAACAGACCCAAGAAGCTGAAACTGTATCTGTAGGCTTCATCAAAGATGGAGAACGTTCAACCCTATTCAATCAAAATTGGAAATTCTTTAAGGGTAACCCCTCAGGTGCAAGTGAAACTAATTTTAATGATTCGTCTTGGAGAGTTTTAAATCTTCCTCATGATTGGAGCATTGAAGATGAATTTACAGTACAAGGGGAGGCAGAAAGCGGATTCTTACTTGGAGGTACTGGATGGTATCGTAAACATTTCGTAGTTCCCGAAAAATTTAACGGAAAAGACTTTACCTTAAATTTTGACGGTATTTACATGAATGCAGAAGTTTATGTAAATGGTAAAAAACTAGGTTCTCATAATTATGGATATACAGCCTTTGCTTTTGATATAACTGATGAATTAATTTGTGATGGCATCACCGAAAACGTTATATCTGTAAAAGTATCAAACCCTACTCCTAGTAGTAGATGGTATTCAGGTAGCGGTATTTATCGTGATGTAACTTTAAGTGTAACTGATCCAATTCATGTTGGGTACTTAGGTACAACTGTTACAACTCCAAAGCTTGAAAATCAAAAGTCTGGCAGCGTTGATGTAAACGTTAAAACAACTATAGAAAATGAGTCTCTTTCTGATTCAGAGGTAACTCTTAAAACTACTATTATTAATAAGGATGGAAAAGAAGTCAGCATCCCTGTAAGTGATAAAAAAGTTGTTCAAGTTAATGCAAGTGTTGATTTTGAACAAACTGTTATAGTGAACAAGCCTACTCTATGGTCTGTAGATAATCCTACTATGTATAAAGTAAAAACTGAAGTTATAGTTGAAAATAAAGTTGTAGACACTACATTAACTGATTTTGGATTTAGATATTATGCATTTGATAGAGACACAGGCTTCTCACTAAATGGTGAAAATATGAAACTTCAAGGTGTTTGCATGCATCATGACCAAGGTGCTCTTGGAGCAGCCTCAAACTATTATGCTGTTGAACGTCAAATGCGCATTATGAAAGAAATGGGTGCAAATGCAATACGTGTATCTCATAATCCTGCCAGTGAAATGCTACTTGAAATATGTGATAAATTAGGACTTTTAGTTATAAATGAAGCATTTGATACTTGGACAAATCCTAAGAATGGTAATGTAAATGACTTTTCTAAATACTTCAGAGAAAGCATTGATGAAGATAATAAAATTATAAATGGTAACTCTAACATGACATGGGGAGAATTTGAAGCCAGAACAATGGTTAAAAGTTCAAAGAATAGTCCATCTGTAATCATGTGGTCAATTGGTAATGAAGTTTTAGAAGGTATAGGTGGAAATTCTTCTGATTATACTGATATTGCACAAGATATTATCACTTGGATTAAATCTGAAGACTCAACTAGACCTGTTACAATTGGTGATAATAGAACCAAGAATGGTGATAGTAATGCTAACGCTATCTCAGAAGTAGTAAATAAAAATGATGGTATTGTTGGCTTTAACTATGCAAACGAAAATCAATTTAACACTCAAAGAAATAACCATCCTGACTGGATTCTTTATGGCTCAGAAACAAGTAGTGCCGTTCATAGCAGAGGATACTACAAAACTAAAGGAATAGACCATGCTAATAATCAAATATCAGAATATGATAATGATAGTACAAAAGTAGGTTGGGGACATTCCGCAAGTAATGCTTGGAAATATACAATAAAAAATGATTACAATGCTGGTGAATTTGTTTGGACTGGCTTTGACTATATTGGAGAACCTACTCCATGGAATGGTGTTAATCCTGGACAAGTAAATGGAGGTAAAGGTCCTGCACCTAAATCCAGTTACTTTGGTATAGTTGACACTGCTGGTTTTGAAAAAGATATCTACTATTTATATCAAAGTCAATGGAATAAGGATGTTAATACTCTTCATGTTTTACCTACATGGAATAAAGAAGATATCGTAATTGAAAATGGAAATGTACAAGTTGATGTATTTACTGATGCTTATAAAGTTGAATTATACTTAAATGGTAATAAGGTTGGAGAGGCCACTGCAACTGAACATGTAACACCTGCTGGATATAAATATCAAACATTTGATAATGGTTCATTGTATCCATCATTTAACGTTGCTTATGCTCCTGGTACTCTAACTGCAAAGGCATATGATAAGCAAGGTAATTTAATTACTGATACAAAAGGTAGAAATACAGTTACTACCTACAGTACTCCTACTACAACAAAATTAAGCGCAGATAAAACAACAATTGCTTCTAATGAATATGATTTATCTTATATCACTGTTGATTTAGTTGATGAAAATGGTAATTTTGCTTCTGGTGCTTCTAACACATTAAACTTCAAACTTGAAGGTAATGGTAAAATAGTTGGTATTGATAATGGTAATCCTGTTGATACTACTTCCTATAAGCCTACCACTGATTCAACAGCTACAAGAAAAGCATTTAGTGGAAAAGCTTTAGTTATAGTTCAATCTACAAAAGATACCGGTTCAATGAATCTTACTGTTTCTGGTGAAGGGCTACAAGAACAATCTATAAGTATTACAACAGAAAACCAAGCTTCAGATGATAAATATTTAGAATCTTATGATATAGTAAAGAACTACTATGTAAATGTAGGAGAAACCCCAACTCTACCTAAAACAGTAAATGGTCGTTTTAGTGATGGAACTACTTCTACATTCAATATTATTTGGAATAACTATGATGAGAACCAATTAAATACCCCACAAATTTTTAAAGTCACTGGAACTTTAGAAGGAACTGATGTTGCAGTAGTTGTTAATGTACATGTTATTGGAGAAATAGCTTCTATAGCTAATCTATCTACCTTCACATACGCTGGTACTGCCCCATCACTTCCAAAAACAGTTTATGGATATTATGCAAATGGTTCTAAATCTGAAGAACTTGCTGTAAATTGGGATTTAGATGGTGTTGATTTTACTAAAGAAAATACAATTGTAAAAGTAAATGGTACTGTAGAGTTACTTGGTAAAACTTATCCTGTAACAGCTAGTGTTCGTATAGTTCCGGCTTTAAAGGCAGCTCGAAACTTAGCTATAAATAACTCAGAAAATAATGATGTTCCAAAACTTTCTCAAAGCTGCAAATCAGTTTCTGATAATTTAAATTCTATTAATAATGGAACTACTAATAATGGTTCTCTTGAAGCTGAACGTTGGACTAACTGGAATGAACGTAATTTGACTGAGGAAAATGGCGAACCAAAAGGTGCATATATACAATTTGACTGGAAAAATAAATACAAAATAGATCGTCTAGATATGTGGCTATTTACTGACAATGCATTTTCACGAATTCCAAGTAAAGTTGAAATTAGCTATAGGGATGAAGATGGTAACTACAAAATTGTAAATCATACTAATACAACTGAAGTTTCTTATTCTGTTGGTGAAACAACATATAGACTTGATGAAGTAATAAATACTGATAGTATTCGTATTTATATGCAACAACCTGAAGTGGGTAAGTGCATTGGTCTTACTGAGGTAAATGTATATGAATATGTACCTCAAGAAATCTTAAAAACTGGAAATAAACTTTCTTCAATTTTACTTGATGGACAAAAATTAGAAGGATTTAATCCTGAAACTAATGAATACACTATTGATTTAGAAGCTTTACCTGAAAGGGTTGAAGCTATAGCTAATTCTGATGATAACTCTTCAGTTACTGTATTACCTATTAGTGGTAACAAATCAGTTATAATAGTTAAAGCTGAGGATGGTAGTGAAAATATATATACAATAAACTATGTACTACCAAAACATGATGTAATTATAGAGACTGTAGAAGGCGGTTCTGTATCAGGAGCAGGTACTTATACTAAAGGCGATGAAGCCACTTTAGTTGCTACTGCTAATGGAGGTTATAAATTTGTTGGATGGTTCGATGAAAACGGTAATCTTTTAAGTGATAAAACAACTTACACATTTATAGTAAATGAAAATATAAAATTGATACCAAAATTTGAAAAACTTAAAGAACCTACTCCAAATCCTGAACCAACAAATCCAAATGCTCCTAAGCCAAATAAGCCAAATGATACAAGCAAACCATCAACTAGTAATCCAACAAAAACTTCAGATCCTTCTAATATTTCTACTTTAGCTGGAATATTAGCTTTAGCTGGTGGTTCCCTTGTCTTAAGCTCTAAAAAGAGAAAAATAAAATAATAATTTATAAACAAAGAATAAACCTCCATATGATTAATCAATTGGAGGTTTATTTTTATTTTTTAACAACTGAATTTTCATATCTAGATATCTTAAAATTAAGACGTTCAAGAGTCTTTTGCATCTCTTCCATTCTTGCAAGAAGCTTTTCTCTTTGGTCAATTAATATTTCTTTTCGTGCTTGGATAGTCGACTCTCCCTCTTGAAATAATGCCACATACTCAATTAATACTTCAATTGGAAGTCCCGCCCCTCTCATACATTTAATAAACTCTACCCACTTACAATCCTCATCTGTATAATCTCTTATTCCACTCTTATTACGATTAACTGTTGGAATCAATCCAATACGTTCATAATAGCGTAACGTATCCTGTGAAAGATCATACTTTTTACTTACTTCTGTAATTGTCATCCCCAACCACCTCCCAATAACTGAATTATATCACTTAGAGTTAACTCTAAGTCAATATATATTAAAAATTGGAGTATTATGGATTCCACTTAAAATCAATTTATTTTAAATTCTCTTATATATGGATTCCTATAGAATGAATATACAAGTTGTGCACACATACAACACCAAATTATCGGCTCACATAGAATTACTCCAAAATACTCTAGGGTTGGAATTAATAAAATAACAAATACTATCTTACCTAAAAACTCTATAACACTAGATACAAGTGGAAGTACTTTTTCTCCAATTCCCTGTAGTGAATTTCTTAGATTTAATAATATACCTAAAACGGTATAGAATGGTGAATTCCACAATAAGTATTTTACCCCATTATCTATAACTACTGCTTCGGTTGAGCCTGATAAAACTCTCATTAAAGTTGGTGCAATAAAAAATAAAACTATTGTAATAAATATTCCCCACCCAATTGATATTATATTTGCATATCTTACAGCTTCTCTTATTCTCTTACCTTGATTAGCCCCTTTATTTTGGGATACAAAAGTTGATAAACTCATTGCTAGTGATGATACAGGTATCATGCAAAAACTATTTAACTTACGGGCCGCTGTATGTCCTGCAATTATTAAGTATCCTAAATTATTAATAGCAGTTTGTAATATAACTGTTCCTGCAGAAACTATCATAAGCATAATTCCCATGGATAACCCTTGTCCCAATAATTCCTTATATAGTTCCTTATCAAACTTAAAATGTTCTTTCTTTGGAATAAGGATTGGACACTTTAAGAAAATATATATAATACATAACACTCCTGAAATTCCTTGTGCAATAACAGTTGCAACTGCTGCTCCTTTTATCCCCATATTGAACTGAGTAATAAATAAAATATCTAAACCTATATTTAACACAGAAGAAATAATAAGAAACACTAAAGGCATAACGCTATTTCCTATTGCTCTTAAAAATCCTGAACATAAGTTATATAAAAACATAACAGCTACAAACATGGTTACAGTATAAATATAAGAATATGATTCCTCTATAATATTTGAAGGAGTATTCAACAACTCTAATAAAGGATATAAAAATAATTGTGCTATTATCATTATTAAAACTGTTATCCCTACACCTATTACTAATGAACCCGCTACTGATTTTTTAACTTCCTCTTCATTATTTGATCCAAAGCTTCTTGCTGTAACAATACTTAATCCATTCCCTACACCTAGGGAAAATCCTACTAAAAGTTCATATACAGCTGCACTAGCCCCTATAGCTGCTAATGATGTATCCCCTAAGTAATTTCCAACAATCATAACATCAACTGTATTATATAATTGCTGGAATACACTTGATATTAAAAGTGGAATAGCAAAAATAATTAAAGACCTTAAAATCCTTCCCTTTAATAAATCCACATTTAAACTTAACATATTGTCCCTCCTATTTAGTTGCCTAGAAACCTTCTCTTTATACTACTCATGTAATTCTAGTGGCAACCCATCTGGGTCTTGAAAAAATGTCATCCTCTTATTAGTAATCTCATCTAATCTTATAGGTTCAACTTCAACACCTAAAGACTTCAACTCTTCCACTTCTTTTTCTATGTCATCTACCTTAAAGGCTAAATGTCTTAATCCACAAGCTTCTGGATATGATGGTCTCTTAGGATTATTCTTTCCCGAAAAAATCTCTAATTCACATTCTCCTAATTTAAGGTCTAACTTATAATCCCCTCTATCTTCCCTATAATTTTCACGTAATATTTGAAAACCCAACTTATTAACATAGAAATCTTTTGATTTCTCGTAATTACTAACAATAATAGCTATATGATGTATCATAGTTAAATTCATTTTCTTTTGCTTCCTCTCATTAATAGATTTTTACTACTATAAATTTCCCATTATATTCCTATCAATATACTTATCAACCCCAACTTTAAGTCTACTTAAGCCATCTTCTACTCTTTCTCTTTGACTTGCAATATTCATTCTAATAAAATGCCCACCATTACTTCCATATACGTGTCCACTAGATACATAAAGACCTGTTTCTTTTCTTATAAACTTGCAAAAGTCTAGACTATCTTTTGTTATACTACTACAATCAATCCATAATAAATAAGTTGCATCTGAATGTATAATATTAAGACTAGGTAACTCATTATAAATAAATTCTTGTACAACTCTCTTATTTTCAGCTAAATATTCAATTAATTCATTTAACCATGGTTCTCCCTTTGTAAATGCAGCAATTGTAGCCTCTATTGCAAAAGCATTTGGTTCTGCAACTTCATCTGTATTTATTCCCCTGTTAACCATTTTTCTAATTTCATCATTAAGAACAATAATATTTGAAGCTTGTACTCCTGCTAAATTAAATGTCTTAGTTGGAGCAATACAGGTTATACTATTTTGAGCTATTTCAGGTGAAATAGATGCAAATGGTATATAAGAATTACCATAAGTCAAATCACAATGAATTTCATCTGAAACTACAATTACACTATACTTTATACAAAGCTCTCCTATCTTTTTCAATGTTTCCTTTGACCATACCTTTCCAATTGGGTTATGAGGGTTACAAAGAATCATTAAAGTTGTTGCTGGGTCTGATAGTTTTCTTTCTAAATCCTCAAAATCAATTGAATACTCTTTTCCATCAAAACATAAATCACTTGAAAGCACTTTTCTATTATTATTCACAATGGAATTATAAAAAATATTATATACAGGTGCTTGTACAAGTACATTGTCCCCTTCTCTAGTCATCTTTCTTACAATAGAGGATATAGCAGCAACTACTCCTGTACAAAAAAGAATCCACTCCTTCTCTATTTTAAAATTGTGTCTTCTCTCCCACCAATTACTTATCGATAAATAGTATTCATCTGGAATAATAGTATATCCATATATACCAAAATCAACTTTTTTCCTAATAGCTTCTCTTATTTCAGGTGCTGTCTCAAAATCCATATCAGCTACCCACATTGGAAGTTCATTATCATTAACATCCCACTTTAATGAATTAGTATTAAATCTATTTGTTAACTTTGAAAAATTATACTTCATTCTCTTCTCCTCCTTCATCAACTAAAATTTTTGTATTAATTGAAGATATCTCTTTATCATCCATTATTAAATCATCAATACCCTTTGCATGAATTCTTCCCCCCATAGGATTTTTAAGACTATCAACCCTTGTAGTAATATCAGCATCAACTGTTGAATACTCAAATGCCAAGTCTGTATTAATAACTTTTGAATTCCTTATTACAAGGTTTTCTACATAGCATAATCCTTGATTACTTTCTATGAAACAATCAATAAAAGTTAAATTCTTAGAATTCCACCCTAAATACTCTCCAATAATTACTGAATTATTAACAGTTACATTTTCACAATTCCAAAAAGCATCCTTAGAAAGTAGTCTAGAATTATAGACTTCAACATTCTTTGCCCCATCAAATGCATAATTTCCTGAAAGGTTAAAATTTTTAATAACTATATTTTCACTATTCATTCCAAAATAATCGCCCTTTGCATTTACATTATTAAGGATTATATCTTGACAATTCCAAAGTGTTTCTGTAGCTATAGGAATATTTACATTTGTTAAATCAATATTCTTACAGCGCCTAAATGTTTTTGGTGACTCAATAGTACTGTTATTTATATTAATATTATGAGTATACCAAATTCCTGACCTTGCAGTTTCTACCAAAGTACTATTATCTACATTTATATCTTTACAGTACCATAATGGATACTTCCACTTAAAAATAGAATCTCTAATTTTTATATTTCTACTTTCCTTTAAAGGAGATTCACCATCACAAAAAACAGAGTTAACAACCTCTAAATCCCTGCTTTTAAATAATGCTCTCTCTCCCATTAGCAACTCTTGATTGATTATCTTCACTAAACTTCATCCCTTTCTCGCCGAATAGAAGATTATTGAATATTCACCTATTATTTTACAATATTTCAAATATATCTTCTATAGACAGTTTAATATCTTGAGTTAACTCCAAGTCAAGTGAAAATGTAATAAATATTAATCATACATTCTTTAATTTATAAATGTTGACAAGTTACTATTATTATAATAAACTTTCACATGATTTTAGTAATTTTGACGCTTTAATGGAGGACTTTATGACTAAAAATGGATTAAGCTATTTGTTAAACTTATTAGGGGTTTCACCAACTAAAATGGGAAATTTTTTAAATATTGATAGAACCTTAGTAAGTAAATGGAAAAATGGTTCCAGACATTTATCTACTAATAGCAGCTATATAGAGAACGTAATAGAATTTTTAATCCAAAGAAATGCTGAATTAAATTCTAATATACTTGAAAATTTATTCTTAAGTATATATCCAAATGAAAATAATAAAACAAATAATGACGACTATTTGAGAAAATGTATAAATAACTTCATATTAACTAACGAAAATTATAATCCTAGTCTAAACTTTAGCAACTCAATCAAACCAGAATACTCTACATATACATCAACTATGCACGTATATAATGATGAAAAAAATGAAATATTAGCCTTATTAGATATGTTAGATTTAGCACTTGCGGAAGGAGTTAAACAAAAACTTATTTTTATTCTTTCAAAATCATTTGATCCTCTTATAGAATCAAATACTTATAGACCTATTTTTATTGAAAAAATTCTAACTTTGTTAGACATTGGATGCACCCTAGATTTTGTTCATTCAAATATGAATAGTTCTAAAATATTTTTATACTGTTACGATATAATTTCACATAAAAATACTACTACTTCTTCTTTTATAGACACTTTTGAAAGTCCATATATATATTCAATTTTTATATTTGAAAAGAAAAGAATGTATTTATCTATGCGCAACCAAAACAATAATAACTCAGAGATATATGGAGCTATGTTTTTAGATCCAATAACTATAAATTTTTATACAGGTATCGCTAATAATATATTAGAAAAATCTTACCCTACACTTTCCTTAATAGATATTACCGATATGATAGATATTTGTATAAAGAATATGTATTTAAATAATTACACTGAATATCCAGAGGTTATCAAAAAAAATAATACCTGTTATTTTTTTAGTCCTTATCCTATAATTAATTTTATGAGTGATGATTTATACTATGAAATACTTAAGAATTCTCTAGAATCTAATGAGGTTATAGAGAAATATATGAATATTTTTAAAGAGTTTAAAAATAATATACCATTCGAACTAACTCATGTAGATAAAATTAATTTTTATTCAATTGATTACTTAGTTAAGCTTTCTAAGCAAGATGAAGTAATATATTCGTATAATCAAACTAAACTCACTCCAACTTTAAAACTCACAAAAAACCTTTTCAAAAAGCATATGAGTGAATTAGCCGATTATCTTATAAAAACTAAAAACTTTAATATTTGTTTAAGTACAGATTTAATAACCTCTCCTAATCTTAACGCAAGTTATTGGTGTAAAAAAAATGAATTTTTATTTCTCTTTGATAATAATTTATCAAATGTTAGAATGTGTAACGATGTTCATTTCATAAATTCTATTTCATACTTACTTAACCAAAAATATTTACAAACACCAGATACTTTAAAAAATAAAAAGATAGTATCAGAGTTTTTAAAAAGCTTATAAGAAAGTGGAGTTAATATTTGTTTTTCCTGTTACATACCATCAAAATAAATATTAACTCCACTTGTAAGAGTATACACCTCTAAATGGAGCACTCTCATTTAGGATAATTCAAACATATTCTATATATTTATATAAAAAGTCGAAAGTATTTCAGTGAGAATAAACTTTTACACCTGGGAGAATCAAAAGTATTACTCTATGTCTGTAAAACAAATCTATAGAAGATAAAATTCTAAATTATCCTTTATTTACACTTTAAGTATAATATAAAAACTATTCTATTAGAATGCTCTCTCTCAAACTGTCACACTTTGTCACAGTGATACTTATTTTTCTTAAAATTTGCTCCTCTACTAAAACTATGCTAAAATTTTAGTAACTTTAGTGAGAAAGGATTTTTGCTATGATAAAGATAGATTTCCATACACATTCAAACTCATCTGATGGTTTAATGTCACCAAAAGAAGTTGTTGAAAGAGCTTATCAAAATGGAGTAAAATACTTAGCTTTAACAGATCATGACACAATATCTGGACTTGATAGTGCAATAAAAACTGCTAAAGAAATCAACCTTTCATTTATACCTGGTATTGAACTTTCTACCACTCATAACAAAGAAAGTATACATATATTAGGATTCTTTAAGGATGAAAGTTATAAAAATGATGAATTTATTAATTACTTACAGACTTTAAAAAATAAGCGTAAAATAAGAGCTGAAAAAATGGTTCAAAAATTAAAAGAAGTTTTTAATATAGAAATTAACTTAGATAATGTATTAAAGCGTGGAAAAGATGTTGTTGCAAGACCTCATATTGCACAAGAAATTATAGCAGCAGGCTATCCATATGAATTTGAATATATCTTTCAAAACTTTATAGGTAAAGATTGTCCTGCATTTGTTCCAACTACAAAGCTTACCACTGAAGAAGGGGTTAAACTTCTAAAAAAGTATAATGCTTTAGTATTCTTAGCTCATCCAAAACTAATACATAACTCTCCTTTAGAAGATTTTTTAAATATGGGTTTTGACGGGATGGAAGCTATATACTTTCAAAACACCTCTGATGAAGAAAAATACTTTTTAAATTTTGCAAATAAACATAACCTTTTAGTTAGTGCTGGCTCAGACTGTCACGGTAATGTTGAGGGAGATGAAAGACATGGTGACATAGGAGCTATGAACATAAAAGAAAATTTACTGCAAAAATTTTTAGACAGCTATAATAACTTAAAATAAAGAGACTCTGCTTTTAGCAGGGTTTTTTTATTTTATATTTAGCTTATAGTCCCCTCCTTTTTCCTTTTATATTTCCTTCAATTTATAGATAAACTAGAAATATATATATTATATAACCTATAAAGAAATTATCTAAATATTATTTTAACCTAAATGCATACTATGTAAATTAAATAAGGGGTGAACACCTTGGATAAAAAATTACTTGAAGAAGTTAAAAACCTAAGTCCTTTTGAATTAAAGAATAAACTAATAAACCTTGCTAATTCTAATGAAAAAAAAGGAGTTAAAATTTTCCTTAATGCTGGTAGAGGAAATCCTAATTGGACTGCTTCTACTCCTAGAGATGCTTTTTTTACCTTAGGATATTTTAGCGTTGAAGAAACACGAAAAACCTGGTGTGATGGGGACCTAGCAGGAATGCCTGAAAAACCTAATATTTATAAACGTTTTAAAGCCTTTTGTAACTCTAATACAAATGCTCCTGGTATTGAGCTATTAGAAGAAGCTGTGGATTATGGAATAAGAGAATATGGATTTGATTCTGACTCTTGGGTATTTGAATTAGTAGATGGAATTATTGGAGATAACTATCCTGTTCCAGATAGAATGCTCTTAAGAGTAGAGAAAGTAGTCCACAATTACCTAATTAAAGAAATGGGAGGAAATATTCCTGATAAAGCTAGTCATGATCTTTTTGCTGTTGAAGGTGGCACTGCTGCTATGTGCTATATATTCGATTCACTTATGGCAAATCACCTTTTAAAAAAACATGATAATATTGCTTTAATGGTTCCTATTTTCACTCCATATCTAGAAATCCCTCATCTCTCTAGATATGACTTTAATGTTACAGAAATTCATGCATGTGAGTTAAATGAAGAAGGCCGTCATACATGGCAATACCCTTCTTCAGAATTAGATAAACTAGCTGATCCTAATATAAAACTTTTATGTGTAGTTAATCCTAGTAACCCTCCTTCTGTAGCAATTGATGAAAAATCTATGAAATACATTCAAAATATAGTAAAAGAAAAGAATTCTAATTTAATGATTGTTACAGATGACGTATATGGTACTTTTGTTGAAAATTTTAAATCATTTATGATTACATTACCTTATAATACCTTAGGTGTTTACTCCTTCTCTAAATACTTTGGAGTTACAGGTTGGAGACTGGGTGTTATTGCTCTTGCAAAAGAAAATGTATTTAATAAGCTAATTCATGAACTACCTCAGGAAGATAAAGATGATTTAAAAAATAGATATAGTTCATTAACTCCAAAGCCTGAGTCAATATCCTTTATTGATAGAATTGTTGCTGATAGCAGACAAGTTGCTTTAAATCATACTGCTGGTCTTTCTACTCCTCAACAAGTTCAAATGGCACTATTTTGTTTATTTGCTTTATTGGACAAAGATGATACCTACAAAAAGCAAACCATAGATATTTGTACAAAACGTAAAAAACTAGTTTATGATCATTTAATTGATTTACCAATGAAAAAAAGTGATATCCATAGTGCTTGTTATTATAATGAATATGATTTATTAGTGTGGGCAAATTTAAGATATGGAATGGACTTTGCTAATTATCTTAAGGAAGAAAGAAATCCATTAGAATTTCTATTTGACCTTGCTGAAAAATATCATATTATACTATTGAATGGTGAAGGATTTGATGGTCCAAAGTGGTCAATTCGTGTATCCTTAGCTAATTTAAAGGATGAACAATATAGCAAAATTGGTGAAGCTATAAATGAATTATTTAATAAATATCATGAGCAATGGCTAGAATCAATTAAATAACAAAAAATTTTTAAAAAGGTAGAGTGGATATTTATTTCCTTTGTACTAAAGGTAAAGAAATTATAAAAATCTAATTCCCCATTTAACTTCTAGGAAAAAAGAGAAATTGCTTGGCAATTTCTCTCCCCTTATTAATTTTAATCAGCTTTATTTTAATAGCTATTCTTCTGTCTTATCATTTGTTTTTTCTGGTATTTCTTCTTTTGTTTTATCATCTAAATAACCTGTATTTTCAGAAGTAGGGTTATTTAATATTCCAGCCATAACCAATACACCCAGTAAGGCAACAACTATTTCTTCGTAATTACCTGGTAGTATATTAACCCCAAAACCTTGTAAAACTAAAGGAATTAACGCAAATATTGAAACCCATAATCCATAGTTTTTAAAACGGGATAAATCCATATAGTAGCACCCCCTTTTACACTTATATTATATGTAAAGTAGGAGGAGACTGTTACATAAGTTTAAATTATTTAACTTATAACTCTACTCTCTATATTATCTAGTAATCCATGTTTAACCTTTATTCTACTTAATTTTTCTATCATAGGCTCTGAAATAAGATATAAAAAAATAACTGTTGATAACGCATGAATTGCATCAACCGGAACACCTGATAGTATAAAAGCAGTTAATGTAGCAAATGAAATATGGCTGTTCATCATAAATACAGAACTTGTATTCATTATAAAACCATATATAAAAAAAGTTGATAATCCACCAAAAATACATAATATTATTCTCTTTGGCTTTATTATTTCTTTACTGAATATCACTCCACTCAAAAATCCCACTAACCCAAAAGAAAACATTTGCCATGGTGTCCAAGGTCCTTGTCCAAAGAAAAAATTAGATACAAATGCAGTAATTGCACCTGTTAAGAATCCTGCCTCACGTCCTAGAGCAACTCCAGTAATAATTACTATTGCCATTACAGGCTTAAAATGTGGTGTCATAAAGAATATCATTCTCCCTGCAACTCCAATTGCTGATAGTGAAGATATAAGTATGATTTCCCTTGCTTTAGGTTTTCTTTTTTCAAACAGCATAAAGAATGGAATCATAGTATATATAATTACTAGTAAACTTATAAAATAATATCTTCTATCTCCTAACGCAATCTTTCCAAATAAGATTGTTGTTGGTATTAGAACTAAAATTATTAATGTGCTTATTAATTTTTTCTTCTTTACTCTAGATTCATTTTGCATAACTTAACCACATCCTCACAGGTTATTGCATCATCAAATAAGTGTCTACTCATTTTATTTCCAAAAGTAGTATAAAAATTATTATTCCTAAGAAATTTTTTTGTTTCACTAATTGAAGTCATATTACCGTTAAAAAACATTCCACATCTATCTGAATACATAGCTGCAAATTCGATGTCGTGAGTAACCATTATTATTGTGGTTCCATTTTTATTTAACTCCTTTAATATGTTCCCTAACTTTATCTTGTAATAGTTATCTAATCCCTTTGTAGGCTCATCTAACAAAAGAATTTTAGGTTCTAAAAGTAATATCTTTGCTAAGGCTACCTTCTGTTTTTCTCCTCCACTCAAATCATAAGGATGCATATCAAAAAGATGTTCTATACCAACCAACTCTGATACTTCTTTTATCTTTTTATTTAATTCTAACTTATTAATATTCTCATAAAGCAAAGTTTCTTCTAAATCTAATTTAACTGTACTCTTTACAAAGATAGACTTAGGATTCTGTGGAAGTACTGATAGGTTTTTATTAAATAACTCCCTACAAGAATACTTATTAATTTCTTTTCCTTTAAGTATCACCTTTCCCCTATAAGGTTTATTCAAACCACTAATAACTGATAAAGTTGTACTTTTTCCTGTCCCATTACCTCCAACTATAGAAAATATCTCTCCATCATATACTTCAAAAGACAGGCCTTTTAAAATATCTTCACCCTTCTTATCATACTTAAACCATATATCTTTAATTTCTAATACTGAATCTTCTCTTCTTTTAGAAATTTTATTCAAGGATTTATATCTTAAGTCTTTTCCTTTAAATAAACTATCAAGATATCTTCTGCCTTCTCTAACTGTAATAGGTAAACCTCTTTTTTCACCTAAAGATATTGCTACCCTCATTGGAACTGGTAATAAAGATGTAATAACATTTCCTATATCAGATGGCTCATCATAAGCTATAATTTCTCCATCTTCCATAACGACTACCTTATCTACCATAGGAAACACCTCTTCTAATCTATGTTCCGAAATAATTATTGTAACTCCCAAATCATTATTTATTTTCTTTAAAGTTTCTAAAAATTCTGATGATGCAATTGGATCCAATTGTGAAGTAGGTTCATCTAAAACTAAAACCTTAGGATTCATCGCCATAATAGAAGCTAAATTTAATATCTGTTTTTGTCCCCCCGATAATTCTGTTACTTCCCTCATAAACCACTCTTGTATTCCGAAATAGCTTGCCATCTCTGAAACTTTTAATCTTATTGTTTCATTGTCATATCCTAGACTTTCTAGCCCAAAAGCTAATTCATGCCATACCTTATCTGTTACTATTTGTCCTTCTGGATCTTGAAGTACAAAACCTATTTCTGATGCTTGGGTTCTGTTGTCCACATATTCTAAAACTTGACCTTTATATAATATATTTCCTTGTCTACTACCATGAGGTGTTAATGGAGTTTTAAAATGTCTTAGTAAAGTACTCTTTCCACATCCTGACTTGCCGCATACAACAATAAAATCTCCCTCTTCTATTATTAAGTTTACTTTTTTAAGAGCTTTTTTTTCTTGAGTCGAATATGAGAAACTTAAATCTTCTATTTTAATAATTTCCATTTTAATTCCTCCAACGCATCTAAAATTATTGGTATTAAGCATAATAATCCATAAGCTACATAAGATATTATACTAAGCTTGCTTATCCTTGCTAATTTTATAGTTGGAAAAAATACCACTCTATTTACCCCTGCTATTCCTCCAACTAAAACTATTCCTATAAACAAAACTATTATTAACAAAATAATCTTATCTCTCTTATCAAGTCTATATATTGAAAAACTTGTCCTTCCATTTAGTCCATATCCTCTAGCATTCATTGAATCTGCTGTATCTATTGAATCTTCCAATATCCAGGTAACTAATATTGATAATATGTTCATACCACTTCTAATCCTTTGAAATAGGTTTCCCTGAGTAACATCTCTCCCCATTGACTTCTGTCCATTTGATATTACCTTTATTTGTTCTTTAATTCTTGGTACAAACCTTAAAACCATGGAAAATATAAGAGATGCTGATGGAATAACCCTTCCAAATAAATATATAAACTTATCTGATGTCATTATTTTGTTATAACAACTAAACCAGATTATAACTGATATAAACATAACTGATGAACATACAGCATAAATTATCCCTTCTAAAGTAAGTGCTTTATCATTTATGTAAAGAAGTATTGTAGCTCCTCTATGATTTAATAATACATTTATAACTACAAAAAATAAAAGCGTAGGAAGCATATATAACAAATCAAATCTTAATGCCTTTACACCTTTAAGTTTTATTGAATACAGTATAGAACTAATTAAAGATATTATGAGAAAAACAGGATGCATAAAAAACATTGAAAGCAATATCACCCCTATTAAATAAGTAAAATTAATTATTGGATGATATGTTAAAAATGTATCTTTCATCCTGATTTCTCCTTTCAAATCTTAATATCCTCCACCTATGTCATATCCTAAATCACAAGTATATAAAACCTCTATATTCTCTCCACCATTTAATTTGTAGTGTCCTACTCCATAGTTAGGAAAAATTCCATTAATCCTATACATCCAGCCACTTTGCTTGCCACAATCAAACTCATATATATGATTAATACCTTTTATATAGGCGCTCTCCTTATTTCCACTATAATCTATAGGTATCCTTTTTCCCCTAGTCACCCTATATAAAATATCAAATACTGTCTTATCACTTTCCGCTAGCTCTATCTTAGTTGATGATAATATTACACCATTATTAATATAATCCTTTTTGTCCATATTAAACTTATCCATATTGTTTAATATAGTATCACATCTAATAGAAATGGTAACATACCTCTTCTCATCCTTTACAATATCGGTACTTTCACCTTTATCTGTTATAATATGATTTGGCTTTTCGGGTTCTTTTTTATCTTCATCTTTTACCTGTGATGTAGAAGGAATTTTTTCTTCTCCCACTTTATCTTCAGTTTTTATATTGCTATTACCTTCTTCGACCTTTGTAGAATATTCTTTTTCTTCATTAGCAGAACTATTCTCAACAGAACTTTCTACTGTTGTATTATCCTTAGGAACTTCAATTTTACACCCTTTAACTCCAATAAAAACAGCTACTGCTAAACAAATACATATTAGAATACTCTTCCAGTATTTTTTCATATTCTAAGCCTCTTTTACTTCCTTCTTCTTGCTATAAATCATTACTGCTCCACTTAATATTAAGACTGCAAATAAATAGCCAAAGTTCGAAGTATCTCCAGTTTGTACAACTTCTGAATATGAAGAGTTACCTTCTTTTCCTTCTTCCTTGTTTTCAACTTCTACTTTTTCTAATGCTTCAATCTTAGCCTTTGCTGCTAAAACTTCATCATATCCAACAATATATTTCTTATCTTTATCACTTAAAGCTTCGTATCTACTGATAATGTCTAAAACATCCTTTTTATTTTCTAAGGATACATTTTCAGGATTAATTTTATCCCAAATGTCACTATTAATTGTATTTATAGTATCTTGTATTTCAGCTATCTTTGATGATGCAGAATTTAGTTTACTTTTTCCAATAACTTGTATCTTATATTCTTCTGGTAATGAATTAAACTTAGCTAATATAGAATTTACTTCTTCTTTATTATCCAAAGAAATTGCTTCTATCCCTGGTAAAGTTTCAATTCTTGAATTAACTTCCTTAACAATATTTAAATAATCTGTCGTACTAATAACATCTGTCATATCATATAAAGAAGTTTTTCCATTTACTAACCTATCATAAGAAGCTAATGAATATAAAGCTTGCTCTGTTGCCATTCCATTTGCTCCACTATCTGAATGAATATACTTAAACTCTCCATTACCGGTGTAGAAGGTTATTAAATTACCAAGTAGATTATTTTCACCCTTTACAAATGCTTCTGATGTAGTTGGATTTTCTCCTAAAGCAGTTAAGAATGTAATAACTTGAGCTACACTATTTGAATTCTCATTTCCCCATGAAACATATCCACCGGTCTCTGTTTGTAGCTCTGATAGAATTACTAATGACCTATTCATTGTCTTTTTTACATCTTCCCTATCTTGATGTTTTACTAAAGCTTGTAATACCATTGCAGTACTATCTGGTTCAGGTGTTCCCCATCCAAATCCACCATTATCTAATTCATAAGATAATAGCGCCTCTATCATCTTATCTCTTGTATTTAAGGCATCTTTAGGTTCTTGATAATTTTTAGAATCTACAGCTATTAACACGTATGCTAATGATGTATAGTATTCATTTAAAATTCCATCTTGATGCCATACTATATCTATTAAGTCATTTCCGGCTACATTTCTAGGATCTTGTCCAATAGCTGATACTGATAAAATTAGTTTTGCTAAATCTCCACCTGACATTTTTTGATTGTTTGATATTTTATCTTGAACAAATGCCTCTACCTTGCTGTAATAAGTATCAAAAATCTCCTTTGGAACTTCTTTATCTGATCTAGCTAGTCCTATAATTGCCCATGAATCCCATGTTATATTGCTTGAGAATCCATTTTTAAATTTTTCTATATACTTTTGTATAGTTGTATTAAGTGCATTATTATAATCCACTTTTTCTGCTGCACTTATCCTTTGTGTTGGTAATGCAAATAACATTGTAAATACAAATATCACTGCTATTACTTTTGATAATAGTTTTTTCATTTCTTCTCCTCCTCTTTCTTGGAAGAAAATAAAGAAAGGACTCCTTATTGGGAGTCCTTGTAGTAGCATCACAAAAATACATAGTACTCATTACACTATGCTCTTGCTTCCACCACACTTTATCTCCCGCCGAAATAAATTTGTGATATTAATATATGGCAGGTCTCCTGACTCAAGGCTTCAACCCTACTTTCTCATCTTCCCAAAATAAATTCAGTGATCTTTGAGATTTCGTATCCTTTACAGTAGCGGGGGCTGTTGTGGATTCTAACCACATTCCCTTTTAATTTTCTATATTAAAACCATATATTACTATATTAGTCTATCTTTAAATTTATTCTTTTGTCAAGCTTATCTAAAATACCACCTATAATTTTTAACCAAAAAAGAAACTACTCAAATTTGAGCAGTTTCTTTGTAATTAAGCCTCTAATAAGAAAGCGTAATAACCTTTCATAGCTTCATATATATCAACCTTACTAGCAACTTCCCAAGGAGCATGCATGTTGTGAAGAGCAACACCACAATCTATAACTTCCATATTGTAATTAGCTAAGATATAAGCGATTGTTCCACCGCCTCCTTGGTCAACCTTTCCTAATTCAGCTGTTTGGAATGCAACATCATGCTTATCCATAATAGCTCTAAGCTCTGCTATGAACTCTGGATTAGCATCATTACATCCTCCCTTACCTCTAGAACCTGTATACTTATTGAATACTAATCCCTTACCAAAATAAGCAGAGTTCTTCTTTTCCATTACTGATGGATAATTAGGATCAAAAGCAGCACTAACATCTGAAGATAACATCTTAGAATTCTTTAATGCTCTTCTAAGTTTTATATCAGAATAATCTCCTACTCTATCCATAACTTCTGCAACAGTATTTTCAAAGAATTTAGATTGCATTCCTGTAGCACCAACACTGCCTATTTCTTCTTTATCAACTAAAAGACAAACACAAGTTTTATCTATTTTATCAACTTTTAGCATTGCCATAAGTGAAGAGTATGAACATACTCTATCATCATGACCATATGCCATAACCATACTTCTATCAATACCATAATCTCTTGCCTTACCAGCTGGTACAATTTCAAGTTCTGCTGATAAGAAATCTTCTTCTTCTATTCCATACTTATCATTTAATATCTTTAAGATATTAGCCTTAACAGCATCCTTTTCTTCTCCCTTTAATGGAATACTTCCAACAAGTACATTTAAATCTTCACCTTCAATTACCTTGTTAGCCTTCTTTTCTTGTTGAGTTTGTGCTAAATGAACTAGAAGGTCTGATATTCCTATTACAGGATCATTATCATCTTCACCAATAACTATATCAACCTTAGTTCCATCCTTCTTACACACTACCCCATGTATAGCTAAAGGTAATGTAACCCATTGATATTTCTTTATGCCACCATAATAATGTGTTTCTAAAAGGGCAAGGTCAGTATCTTCATATAATGGATTTTGCTTTAAATCTAATCTTGGAGAATCTATATGTGCCCCTAAAATCTTCATTCCATCTTCCATAGGTCTTTCACCAACTATAAATAAAGCTATAGCTTTATCCATATTATTTGCATAAACCTTATCTCCAGCCTTTAAAGCTTCACCATTTTTAATAACATCATCTAAATTCTTATAGCCATTTTCTTCAGCTATTCTAATAGTTTCCTTTACACATTCTCTTTCTGTTTTGCATAGGGACATAAAGTTCTTATATCCTTCATTAAAATCAAATATCTCCTTTATACCTTGTTCGTCATATTTTTCCCATGCGCATTTTTCATTTTTGCTCATACTTTATAGCCTCCTTTAATATATAGAAATAGTTTATCCCTTATCCTCAATTTTTATATTGAAAGATAGGGATAAACTTATTACTTATCGCTAACTAAATTCATTCTGCTTTCTATTATATCTACAGCAGAAACATTAGACATTAATGAATATCTATAGTTTACTGCTGCTGCTTCAATAATTACAGCAATATTTCTACCTGGTCTTACTGGTACAGTTAACTTTCTAACTGGTACACCTAATATATCCATATAATCAAAGTTATTTCCTAATCTATCATAATCATTATCATCTTTCCAATGTTCAAAATGCATTACTAAAGTTAT
Source organism: Clostridium paraputrificum AGR2156 (assembly GCF_000424025.1). NCBI lineage: Bacteria > Bacillati > Bacillota > Clostridia > Eubacteriales > Clostridiaceae > Clostridium > Clostridium paraputrificum. Next base: position 122,406 of record NZ_AUJC01000001.1, read on the forward strand.
TGTTTTCTTTAGAAGAATAGAACTTATACCATAAAGAGCTGGTACATCTATAATTCCAATTCCTCTAACCTCTAACATACCTCTAGTTATACTTGGAGATGATCCTATTAGTTCCCCATCAATTTCTTTTATATCAACAGCATCATCTGTAACCAATCTATGTCCTCTTTTAATTAACTCTAACGCTGTTTCACTCTTACCTATACCACTTTCTCCAGTAATTAATATACCAATACCTGATACATCTACTAAAACCCCATGAAGACGTGTTTCTGGTGCTAGCTTATCTGATAAATAGATAGTTAAATTACTCATAAGCTTTGTAGTAACCAAATCACTTCTAAGCACCCATATATTTTTCTTATTTGCAGCATTAATTAACTCTTCATGCGGTTCAAGACCTCTAGACATAATTATGCAATGCATAGGAAATGTAAAATACTTATTTAGTCTTTTCTTCCTAAACTCAACTTGCATATCATCTAAAAAGCTCCATTCAGCCTTGCCTATTACCTGTAATCTTTCAGGCGCAAAATAATTATAAAATCCCGCAAGTTGAAGCCCTGGCCTATTTATATCGTTTACGGTTATAAGCTCATTAGGTTTTCCTTCTACTAAAACCTCTAAGTCAAAATCTTTAATTAGTTTTTCAACTGTTACTGACAATCCCCATCACCCTTTATTTTTTATTAAGTTCTATCCCATCTAATTGTACTCTAAAATTCCTTTTAACATTATCAATATATCTTCTTCTAAGCTTTTGTTGGATTTCCTTTTCCTTATCTGACAAACCTTCTTCTTGGCTCTTTTTATAAAGCATATTTATGTGTTCTATTACTTCTTCTATTTTCATTGAATCTATATCCATTACTACAACTCCTTTGTTACTTCTTAAGCTTATTTTACCTATAATTCTCTATATTATCAACCTTTCACAAGGTTAATATTTCTTAACTTTATCTTACTTTCTGTTATTTCCTATTAATATTTTCGCCAAATTTCGTATTTAAAATACTTTTATTATTGTAGATACTAGTTAATTCTTCTTTAAGAAAACCTTTGCTAATTTACTTTTGTTAATTCTTGTCACTTAATGTTGCATGAAATAATTTTACATTTTTTCGGGGCATGTTATAATAATAAATAAGGAAAACTTACGAATTTTGGAAAAAGAGGTGATATTATGAAAGTACATAAGCTATCAAAAATAATTAAACGCGAAAAATTATTTTTAAATATATTATTAAAGTTCCTTTCCCCAACTAATAGAATTTGTATTCTCTTATCTCAAAAGTTGGACAAGCACGTAGCACTCTATCAGCATTACATTTACATAAGGTATAAGAGGAAACATAAAAAATACTTTGAACCTCGAAGATTAACGGCCTAAATATCTAAATAATAAATGAATAAAAAATACCTCAATAATAAAATTATTGAGGTATTTAAAGTCAATACTAAGTCCCAACATGCCGTTTGCTTATATATTCAGACCTGCTCCTCGCAGGTGGGTTAAGCTCACTCTACTTTTGCCATCTTCTGCCACAAAATTGTGAATTAAATGAAGCCCGACATCCATAAAAACTGTTGCAAATCCCGTTTATCATATGTAGGTTGAATATGATAAGCTAGGCGCACATCTCAGGATTTCTTATGACTCTATTATAGCACACTTTTTTTTCATTTCAATAGAAATTATTTACTATAAGTAATCGTTTAAAGTTTCTTCCAAATCTTCCTCAAAATCCTCTGAACACAAGATAGCAACAAACTTCATATAGTCTGCATTATTAACATCAATTTCAACTTCTTTTATCTTACTTGAAAATTCAAGCTCATCTCCTAAATCCTCTACAATGCCTTCAACATTATCTTTAGCAATATCAGATAAATATGATAAATACCAATCACGATACCATTCATCGCTCTCTTCTTCTAAATCACTTTCTTCATTAGCATATGCTCTTGCTGCAAGTATTTCATCTTTATCAAAATCATAATAAAATTTTAAAACCACAAAATTATCTTCTATTTTAATTTCTTCAATTTCAGATAATCCATTTTCCTCTAAAAATTCTATTATTTCTGTTGTTTGCATAGTAAAACTCTCCCCTTATTAATATAATAATTTTTTATATTCTTTTTTTACTGCTAAGAACTCTTCATCATCTTCTACAAGATTGAGTTCTTCTTTTCCATCTACATTATCAACTCTAAAGATAAATACATCTTCACTTTCTTCATCTAAAGGCGCTAATAATAAATATTCTTGCTCTTTTACATATATTCTAGCTACCGCTTCAAAATCAACTTTATTTCCATCTTCATCTCTAAAAGACATTATTTCTCTATCTTCCATTTTTTATACCTCGCTTTACAAAAGTTATTATATCCATTGTATTATATTATAAACATATGGTAAGTTAAATAGAAAATGAATAAATTAACTAATATGCTTCTCTATAAATTAAAAAGAAACTGCCATAGGGCAGTCTCTGCTACATATTCTCTATAAACTTTTCAATCATCTCGTCAGCTTCTTTATACTCTTTTTCAGCTGGTACAAATTTAAATCTAAATCCTGGATCTACAACCTTTAATCCTAAAGACTTCATTCTATCTGTAAGCATTGGAACTGCGTTACCACCCCATCCGTAAGAACCAAATGCCATAGCTACTGTTCCTCTATTTACTATTGGATTAACAAGTGATAGTAAATCCCAAGCTGGCTTAACTGCATCCGCATTTATTGTAGGTGATCCTACCATGAATCCTTTTGACTTTTCAACTAATTCAATACAATCTTCAATTTTCATTGAAGTTATTTCATGAACTCCAGCCTTATATCCTTTTTCGTTAAGTTTTTCACTAATATACTTGGCCATTGCTTCTGTATTTCCATAAGCAGAAATATAGAATATTTCAACTTTCTTAGAATCTATAGGTTCCTCTGTTGACCATTCTCTATATAAATCTAAATATTTCTTTATATCTTCTCCTTTATGAATTGGTCCATGGCTTGTTCCTATCATTTCTATATCTAAGTCCTTAATCTTATCAAGAGCTTTTAAAACAAAAGGCTTAAATGGTCCCATAATACAATCAAAGTAGTACTTCATTTCAGCTAAGTAGTCATCTCCACCAACTTCTAAAACTGTACCTTCTGGACAATAATGACACCCAGTAAAGTCACATGTAAATAAGAACTTATTCTCCTTTACATAGGTAAACATAGTATCTGGCCAATGTAAATTAGGAGCTTTTATAAATTGTAACGTCGTCTTTCCTAAAGATATATCTTCACTAACTTCTCTAAAATTAAAAGGCTTATTTAAAATTTCTTTTAAATAATTAATAGCAGCTTTTGTTCCTAAAACTGTAGCTTCTGGATAATCATCTAAAAGCTTAGTTAAAGATCCGCTATGATCTAATTCTGTATGTTGAACTACTATATAATCAACATTTCTTTCTCCAATTACATCCTTTAACTTTTCTTTAAAATCTTCATAAAAACCATTCTTGCAAATATCAACTACAGCAACCTTCTCATCATCAATAACATATGAATTATAAGTTGTTCCTCTCTTAGTCTCCATAATAATATCAAAGATTCTTAGTTCTGCATCCTTAACACCAATCCAATGTATATTATCTTTTAAGTTAACTGCTGGCATTTTGTTCCCTCCTAATAATTATTATCTTATAACATTAATTTTATTATACTCCCATCCTGACTTTGTTACAATATTATCAACAAACAATTTACTTTATTAACTCATATTTAATTATTATTCTCTTTAATCATAAATGTAATTCTATTAAGTTTTATTATATATTCATAGTGAAGAGCCCTCGTTAAAGATACATACAACAATCTTTTGTCTAAAATATTGTCAACATAGCTTTTTTCACTTGGATCTAAAATTATTGTACAATCAAATTCTAATCCCTTAGTAAGATATGAAGGAATTATAATTAACTCATCTTCTAACTTTTTCTCTTTTCCCTTTATTAAAGTAAAAGGACTTTTAGTTTTTAACTTTTTAAATAATTTTAATGCATCATGACTATTTTTTGTAATTATAGCTATACTCCTCTTACCATTTCCTCTTACCGCTTCCACTATATTATCTATTACCTCTGAATATTCATTAATGCTTTCTACCTCTATTACTTTTGGAACATCACCATGCCTTAACACTGGCATTGAATTTTTTAGCCCAAGTTTTTGTGCTTTTAAAGCTCCGGAAGCAAAATCAATAATTTCTACCGTTGATCTATAGCTTTGTGTTAATTGTATATAAGTTGCATTTCCTTTAAATAAACCTTCTGTTATGTCTTCCCATTTGTTTATCCCCTTGTAATAATAAATTCCCTGTGCTAAATCTCCAACTAAAGTTAATGAATTGCCTCTAGATAATTTATTTATTAAATATATTTGAAGAGGACTGTAATCTTGAGCTTCATCTACCACAATATGTTGGAACTTCTCTTTTTCATCTATCCCCTCTAAAATCATTCTTATATATAAAAGTGGTGCTAAATCATCCTCATCTATAATATTACTTTCATAATTTTTATTAATCTCATTTTTCATAAATCTTGCTAATTCTTCAGGTACTTTTCCGTCAATAGAGATATCAAATAATATTTCATCATTAAAAAAGTTATAGTATATATCCTTTGGATTTATTCCTCTCCAATTTTTGAAATAGTTATTAAATTCTTTTTTAGAATTAGACTTTATATTATTTTTCATTTCATCTCTTTTATCATAAAGTTTAATAAGCCCCTCTCTTCTTTCTTGAGAGTCTTTTAAATTCATCTTAAATTCTTTTATTTTTACATCCCATTCTCTATCAACTCTTAATGTTAATTCTTCTATCTTTTCTTTTAATTTAAGATTTAAATATCTCTTAATCTCATCTTTCCTCTTATTAATTGGATATGACTTTAAGTCTTTTAAATACAACCTTGCAATTTCTTTTCTAGAAAACAGAACATAATCATCTATCTTTATATCATCTATTTCCACAGAGCTTCCCTCAACTAAAGCAATATATCTATCAAGAATAGTTTTAAATAAAAGGCTTCCTTTAACTTTGGATGAATTTGAAATATTTAGCCTTCTCTCCTCATCCTTTTCCTCCATTAAATCCTTAAGCTTTTCATCTTTATTATAGATTTTCCCCTTCAATTTAAGTTTTGATAATATAAGCTCTTCGAAGGTATTTTGATTTACCTCAGTTGCTCCTAATGATGGTAAAATATCTGAAATATAATCTAAAAATAGCTTATTAGGTGCCAAAACTAATATTTCATTACCACTCATTTTTTCCTTATATCTATAAATTAAATAAGCTAGTCTATGAAGTGCTATTGTTGTCTTTCCTGATCCTGCTGATCCTTGAACTATTATAGGTAAATTCTTTGGCCATCTAATAACATCATTTTGCTCCTTTTGAATAGTTGCAACTACTTCCTTAAGCTTCTTACCTCTACTGGTTTCAAGATTAATCTTAAGGAATTTATCTACTAACTCTTCTCCTTCTTCTCCATTTATCATAAGCTTATTTATTCCTTCATCAAAGATTTTCTTTATATCTCCATCTTCAAAAAGAAATTTTCTTTTAAGCTTAAGTTTCCCCTCTATTATTCCACTAGGGGCTTTATAATAAGCCTCTCCCCCTGTTCCACTATAATATAAATCTGCTACGGGGGCTCTCCAATCTACTACTATTTCATCTCCATTTTGACTATTATTAATTCCCTGCTTTCCAATATAAATTTTTTCTGTTAATCCCCTATATTCTCTAAAGTCTACTCTACCAAAGTAAGGTGCTTCTAAAGCGCTTTTATAGCTATCAACATCCTTAGATAAAACCTCACTTATTTTCTCTACTGCCTCTTTTTCTACATCATACTTTCCCTTAGTTTCTTTTCTTAAATTATTAAGCTTGTTTTCTATATTTAAAGCATCAGACCTCTTTTTCTCTAATTCAAATTTTATTATGTCTCTTTTTTCTTTAAGTATCTTCTTTTCTTCTAATAAATTTATATTCATAAGTTCTTACCTCATATTTTATTTATATATTTAATTATAGACTATAAAAAGCCCTATAATCAGAGCCTTTTACAATTTACTATTAATTTCTTTTATTTGTTTTTATCTTTTTCTATTTTCTTATAAGCACCATAAATTCCATCTCTTACTGCTTCTCTAATGACTACATAAGCAAATAATACCACAATGCATCCACCTACTAAATATATCAAAATCCCCATGTTTATCCCCCTTACCAATAATAATATAACTCTCTAATACGTATTTACCTATACTTTACATCTTATAAAACAAAAAAGAAACCAGATGTTTCCAGTTTCTTAAATTTAATATTCATTTATTAATACGCCTGCCATTATAGTTTTAAAATCCATTTCAAATTGTTCTAACAAATTATAATCTCCATTGTGAATTCCCCAGTCAAAAATAAGCCCACGTAAAAATCTAATGCAATAGTTTGTTAAATATTCCAAGGTATACCCTGATGATATAACCCCTTCATCAATACAACGATTAAGCTGTTCCTTTATTGCTTGATAATATGGGCGTTTAGGATCAAAAACAGAAATATTTACCCCATCTAACAAGACTTTATGATATTCCTTAACTAGTATCCCAGCCTCATTTACAATAAAGAGTACATATATTTTTAAAATTTCATACAGTCCATGCATTATCTCCATATCATTACATGATTTAATAAAATCTGGTGTAACTAGCTTGTCAATTTGGTAATATGTATCCTTTAATAATTCCTCTTTACTATTATAATAATGATAAAATGCTCCATTAGAAACTCCTGAATTCTTACAAATATCACGAATGGTTGTATTTTTAACTCCCTTTTCTTTAACCAACTTTATAGTAGCTGACAAGAGCTTTTCTTTTGTATCAGACGTACATTTATAACTGTTTCTACGCATAATTTTCACCTCTTATTTTTCGATTATACTTTATATCAAATTGACAAGCAAGTTAAAACTATCCTATAATATTTTAAAACAGAGCATTGCTCTGGATTGGAGGGAAGGCATGAAAAATAAAATAGCAATTGTAACTGACACAAATAGTGGAATAACTCAAGAAGAAGCAAAAGAATTAGGTATTTACTTAATAGCAATGCCATTTTTTATAAATAAAAATACATATTATGAAGGAATAACATTATCTCAAGAAGAGTTTTTTAAAAAACTAGAAGATGATGAAAATATATCAACCTCTCAACCTTCACCTGGAACAGTAATAGAACTTTGGGACAACCTATTGAAAGATTATGATTATATTTTACATATTCCTATGTCAAGTGGATTAAGTAGCTCTATGGAAACTGCTAGAATACTTTCTAGCGATTATGAGGGAAAAGTTTTAGTAGTTGATAACAAAAGAATATCAGTTACATTTAGGCAATCTATTTTAGATGCTTTATATCTTATAGAGAAAGGGCTATCTGCAAAAGAGATACAAGAAATTTTAGAAAAAGAAGCTTTAGAATCTATAATCTATGTTACAGTTGATACATTAAAATATTTAGAAAAAGGCGGTCGTATTACCCCTGCTGTAGCTGCTTTAGGAAGTATGTTTAATATAAAGCCAGTTTTACTAATTGATGGTGGAAAGCTAGATACATATAAGAAAGTAAGGGGCTTAAAAAGTGCTCAAAAAGCAATGATAGAAGCAATAAAAAATGATATAGAAAATAGATTCAAAGGAACTGATTATTTAATTCAGACAGCTTACTCAGGTGATCTTGAACAAGGTAATAAGTGGAATGAAACAGTTAAACAGGCATTTCCAGAACATGATGTTTATAATGATGTGCTTCCAATGAGTATATGTTGTCATGTTGGACCTGGAGCTTTAGGAATAACATGCGTTAAGAAAATATCTTTATAGTTAACTAAAAAAAGTGGTAATAAAAATTATTATTTTTATTACCACTTTTTACCTAGTGCCTTACTAGTCTATATTTCTGCAGTGTTATTAAATTCCCCAAATGTATCATATATATTACATCTTCTTGCTCTGCTTACACCCTTTATTACGGCATATGATAATACGCTATCAAATAAATGATGTGCTATAGTACCAATACAAGTAATTACAATTAAATAGTATAGATCAAATCCTACAAAAGGAATAACAACAAGTGCTTCTGCTATTCCATGAATAGGTGCAGTTACAATAGTTGCCAATTTATAATTCTTCTTTTTCTTAATTATTAATGCCCCAACATATCCAACTAAAATATGTGTTGCTGCTCTAAATACAACTGGCATTATTGTACCTGTTAATAAAAATCCAATTGTTGACCCTATTCCAACTACAATAGCAACCATCGGTGAAATCATCATAGCAACAAACATTGGTAAATGTGATGCTGGTGTTGCTGTAAAAGGTCCTATTATTATTTTTATACCACTAAATATTACCGGTATTATAATTGCTAGAGCTATAAGTAATGCTGCATAAATCATTTGTTTTGTTTTATTTCTCATTTTTTATATCCCCCTTCTAGTGTATATACACCAGTTTACACTATATATTTACTCTTGTAAACTACATTAAACATTTACAAAGAAACTTTTAGTAATTTTTACTTTTTTCTTACTTTATATTTATATAAATCGTAGTCTATAATAGAAATAAGTACCTCATAAAAAGGAGATATATTATGAAAGATCATTTAGTGGATATTGCAATAGAACTCCAATCGATTGCTCAAGCAGGCCTAGAATATTCTAAAGATAAATTTGATATTGAACGATTTCAAAGAATAAGAGAAATATCAGCAGAAATAATGAGTAAAAAATCAGAATTGAGTTTAGATAAAGTAAAAGATTTATTCTGTAATGAAACTGGATATCAAACATCAAAAGTTGATACTAGAGCTGCTATTTTTAAAAATAATAAAATATTATTAGTGAAAGAAATATCTGATGAGAAATGGACTTTACCTGGTGGATGGTTAGATGTTAATAAATCTATTAAAGAAAATATTATTAAAGAAGTATTTGAAGAAGCAGGATTAAACATTAAAGCTGAAAAGCTTATAGGTATTCATGATAGAAATAAACATAATCTTCCTCCATTTGCTTATGGTGTATGTAAGATATTTATTTTATGCTCCATTATTAATGGAGAGTTTTCTCCAAACATAGAAATATCTGATTGCAGATACTTTGCTTTAAATGAAATTCCTGAATTATCTGTAAGTCGAACATCTCAAGAACAAATAAAGATGTGTTTTGATGCATATAATTCTCCTAACTGGGAAGTTGTTTATGATTAAGAAAAGAAACTACCAAAAGCAGTTTCTTCCTCTCCCTATTGTTTTTGTTATATTTTTTCCTTATCAACTTTTAAAAAATTCTTTAGCAATTTCAACTGCTTCTTTAGCATCTTTTGAATAGTAGTCTGCACCTATCATATCAGCATATTCCTTAGTTAATACTGCTCCTCCTACAAATACCTTACCTTTATAGCCTGCACCCTTTAAAGCTTTTATAGTCTCTTCCATGCTTTTAATTGTAGTTGTCATTAAAGCACTTAAACCAACTAATTGTATATCTTCATCCATAGCAGTTTTAACTACACTTTCTATAGGTACATCCTTACCTAAATCTAAAATATCATATCCGTAATTCTGAAGAATAACCTTAACTATATTTTTACCTATATCATGAATATCTCCCTTTACAGTAGCTAAAATAATTCTTCCCTTTGAAATATTCTTTTCCTTTTTACCACTTAATTTTTCCTTTATAACCTCAAAAGCATTCTTTACTGTTTCTGCTGATTGTATAAGCTGTGGTAAGAAAATCTCACCCTTTTCATACTTTTGTCCTACCTCATCTAAAGCAGGAATAAGCATATTATTTACAACTTCAAGTTCCTCCATGGTTTCTAGAAGCTCTCTTGTTGCAATGGACGCCTCTTCTTTAAGACCTTTTATTACAATATACCTTAAATCCTTATTAACTGTATAATCTTCCTTTTTAATAATCTCAGTTGTAACCACTCCCCTTTCTACTTTTCCACTACCATAAAGGGAAATATATTTCTCAGCTCCCTTATCATAGTTATAAAGAACATTATAAGAGTTAATTACGTCCATCATCCCTCTACTGTTAGGATTCATTATAGGCAAATCTAACCCATAACCTAAAGCTAAGGAAAGAAATGTTTCATTAATTAATTCTCTGCAAGGTAATCCAAATGATATATTAGAAACACCAAGTAATGTTTTTACTCCTAATCTTTCCTTAACCATTCTTAATGCCTTAAGAGTTTCTTTAACTTCTGCCTGCTGTGCTGATGCTGTAAGAACCAAGCAATCTATGAACACATTACTTTTAACTATTCCATATTCCTTAGCTTTCATTACTATCTTTTCTGCTATTTTAAATCTCTCTTCAGCTGTAGGAGGAATTCCTTTTTTATCCAAAGTAAGACCTACAACGTTAGCCCCATACTTTTTAACTAATGGAAGTATCTTTTCTAGAACCTCATCTTCACCATTTACTGAGTTTACTATTGCCTTTCCATTATAAGCTCTAAGTCCAACTTCTATTGCATTTATGTCCGATGAATCTATTTGAAGTGGAGTATCTATTATTCCTTGTATTTCCTTTACTACCCTCTTCATCATATCTTTCTCATCTATTTCTGGTAGTCCTACATTTACATCTAGAATCTCTGCCCCTGCCTCAACTTGATCTATGGCTTGCTTTAAAATATAATCCATATCATTATTCTTTAAAGCTTCTTTAAATAACTTCTTACCTGTTGGGTTAATCCTTTCCCCAATTACCTTTACCCCTTTTATTTCTATCACCTTAGAAGGTGTACATACTGCTGAATAAGCAACCTTTTCCCTTTTAACTCTTTTATTATTATCTGCTAACTCCCTTAATTCTTTAATAAACCCTGGAGTAGTACCACAGCATCCACCAATTATACTTACTCCTTCTTTAATAAATTCCTTTACCCAAGTAGAAAAATCCTTAGCTGAAATATCATAAATAGCTTCACCAAATGATATTGTTGGAAGTCCTGCATTAGGTTGAGTCATTATAGGAAGATTAGTCCACTTCTTTATCCTTTTTACTATTGGTAATAGTTCCTTAGGCCCTAAAGAACAATTTATTCCTATGGCATCTGCTCCTAGCCCCTCTAGAACCATAACCATACTTTCTGGTGTACAACCCGTAAATGTCCTTCCATTCTCCTCAAAAGACATTGTACAAAATACAGGAAGACTAGTATTTTCTTTTGAAGCAAGTAATGCTGCTTTTGCTTCATATAAATCAGTCATAGTTTCTATTAGAATAATATCTGCTCCTGACTTTTCCCCTTGCACTACTTGTCTTTTAAATATTTCATAAGCTTCATCAAAGCTCAATGTTCCCATTGGTTCAAGTAGTTGCCCTATTGGTCCAACATCTAATGCTATATAAGCTTCACTATTTCCTCTAGCTTCTTTTGCTATAGATACAGCAGCATCTACTATCTCTTCTACAGAATATCCTGTTTCTTCAAGCTTTATTTCATTTGCCCCAAAGGTATTAGTTGTAATAACCATAGCACCTGAATTTAGATATTCTTCATGTATCTCTCTTACTTTATCTTTCTCTTTTATATTAAATAGTTCTGGATTTTCCCCAAGCTTTAATCCCTTTTTTTGAAGCATAGTACCCATAGCCCCATCAAAAACTAGTATATTATCTTCTAAATATTTCTTAACTTTCACAAACAATCCCCTCTTTTCTAAAGCTACAATTTTCATAATTCTTGCAAACCTCACAGCCTTTTTTCTTGACTTCTTTATTCTTTGGAATTAATCCAATAATAGCTGTTACAGACTTCCTTGGCATTAATAAGTTATGAGTCGAAACTGTTAATCCTATAGTTTTCTCTGACTTTAGTATATTTATTATATCTTTTTGAACATCTAATGATAAATCTCCATATCCCGGGCTATATCTAAAGGTTATGAACTCTCCATTGCCTATTGCTTCACTCTTTATATAATCCTCTACCTTATCGCATATCTCTTCTACTGCTGTAGTAGCACAAGAGTCTAATATTAAAGACTTAGTTAAATTAGTTTTGCCATATAGGTTAATCCTCTTTTCAATATTTCCACCTATTGTAACCCCCATTAATACACATTCTTTAGAATCTTTTAAATGCTCTTTTATATCATTTCCAGTTAAAATAACACTTGTCCCTAATAACTTTACTCCATTCTCTACTAAACTCACTTTACACCTAGATGTAATGAATCTTGGAGCTATTAAGGTCTTACTTTCTTCTATGGTTAAATTTATTAATTCATCTAATTTTTCATCTATTAGCTGAGACCTATAACCTAAATATCTAAGGACTTCATCCTTAGGTATTTCTAGTTTTCCTATTTTATTCTCCATAAATATTTAAAGAAAATCCTCTTTCTAAAGCTTCTTTTGCATATTCCTTTGCTCCAAATAGGGATAGGTCTCTATAATTACCACATTGTATTTCATTTGCAGCTGGCATTTCTTTAGCATTTAATATATCCTTAAGTGTAGCTTCTAATGCTTCCTTAATTTCTGTTGGTTCCCTATCTCCCCATATACTTAAATAAAAACCTGTTCTACATCCCATTGGAGATAAATCTATAATACCTTCAAGCTTTTCTCTTAATGTATGTGCTAATAAATGTTCTAATCCATGCATTGCAGCTGTACCAAAAGCTTCTTTATTAGGTTGTAAAAATCTAAGATCAAACTTAGTAACCTTATCTCCCATTTTTCCATCTAACAAACAACATTTTCTAACATAAGGAGCTTGTACTTTTCTATGGTCTAATTCAAAACTTTCTACTTTATTCATTCTTAAGTTCCTCCTAAACTAATTCCACTTTATTAATTGATTCTATTATTCTTCCTACGCTACCTGAAATTTTTTCTGCAACGTAAGGATTATTCATTACATATAAATGTATTCCTTCTACACCTGTTGATACCAAATCTACTATTTGTTCTACTGCATAAGCTATACCAGCATCCCTTAATGCTTCTGGATTATGCTCATACCTCTCTATTATTCTTTTGAATTTATCTGGAAATGATGCACCACTTAAGGCTACCATTCTTTCTATTTGCTTCTTATTTGTAACAGGCATTATTCCAGCTTCAATAGGAAGTTTTATATTGGCTGCACGAACTTCATCCTTAAAATTATAGAATAGATTATTATCAAAAAATAACTGAGAAATAAAATAAGATGCTCCAGCTTCTTCTTTTCTCTTCATGCTTTCTATTTCTCTATATAACCCTTTATGCTCTATATGTCCTTCTGGATAACATGCAGCTGCTATATTAAACTTCCCCTTTTGGTTTATAAAGTCTATAAGTTCATTAGCATGATTAAATTCCCCAATAATCTTTCCATCTGCTGGTACATCCCCTCTAAGTCCAAGAATGTTTTCTATATTATTTTCTTTAAGCTTTTCTAAATAATACTCTATTTCATTTTTAGTAGAACTTATACAAGTAAGATGAGCTACTGCCTCTATTCCATATTTATTTTTCACTAATGATGAAAGTTCAATTGTTCTATTATCTTGTACACTTCCACCTGCCCCAAAAGTAATACTCATATAATCTGGACTAAGTCCCTTTAATGAATCTAAAGTCTTATAAATTGTTTCTATTGATGATGTTGTTTTGGGTGGAAATATCTCAAAGGAGAATACCACCTTTTTGTTCTCAAATAACTCTTTTATATTCATTTTTATGCCCCCAATTATTTAAATAATAAAAAAATGCCTAAAGGTAATCCTCTAGGCATAAATAAACACACTACAAAATAACCTTATCTTTCAGCTTTACGCTGCAGGAATTAGCACCACATATGCTTATGATTCATATCGGTTGCTGGGTTTCATCGGGCCAGTCCCTCCACCTCTCTTGATAAGAGAAATATTCATTTTTATCAATTATATCCTAATTAATACATTTTGTAAATAAGTTTACATAGATAAACTTTCTATTTTTTTCATTATATCTGTTACTTCTCGTTTTATTAATAAGAACTCTTCAGTTAACTTAGTTTCTTCTCCTCTTTCTTTTGGAAGGTTAACCTTAATCTCTCCTTTTATAACTGCTGGTTTTTCAGAAATAACATACACCCTATCTGAAAGTAAGACCGCCTCATCTACATCATGAGTTATTAAAAGTATTGTAGAATTCATATTCTTTTTTATATCTAAAAGCCATTGTTGCATATTACTTCTTGTTATAGAATCTAATGCACCAAAAGGTTCATCTAAAAGCATAATATCATTTGAAGTTAGATAAGTTTGAAGGAAATTTGCTCTTTGTTTCATTCCCCCTGAAAGCTTATTGGGATATTTATTTTGGAAACCAGTTAATCCAAAGGTATCTATATACTTTTCAACTTCTTTTCTTGCATTCTTCTTATCCATCCCCCTAAATACAAGAGGAGTTGCTATATTATCAACAACCTTTTTCCATGGTACCATCATGTCCTTTTGGTACATATAACTTACATCCCCATTAACTCTCTTTTCTCCTGAGTCAAACTTAATTAAATTAGTTATAATATTAAAAATAGTACTCTTTCCACTTCCTGAAGGACCAACTATAGATACCAATTCGCCTTCATTAACTTCTATATTAATATCCTTTAAAATTACCATGTTATCAAAAGATTTTGATATTCCTCTAAGTAGCATTTTATTTTGGTAAGAACTCATTTGTATAAGCCTCGCTTGCTTTCATATCTTTGTTTATTAATTTGTACTCCAACATAAATTGAGTATAATTATCCCATACACTATCCTTCATTTCTCCCCATCTATTTGCATCTGATTTATATTCTTTAGCTAAGAACTTTTGACTTTCTACAGCTAAATCCTTATCTATTTCAGGTACTTCCTTAACTAAAATTTCAGCTGATTCTTCAGGGTTATTAATTGCAAATTCATAACCTTTTGAAGTTGCCTCCATAAACTTCTTAACCATGTCACTCTTTTCATTTAAAGTACTTTCTGATGAAGCAATAATTGGAGTATAGTAATCTAATCTTTCATCCAATTCTCTTAATGGGATATAATTAATATCAAAGTTTCTAAGCTTTGCAGATATATTAGTCCACCCTTCAAAAGTCCATTCAAAATCTAAGTTATTCTTAGTTGCAATAAAGAAATCTTCAGTTCCTACATCAACTGTAGTTAGTTTCGAAAAATCTGCTCCTGCCTTTTCCATAACAGCTTGAAGAATAGCCTTTTCACTAGGGCCTCCAAAGCCTCCATAAACCTTTCCTTCAAAGTCTTTTACTGTTTCTATATTCTTCTCCTTAGGAGATGCAAAACCTGATGTATTATGTTGTATTATTGTTGCAATTGCCTTAACAGGCATTGGTGAATCAGATGTTCTTGCATAAGTTAAATCCTCTTGATATGTTATTGCAAAATCACCTTTCCCAGCTGCAACAAGTTGAAGCGATGATCCTTCTGAGGGTTGTATTATTTCTACATCTAGCCCTAACTCTTTAAAATATCCCTTTTCTTTTGCTACATATATACCTGTATGATTAGTATTAGGAGTCCAGTCTAAAATAACCTTAACCTTTTCTAACCCCTCTTCTCCCTCACTTTTCTTTGATGCTCCACATCCTGACAACATCATTATTGAAGCTAATGCCATTGATATTATTGATACCATTCTTCTTTTTTTCATATTATTCTCCTCCATCCTTTATCTTTTTGTTCCATGGTGTAACTAATCTTTCTACTAAGCCTATCATAAAGAAAATAGCCATACTTAATATAACTATTATTACAATAGCCCCAAACATCTTATCTAGTGCATAAGCACTCCTTGCTCTAGTCATATATACACCTAGTCCCTTATCTCCTCCTAACCATTCTCCAATCACTGCACCCATTATACTGTAGGTTGCCGCAATTCTAACACCAGAAAAGAAATTAATTATCCCATAAGGTAGCTTTAAATGAGTAAATATTTTAAACTTAGATGCACCCATAAGCTTAAAATGATTAATAAAATCCTTATCTACATTTTCTAAGCCATCTGAAATACTAATTACAATTGGGAAGACGCATACTATTACAACTACTATAATTTTAGGTAATGCTCCAAAACCAAACCATATTATAAATAAAGGTGCTAAAGCTATAACTGGCACAGTTTGAGATACTACAAGCAGTGGATATAATCCCTTCTTTATAAATGGTACTAAATCCATTATTATTGCTAAAACAAGTGCTAATACTATAGCGATAATAAAACCTACTAAACTTTCATACAGTGTAGCTATAATATGTGGAAGCAGAGTATTAAAATCTTTAACTATTGCTTTAACAATGTCTGTAGGTGCTGGCATTATGTACTTTTCAACTCCACCTAACTCTATTACACCTTCCCATATAGCTAAAAAAACTAATAGGAAAACTAATGGCACTAACTTGTTACTAATTCTTTTTATTTTATTCAAAACTCCCCCTCCTTCTCTTTAGTATATTGATCAATACTATACTTTTCTGAAAAGTAAAAAAAGCATAGTACTTCCTAATCTGAAAATACTATGCGTTAGATAACTATTTATTATACATATTTTATCTTCCTACGTTGGCATTATCCAAATCAGGTCATGGGTCGAATAACTTATTCCTCTCAGGCTATCTCTTAAGCCTCCCCAGATAAATCTTTTCTTGTTTAATTTTACTATTTCATATTAACCCTTATTGCTTCATTAGTCAATAATTAATAATCATTGTCCATTAGTTTTCTCCAATTTTCCATTATTATCGACTTAATATCATCCCTTTTCAAAAGCTTAGAAATATCATTTACAACTCTCTTAACCTCACTTGGATATCCATAAACTCCATTAACCCACTCTAATGCTGTTGGCCCATCTGTTTCAGAAAGGAGTTTATCTAAAGGAATACGCTTTAACACCTCTTCTGTAACCTTAGAATATCCTATATCGACACTTATAGTAAAATAGCAGCCAAGCTTTATAAACTTATCTAATACGTCTAAATTTCCACTGTACCAATGAATAATAACTTTATTATAGCTATGTTCCTTCAAAATATTATAAATCTCTTCCTCTGCTCCTTTAGTATGAAGACAGACTATCTTTTTCCTCTTAATGCTTTCCTTCAATATAAACTTAAATATTTCTCTTTGCTTAGGAAAAGTACTCTTATCCTCAACCCAAACATAGTCTAATCCAATTTCACCAATAACCTTACTCTCTTCTATATATGGAATCAGCTCCTCTAACTCTCCAGAAAAACTTCCAGCACTCCATGGATGAATACCAAAACAAGGAATTATATATTCACTTCTCTTTCCATACTCCTCATTTAAAAGGTAACTATCTATATCCATACTATTAGCTAATGTAATAATCTTATTTTTATTTATATCCTCAATAGCTTTATCTATGTTCTCCTTAAAATAATCTAAATGTGTATGACCATCTATGTACATAAAACCCCTCCTTTAATCAGTGAATAGTTAGTGAATAGATAAGAGCGAATGGTGAATAGTTTAGGAATACAATCCTAAGGGATTGTATAAGTTCATCTCAATTAATCTTCTTATCTTAATTATCTTAACTAACTCTTGTACCTTCTTACCTTGCTTTTTACCTAAAAATAAAGAGAAACTGCAAAGCAATTTCTCATCCACATCTCTATTATCTAAAATTAGTATTTTAACAATAATAATATTATTGAAATAATACTAAATCCTAAACTAATAATCATTATATAATTTACACTTTGCTGAACTGTTAGTCCCTTTTCTTCAAGCCTATAGTGCATTTGACTTCTATCTGCTTGATAAACTGGCTTCCCCTCAGTGAATCTTTTAAATATAACAAAAAGGTTATCAAAAATAGGCACTGCCAAAGCTAATATTGGTATAAATAAACTCATTATTGTAGCTTGTTTAAATGCACCATCAATAGCTATTATACTTAATAGAAATCCAATTACATTAGCTCCTGAATCTCCCATAAAAACCTTTGCTGGATACTTATTATACTTCAAAAATCCTAAAATTGCCCCTCCAAGTATAATTGATAATACTGCAGACTCTCCCTGTTTTAATACAATTGCTGCAACAAAGAAGGTCATTGATGATATTAAAGATATTCCTCCTGCTAGGCCATCCATTCCATCAGACCAATTTATAACTGTAGTAACACCAAATATCCAAGTTATAGTTAATACAAATTGAATCCACTCAGGTAAAGATATATATATTCCAGTTAAAGGATTAGTAAACCCCAAAAAAACTACGCCTGACTTATAAACTAAAATAGCTGCAAATATCTGTACTATTAATCTTGGATATATAGCAAATTCCTTTCCCTTAGATTTATAATAATCATCTACTAATCCAATTCCTAAGATTAAAGTAGTAGCTATAAATACCCATACATATTCACTATTCTTTATCCCTAACCATCTAAACATAATAAAGCTAACAATAAAGAAACCTATGTAAATTCCTAAACCGCCACAAAGAGGTATCTCTCCCCTGTGCTTCTTTCTTTCTGTAGGTTTATCTGTAAATCCAACTTTTAAGGCAATTTTCATTAATTGAGGTATAACTAAATATACAATTAAGAAAGTTGCTAGCAATGCTATTATATAATGTTGTATATTAACTTGCATTATAAACTCTTCTCCTTAACGTTTTCTGTCATTATACTTTAAGGTCACAATACACTTAAGTGTATACTTACATAAGAATTATACTATTATGTAGTTTTTTAATCAATTACAAAAAAATTAATATTATATACCTTTCCATCTAAATAATACATTATTTTATATAATGCGCCTATACTTTTATTTTATTTTTTAATATCTTAATTTCCTTTGAAAATTTACTATTAACTTGAGATTTTATATTTGCTAATATTTCATCTGATTTATTACCATTTTCTAACCCCTCATTAACTATATCATCCCATAACTTAAATACAGCTTTATCTAAAGGAGTTACAGAATATTCTTGTGTCTTAGACATTAACTCTTCATAAACTCTTTGGTCCTCTTGACCACCTAAAAATTCATTCTTATGTTTTAAGTTTTCTTCAACACCTCTAAAAGGTAAATATCCAGAAACATTTCCTAATCTATTTTTGTCATTATGTTTAAAAATGTAATATTCTATAAACTTCCATGCCGCATCTTTATTTCCACTGTTTTCCGGAATGGAAATAATTGATGCATTATTCCATCCATATGCTCCAAAAGGAAGAGCTGTAACTCTCCATTTACCTTTCTGCTCAGGTACTAAGGTCTCCAATTCACTAGCCTCCCATGAGCCTAAATATAACATAGCGAACTTATCTTCCTTCAACATTTTAATACCAGTATCTGACCAAATATCATTATAGGGTGAAATCCCTAAATCCCTTCCCTTCCTAGCTATTTCTATAGCTTCTTTAAATCTTTCATTATCTCTTTGATATTCTAAATTTTCATCAAAATACGCCATATCTGATGTTGAAATTCTTACAATCTCACCAATCCATTGAACAATATATTTATCATCAGCCTTTAGTTTTTTTCCAATTTCTAACCAATTATTAGCATCTCTCATAAATTCAGCTAATTCCTTTGGATTACTTGGAAATCCATAAGCCTCCATTATATCAGCCCTGTAATACGTAACAATAGGAGCACTTGCAATAGGTAACCCCAACAATTTACTTTTATCTATAGACTTTCCTAATTCCCATAGTTCTTTATCGTAGTCCTCTCTATATTTAGTAGCATTATATTTATCATCTAATAAATTTTCTAATCCATTAATTGAATTAAATTCTCCATATTCATTACTATCTATTATTAATATATCTGCATCCCCATTTTCCTTAATCATAGATTCTTTATATTTTAATTCGTATTCTTCATATGGAAAAGTACTTATTTTAACCTTTATATTAGGATTCTCCTTCTCAAATCCCTCTATTATTTCGTCAAATCCTCCATAGTAAGACCAAAGTTGTAATTCAACAATATCACTATCTACATTAGGCTTATCTATGTTATCACTATTATCTCCACTATTCATTCTTCCACAAGACATAATAATACTCCCTAAAATTATTATGCTTAAATATGTTCTTAACCTTCTCAAACTATTTCCCCCTCTATTTATCTAATAGCTCCTTAACTTTATCTAAAGCAATAGGTTTGCTGAAATAATATCCTTGAAAATAATCACATCCCATTTTTTCTAAAAATAATTTTTCTTCCTTAACTTCTATTCCTTCTGCTACAACACTTAAATTTAAATCGTGTGCCAGTTCTAATATTAAATTTACTATTTTCCTTTTTTTATTGTTATTTAAAATATTTTTTATAAGCTCCATGTCAATTTTAACTTCATCTATAGGCAAAGAAGTTAATATATTTAAAGATGAGTATCCTTTACCAAAGTCATCCATAGAAGTTCTTATTCCTATCTCTTTAAATCGCTCTAATATTCGTTTTACTGTTGAAACATTTTTTACAAGAGTACTTTCAGTTATTTCAATTTTTAATAATTTAGGATCTATATTATTTTTATTAATACATCCTAATACTAAATCTAGGATATCATCATTAACAAAATGTTTTGCTGATACATTTGCTGAAATTGTAATGTTATTATATCCCTCATCTTGCAACATTCTAATAACTTTACAAACTTCGCTAATAACCCACTTATCAATTTCTAATATAACTTCAGACTCTTCTGCTATAGGAATAAATTTATCTGGAGGGACAATCCCAAGTCTATCATTTTTCCATCTTAAAAGTGCTTCAACCCCTCTAATTTTACCATCTTTAGCTGATACTTGTGGTTGATACTCTAGATATAATTCACTATTTTCAATTGCGTTTTTAACTTCTTTCTCTATAGTAGCTTTTTCATAGAACTCTTTCTTTAATGTATCATTAAATAAATATAATGAATTGCCACCATTACATTTAGATTCATACATTGCTATATCTGCATATTTTATTATTTTATCTATATCAGTTCCATCTTGTGGATATATACTAGCTCCAATACTTCCTGTTATTTTAACTGAAAATTTATCTTCTAAAATAAACTTTTCTTTAAATATTTCTACAGCTCTAATACCATCATTCTTTATTTCTTCTATACTATTTACTTTTGATACAATTACAAATTCGTCTCCACCTAGTCTAAAAATATGATGCTTTTCATCTTGCAGACTCTTTAATCTTTCAGCAACTAACACCAATAACTTATCTCCAATATCATGTCCCATTGTGTCATTAATTGTTTTAAACCTATTTAAATCCATGAACATTACGCATATACTATTCTCACAATCTTTAATTTCATCTTTTAGATACTTTTTAAAGAAAAGTCTATTGGGTAGATTTGTTAATGAGTCATAGTAAGCTTGTCTATATAATTTATCTTGTGATTCTTTAAGTTTAATAAAGCTAAATCTTAAACTATTAACCATATTCTTTATATTATCTGTTAATAAGTCTATTTCCATAATACTACTGCTAGGCCACATAATAACTTCTTTACTATCTATCATTTTTAAAAAGTTAGTTGCATTATTATTAATTTTATTAAAGTCATTTATTACTATACTAATTAGCAACTTTCCTATTAATAAAATAAAAATACTAAATAAAACTAGGAATTTAAATTGTCCTATATACTCTTTTATGATTCTATCTTTATATATTATAATAGGAACCTCTACCATTAAATATAATCCCAGGTTTCCTATTTCAGATTCATATACAAAATATCCATCTGCCCATCTTTTATTATAGTCCATTGATATGTATCTTTTGGGTAGCAGTTCCCAAAAATAATCAGACATTTTCTTTCTATCATACTCATCGTAATTTTCTATATATTTATTAGAATTTATAAAATCTATAATTATATTTCCTTTTTTATCTTTTATATGTACATTATGTTCTTTATAATTACATGATTTTTGAATAACATCTCCTAAATATCCTAACTCTATAACACCTAATAACTTTAAATTGTAAATTTTCTTTTCATCCCAATCGTCTATTTCATCAAATACGCTATCATAAACTTCCTTTGCAGAAGTTAATGCAGTATTAGATATGTAATCATAACTATTTACCATATCGATAAATATGTTTATTATAAATGGAACTAATATAGCACCAGAAAGTATGTGAAAAATCATCCCCTTAAATTCGGTCTTAAATTTTTCCCTATATATAAAATCTTTAATCACATATTCATAAATAACTTCTGCAATCAAAGTATTGAACATAGAATTTACAGATAAGATTAATATGGGAAAATAATTATACTCTATAAACCCATCATATTTTTCTCCAAGAAAAATTAAAATTATCGATAAAATAATAATTGATATCCAAAAGAAAAAATCTATTATTATAACCTTAACATTCTTATTTTTCTTTATGAAATAAATTATAAAAAGGACCTCACAAAAGCTTATAAAAACATTAACTATATTTCCATTAAATAAAAGATCAAATATAGAGATAGTTATTGCTCCTATAACTGCTTTTTAAAATCCAAAAATAAAAAGGATAAGTAATAGAAAAATACTTGCAAACTCTATTATTATCCCAAAGAAAAGTTCAATTTTACTAATTTTTAACAAATATCCCAGTAATATAAGAATAATAAAAATACTTATTTCTTTTATTTTCTTCTCTTTAGTGTTCCCCATTTTTATTCTCTTTCTTAATTATTTTAAATGTTAAATCTCATTTACAATTGTACTATATTTTTCCTGTAAAACAAAGTTTTTTCTTAACATTTTTATTCCAAATTCTTATACAAATTACAACTTATTTAAATTATATATAAACTTACTTATTTAACTATATAATAAAAAAGGAGACACTTTCGTGCCTCTTTCTTCTATCCTCTTTGTTCAAGCATACTTTTAACTTTCATTAGTCTTGTTGTAGCTGATCTTTCATTTTCATCAAGCTTCATCCTAATATACTTAATAGTTTCTTGTAATTGAGGAATTGTCATATATTCAAGAGCATTAACTCTTCTTCTAGTTTTTTCTATCTCATCTGCCATAAGTTGGCATGACTTTTCTACTTCTGCAAGTTCTAGTAGTTTAGGAAGTATTCCATAAAGCTTAGCTATTGCATCATCTAGTTCTGAAGAAGTATTGGCAAAACCATAAGGATAAATGCTTCCCTCATCCCCCTCAAGTTGTCTCTTGAAGTTCATTACAGGTACATTTACACTCATAATGTTCTTTTCCCCTACTTCAACTGAAATATGCTCTTTAGGATATGCAACTGCTTCCTCTAAGAACTCTGAACTCATTACAGCTCTTGCCATAACGAAATCTTTTAAAGAACCTTCTAATTGTCCTTCAACTTCTGCTCTTAAAGTATTGTTGTATTTAACAAGGTTAATGAATTGTCTCATTAATTCGTCTTGTTTATCCTTAAGAAGCTTATGACTTCTTGTAGATGTTGCTAACTTTTTCTTAAGTCTAGTAAGCTCCATTCTAGTAGGATTGACATTTAATTTTGCCATAGACTATTCTTCCTCTCTTGGCATATATTTTTCAAGGTATTCATCTCTAATTCTCTTAAGTTCAGTTCTAGGAAGCATCTTTAATAACTTCCATCCTAAATTTAATGTCTCTTCGATAGTTCTGTTTGTTTCAAATCCTTGTGAAACATACTCACTTTCAAAAGCTTCTGCAAACTTAGCAAGTTTCTTATCTGTATCAGATAATGCTGATTCTCCTAAGATTGCTGATAATTCTTTCGCTTGTTTACCTTGAGAATATGCTGAGAATAATTGGTTCATAGTATCTGCATGGTCTTCTCTTGTCTTTCCTTTACCAATACCCTTATCCTTAAGTCTTGATAATGAAGGTAAAACATCGATTGGTGGTGTTACACCTTTCTTATATAATTCTCTTGAAAGAATTATTTGACCCTCAGTAATGTATCCAGTTAAGTCTGGAATTGGGTGAGTCTTATCCTCTTCAGGCATTGTAAGTATTGGAATTTGTGTAATGGAACCTTCTTTACCTCTAAGTCTTCCTGCTCTTTCATATAATGTTGAAAGGTCAGTATAAAGATAACCTGGGTAACCTCTTCTACCAGGAACTTCCTTTCTAGCTGCAGATATTTCTCTTAGAGCTTCTGCATAGTTTGTGATATCTGTCATAATTACAAGAACGTGCATTCCTTTTTCATAAGCTAAATATTCAGCTGCAGTTAATGCCATTCTTGGAGTAGCTATTCTTTCGATAGCTGGGTCAGACGCAAGGTTCATGAATAGAACTGATCTATCTATAGCACCTGTTGCCTTAAATTCATCTACGAAGAATTGAGCTTCTTCGAATGTTATACCAATAGCTGCAAATACAACGGCAAACTTCGAATCAGAATTTAAAACTTTTGCTTGTCTTGCGATTTGTGCAGCTAGTTGTGCATGAGGTAATCCTGATGCAGAGAACACTGGTAACTTTTGTCCTCTAACTAGAGTATTTAATCCATCAATAGCAGAGATACCAGTTTGAATAAATTCTGATGGATAGTCTCTAGCCATTGGGTTTATAGCTTCACCATTTATATCTACTCTCTTTTCAGGAATTATGTTTGGACCGTCATCATTTGGTCTACCCATTCCATCAAAGACTCTTCCTAGCATATCTTCTGATACACCAAGTTCAAGTGGTCTACCTAAGAACTTAACCTTAGTTTCCTTTAAGTTAATTCCTGTAGATCCTTCGAAGATTTGTACCATTGCTCTTGAACCATTAACTTCAAGAACCTTACCTCTTCTCATTTCGCCAGTATGAAGTTTAATTTCAACTAATTCATCGAATTTAACTCCTTCAACACCTTCAACAACCATTAAAGGTCCAACTACTTCAGTAACTGTTTTATATTCCTTAAGCATCTAGAACCCCTCCTTCGCTGATTAACTTATCGATCTCAGCTTTTAGGTCAATGCTGATTTGATCTATCTTGTTTAGTTCTTCTTCATGAATATACTTGCTTCTTGCAATTCTATCTCTTACTTCATCAAGAGCTAAAATCTTATTTAAGTAAACACCTGCATCTAAAGCTCTTTCTGCTTCAACCTTAAATGATAATATAAGCTTTAACATCTTATATTGTTTATCTAATGAAGCATAAGTATCAACTTCATGGAAAGCATTTTGTTGTAAATAATCTTCTCTGATTGACTTAGCAACTTCTAGCTTTAATCTATCTCTTTCTGATAATGCATCTATACCAACAAGTCTTACAATTTCTTGAAGATTAGCTTCTTCTTGTAGAAGTGACATAGCTTCTACTCTTAGTTTTGACCAGTCATCTGATACATTTTGGTTCATCCAAGCATCAACTTTATCTGCATATAACGAGTATGATGTTAACCAATTAACTGATGGGAAGTGTCTTTGATAAGCAAGTTGTGCATCTAGCCCCCAGAATACCTTAACTATTCTAAGTGTAGATTGTGTAACCGGCTCAGAAATATCTCCTCCTGGAGGCGATACTGCACCGATAGCAGTAATAGCTCCCTCTCTACCATCTTTACCTAGGCAAATAACCTTACCAGCTCTTTCGTAGTAGTCAGCAAGTCTTGATCCAAGGTAAGCTGGGTAACCTTCATCACCAGGCATTTCTTCAAGTCTACCAGACATTTCTCTTAAAGCTTCTGCCCATCTTGAAGTTGAGTCAGCCATGATTGATACTGAGTAACCCATATCTCTGAAATACTCTGCTATTGTTATACCAGTATAAATTGAAGCTTCTCTAGCTGCAACTGGCATGTTAGAAGTATTTGCTATAAGAACTGTTCTCTTCATTAAGCTTTCTCCAGTTCTTGGGTCCTTTAGTTCTGGGAACTCATTAATAACGTCTGTCATTTCGTTACCACGTTCACCACAACCAACATAAACAACTATTTCAGTATCTCCCCATTTAGCAACTTGGTGTTGAACAACTGTTTTACCAGCTCCGAATGGTCCTGGTACCGCTGCTGCACCACCCTTAGCAACTGGGAAGAATGTATCTATAACTCTTTGTCCTGTAACCATTGGAGCTACTGGATTAAGTTTTGATGCATATGGTCTACCTTTTCTTACAGGCCATTTTTGCATTAATGAAACTTCTCTATCACCAGTTTCAGTTTCTACTACGCAAACTGTTTCTTCAACTGTAAATTCACCTTCATTTATGCTCTTAACCTTACCTGAAATTCCATAAGGAACCATTATCTTATGAAGCACAACTGTAGTTTCTTGAACTGTACCTATTATGTCCCCAGCAGAAACTTCATCCCCTACTTTAACTGTAGGTATAAATGCCCATTTTTTATCTCTATTTAATGATGGAACAGATATACCTTTTGTTAAGAAACTAGACTGAGCTGCTTCCATAAATGCATCTAGTGGTCTTTGTATACCATCAAACATTGATTCTATTAGACCAGGTCCAAGTTCAACTGAAAGTGGTTCTCCAGTTGTTACAACTGGGTCTCCAGGACCTATACCAGATGTTTCTTCATATACCTGGATAGATGCTTTATCCCCTCTCATTTCGATAATTTCTCCAACAAGGCCCTTGTGTCCAACCTTACATACGTCATATATATTAGCTTCATCCATTCCTTCAGCAACTACCAAAGGTCCAGAAACTTTAATTATCTTTCCGGTCTTCAAACTTACCAACCTACCTTCCTATAAAATATTAACGCCTACAGCTTTTTCAACGTTATCGCTAATTCTTTGCATACCTATATTTAATGTTCCTTGATTGCTTGGAATTAATATTACAGCAGGAAGTACCTCTCTATTGTATCTCTCAATAGTTTCTTCTATATCCTTTGCAACTTGTTCAGTCACAAATATTACTGCATAATTATTCATTGCTAATCTATCAATAGTTTTTCTTGCTTCATCAGCTTCAACTACTGGGAAAACATCAATTCCTAGAGCTTTGAAAGCTAAAACTGAATCTTTATCTCCAACCACTCCAATTTTCTTAAACATAAATATCACGCAGCCTTTCTCTTATTACTTCCTCAGCAATATTATTAAGCTTGCCAACCATTATAATTCTAACTACTTTAATTTCTGTCTCTTTAGCATAAATATATGCTAGTAAAGGCTCTCCTCCAAATGGAATCATCTTAGCTTCCTTCATCATATTCATGATGTAGTTATCTACTAACTTTTCTAAAACTCCAGCTGACCCACTCTTTGTATAGTCTTCAACACCATTCTTAAGTACATCTGCATAATCAGTATGGCTTAACTTACTAAAAATATTTTCATTAGCATCATTAAGCAGTGATACTAATACATCCTTATCAATCTTTCCACCATCAATTAATACAGATAATAAGAATTCTCTACCTTTATTTTGTTTCTTTACTCTTAAAAGAGTTTTTACATTAGTTAAATCTATTTGAGCTTTAACATATTTTTCTGTAAAGGTATCATTTAATTCTTTAGCAACATGCTTCATTTCTTCAAACATATATTTATCTAAAATAACATCAATTCTTTGAGGGTCCTTCTTAGAGTTAAAATCATTTATAGCTTCTTCCACTGCTTCTCTCATAATTGGATTTAAATCGCCAAAGCTATTTGTTTCTATAATTACCTTTAGCTTTGATGCTTCTATTGATCCAACATGTATTAACATATTAGAAAAATCTTTTTGTAGAAATATTCCCTTAAGAATTACTTTTATATTATGATAGTCATACTTCATACTCATGATATCAACTAACTCTTTACAAGGAGTCATGTCATACATATCATGATATACTCTCTTAAGTTCATCACTTAGTACAGCCTCATAATCTTCTGCTCTTTTTGCACCACTCATAACATTTGAATACTCAGTTTCTCCAAGTACTCTTAATGCTTCATCAGCAGATTTAGAATCTATCATTCTATCTAACTTGGCTTTATCAAGGAGTCTGGTTTCTAATACTCTAAGTCTTGGTATAACTTGAGTAAACTGCATTATATCCATTACTTATCCTCCTTAATTAAATAATTCATTTGCCACTTCAAACTCTAATTCATCCTTTAATGAGCTTACTAAAGCTTCAAAAGTATTATTTATTTCTATTCCACCTTTTTCAAGGATAAATCCACCCTTAAAGTTACCCACTTCTGTGCTTATAGTTAATAAACCTTTTTTACCTTTTGAAGTAAGTTCTTTATTTATATCAACTAATAATGTGTTATCAACTAAACTCTTACCTTTTTCATTTAGAATTAGCTTTTCATCTCCAGCTATCCCAAGTGTAAGAATACTTTCTTTAATAAAAGTTTTATATTCTACATCGCTTAACTTGCATAATTCATCAACACTTTTATTAAATACTTCTTCAATGATAGCTTGCTTAGCCTTAAGCTTTTCATTTCTAGCCTTTAATTCAGCTCCAGAAATAACTCTTTCTTTTCTTGTTTGAGCTTCGCTTTTTGCCTTCTCTATCATTTCAGCTTCTAGTGCCTTAGCTTCCTTGTTTCTTTTTTCAATTATAGAAGCTTTTTCACTTTCAGCCTTAGCTAAAATACTGTCCTTTCTTTCTTCTGCATCCTTAAGGATTTTAGAAGTCAGATTACTTATATTTGACATAGCTTCACTTCCCCAATCCTAGAATAATTGAACTACTAACATGATTGATATAACGAATCCTAATAGCGCATATGTTTCAACCATTGCTGTTAAAACGATACCCTTTGTGTTATGTTCTGGCTTTTTAGCTAAGATTTGAACTGCAGAAGCTGCTGCTTTACCTTGAGCTATACCTGAGAATAAACCTGCTATACCAACTGGTAAACATGCACATAATAAGTACATACCTTGTGCTAATGTAGTAGTAGAGCTTAATTGGAATAATACCATTAATCCAACAACGAAACCATAAAGACCTTGTGTACCTGGTAATAATTCAAGAATTAAAGCCTTACCAAACTTTTCTGGTTGTTCTGTAAGTAATCCAGAAACCGCTTGACCTGCTATACCAACACCCTTAGCTGAACCTATACCTGATAAACCTACTGCTAATGCAACACCTAAGCCTCCTAAAACGAAGCCACCAAAATTTTCTGATAAATATTGAATCCAAGTCATTTCCATTATAAAAATCCTCCTAATCTTTCTTTACATTAATGTATTTATTTTGTGTCTTAAATGGAGAGAATGCCTTTCCTCCACCTTCATAGAATTTTCCAAAATATTCAACATACTGTAATCTACAAGTATGAACATATGCTCCAAGTAAGCCTAACGCAAGGTTAAATATATGACCAAATACGAATATTACAGGTGCAAATAAAATTCCTGCAACTCCAGGAATCATACCCATTATCATGTTAAATGCTCCTGCAAGTGATCCACCTGCAAGACCAAGTGCCATAAGTCTTGTATATGAAACTAAGTCTCCAACATAGCCTGTAATACCATAAAGTGCATACGCACCTTGACCTAATTGTGCTCCTCTTGTTTTTTCTTCTCTACCACCTGTTAATACAATTACAATCATACCAAAAATCATAAATCCGATTGCTATATTTTTAACTAATGGTGATAAACCTAACATACCTGAACCTAAAACTAAAGCTACTGATACTAAAGTAATTACCCAAGCCCCTACATCATAGAAGGCATCCTTAGGTTTTCCTGCCCTAAGTAACATGTATGCTTTAATTCCTAAACCAAAGAATATTTGAACTGCTCCAAATATTACAGAAACAATTAATATGGTTGTAACATCCTTATTAGGATCTACTAATCTCCAAGGCATTTCTATAATACCTCCAAAGAATGAACCATAAAGTATTCCAAATCCAATAATAGGGTAACTTAAGTAATAGAAGAACTTAGCAAACTTTCTTCTTCCCTCATCTAAATTAAAGGCCTTAAGTGCCACTAAGGTTACTATTAATTGAAGTAATCCATATCCTATATCCGCTACCATCATACCAAAGAATAATAAGTAGAATGGTGTAACAAACGGAGTTGGGTCTATTTCATCATATCTAGGAGTAGCATACATCTCAGTAATATTTTCAAATGAACTATTCAATTCATTATTCTTAAGTTTTACTGGAACCTTATCTATTTCTTCATCTTTAACATCTTCAAATGTTAAATAATAATCTTCTCCTAAAGCTTCTTTTATGATAGCTTCTAATTTTTGATTCTCTTCAACTGCTAACCAACCTTGAAGGACAGTAATATTTTCTGTTCTCAAGAAATTACTTATAGCATTTTTTCTATCTACAAGGTTTGTATAATATTCATTAGCAGCTTCTAACTTATGATATCCTGCTTCAAAACCAGACAATTCTTCTTGAACAAAGAACTTCTTTGAATCTAGTTTAGCTATTGTATCCATATTGTCATGCATGACTTTAATTGGCGTTTCTTTTATATCTGTCTTAAATTGACTAAAGCCAAACCCTCTTAACTTGTCACTTACTTCCTCTTTATGCTCTTCTCCGCATATTACTAAGAAAAACATATCCTGATTGTTTCTAGATATAATTTCTAGATAATAATCATTCATTTCAGCAACTAAAGTATCTTCATACTGCTTTGGTACACTTCCTATGAAATAAGGAGTTTTAATTGAAGATAATTCTTCAAATGAAACATCTAAACCTTCCCATGGTCTTAAGGATTCAACAATAGATTGTAGTTTAGTTTTTTCGCCTTCTAAACTTGCTATTACCTCTTCCTTTTCTTTAACTTTCTTATAAACTTCTTCCCAGTTATTACTCATAACTTCTGTTTCAAGTTCTTTTAAAGTTAATTGTCTTTTTCCTTCCTTCATAGCCTTTAGTGCTGACTTTTGAGGAATATAATCTTTTAGAAATTCAAGGGCAAATTTAGTCATAGATAACTTTTCTTCACACCCTGCAAACTCTGAATCATCTCTATCCTTTGAAAGGTCACTAAATACTTCATTTTCTTCTAAAAACGAAGCATCTTGAAGATTTACAAATTCAGTTTCTGCAAATCCCTGTAATCTTTCTAGAATTCTCGTTTTTTGTGATTCAAAGGCAAGCAAAGTGAATTTATTCATCTTAACAATTGCCATTTACTTTCACAATCCTCTCAACTACTAATTTAACAGCATTATTCTTTTTATCATCAGAGATATTATAAATATTCTCAGACTCTTGCTTTCCTTTTTCTAAAATAGGCTCAGCCACCTTATTACCTTCTGCTAAAGCATTTTCCATGACTCTATTACATTCTTCCTTTGCAGCACTAATTACCTCATTATATTTTTGTTCTGCTTCATCTGAAGCTTTTTGAACAATTTCTTTAGATTTTAATGTTGCTTCTTTAATCATTTCATCAGCTTTTGCTTCTGCACTTTTAATCTCATTTATTGCTTCTAATGCCAAAAATATCACCACCTTTATGCACACCATGTAATAAAATATGAATAAAATATGAATTAGTACTTTATATAGTATTAATTACTTTTTACCATTTCTATTATACACTGTTTTAAGAGTTTTTCAACACCTTTATTATTTGATTGTTCATATTTTGTTACATTTTTCGATATTTGTAAACAATATCAACATTGAAAACTCTACCATCTTAAATTTGGATATATCAATTAAATTTTTATAATTTCACAATTGTTACCAACTAAATAAAAGCATTCCTTTTTTATAATTTTTCCTGTATTCAAGTACTCACTCATATCTATATCAAACTTTTCAATTTGGTAATCTTTAAATGAATATCTTTCTCTAAGTTCATCCTTTATTTGAAGTTCCAATTGTTTATCTATATTTGATTTAATAAAATCAGGCATTCCTCTTCTTTTATTAAAAGATAGATAATCATATTTAATAATATCTTTAAGATAGCTTTCATCACCCTTTAATATTTCCATATTAAAATCTAAAAATACCTTATAATATTCTGTATTTCCTATATTTCTATTAAAATATCCTCTTGCCTCAAAAAAATTCCCTAAATCATAAAAGAAATCAAAAGGTGTTTCATACTTTTCATAGAAAAATTTCAATGTATTGTTAAATTTTTGACTGTTATAATATTTATCGACCATTTCTTCTACCTTTTTTAGCCTAATCATTTCTTTATATGAAACTTTATCTGTTTTTATTATTTCATAAGGAGGATATGGAGAATAAACCATCCCATATTTTTCTGCTTCTTCCCTCATAGAAGAACCTTTTAATAACTTTAAAAATCCTAGTTGTATTTCCTCTGGTCTTATGCTATGAACATCATTAAAAGATCTTCTAAATGATTCATAATCCTCCCCTGGAAGACCTGCAATTAAGTCTAAATGTTGCTTTATATTTCTAATAGAAAGAAGTTCAATAACCTTTTCCTTTATATCACTAAAGTTAACAAATCTATTTATATTTCTTAAAACATCATCATTAGTAGTCTGTACTCCTACTTCAAATTGGAATCTTCCTTCTGGTGCATTTCTCAAAAGCTCAATTTCTTCTTTCTTTAAAATATCAGCTGATATTTCAAAATGGAACTGAGTTTTTGTATCTTGATTAATTAAAAAATCCCAAATAGCCATTGAATATTTATGGTTACAATTAAAGGTTCTATCTACAAACTTAACCAACCTAACACCTTTATCAATAAAGAACTGAAGTTCTGATAAAACTCTCTCTATAGAATGAAATCTTACCCCATGAGTAGTTGATGATAAGCAATATTTACAATTGAAAGGACAGCCTCTGCTTCCTTCGTAATAAACTATTTTATTGCTTAAATCCTCCTCTTCCTCATAAGGAAATACAATCTCATCCATAGACATTAGTGGTCTACTTGCATTCGATAGAACCTTATTATTTACTTTATAATGTAATCCTCTTATATCCTCTATTTCTCTTAATCCAAGCTTATATTCTACAAACTCTCTATAAGTTTTTTCACCTTCTCCTTCAATTACATAGTCACCTTTAAACTGACTAAGGAAAACCCTACTATCATAAGAAACTTCAGGGCCTCCATAAAGCACCTCAATATTAGGATCTACAAGCTTTATAAGATTAGAAATCCTTTCAATCATTTCTACATTCCATATGTAAGTTGAAAATGCCACTACATCTGCTTTTTCTCTTATTATTTCTTTAAGGATATTTTCTTCTCTATCATTTATTGAAAACTCCTTTATTGCACACTCATATGGCATATCCTTTGTAAATGCTCTTAAATATCTAACAGCCAAGTTACTGTGAACAAACTTCGAATTTAAAGCTGTAAGTAAAATTTTCATTATTATTCCTCCTAAAGTTAATCAATTATTTTCTTTGCTTTAATAAAGAAAATATCTTCCCAAACTTTAGTTTCTTCTATTTTGCAATATTTTTCAAGGATTTTTTTAACTTCCTCGAAAGAACATGTTAATAAAGGATTATAATTTTTAAATTCTATTTCTTTTACTTTTTCATTTGGAAGAATAACCTTAACTTTATTATCTATTATTTTTCCTCTTTCCTTATTAATATCCCATACATATATATCTCCATCCTTATTTAAATATTGAGATATCTCTTTTATTATTCTCTCCTTTTTTCTGCTTCCCCACACTTTATTTAAATTAAAAAAAAATGTGCAAGCTCCATATTTCCTATGCTTTAACAAATTCTTATTCTCTCCATCTACATAATCTACAGATATTTCATCATCTATCTCTTTTGAAATGTTATATATTATTCCTGTTATGTCTCCAGCAACATCTAATATATCTCCTTCAATAACTATATCTTTCATATTTATAACCAATGTTTTTCCCATAAAATCACCTCTCAAAATTATATTACCATAATTTTACATAATGTAAAACTAATATAACTCCAATTGTTTCTTTTTTACAAACTAACAAATAAAGGAACCAAAGCAGTAGCTAGGTCCCCTTATCAATTACTTTATTCCTTTTTTTTACTCATTTTATACACAAATATCATTAATATTGCAAAAGCCAATAAAAATACAAATACCCATACTATAACAGGTAATGTAAATCCAAGGATACCTTCCTTAGCTTTTATATTATAAACGCACCCAATTCCACTATCTAAAATTAAAAATTCATTGCCATTAAAAATAATATCTTCCACGAAACTCTCATTACTTACCTTAAGAACTTTTTTATATACATTATTCTTATCTAAGGCTCCTATAACATTTTCACTCTTATCCCAAAATACCATTGTGTCCTTACCAAAAACTAACCCGTTTTTATCTATAGCTAACTCTTTCAAAGAATCAACTGAGGTATGTTGATAACTTGGTCCAAGAGGCGACTTCTTTGGATATGTTTTAAGTAATGGCTTTATTATTTCATCACCTTTAAATCTAGGAGAAGAGATATTATCCCCTCCACTAAAATCAGGGAATCCATACCATTCGTTCTTTTTTAGTTCATATATATAGTCCTTGTCCCTTTTTACAGGTCTTATTCCCTCATCCTTCATTCCACTAAAAATAGCCATAATATTATTTTCGGAATTAATATCAATACCAGATATTCCTCTAATTCCACAAGCATAAAGTTCTAATGACCCACTTTCTAATGAAATCTTATAAACAGTTCCATTACCTATAGGAGAACTTTTAATCCCCTCCCCCTGTTCAGATTTTATCCCATTACCTTTAAAAGCTCCTGTACCATCAATATTTATGCCATTTAAAGTTAACTCTATTGGAGTTCTATCAAAATTATCTCCCTCTGATATTCCAGAGTTAGTTACCGATCCTATTGTTATATATGATTCCTTATCAGTAATTAATAGTTTTCTATCTATTCCATTTCCTCCTAGAGGAATATTATCAATTAATACCTGTACAGTATTGTTACTTAACAAAAATTTATTTAATCTGCTATCAGAAATAAAATATAAAGCTCCATCCTTATAGGCTAAATCCTCAATCTTTAAGTTCTTATCCTTATAAATAAGCTTTTCCTTACCATCATTATCAATTTGTTTAATAGAATCATCAAATGCTATGTACATAATACCATTCTCATCTAAGGCTATAGCTCTAGAGTTTTCTACTCCTTTTGTTATTATAGTACAATCTATATCATCCTTAAGAATGTCCAAATTATATTTATCTGACACTTTATAAGTAATAAAAGCTAACGTAACTATAATTATAGACATCAAACAAAACTTAAGAAATTTCTTCATAACTATCCCCCTCAACATCCCTCTATAAATTTATATTTTTTTAACCCCAAAATATAACCCTATTATTGAAAATTATATTCTTAATGCTATACTAGAAGATAATCATTATTAAAGGAGGAAAATTTATGAAAGACCCACGATTTACTAAACTAGCCCACAACTTAATAAATTATTCCTGTAGGCTTAAAAAGGGAGAAAAAGTTTTAATAGAAGGTATAGGTGATTGCGAGGCATTAGTTAAAGAACTAGTTAAAGAAGCTTATAAAGCAAAAGCTATACCTCTAGTTACATTAAAAAATAAAGAAGTAGATAGAGAAATTTTAATGGGAGCTTCTAAAGAACAGTTAGAATTAATGGCTAAATATGAAGCTGCTAGAATGTCAGATATGGATGCTTACATAGGAATAAGAGCAGGACAAAACTCTGCTGAAACTTCAGATGTCCCATCAGAAAAACTTTCTTTATATAGTAAATATTTTGCTAACCCAGTTCATGGAGAAATTAGAGTTCCTAAAACTAGATGGGTTGTTTTAAGATACCCTAACTACTCAATGGCTCAAGCTGCAAATATGAGTACAGAAGCTTTTGAAGATTATTACTTTAATGTTTGTAACTTAGACTACTCAAAAATGTCTGAAGCTATGGATAAATTAGTAGCTTTAATGGATAGAACTGATAAAGTTAGATTAACAGCTGAAGGTACAGATTTAACTTTCTCAATAAAGGATATTCCTGCAATTAAATGTGCTGGAGAAGCTAACATTCCTGATGGTGAAGTTTATACAGCTCCTGTTAAGAACTCTGTTAATGGTACAATAACATATAACACTCCATCACTTAGAGAAGGATTTACATATGAAAATGTAAAACTTACTTTCAAAGATGGAAAGATTGTTGAAGCTACAGCTAATGATACTGAAAGAATCAACAAGGTGTTTAATATTGATGAAGGAGCAAGATATGTTGGTGAGTTTGCTATAGGTGTTAATCCTTACATACTAGAACCAATGAAAGATACTTTATTCGATGAAAAGATAACTGGTTCTATCCACTTTACACCAGGTGCTTCTTATGATGATGCCTTTAATGGAAATAAATCTGCTCTTCATTGGGATCTAGTTCTTATACAAAGACATGAATACGGTGGAGGAGAAATTTACTTTGATGATGTTTTAATAAGAAAAGATGGACTATTTGTAATAGACGAATTAAAATGTTTGAACCCAGAAAATCTTATATAAATAAAAGAGCTCTGCTTTTTGCAGGGCTTTTCATTTTAATCTATTGAATTTTACAACTCACAAACTAATATTCATATCTAGATATCCTAATTAGCCAATTCCCTTTCAAATAATGATATATTTATATATTGTTATATTTATATATTCTTATATTTTTTTGCCACAAAAGAATTTTTCTAAGATAAATTCTTTTAAAAGATATATAAATAATATTTTTTTTATTATTTATATTATCCAACACTATTAATTAATCATTGACACGAAAAGATTTTACCAACTCCTCAATCACATTCTGAATAACAAATAAAAAAACTCAATCACATTAACCAGCTCTCTTATCTTTATTAGCCTCCTATTTCTTTTTATCTTTTTTTATTCCTCTTACTCTTCTTATCTCTCTTATCCCCATTACTCCTACTCTTTTTGTTATATTTCTTCCCTTAACCGAATATGATTTATTGTAATCTAAAGGAGTGAATAGCTTTGGAGAAAGACAATTTTTTTAAGAACTCATTTTTACTTACAGCCTCAAATATCACCACTGGAATATTAGGATTCATATTTTCAATATACCTATCACATGTGTTAGGTCCTGAAGGAATGGGATTATATAACTTGGTAATGCCAATATATAATCTTTTTATTTGTATGATGTCAGCAGGAATATCTGCATCCATATCAAAAATCTCTGCTGTATATGCTGAGAAACAAGAAAATGGAAATCTAATAAAGACTATAAATACAGTTGCTGTATTCAATATCGTATGGGCAATAGTTATTGGAATTTTAGTATTTATATTTGCACCTTTTATAGGTAAATATGGCATAAATGATGTAAGAGCCATTGATGCAATTAGAGTTACTTGTCCAGCTATGATATTTATAGCATTATCTAACATTCTAAAGGGATATTTTTGGGGAACATCAAAAATCACAATGCCTGCAATAATAGACATATTTGAAAAAGCATTAAGAATTTTAACAGTAGCAATATTAATTTTTCTTTTCTCTGCAAAAGAACTTACAACTTTAGTAACTTTATGCTACGTTGCTCTGTGTTTAGGAGAACTACAAAGTTTAGTTCTACTTTATTTTTATTATAGGCAGTGTGCTAAGAAACTACCAAAGACTTATGAAAAAACAGAAAGAAGATCTCAATTACTGTTCAATGTACTTATAATTTGCTTACCACTAACCTTAAATGGATTCTTAAGTAATATATTTAATACATTATCAACCCTAGTTGTACCTAGGTGTCTAATTACAGCAGGTTTTGATCATACAGAAGCTCTTGCTATGATTGGAAAGTTCTCAGGTATGGCTATGATGATTATTGGAATCCCTTTGATTGTTGTAAGCTCCATAAACACATTACTTATACCAGACTTATCACAAACCCTTGTTAAAGGAAATTATTATGATGCAGCTGTAAGAATTAGAAAAGTAATAAAAATAGCATTTATACTAGGACTTGCTACCACAACTATATGCTGTCTAATTCCCAATTCATTAGGTGAACTTTTCTATCAAAGAGATGACCTTGGAAAATACATCTTATATGCTGGATTAACTGCTCCAGTATTTTTTACATCTACAACGATGTTCGGTATATTAAACGGCATAAATAAACAAGGAATAATTCTAAGGAATTCACTTATAGTAGCAGCATTAGAATTAGTAGGCTTATATGTATTTACATCCATCCCTAGTATAAATATTTATGGATATGTAATTACCTTATTCTTTACTTCTCTAGTAAGCTTAGTGATAAATCTTTATGAGGTTAAAAAACATATTGAATTAAAGTTATCCTTAGCTAATGTAATAATATTTACATTACTTGCAGTTTTAACATTTTTAGTTTTACGTACGATAATTAGAAAATTCTTTTTACCTCTAAATTTTGCGAATACTATATTTATAATAATTTTAACCTTTGTAATATTTGTATTCTGGGGAACATTTGGAGAGTTTGAAGAATAATGGACCAATAAAAAAGTGTAGTGGATATTTATCTTGTTTGTTCCGTGAAAAACTATAAGTTACAGAAAAACAAATATCCACTCCACTTATACTGAAGATAAATAAATTATATTTTTATAACTGATCTATGCTTTAAAATCCCCCTCCTACCAAACACTTTTTTTCAATACTTCATATATTTACCTAACAACCAAATTTGTGTAATATTATAGATATACTATATATTATGTGTATTTGGAGGGTTGTAATGAGAATTAACTATGAAAATGCTAAATCCGAAATAATCTCTACTCTTGAAAAAAATAGAAATTGGGTATTATCTACTTCCTATAAGGATAAAGTATCATCTAGAACTATGAGTATTATTAACAATGGCTTAGATATATATTTTCAAACTAATAAATGCTACTTAAAATATGATGAAATAAGCAATAATAACAATGTATCTCTTTGCTTTAATAATATTTCTATAGAAGGTATTGCTGAAGAAATCGGAGATTGGAAAGATCCTAAAAACACTGAATTAATGAATCTTTATAAATCAGTGCATCCTAGTTCTTTTGATGCCTACGGCTTATTGGACGGACAAGTTGTCTACAAGGTTATACCAACTAAAATTAAAGTTTGGAAGTACGTAGATGGAAAACCTCTAAGAGAATTTCTATATATTAAAGAAGGAATAGCCGAACAACTAGATTTTATGTAAAAATAAAAGAAACTGCCAAAAGCAGTTTCTTAAAAATATATTATTTCTATCTTATCTAAGTTTTCTTCTCATAAATCGTGGCATTATTCTTATTAACTTTGGTGATATAGTTTGTATATCACTCTTTCTAATTCCCCCCATTACTATCATTAGGTATAAATAAACAATTCCACCTATTGCAATAATTATTATTGTAATAGGAGCTGCTGTAACTCTAGATAAAGAGATAATCTCAAATACATAATTTAAAGGTAATTTTAATAAGTATATGACTCCTGCCATAACAATTGATGCTATCACTGGCTTTATTACTAACTTTGGAATGGATAACTTCATCCTCATAATCTTACAAAGTTTTTTATGGTTTAAAATTGCCGGAATTAAATGCCAAAATACATTACCTATTAAAACACCATAAATATTTATACCTGGAATACCAACAAAAATATAATTAACTATAATCTTCGTTACTATACCCGCCATAAATGTTCCTAGTATAAAATATAATTTATTTATACTTTGCATAATAACAGCTTGAATTTGTGTAGTTGTATATAAAATTAATATAAATGCTCCAATCATCATAAGCTTATGACCATCAGTTCTATTATATAAAGTAGCATATACTAACTCACTTAACATTGAAAGCCCAACTGCAGCTGGTATTGCTATTGAAAAAGCCATCTTAAATGCATATGCAATCTTTCTCTTTACTTCTCTTCTTTCATTAAGAACCATTGACCTTGCAATTGATGGTAAAGTAGTAGTTCCTATAGATGTAATGACTACCAATGGTACACTTAACAATGTTTTATACATACCTAGTTGTCCATATAATGTATCCGCCATTCTTCTATCAAATCCAGCAAATATTAACCTAGAATTTACATTTACCATATCTACTAGCCCACCGAAATTTTGCATTCCTGTACTTAATGTTATAGGGATAGAATACATTATAATTTTTCTTAGTATTTTCTTCTCACTAACTTTTCTTACGTTTGTAAGACTCTCTATCTCTTCTTCCTCTTTGCTATACTTTTTATCTAAACTGTAGATTAAATATAGCATAGCAAATAAAGCCCCTACAGATGTACCAACTTGTGCACCTGCATTTCCTGCAGCTAAAGATACTTGGACAAGAATATAAGCACATAATAAACTTAAAATTACATTTATAAGTTGTTCTATAACTTGAGATATTGCAATTTGAGTCATATGTCCTTTTCCTTGCATATATCCTCTATAAGCAGAAAGAATACAAGTTATTAAAACACATGGTCCTAAAGCCATTACACCATAGGCAGTATCCGGTATTCCAAATAAATTACATAGAGGAATAGCTAGAATCATCATTAAGATTCCAAGCCCTCCTCCTAGAATTATATAAAATTTCCTTGATATCCTTAAAGCTTTCTTTGCTCCCTCTTCATTTCCAAGAGCAGAAAGTTCAGATACAACCTTTGCTACTGCAGGTTGTGCTCCCATACAGGTGATTGCATAAATAAATAAAAATATTTCAGTAGTTCTTGAGTATATTCCAAACCCATCTACATCTAATATAGATACTAAAATTGGACTATAAAAAACCGATATAAACTTTGCCACCATCCCAGCAACGGAAAGTATAAAGACTCCCTTTGCTGCTGAATGCTCCTCTCCCATACC
The DNA here is from genome assembly GCF_000424025.1 of Clostridium paraputrificum AGR2156. Classification (NCBI taxonomy): domain Bacteria; kingdom Bacillati; phylum Bacillota; class Clostridia; order Eubacteriales; family Clostridiaceae; genus Clostridium; species Clostridium paraputrificum. Next base: position 163,360 of record NZ_AUJC01000001.1, read on the forward strand.
AATTCTCCTATCTTATAGAAAATTTAAACACATCACTTTTTATTTTCTTAAATATTGGAGGTAAAGCAGCTGCTATTGTTTTGTTCTTTAAATAAGATAACTTGCCTCCAACTTCTCTAAATATAAGCTTATATGCATAAAGGAACTGATAATTTAATCCAAACTTATTGTTAAAGAATGAGTTAAGTTCCTTATCCCCATATTTACTATCTCCTATAACTGGATTTCCTAAATGAGCTAAGTGTGCTCTAATTTGATGACTTCTTCCTGTTATAAGATCAATTTCTAATAGTGAGAAGGCCCCATTTGTTTGAACAGTTTTAACTTCCATAGATATTTCTTTAGAATTTGAAACTTGTTTATCAAATACTCTTGAAATATTGGCTTCTTCATTCTTTAATATGTACCCTTTATATACGCCATCCTTTAGCTTTCCTTTAACCAAAGTATAATAGTATTTCTTAACTTGACCTTCTCTAACTACTTCATTTAAAGTCTTTAAAGCTTCAAAGTTCTTACCAAAAATAACTACACCTGAAGTATTTCTATCTAATCTATTGCAAGATGCTGGTGTGAAAGTTATCTCTTCTTCTGGTCTATAGTCACCCTTTTCGTTTAGATACGAAAGTACATAATCTGTTAATGTAGCTTCACTTCCCTTACTATCTGGATGAACTAACACTCCTGGCCACTTTTCTACTATTAAAACATTTTCATCCTCATATACAACTTTCAATCCTGATGAATCAACTTGGATAAAGTTGGTTTTATTTTCCTTCTTACTTTGTATGTATCTAATTTCAACTTCATCACCTTCAAGTAATGAATATTTTTCCTTTTGTTTCTTTCCGTTTACTCTTATGTCACCTTTTCTAATTGCTTTAAAAATTGCACTTAAAGGAACATCCTTTAACAATTTTCTTAAAAATTTATCTAATCTTTGCCCTGCTTCATTAGATCCTATTTCAATTTTCAAATATAATCAACTCCTAGTCTTCGCTTTTGTTTACTATTCTCCATTCTAATAGAGTAATATTTATTTATATTCTTGTCAAATAATCGTATGCTATTCCACACTGCATTGCAACACCTAAGGGAATAGCATCCTCATCTATGTCGAATAAATTGGAATGTGCAGCTTTATCTGTCCCTTTTGTTCTATTTCCTGTACCTAAATAATAAAAAGCAGAAGTTCTTTCCATTGCAAAAAAAGCAAAGCTTTCTACCCCCATACTAGGATGCTTTTGTTCTACAACATTTTCTACACCTAGTAGCTCTTTTCCAACATATTTTACTCTCTCTACCATTGTAGCATTATTATATAGGCAAGGATATCCCTCTTCTATATAAATATCACACTCTCCCCTCATGCCTCTACAAATTCCCGTAACTAATTCTTTAAATCTTCTTACTACGTATTCTCTATCCTCTTTAGTTAAGGTTCTAATTATTCCTGTAATCTCCACTTCCTCTGGAATAACATTTTGAGCTGTTCCTCCATTAATGCTACCAACAGTTATTACACTTGGATTTACAGGAGCTATCTCCCTACTAACTATAGTTTGAAGTGCCATTACAACATTTGAGGCAATAACAATGGGGTCTATTGTTGTATGAGGTGCAGCGCCATGGCCCCCTCTTCCTTTTATCTTTATTTTATACGGATTTGATGCAGCATTTACCACACCACTTTTTATTCTAATTTTCCCATAATCTAAATCCTCAGTAACATGAAGCCCCACTATTGCATCTACTCTTGGATTCTCTAAAACGCCTTCCTTTATCATAAAAGGAGCTCCCCCAACAGTTTCTTCTGCTGGCTCAAAGAATAACTTTACACATCCGCCAAATAAGCGTTTATTCTTATTTAATATTCTTGCCACACCTAGGAGAATCGTTGTATGTGCATCATGCCCACAAGCATGCATTTTTCCTGGAACTTTAGAACTATAGCTACATACCTTTTTATCTTGTATTGGAAGAGCATCCATATCTGCTCTTAACCCTATAACTCTATTATTGTCCTTTTTTTCACCTTTTATAATTCCACATACCCCTGTTTTAGCTACTTCAACATATGGAATTCCTTCTTTAGTTAAAAACTCTTTTATTTTTTCTGAGGTTCTCTTTTCTTCAAAGCCCAATTCTGGATGTTCATGTAAATCTCTTCTTATTGTTATTAATTCATCCTTTATCCTATTTGCTTCCTCAAGAAAAGTAATCATTAAAGTCCTCCCTAAGAATTATTAACTCCAAAATACCTCTACTATATCACCATTATTCAATTTATCTGTATAAGATGCATCTTTTCCATTAATCTTTAGTGTAATATCACCAGTAACTTTAGTTATATCAATATCCATATGGTTAAATACATCTATAAACAAAGGTTTTTCTCCCCTTAAGATTACATCCTTATTATTAACCACAACTTTTATTCCCTCTTCTTTTTTCACTTCATTAGTAACTTCTTTGTTTTCTAACTTTTTAGAGTATATTCTATCTCCCTCTTGAATAAGAAAGTCATCTTCTAATAAAATACCTTCTTTAAATAATTCTATTTCTCTTTTCAATATGTAATTCTTAATATCTAACATTTTCGATGGAATATATACTAAAATTTCATCTCCATCCTTAATATGAGCTGATATCTTTTTCTCTTTACCATTTATAAGTACAACTGGTTCTAAGCTAACCAATTTATCATCTATGTATATATCAATAGAATTAATATTTTCTATAACTTCACTTACTTTAGGTGATGCATCCCTACCATTTTGAGCATAAGTGATTTTTACATTATCTCCTGCATTCACCTCTGATTCTATAGATGCCTTCTTTCTATTTATACTTATCTTTGGATTCTTTCCCATCTCTCCAAATGCTAATCTTCTTTTACCATTAAGATTGAACCTTATACTCTTACCATTCTTTCCTATGAGTAATGATGGGTTAATTCCTGCTTGAAGCAAAACATCCATTACAGTATGTTTATGAGAATTAAATAAACTTACTGGTGTACCATTTAAGTTTACATCTATAAAATCATGTCCCATTTTCTTAATAGCTGATAATGCTATTCCTAAAACTGTAACACCAGCAGATCCTAATTCATTATTTGACAAACATTCTATTACGCTTGTCCTATCCTTAATTGCTATTCTTTGGGTAGGTAGTCCTATGTGATTAGATATTTCTTCTATAAGACCTGGAGTGTGAGCTCCTCCACCTACTAAGAATAAAGCTGCTGGTGGCTTATTGCCATTAAGAGAAATTATCTCACTTGAAATAGCTGTTGCAATCTTTTCTACAGTTGGAGTAATAGATTTTATAATAGAGCTAGATTCTATAGTATTTTCTAGTCCTAATACATCTGTATATGTAACTTCATCCTGTAATGCCACACTTCTTTTTATATTTTCAGCTGAATTAAAATCAACTAAGCACTCTTGAGCTATTACTTCTGTAACCTCATCTCCTGCCATAGGCACCATTCCATAGGCACTTATACTTTCTTTTGAGCTTATAGCTATATCTGATGTTCCTGCCCCAATATCAACTAAAGCTATATTTAATAATCTTAAATTCTTAGGAACAGCAGCCTCAATTGCTGCAATTGGTTCTAGTGTTAAATTAGACACTTTCAAATTCACTTTATTCATAACAGTATATAATGAATCAATAACTGATCTAGGCAAGAAAGTTGCTATTACCTCTGCTCCAACTCTTTCCCCTTTATGCCCTAGTAGATTTGCTATTACATAGGAATTTAGATAATAATCTTTTACTGAATAACCTACACAATATAGCTTACTTTCAGTATTCTTTATTACTTCCTCTTCAGCCTTTTTAACAGCACTTAGTTCTACACTTCTTACTATTTCTTCATCTATTTCTTCGTCACCATTAAGCTCTATTTCACCCATTGCATTAACAGTTCTTAGAAATCTACCTGCTGCTGCAATCGATACTTCTTTTAACTGTATTCCTAATTCACGTTCTATATTTTCTTTAACATCCTTAACTACAGATGCAACTAAGTTTATATCGTGAATTTGTCCATCTACCATAGCTCTTTCTTCATGTTCTTTATACTTTTCATATAAAACTTCAAACTTCTTTTCTCTTACAACTCCAACGGTACCAATTATCGATCTAGTACCAATATCAAGAGAAAATATTATATCTTTAGGATTAAATACACCTTTATCCATATTAACCTCTTCCTAGCAAAACTATAATTAAAGGCTTATATCATGAGATATAAACCTACTTAAAATTATATATTAATACCAATATTTATTCAATATTTGATAAATTTCATCATATTTACTTAGATATTAATCCATTATCCAATAGAACCTTAGCAGAGAACTTTCTTTTCATTCCATCATGAAATAAAATCCCTACTTCATCACCATTAACATCCACTACTTTTCCTGCTCCAAAAGCCTTATGTGTAACTACTGAATCCTTAACTAGACCATGTGAAACCTTAACAATTTCCATAAAGCCTCCCTCTTCAATAAATCTAGAGACATCCCTAAACTTTCCTTTTCTCATCTTAGGTACAAAAAGAAACAAATTATCTATTGCTCTTGTTATTCCAACATAAAATAATCTTCGTTCTTCTTCTATATTTTCCTCTTTACTAGATGAATGTGGTATTGTGTCCTCATTACAGTTAATTAAGAATACATTTTTAAACTCCATTCCCTTTACACCATGAATAGTGCTTAATAAAACTCTGTCTTCTGTCTTATTTCTTTTACTTTCTTCTATCTTCTTTCCCACTTCATCTACATGCTCAAAAAATTCAAAGATAGTTTTAAATGATGAAGCTGACATTTTGAATTCTTCAACTATTTCCTCTAAATCTTCAATATTACCTCCAAATCTTTCTGTATATGTTTTAAGGTAATCTATATATCCCATATCCGTTACTATATATTGTATACCACTGCTTAATGATGACTTCTTTATATAATTAAAATCTCTTTTTAGTTCATCAAGCTTCTTTCTTTGAAATTGTGGAGTATCATCTTTTTCTATAAGTATATCAAAAGTATCTTTTTCATACTTATATTCCCTAATATAAGCTATACTAGTTTTACTCACATACCTAAAAGGTTTATTAATTATATTTATAAAAGCTTCTCTATCGTAAGGATTCACTGCTAAAGATAAATATGAAAGCAAGTCTTTACATATAAAATGGTTAAAGAAGTTATATTCTTTATCTAACAAAGTAAATGGTATCTTATTTCTTATAAATGAATCTATAACACTCATAGCCTCCATATTAGTTCTATAAAGAACTATATTTTCTTTATATCTATAGCTAGGATTATTATAGAAATCTCTAATCTTTTCAGAAATTTCATCTCCCTGTATTCTCTCATCATAAACTCCCTTACAAAGGATAATTCCATCCTTATCTTTATACCACTGTATGTCCTTTTTATTTCTTTCCTTATTAAAAGAAATAACCTTTTTTGAACTCTCTATTATATTTTTATTACTTCTATAATTTATATGTAAATAATATTTCTTTGCACTTTTAAAAGTTTTATCAAAAGAAACCATGTATTCAGGTTTTGAACCTCTAAAACTATAAATGCACTGATCCTCATCCCCAACAGCGAAAAGAGAATTCTCCTCCCCCTCTGTCATTAATTTCAAAAATTCTATTTGAAGATCATCACAATCTTGAAACTCATCTACAAGAATATATTTAAATACTCTTTTGTATCCTTCCCTTATTCTTTTATTATTTTTAAATAATTCTAAAACCTTAATAGTTAAGTCATCAAAATCCCAAAGATTATTTTCTTTCTTATATTTGTCATAGGCATCATAACATTCCATAAAAATATCTTTAGCTATAGATGGTTTAAAATCATCTATATTTTCACCTGATGTTTTAAATAACGATATGTTATTTACAGCCTCCTTAACCCTATCCTCATTAACTTCATCTGAATATTTTCTAAGAACACCTTCTATAATTTTATTGGTTATATATCCTTCTATAATATTTATATTAGCTCCTTCTCTTAGAAGAATTTTATAAAACAGCCCATGGAAGGTACCAAAAAAAGGAGAACTTTCTTTATGAAAAGTATTTATATATCTATTTTTCATATTCAGAGCTGCTGCTTTAGTAAAGGTTATAACAATGATATTTGATGTATATACTCCAACTTCATCAACTAAATATTTAATTCTATTTATAATAACAGTTGTTTTACCTGAACCTGGTGCTGCTACAACTAATACATTTCTTTCATTTGCCTTTACTGCTTTTAATTGATTCTTATCTAAATGCATATTAATCCTCCCATCTACTAAGTATTACCTTGTAAATGCCTAAAAAATCATTTTGAGTCTTCATTATATTGTAATAATTAAAACGAAAGGGTACAATAGGAATAAGGCATTTTTATGAAAAGAGGAGATTAAGATGACAAATACTAATTCATTCGATGTTAAAAATGACAGAAACTTAACAATGCTTGTAGACTTTTATGAATTAACAATGGGTAACGGATATTTCAATAAAGGATTAGAAGATAAAATTGCCTACTTTGACATGTTCTTTAGAAGAGTACCAGACGGTGGTGGATATTGCATCATGGCTGGTGTAGAACAATTAATTGAATATTTAAGTACCCTAAAATTTACTGATGATGATATTGAATACTTAAAAAGTAAGCATACTTTCTCAGAAGAATTTTTAAATTATCTAAAGAATTTCAAGTTCTCTTGTGATGTTTGGGCTGTTCCAGAGGGAAACCCAGTATTCCCAAATGAACCTTTAGTAACAGTTAGGGGACCAGTAATTCAAGCTCAATTTATTGAAACTATGATACTTCTTACAATAAACCATCAAACTCTTATAGCTACAAAAGCAAACAGAATATCAAGAGCTGCAAATGGTAGACCTGTAATGGAATTTGGTTCAAGAAGAGCTCAAGGTTATGATGGAGCTATATACGGAGCAAGAGCTTCTATAATTGGAGGATGTAGCTCAACTGCATGTACCATTTCAGATAAGATGTTTAATATTCCTGCTGTTGGAACTATGGCACATAGCTGGGTTCAACTATATGATAGTGAATATGAAGCATTTAAGAGTTGGGCAGAAATATACCCTGACAACTGTACTTTATTAATAGATACTTATAATGTAATAAAATCAGGTATTCCAAATGCTATAAAGGTATTTGATGAAGTTCTAAAACCAATGGGTAAAAGACCTTCAGGTGTTAGAATTGACTCTGGTGATATAACTTACTTAACTAAAAAGTGTAGAAAGATGCTTGATGCAGCAGGCTACGAAGATTGTAAGATAGTAATTTCTAACTCTCTTGATGAATATATAATTAGGGATGTTCTTGAACAAGGTGCTTGTATAGATTCATTCGGTGTTGGAGAAAGATTAATTACTGCTAAATCCGAACCTGTTTTTGGAGGAGTATATAAATTATCTGCTGTTGAAAAGGATGGAGAAATTATCCCTAAAATAAAAATAAGTGAAAATGATGAAAAAATAACTAATCCAGGCTTTAAAAAGTTAGTTAGAATTTTCGATAAGGATTCACATATGGCTATAGCAGACTTATTAACTATTAATAACGAAGTTATAGATGAGAAGGAAGAGTTAGAGATATTCGATCCAGTTCATACATGGAAGAGAAAAAAAATAACAAACTTCTATACTAAGGATTTACAAGTTCCTATATTTGAAAAAGGAAAGCTTGTGTACACTAGTCCTACAGTAATGGAAATTAAAGATTTTGCTAAAAAGGAAACAGAAAAGCTATGGCCTGAAGTTTTAAGATTTGAAAATCCTCATACCTACTATGTAGATTTATCTTATGACTTATGGACATTGAAACAAAATCTACTTCATAAATACAGTACAATTTATAAATAGTATTTTCGAGAAATTGCTTTGCAATTTCTCTTTTTATTTAAACAAAAAACTTTGCTTTCGCAAAGTTTTAAATGCACTTATCCTTTATTAACTATTCCTTTAATATTGACTTACTTCTCTTTCTATTTTTATTCCCAAAAAATCTCCATTAAATGTTTCCTCAGAATAGTCATATTCTTCCTTAACTATATCCTTATACTTCAATTTAGAATCTGAAACATATTCTCTAAAAGGACAATTCTCTTCTAAAGCTAATGTGTTCATAGGACATTCTGTATTACATTCAATCCTATCTTTACCAGTTGACCAAAACGGACACTTACTCATATTCTCCCCCACCTTCACTGAAAACGAATCCATCATATGCCCACATTATATTATAATTTTCAGTAAAAATAAAGTTATTTTTTACAATTTAGTATTTTTTTATATAATTGCCAACCTATTAGACCACTCTATCGACTCCATATATAAATCAATAAGTATTTTTTTATCTAAATTTAGAATTTCACAATATTCTTCCATTCTATTAATATTCATACTCTCATAAGAAAGAACTAACTCCAATACCTTTCTTAGCTTATTATCTTTTCCTAATAATGCATCTTTTATTTCTTCATCAACAGGTAACTCCTCTATAATTTCAGCCATATCTCTTTGCATATAACTATCTAAATTTGAAAATAACCCCACCATAAATGCTAATGATTGATTTTTTTCTTCTATTTTTGATTGAACCAGCTCACAAAACCTTCCTCTTATTATTGTTCCATTGGTAACTTCTTCACTATTTCCGCCTCTCATTTCACTCATTACAATTAGAGAAAGCCACTTTTTTAATTCTTTTTTCCCTAAAAGCATTATTGCCTGTCTTATAGATGAAATTTTTTGAACAAAAGAAAATGCAGCAGAATTTAAAAATTTCATTAACTTATAACTTATAGAAACATCAGTTTTTACTATAGCTTCAATCTTGTCTATATCAAAATCATCCCTTAACAGTTCACTCATTAAGTTAAAGCAAGCTACATTTCTTACTGGTATATCTTTTTCTTCTATCATTATAGGCTTGCTAAAATAATATCCTTGAAAATAAGAATATCCATCTTCCATAGCTTCTATGTACTCTTCTTCAGTCTCTATCTTCTCTGCTAATAACTTTGCTTTAGGATTATAGTTTTTAAGTACATTCACAAGAAATTTTCTTTGTTTTGGAGATGTAATTTTAAAATCCAACTTATATACATCTATCAAGTTTCCAAAGCTTCTATAGTTTGTGCTAAAGGATACATCATCAAGAGCTAATATATATCCTTTGGACTTTAATTCCTTTAAATAACTTACTACATCCTCTGTAGGAATAACATTTTCTAGAATTTCTACCACTACCTTCTCCTTAGATAAAAGGCTTGCTACATCATTTAATAATACTCCTTGAGAAAAATTGATATAGGCTTTTTTATTATTTGTTAATTCATTCAATCCAATAGTAGCACAATTAGAAATTAACTTTACTGTAGCACTATCTTCATCTATATTTCTCACAAACTTATTTTCTTTAGAATTTCTAAATAATAATTCATATGCTTCCACTTTAAAATTTCTATCATATATAGCTTGTCTCGCTAAATAAATATTCATTCCTAGCACCTCTATTACATCATTAATCACATTATATAACATTTTGTAACATTTTTCCTATATTTATTTACATTTTTTCTATGGTTTTTAACATTTTATGACTTTAGTCCTCTTTTTTAACTTTTATTATCGTTAATGTAGTGAGGTAAAATTCATTTTCACTCTATATAGACTCAACTCTTTACTTTATTAATTATGATAAAAATCTATATTGTACAAGAATTAAAAAAGAGAAACTACACTTGTAATTTCTCCTTTAAATCCTATAATCCTGAATTTTTAACTACTGATATATCTATGATCTCATTTTGGAATGCTTTTAATAAAGCTTTTTCTAAAACCTTTTGTTGATCAAAATTTTCTATATCTTTACATTCAGCAAAAACCTTGTGTTTTTCTCCTCTAACATTTCTATATGTTAGAGTAACATACGGTTTGTCATACTCAACATTTAATATTTTAACTCCCCAAGAGAACTGTGCATAATCATCCTCTACAGTTAACTTACTTAACTCTTGAAGCTTTCCTTTCTCTTCACTTGGATCATTTACAATTATTAATTCGTCTCCAACTTTATATTTTGCCATATTTAAGACCTCCTATAGATTCCAATATCTCCTAACATAACTTAGTGTATCACTGATTACCTGCTATTGCAATAATAAGAATAATAATGAATATATTGTAAACAAGGTCTTTTACAAAAAAGGTTGGGAATATTTATTTTTCTCGTTCCATCGCATACTCCAAGTCACATGAAAACAAATATCTCTCACCCCACTCCTACTAAAGGTAAGAAAATAAAAAAATATAGGAGTATTTATATACCCCTATAAAATGAAATTGAACATGAACTGATGTTAAATATTTAACATATTTGTTTATATTTTAACATACTTCTGAGGGTTAAGCAAACACTTTTTATTTAAATAAACAATAATTATTATTAAATACTCACTAACTTCCACGAATAATCATTGACACTTATTTAATAATTTATTATAATATTGTTAACAAACTGGAAAGGATGACTCTTATGGAAAACATAACTGCTGTTTTTAAAGAAAAAAAATTAAAGCTTACTCCTCAAAGACTTGCAGTATATAAGTATCTTATGAGCACAAAGGAACATCCTTCTGCAGAAGCAATTTATAAGGCTATTCAAACAGAATATCCTACTATGAGTTTAGCTACCGTTTATAAAGCACTAAAAACATTAGCTGAGGTCGGGTTAATACAAGAAATAAATGTTGGTGAAGGTAACTTCAGATATGATGGAACTACTCATCCACATCCACATCTTCAATGTATAAATTGTAGTAAAGTAGAAGATTTAGATTCTCTATGCTTAGATAACTTAAATACTGAAGCTAGTAAGCTTTCAAAGTACAAGATTTTATCAAACCAAATATACTTCTATGGAATATGTCCTGATTGCGACAAGTAAAAGGTCACTTTATATAAAGTGATCTTTTTTTATTTATATTCTTATTAAACTCTTCATATAATGTATATGAGGTGAGTAAATTGAAGGTACTAATTATAAAAAAGAAACAAATTCTAATCTTCTCATTTTTTATAATACTAATAATCTCTACATTAATTTTGTTACGAATCCCTAAAAATGAAACTGATATTAATGTTATAGCCCCCATAGATTATGGAAAAGCCACATCAATTGATCTAAACGGGGACAATATAGAAGATACTATTGAAATAATATCTAATGATGGCTTTGATGATATAAAAATTACTATTGGAAATAAAAACTATTTCCTAAGTAAATTATGTGAAAACAATCAATTAGGAAAAACAAAACCCTATTGGCCAACAAAAGTATTTATAAAAAACCTTTCTAGAAGCTCCACGCCAGAGATAATAGTACAAGCATCACAAGATAAAAGTATATCTTATGTCTTTAAATGGATAGATGGTGACTTTAAAAAGGTCTTTACATCTAACAAAAACATTTTTGGCATACTAGATTCAAATGGAAATAAAACTCCACAATGTTACTCATTAAACTCATCTTCTGGCAACTCATCTTTAGATTCGTTTATGATAATAGATAATGCCACAATAAATATAACTAAAGATAGCATTAAAATTCCGGATCTTGGCAACATCCTGTCTTTAATTGACTTGTTGCAAAAAGATTATGAATTAGATGAAGTGCCAGATATATTCACTGAAAACATCTCAGAAAGCGAACTAGGGTTATTGTGGAACCTTGATAAAGAACATAATCAATACAGCTTTCAAAATGCTTTCTTTTATGACGAATCTATTGATAACGAAGGTAATATAACATCAATGAAATGGACATTATCTTTTGAAAAATATATCCGTGAAAAAGATGATTCATCAAAGACTGAAACTACATTCTATGTAAATACAATAAAGAGCGGAGATAATTCATACAAAATATCCTCAATATACAAAAAATAAAAAGTGAAAAGGCCGCATCAACTGCGGCCTAAAAGGGGGATGGGGGGTTTTAGCTTTATGAAGAATAACTTCATGTAGCTATAGGAGAATACTTTCTCCGGTACATTAATATTATTGACTATATTTATGAGAATTATACAGTTTTATTTTTCATTAAATGCACCATTATTATATAATTCTATTATTTTATCTACAAATTGTACTTTATTAGGGTCAACTATTTTTCTCAAAGATAATAATATCTGTATGTTCTCATCATCAACTTCTTCAGAATATGAGCTTTCATCGAATTTAGATGTATTTTCCGTATTTACTTTATTGTTGTCCATATGATTCCCCATCATATTCATTCCATTCATTGCATTCATCATACTTTCAAAGTTAAAATTATTGTTGTTACTATTCATATTAGAGTTTCCGTTATTATTGTTATTCATCTGTTGATTCATTGAGTTTAAATCAAAGCCTTCCATATTCATCGAATTTAATATGCTTCCTAGTCTATTCATATCAAAGTTTCCACCTAACATCCCAAGAAGTTGTTGTGGATTAATTCCAAATGGAAATCTATTATTTGAGTTTGCACCAAAGCCTTGATTCCTACCCATATTATTACTCTCTCTTGATCTATCTCTATGCCTACGTTTTGACATAATGATCCTCCTAAAATGAGTATTATTTATGATATTATATGTACAAATGCATATTTTGGTTATAATTTATGGCAAATTTTTTGGAGGGCATTTCTGCCCTCCACATAACTTTACTACCAACCAAATCCGTCGAATCCGCAACTACCGCAGCTCCAACCATAAAGTAAAAATAGTAATATTATTAAGATTGAATTAGTGTTTAATAATCCTGCTCCGCAAGCTATTAGCCAGAATATAATAGCTTCTAGAATACCACAGCCCATTCCATTGTTGTTATTGCCTCCACAGCAACAATCATCACAACAACAATCACAGCAATTGCAACAATTGCATGGATCACAACATTCGCAACAGCAGTAATTATCTTTTCTACGCTTCTTCTTTGACATAACTATCGCTCCCTTCTAGATTAGTCAGATAGCTATTTTATTAGCATCCGCAACCGCAACCATCACCTATAAAGTTGCCACAACCACCACAATCACCAGAGCATATAAATAATAGAACTAGTAAGAATAACCACCAAGATCCGCCAAAGAATCCATTATTGTTTCCATTTCCGCATCCGCATCCATTGTTGTAGTTATTTCCTCCGCAGCAGCAGCAACAATCATCTTTCTTTCTCTTCTTTTCGCAGCAGCAGCAACAATTATTTCCACCATAGTTACCACCAAAGCCTCCGCCAAAGCCATTTCCGCCCCAACCGAAGAAGAAGAATAATAAGATTATCCAAATCCACCAACCGCCGAATCCGCCGCCGAATCCACCGCAGTTACCAAATCCGCAGTTACCAAATCCGCCATTTCCGCCACAACCACAATTATTATTGTTAGTTCCACAATTATTGTTGTTTGTGCCATTATTACAGTTTAATCCATTAATAATGTCATTGATTTCCATATCATTTCCTCCTTGGGATTTAATATTTAATTTTTATAGTATATCTTATTCTATAAAAAATTATTTGACACAATTTTCATATAAAATTTCTTATTTACTACAAAAAAATAAATAGAGCAACTTAGAAAAAACTCTAAATTGCTCTATTTACTACTCTTCTGAAGCTAAATCTCCAAATAAATTATCTATTAACTCATCTTTTCCTTTTTTATTTAATGATGAGAAGTAATACAATTTATCTTCCGGACTTAACTTTAAAGTTTCTTTTATTATCTTTTTGCTTTTGCCTAATTCATTATTAGATAACTTATCACTCTTCGTTGCAACCACTATAACATCATATCCATAATGCTTTATCCATTCATGCATCATGATATCATCAGCTGTTGGCTTATGTCTTGAATCCACTAGAAGAACAACCCTCTTAAGCTCTTCTCTACCATTTAAGTAAGTTTCTATTGTCTTCCCCCAGCTCTCCTTTTCTTTCTTTGACACCTTTGCATATCCATACCCAGGTAAATCTACTAAATAAAAGTCATTATTTATAAGAAAGAAATTAATTAGCCTTGTCTTTCCTGGAGTACCACTTACTTTAGCTAACTTTCTTCTATTAGTAAGAGCATTTATAATTGAACTCTTACCTACGTTTGACCTTCCAACAAAAGCTACCTCTACCCTATCATCTTTAGGATACTGGTCTCTTTTTACAGCCGAAATTATAAATTCACTTTGTTTAATTCTCATTGGCTTCATCTCCAACTATAGCATTTTTTAATACCTCTCCAACATCCTCTGCTGTTATAATAGTAAGGTTTTCCTTAACTGAAGAAGGTATCTTTTCTATATCTTTTTCATTTTCTTTTGGAATTATTATTGTATCTATTCCCATTCTATAAGCTGCTAAAGATTTTTCTTTTAAACCACCTATAGCTAAAACCCTTCCTGTTAAAGTAACTTCACCTGTCATAGCTACGTTACACTTAACCTTATTACCTGATAACGCTGATACAAGAGCAGTTACCATAGTAACACCAGCAGAAGGTCCATCCTTAGGAACCGCACCTTCTGGAACATGAATATGTATGTCCTTAGTCTTATAGAAATCTTCTTTTATATTGTACTTAGATGCATTTGCCCTTACATATGTATAGGCTGCCTTTGCTGATTCTTGCATTACATCACCAAGCTGTCCTGTAAGCTGAAGTTTACCACTACCACTCATAACCATAGCTTCTACTGGTAAAGTATCTCCACCATATACAGTCCAAGCCATTCCTGTAACTACACCAATCTTGTCTTCTTTCATCTTTTCATCAAAGCTATATCTCTTAGTTCCAAGTAACTCTTCTACCTTAGCCTTATCTATATTCATGCCCTTTAAATTTTTCTTTAATATAGACGCCATTGACTTTCTAATTAAAGAAGAAATAACTCTTTCAAGGCTTCTTACACCAGATTCCCTTGTATAACCATCTATAACAAACCTAATAGCTTCATCATTTATAGTAATAACTTCATTATTTAATTTGTATTCTTTAAATATTTTTGGAATCAAATGATTTCTTGCTATATTAAACTTTTCTTCATAAGTATATCCTGATACTTCTACAACTTCCATTCTATCTAACAATGGTCGTGGTATTGTATCCAAGCTATTTGCAGTTGTAATAAATAAAACCTTAGATAAATCTATTGGAAGCTCCATGTAATTATCCCTAAATGTTTTGTTTTGTTCGCTATCTAATACCTCCAATAGAGCATCCCCTGGATTCCCCTTATAATCTGAGCTTAACTTATCAATCTCATCTAATAATATTAGAGGGTTCATTGATTTAGCTTCTTTCAATGAATAAACTATTCTACCTGGAATAGCTCCAACATAAGTTCTCCTATGTCCCCTAATTTCAGCTTCATCTCTCATTCCACCTAAGGACATTCTTACATACTTTCTATTTACAGCCTTTGCAATAGACCTTGCAATAGATGTTTTACCAACACCTGGAGGTCCTACTAAGCATAAAATTGGTCCTTTTAAAGTTCCACTCATCTTCTTAACAGAAAGATACTCTAATATTCTTTCTTTTACATCCTCTAATCCATAATGCTCTTCATTTAAAACTTCTTCAGCCCTATTTATATCTAATCGTTCCTTTGTATTCTTACCCCATGGTAAATCAAATACCCAATCTAAATAGCTTTGAATTGTACTTCCTTCAGAAGAAGAGATATTCATTCCTTTTAGCTTTTTTAGCTCATATGAAGCTTTCTCCTTAACTTCCTTAGGAAATCTCATAGTCTCAAGCTTTTGTTCATATTCCTTTATTATTTTAGTCTCTTCATCGTCTTGTCCTAATTCTTGTTGAATAAACTTAAGCTGCTCTCTTAAATAGAATTCTTTTTGAGAATCATCAACACTCTTCTTCATCTTTTTAGCAAGCTTCTTTTGCACTTGAACAACCTTTATCTCATTTTCTATAAATACTATGATAGCTTCTATTCTCTTCTTTATATCTAAAGTTTCAAGTATTTCTTGTTTCTTTTCCTCAGATATTGGTAAATATCCAGAAACCATATCCACATACTCTATTACGTTATCTACAAGTTTTATTTCTTTGGCAAATTCACTAGTGTTTTCGCCTGCTTGTTTTAAAAATCTTGCAAGAGTTTTCTTTAAAGAATTAAAGTAAGCTTCTATCTCCGGACTTTCTTCTAAAGTTTCATTAACCTCACTTATAGAAACCTCAAAGTAGTTTTCGTTATTAAAATATTCCTTTATTTCGCCTCTTACCTTACCTTCTACTAATACTCTCATAGTATCTCCAGGCATCTTTATTATTTGCTTTATCTTACATAAAGTTCCTATCTTACTTATATTCTCAGAAGTAGGTTCTTCTATCTCCGGATCTCTTTGTGATGCTAAAAATATATTTTCATCATTTAACATTGCTTCTTCAATAGCAGCAACTGATTTTTCACGTCCTACATCAAAATGTAATACCATATTAGGAAAAATAGTTAGTCCCCTTAAAGGAATCAAAGGAAGTCTAATATACTCTTTCATGATACTCTCCCTCCATCCATGTTATAATTATTTAGACTTAATTAGTATACACATAATATATATTTTTTTCAATAATTAGACTTTAAAAGGTGTTAGCTATAATTAGCAAACACCTTTCTCTTTGCTTTCACCACTGGCTGAAAGAATATTCAAATCCTCTTCTTCTAAAGATATAGGGAAATTTATAAAGGCCATATTAAATACTTCTTTAATATTTTCAACTGGACATATTTCAATACCACCTACTTCAAGAAGACCTTCACTCCAATTTTCTTTTGGTATAATAACTTTACTTGCTCCAGCTTTCTTTGCCCCTATTATTTTAGCTCTAACTCCACCTATTGGTTTTACTCCACCTAATAATCCTACTTCACCTGTCATAGCTACTTTATTATTTACTTTCATATCTTTTATTGCACTATAAATTGCAGTAGCAATAGCTATACCAGCTGAAGGACCATCAACTAAAGAACCACCCGGAATATTAACGTGTATATCATATTTCTTACAATCAATATCGAATATATTACTTAGTATTGTTAGAACATTTTCTACAGAAGAAATAATCATACTTTTCCTTGTAACCTTTTTATTATTACTAGATATACTCTCCTCTTCAACTACTCCAGATACCTTTAACTTTCCAACACCATCCTTAACCCTCTTAGCAGATGCTTCTATAGTCATAACAGCTCCTATATTAGCGCCATAAACAGCCAAACCATTTACTTTTCCTATAGAAGGGGCCTCAAATACCTTTTCTTCTATTCTCTTTGTATACTGGCAATTTTCTATTACCCATTCCACATCATTGTTAGTTATATAATCTCTATTTTCATTTAAAGCAACCCCTGAACATAACTGTATTAAATTGATAACCTCTCTACCATTACTACAGAATTCTCCTATTAATTCTTCACACTTTTTGTCTAACTTTAACCCTGCTTTTCTTGATGCATCTACTCCAATTTTTATTATCTCATCTGAATCTAATGCTCTAAAGAATATTTCTACGCACCTTGACCTTATTGCAGGAAGAATATCTTCTGGACTTTTAGTTGTTGCGCCAATTAATCTAAAATCTGCAGGCAAACCATTTTCAAAAACCTCCTTAATATATTTAGGCATATTAGGATCTTCCGAACTATAATAGGAACTATCTAAAAAGACCTTCCTGTCCTCAAGAACTTTTAATAACTTATTTAGTTCTATAGGATGAAGTTCACCTATTTCATCTATAAACAGTACTCCTCCATGAGCCTTTGTAACTGCTCCAGGTTTAGGCTGTGGTATTCCAGCTACTCCTAAAGAGCCTGCCCCCTGATATATCGGGTCATGTACAGAACCTATTAATGGGTCCGCAATCCCTCTCTCATCAAACCTAATTGTTGTTGCATCTATTTCAACAAACTTAGATTCTTTCTTAAAAGGAGAGCTACTGTTTTTCTTAGCTTCTTCCAGAACCAATCTAGCAGCTGCTGTCTTACCAACTCCTGGAGGGCCATATATTATTACATGTTGTGGATTAGGGCCACATAAAGCTGCTTTTAACGCTTTTATCCCCTTATCTTGACCAACTACCTCTTGAAAACTACTAGGCCTACTTTTTTCTGTTAAGGGTACTGTCAATGTAATTCCCCTCATTTTGTATAACTTCTCTAATTCCTTAGTACTTTCTTTATCTATAACTACTTTTCTTGCCCTCATACTCTTATTATTAGATATAATAAGATATATCATTAACCCCATTAAAACTATCTGTAATAAAATCAAAATTTCTGCCATTACTCTACCTCCAAGTCATTAATTATATCCGTTTATAATTATTAACTCTTCCTAAGTCTGCTATACATAAATAAGAATTAATTGATAATTTTTATAAATCAAAAAACTTCAGTAACATAAAAATGTCGAAGGTATTCACGAGTTTGTTATAAGTATAATTTCCTAGACAACAAAAAAAAGGCTGTAAAAACAACCTTTTTTATTAAGCAGTTTCTACACCTTTTTTCTTTTTAGGCTTCTTAGCTTTTAATTGAGGTCTAACCTCACCTTCCGGAAGCATTTGAATCTCTGGTCTTTCCTTCTTATTAATTGTAGGCTCAGTAATAACAACCTTGTTTATTCTTTCATCAGAAGGAATTTCAAACATAATCTCTGTCATTACATCTTCAATTATAGATCTTAGTCCTCTTGCTCCTGTCTTTCTTTCTATAGCCTTTTCTGCAATTGCTTCAAGTGCTTTATCTGTAAACTCTAATTCTACATTATCAATTTCAAATAGCTTCATGTATTGTTTTACTAAAGCATTTTTAGGCTTACTTAAAATATTAACAAGTGCTTCTTTATCAAGAGATTGAAGAGTTACTACAAGTGGTAATCTTCCTACAAATTCAGGAATTAAACCAAACTTTAATAAATCTTCTGGTTCTATTGCTTTTAATAGGCTTCCAATATCTTTTTCAGCCTTAGATTGAATATCAGCTCCAAATCCAATAGAACTCTTTCTTGTTCTTTTTTCAATTATCTTATCCAATCCATCAAAAGCTCCACCACAAATAAATAATATATTTCCAGTGTTAATTTGAATGAATTCTTGATGTGGATGTTTACGACCTCCTTGAGGTGGTACAGATGCAACTGTTCCTTCTAATATCTTAAGAAGTGCTTGTTGAACACCTTCTCCCGAAACATCTCTTGTAATAGATGGATTTTCAGATTTCCTTGCTATCTTATCTATTTCATCTATATAAATGATTCCCTTTTCTGCTCTTTCAACATCATAATCTGCATTCTGGATTAATCTTAATAGAATATTTTCTACATCTTCTCCAACATATCCAGCCTCTGTTAATGTTGTGGCATCAGCTATAGCAAATGGAACATTTAAGAATTTTGCTAATGTTTGAGCTAAAAATGTTTTACCTGACCCTGTTGGTCCTAGTAAAAGTATATTACTTTTTTGTAATTCAACATCATCATTGCTCTCATTAGAATTTATTCTTTTATAGTGGTTATAAACAGCAACTGCTAAAGATTTCTTTGCACTTTCTTGACCAATAACGTAAGAATCTAAATATTCTTTAATTTCTTGTGGCTTAGGAAGTGTTTTAGTATCAAACTCTAGAGTATCTTCAAACTCATCTGCTATGATTTCTGAGCATAAATCAATACACTCATCACAAATATATACACCAGGTCCAGCTATTAATCTTTTTACTTGGTCTTGATTCTTACCGCAAAAAGAACACTTCAGCTGTTTCTTGTCATCAAATTTAGCCATACATTCACCTCACTTAGACAATAGGTTGTTATTTATCTTTCCCTAATTCGTTCTTTGTTATTACTTTATCAACAATTCCATATTCTACAGCTTCTTCACCGTCTAAGAAATAATCTCTTTCTACATCAGCTGATAATTTTTCTAATGGTTGATTAGTATTTTCACTTAAGATCTTATTTAATCTCTCTTTAATCTTTAACATTCTATTTGCATGAATGCCAATATCTGTTGCTTGACCTTGGAATCCTCCAAGAGGTTGATGAATCATAACCTCAGCATTTGGTAGAGCATATCTCTTTCCTTTTGCACCACTAGATAGTAAGAAAGCCCCCATTGAAGCTGCCATTCCTACGCATATAGTTGATACATCTGCCTTAATATAATTCATAGTATCATAAATAGCCATACCAGCTGTAACTGATCCACCTGGACTATTTATATATAAGAATATATCCTTATCTGGATCTTCACTTTCTAAGAATAATAATTGAGCTACAATTAGGTTAGCAGATTCATCTGTTACCTCACCGCTTAGCATGATTATCCTATCTTTTAATAATCTTGAGAAAATATCATAAGATCTTTCTCCTCTGCCTGTTTGTTCTACTACCATTGGAACTAATGCCATAATACTACCTCCTAATTAACATACCCAATCTTATATAATTATAATATTAATTAAATTATATTTAAATTATACTTGATTTGTCTTTAATTGTTAATATTAATTTGAAATAATTGCCAGAAATACTTTCTGGCAATTATCTCTTGTATATATTAAGCTGTTTTACAATTATCTTTTAATAATTGAATTGTTTTACCCATAACTATATCATTTTCTAACATAGCTTTTTGTGAATTAATTAATAATTCAACCATTTTTTCTGTTTCTCCAGCTGAGTACATCTTTGCAACTTCAGTAGCTTTTTCCTTTAGTTCTTCTTCTGTTGCTACTATATTTTCAGCCTTAGCAATTGCTTCAAGAACTAGATCAGCTTTAACCTTTCTTTCCGCATTTGCTCTCATATAATCTCTCATCTTTTCAACAGTATTTCCTGTAAATTCCATATATTGATCTAAAGTTAAACCTTGATATTGTAATCTAGATTCTAAATCTTTAATCATATGATCTATTTCTTTTTCTACCATAACTTCTGGTAAATCAATTGTAGCTGTTTCTATAGCAGCATTAATAACTGCATCTTCATATTCTCTTTCAGCTCTATTATCATTGTTTTCTTGAATCTTCTTAGCTACGTCTTCTTTTAATTCAGCTATTGTATCAAATTCAGAAACATCCTTAGCAAATTCATCATCTAAAGTTGGAAGTTCTTTTGCCTTAATTTCTTTAACTGTTACTTCAAAAGTAGCATCCTTATCGTTTAATTCTTCGTTTCCGTATGCTTCTGGGAACTTAACTTTAACTTCTCTAGTTTCTCCAACAGCAGCACCAACTAATTGTTCTTCAAAGTTATCTATGAATGAACCTGAACCAATTTCTAAAGGATAATCCTTTCCTTCTCCACCTTCAAATGCAACTCCATCAATGAATCCTTTGAAATCTATAACAGCTATGTCTCCATTTTCAACTGTACCTTCTGCCTTAACTTCAACTCTAGCGTTCTTTTCTTGCATTGACTTTAATTGAGCTTCAACTTCTTCTTCTTTTACTTCATAAGAATTCTTAGCTACTTCTAATCCCTTGTATTCTCCAAGAATAACTTCTGGATATACAGTTACTTGTGCAATATATACAAGGTCTTTTCCTTCCCCAACTTCTACAACGTTTATTTGTGGGTAATCAACCGGTCTTAGGTTATTTTCTTCTATAGTCTTTGGATAAGTCTCGTCTATAACAAAGTTAATAGCATCATCAAAAAGTACTTCTATTCCATAGTACTTCTTAACCATAGCCATTGGAACCTTACCTTTTCTAAACCCTTGTACATTGAAGTGCATCTTATTCTTATTATATGCTTTCTTTAGTGCTTCGTTAAACTTTTCTGCTTCAACTCTTACTTCTAACTTAACTACGTTGTTTTCTATTTTTTCCATTTTAGCTTCCATCTTTTTTATTATTCCTCCTAAAATAGTTATTTACCTATTGATAGACTAGGATATTATATCACATATTCCTAATTATTATCAAATTATTTGTTTCTTTTACACTAATCTGTAAATACTCATTCTTTATTGAGAAATTATTCCATCAGCGTTAATGTACTTTATATTTCCATCTATTGTTACTGTTATGCCTTTATCAGGTACAACTTCTCCAATTTGAATGTCCATTCCTTTTGTTTTCCATAAAGTTTTATCTGTATTGTTAATCAAATCCTTTATCCATATGTACTTATGAGTTGCCGACTCTCCAAAATACGGTAGTTGAGATACATAAATAATAGTATTTTCATCTATGAAACTTGGTATAGAATTCCAGATATATCCTTCATAAGCGGATAACATTTTATCTTTAGGAAATGTCTGCTTAGACGTTGAAATATACTCTTTTTTCGTTACATCTTTTAGACTACCATCTACATTTAAAAGATATAAATTTTGATTAGGATCCATTACAATCATTTGTTGTTGTGAAGGACTTAAGGAAAAAGTATACCCTTCTATAGGTTCTAATGCTACAAACTTCTTAACACCTTCTGCTTCTACGTACTCTGCTTTAGCAACAGTACCTTCTTTTATATTAAAATCAATATATGTTCTCTCTGGTTCCTTTTCAACATCCTGCGGTTTCTCTTCATCTATTGATTCTTCGTCCACTGCATCTTCCTCTTGCTCTACAGATTTTCCTGTATCAACCCAAGCTTGTATCTTTGCTTTAACTTGTGTGAAATCTATGTTAGGTAACTGAAATTTAACAAATGCTATTACTACAACTAGCAACATCAAAATAATTCCTATTGTTATCCTACGTTTTCTTCTTCTCATTTTTTTCTCGTAATCTCTACTAAATATGCTTGGTTTTGCCAAGTTTCATACCTCCTTCATATAATTCATAAAAACAATACAAAGTTCCCCATTTTGCTTTTTATTCTAGTTAATATTATACATTATATTAATTCTTTTTGGTATTTCTAAATATTAATTTTTTCTTAGTAATTATGAATTAATGCCTATTACAGCCCTTTGAACATCCACTACAACCAGAACATCCGCCAGACTTCTTGCTACAACAACCACCACACACTTTAGACTCAACAACATTTTCACTATAATCTTCATAATCTCGAGTATCTTTTAATAAATCCTCATACTTTCTTGCCCTTACAATCATAGAGTTAGAATTTATCTCATTAAAATTATCCTTATCAAAAGATCCATATACTTCAATATCTACAAATCCAATATTCTTTAATACATTAATCAAATCTTCTTTCCAAATAGGAGAAATAATTTCAGTATCACTAAATATTTTCTCTTTATTACCACCAATTATAAATTTGTCATAATTAATAATTTGCAACACTATATATCCATTTACCCCTAATTGCTCGTATATTTTCTTCGATAACTCTCTTATAACTCTAATTTCTCTTAACTCTTTTACCACCTGACATAAAAAACATATTTCTTTAAAACTTTTTCCCTTTTTATAAAAGTTATTCAGAAAAGCATCACTATTTTTTTCGATAAAATATTCATATTTTGAAACTTTATCATTTAAATCTTCATTTGCCTCAACTCCAACAATTAATAACTTATCTTTGTAGTTAAGCTTCTCCTTAATAAATTCTACTTGGTCATTATTTATCTTAAAAATACTATTAAACTCTTCTCTTATGTTCATTTTCTCACCTTCATTTATACACAATATTTTTATTATCTATAATACTAGTATACTTTATCCATATATTTCAATGCTTTTTTAAAATTAATTAAAATAGTATATATTTGTCGAAAACTTTTATGAAAAATTAGAAAAAATTTGATTTTTTTCTATTGATTTTATCTATTTTTAATTTATAATTTAAGTATAAGTATTTTAAAATTTAGCCCATACACTCTACTAATATTTTTTATTAGTAAGAGTTTTTATAAACCCCACATATATGTTCATTTATTCCCTTTCTTAAATGAACATACCCTTTAACCTGTACTTATTATAAGTGCAGGTTTTTTATATTTTTCCTATGTCTTAGATAAAAATAAGAAATTGCCACAGGCAATTTCTTATCTACAATAATATATGTTTACTTTTATTAATTATTTTAATTAAATAGGTACATATTTTCTAGGATTTTGATGTTTATTATTTACTCTTACTTCAAAGTGCAAATGAGGTCCTGTGCTATTACCTGTAGAACCAACTAAAGCAACAGTCTGTCCCCTGCTAACTTTTTGATTTTTAACCACATTTAATTTAGAGCAATGCGCATATAAAGTTCTATATCCACCACCATGATCTATAATAACTACTTGTCCATATCCACCTTGCCATCCAGAATACACCACAGTTCCGCTCTTTGAAGCTTTAATAGGAGTACCAGATGGAGATGCTAAATCTATGCCTGTATGGAAACCACTCTGCCCACTAATTGGATGAATTCTAGGACCATATTCACTAGTAACATGTCCACTAGTTGGTCTTAAAAAGGTTTCTCCTTGAGAATTTCCACTATTTTCATCATCAAGTCCATTGAATAAATCATCTAATTTATTCTGTAAATCTTGATTAAAGTCTGTCAAATCACCTATTTTCTCCTGTAACTCTCTCTCCTTATCTGATAGAGAATTAATCATGCTTTGCTTTTTGCTCTCTATTCCTTTTAAATCATTTACTTGAGATAAATACTTATTTTTTTCATCTACGAATTCTTTTTGAGCACTAACTAATTCTTGTTGTTTATTTTTTATTTCTACTTTTTCCTCATCCAATTCAACAATTTTTTCTTCCAATAACTTCTTTTCATTATTTAGTGCTTCTTTCATACTATTTACTTCATCAATAAGCTTTTTATCAGTATCAAGTATCTTTTTCATATTGTATATATTACCTATAAAGCTTGAAAGACCATCACTACTTACTAAAAAGGCTAACATCTGACTAGTCATATCATTTTTGTAATAATTTCTTATTCTTAATCCAAGCATCTTTTCTCTTTCTTCTGATTCATTTTCCTTTTGAACTATAAGTTCCTCTTTTTTAACTATTTCCTCTTCAGCCTCATTTATTTTAGCTTGTACACTATCTATTTCAGCTTGTAATGAATCTATCTTACTTTGGAACTCATTTACCTTTTTGCTAGATTTCTCTAACTCCTTATTTTTTGCTTCCATCTGTTCCGTAATCTTATCTAATTCTTTATTTACATTATTAACTTGATTTTGTATTTTGTCCTTTTCATTTTGTAAATTGTCTATGGCTTGATTATTATTATTAATTTGATCTTTTATATCAGATGAATTAGTTGCATAAACAATTGGACTCTCAAAAATAAAACAAGATAACGAAATAATAGTTACTACCTTTATTAAACTTTTCTTCATTACTCCTCCCCCTTTTTAAATTATAAACTAAAGTTTTCTATATCTTCTACCTTCCACTCTTTCCCGTTATAGATCATTTTAGTGAAAAATAATTTATTACTTTCTTCTTTATTCAATCCAAGAAAACTCTTACTTACTGTATAGTCAACACTTACTACAATAGTTGCACTATATATTCCATCTTCATGTCTATATTGGTTTTTATCCTCAACTATTCTTATATCCTTTATGTTATATTTATTTTTTAAAATGAAATACTTTTTTTCTAACACATCGTAAATTTTATTAATGGCATTTTCCGTTCCACCTTTTATAACGCTCTTATCTTCCTCATTAAGGGATAAAAAAACACTCCTATAAAATTCATCAACTACAGTATCTATTTCTGACTTTAGAGTTTCATTTTCCATACTTAAATTAAGTGTTAAATTAGGGATATCTTTAACTTGAACTTCTTCACCTTTAACTCTCCCCCAAGGAAACTCTTTTTCAATATGTAATTTAACTTCTCCTGTAGTAGGAAATGGTCCTATATTTTTTGCATCTTTTACCAAGATACCAGTTGATTGTCCATTAGCAAATACTTCTGCATCATAAAATGCTGATGATATATTAAGCATTACAGCATCAAATTCCATATCTATCTCTTCATCTTTCATAAGCACTATTTCTTTAGATGCTTCTATATCTCCAAATCCACTTTCTAAAATTCCTTTTACTGTATAAACACCTGGGATTAACTTATCTATTTTACTTCCTGCATTTATATAATTTTTATCATCTATAGTAAATCTACTATCCTTAAATTCACTATCAATTTTCAAACTATATGGTTTAATATCTATATAACATCTTGTTCCAAATACTCTATTCTCTTCAACAAGTTTTAAATCTTCTGTCTCTCCTACTGTCTTCAATTTATTTATTAGTGAATCAACTCTAGAATTATCTTTGGAATAATAATTAATAAGCGGTTGAACTTCCTTTTTACTTACCTTTTTATTGTTAAACTTAGCAATTGAAGAAAGTTTGTTTGAACTTTCGTTTTTTAAAGCTACTTCTAATTTACTCAATAAATGCTCTTTAGAAGTATTTATTCTACCAATACCAAATCCTAAAAACATAAGTATCACTAATGCTAGAATAGTTAAAAGTTTTCCTCTCTTCTTCATAATTTCAAAGATAGTCTCTCTCTTTATGCTCTTAATATCTTTAATTAAATCAGAAAAATAATTTTTCAAATCCTCTTTCATATAATACCCCTCGATAAATTATTCTAAGATATCAATAATCCACTTTCCACATTCAATACACTTATAAACTCTAATAACAAAAAGATCAAGTTCATCTTGTTTTATATTCTTTGCAAACATATAAACTTCTTCCTTTGTGATGAACTCATCCTCTTTATTAATAAAACCATGTACTTGGATAAAATAGTTATCCTTACTCTTCTCACAACAATCGTTTTGAGTGGCACAAGTTACCTTCTCATAAGTTAATTCACTTTGCATATCTCTTAATATATCTAAAATATCTAAATATTCATTTATATCATCTAAAAAATCCTCTTCATAAAAACTTAACTCATTTACTTTAAATAATTCTTTCATATTATTTCTCCTTTCGTTTCCTTCTTTTAGTATACCTATAAATATTACAAATTTCTATCCTTTTAATCATAGAATCTTTACCCTTTATTTGACAACTACTTATCTCTATAAAAATATACTGTAAAGAAAAAAGGCTGGTTTCCCGCCCTTTTAGTTTATTTTCAATATTGTTGTATCTATTTCTTTCAATTTATATTGATTTAAATACTTATTTACTATATCATCTACATCCTTTAAGTAATATTCTCTATCACTTACATTTGGTAGAACTTCAGCATCTTTTGTTATACAAAAATAAACTGTATCCTCAACAAAATTAGAAGATATCTTGTTGAAATCTTCCTCAGACAAAAATTCACCAACATATAAATATGCAACTTCAAACTTTGTTTTCTTATGAACTAATGAATACATTTCAGATTTCCCACTAACCTTAAATGGATTTTTAACCACTTCAAATTTTGCTTCATAATATTTAATTATAGCCTCTTTCATATTATCAAAGTTTCTAGCTATTAATTTTTCATACTGCTCTTTTACTCTCCTGTTATACTTCATTATTAATTCAAGAAGCTCACCATAATTTATCTCTTCCGTATATTCCTTTTTAATCTCATTCTCTTGTATCTCTTTAGCCTCTAGCTTTTCTGGGATTTTAGCTAAATTAATTTTTTTCTTTGTAACGCTTTCTTTTTCAATTGCATCCATTTTAGATTTTGCCATTACCTTATTACCTTTTATTCCGATTACTTCTGATGTCTCAATTGCTTTCGCAATAGTTTCTTTATTTTTGCTAGGGAACCAAGTACTAATAGCATCTAAGGATAACTCTCCTATACCCAAAACCATTGTTTCTATCTTTTTTTGCATACTATTTATCTCCCCCTACCTCTTTTTGTATAATACATTTATATTTTACAACTTTTACCAAACGCTATCAAGAAAAATTATATATTTTCAATTTCTTTTCTTTCTCCCTTGAAATTGTTTACTTTTTTACTTCTTTTCTCTAACTCTAATTTTATATCTTCAAGTGAAATTCCCAATTCAGCCATTAACACTAAAATGTGATATATCAAGTCACACATTTCATTTACTTGATTATCCTTATTATCTCCTAGGCTACTAATAACAACCTCTGTTGACTCTTCTCCAACCTTCTTTAATATTTTTTCTAAACCTTTATCAAATAAATATGCTGTATATGATCCATCTTCTCTTATATCTTTTCTAGTTAATATTGTTTTATATAACTCCTTTAAAATATCCTCCATTTACTTGCCTCCTATAAATTTCTGTAAAAGCAACTTCTTTCTCCTGTATGACATGCTGCTCCTACTTGTTCTACTAAAACTAATAAAGTATCATTATCACAATCTATCTTTATCTCTTTAACATACTGTAAATGTCCAGAAGTTGCTCCCTTATTCCATAGTTCATTCCTACTTCTACTATAAAACCATGTTGTATCCCCCTCCAAAGTCTTAATTAAACTTTCTTCCGACATGTAAGCAAGCATTAAAACTTCATTACTATTTATATCTTGAACAATTGTTGGTACTAGTCCATTTCCTTTTTTAAAGTCTACTTCTTGTACTTTTTTTATTATCTCTTCCCTATTCATATACTTATACTCCTAGTATCTAACACTTATATTTCTATCCTTTAAATATTTCTTTACTTCTTCTACCGATAATTCTCCATAGTGAAAAAGTGATGCTGCAAGAGCTGCATCTGCCACTTCATCCTTAAAAACTTCATAAAAATGTTCAAGTTCTCCACATCCCCCTGAAGCTATAACTGGCACATTAGTTATATTAGACACTGACTTAGTAAGTTCAATATCAAACCCTTTTTTAGTTCCATCAGCATCCATAGAAGTTAATAATATTTCTCCAGCCCCTAGCCTTATCCCCTCTTCAATCCATCTCAAGGCATCAATTCCTGTATCAATTCTGCCACCATTTATAACTACATTCCATCCTGTATTATCTTCTCTTTTCTTTGCATCAACTGCTAGTACAATACACTGATTTCCAAAATAATATGCTCCTTTTTTTATAAGTTGTTTATCCCTTACAGCAGCTGAATTTAAACTTACTTTATCTGCACCAGCTCTTAGTATCTCCTTAATATCCTCTAAGTTTTTTAGCCCTCCCCCAACTGTAAATGGAATAAATATTTTTTCAGCTACTTTCTCTACTACCCTTCTCATTATTCCCCTACCTTCATGAGTAGCTGTAATATCTAAAAACACTAATTCATCTGCTCCTGCCTTATAGTAATATTCAGCTAAGTCTACAGGATTCCCAACATCTTTAAGACCAACAAAGTTAACTCCTTTTACAACTCTTCCTTCTTTTACATCTAGACAAGGTATAATTCTCTTTGTATGCATACACTATTCCTCCCTAGTAACTTTTATAGCTTCTTCTAAAGAAAGAGTTTTTGCATATATAGCCTTTCCAGTTATTGCTCCATATACATCTATTTCTTTTAAAGCTTTTATGTTAGATACATCTCTTATTCCTCCTGAAGCTGTAATATCCATACAAACCTCTTTCTTTAACTCATTTAACATTTCAATATTAGGCCCCTCTAAAGTCCCATCCTTAGAAATATCAGTAACTATAATATTTTTAACCCCTAACTTTTCTAACCTCTTTGCAAATTCTATATAGTGAATAGAGCTTTTTTGAAGCCATCCTCTTCCACATACATACCCATCCTTGCAATCTATTCCTACTGCTATTTTTTCTCCATACTCTCTTAAAGCCTTATTTAAAAGTTTTTCATCTTCCATAGCGCTTGTACCTAAAATAACCCTTGAAACTCCATTATCTATAAGATACTTTATATCTTCAAAGGTTCTTATACCGCCACCTACCTCAACATGAATAGATAATGTTTGTGCTATCTCTATAATTACATTTAAATTAACCAATTCACCTTTTTTGGCTCCATCCAAATCTACTAAGTGTATCCATTGTGCTCCAAGGTATTCAAAATTTTTTGAAGTATCTAAGACATCTTTTGCTACTATTTCTTTTTTATTATAGTCTCCTTGATATAACCTAACTGGCTTTCCATCTATAATATCTATTGCTGGTATTATTATCATCAAATCAACTCCTTAAAATTTCTTAAAATATTAAGACCTGCTTCTCCACTTTTTTCTGGATGGAACTGCGCCCCCATTACATTTTTCCTTCTAACTAATCCGGGTATTTTTAAACTACCATAATATGAAAACCCTACTAAATCTTCATCATTATAATCTTGGGCATAGTATGAATGTACATAATATACAAAAGGAGCTTTCTCTGAGATAGAAATTAATTCATCTTCCCTATTCTTTTCTAAGTTGTTCCATCCTATATGAGGTATCTTTACATTAGGATCCTCCATCCTTACAATCTTACCTTTCAATAAACCTAATCCTGCTCTTTCTTCTCCTTCATATCCTTTTTCAAAAAGAACCTGCATACCTAAACATATTCCTAAAAGGGGTTTTCCCTTTTCCACTTCCTCTTTTAATATTTGATCTAAATTTGATTTCGTCAAATTATCCATACAATCTTTAAATGCTCCTACTCCAGGCAAAATCAAGCCACTAGCAGTTCTTATATCTCTAACTTCAGAACTAACTTTGCACCTACACCCTATCTTATTCAAAGCATTATATACACTTTTTAGATTTCCCATTCCATAATCTATAATAACAACCATATTTCCTCCTAAAGAATTCCTTTTGTAGAAGGTATCCTACCAGTTTCTATTTCTTTTGCTTCTTTTAATGCTCTTCCTAATGCCTTAAATATTGCTTCTACTTTATGGTGATCATTTTCTCCGTATATAACTCTTGCATGTAATGTTATTCCAGCATTAAAAGCAAAAGCTCTCAAAAATTCCTTAACCATCTCTGTTGAAAAATTTCCTATACTATCTCTTTTAAAATCACCTTCAAATACTAAAAAGCTTCTTCCACTTATATCTAAAGATACTTGTGACAAAGTTTCATCCATAGGTATAAAGAAGCTTCCATACCTCTTTATACCTACTTTTTCACCTAATGCTTCTTTAAAAGCTTGGCCTAAAATTATTCCAACATCCTCAACAGTATGGTGGTCACATACATCCAAATCACCATGGGCTATTACTTCTAAATCTATTCCACTATGAAAAGCCATTAAGTCCAACATATGATCAAAAAAACCTATTCCTGTTTTTATATTAGACTTTCCATCACCATCCAAATTAATTTTTAACTGAATTTTAGTTTCATTAGTATTTCTATTTATGCTACATTCCCTTTTAAGCATAGCTTACTCCCCCGTATCCAACTATTTCTCTTATTGCTTGAAGAAGTTTGTTATTCTCAAAGGAGCACCCCACAGTAATTCTAAAATTATTTTTCTCAAAACTTCTTATAAGAATTCCTCTTGATTTTAATCCGTTAATTAACGCTTCTTTATACTCTGTTCTTCCATAGATATAATTTGCTTTTGAAGGGTAAAACTCAATATATAAGGCTGAATTCTCTTGAATTTCTTTTAATGATTTATAAAGCTTTTCTCTTTCAGATACAATTTCTTTAGTATTTTTTTCAACATACATTCTGTCCTTTAAGACAATACTAGCTATAACTTGAGATAAGGAATTAACGTTATATGGCACTTTATACTTATTTATTTTTTTGATTTCTTCACTATTACCAATTAAAAAACCTACTCTTGTTGCTGCTAACCCCCAAGCCTTTGAAAGGGTTCTTGTAACTAATAGATTCTTATATCTATTAATGTAAGGTATCATAGATTCTCCAAAAAACTCATAATATGCCTCATCTACTAATACTACTTTATCCTTAAATTCTTCTAATATCTTAGTTATTTTAAATGGTTCAATTGCATGCCCTGTTGGATTGTTTGGGTTAGAGAAAATGATCATATCTACATTTTCTTTTTTACCTAACTCTATAAATTCATCTATATCAAAGCTTCCATCTTCTTTTGTGTTATATTTAACCATCTTACCCGAATGCATAGAAACATAGTAATCATACATTGAGAAATCAGGGTTAAGAGTTAGTAATTTCTTTCCCTCTGCAATGTTTAATCCTATTACTAACCCAATCATTTCATCAGATCCATTTCCAACTACTATATTTTCTTTATCAACGCCTGCATATCCCCCATATAATTCTTTTAGAACTTCACTACTATCTTCTGGATACCTGTTTAACTCTAAATTACATATATAAGTTTTAATATCTAACTTCATTTTTTCATCTATTCCAAAGTAACTTTCATTAGCATTTAGTCTAATTTCTAAATTATCATATAAATTTATATATGATTGTATCCCTTTCATATTACTTCACCCTCACCTTCACAGAATTTGCATGTGCTGTAAGTCCTTCTTTGTTAGCTATATTAATAATCTTTTCTCCATCTCTTTTTATTGCTTCTTCAGAATAATAAAGAAATGATGATTTTTTTATAAAACTATCCACTGAAAGAGCCGAGTAAAACCTTGCTGTTCCATTAGTAGGCAATACGTGGTTAGTACCTCCAAAATAATCTCCAACAGGCTCTGGCGTATTATTTCCTAGGAAAACAGAACCTGCATGTCTAATCTTTCCTAAAAGTTCCATAGGATTCTCAGCCATAAGTTCAAGATGTTCTGGTGCAAACCTATTTGAAACCTCTATACATTCATCTATTGAATTACAAATAATAGCTTTTCCATAATTCTTTAATGCCTCTTCTATTATTTCTTTTCTATCCAAATCTTTTATTTGAGCCTCTAATTCTTTCTCTATCTCTTCATATAGCTGCTTAGATGTAGTAACTAAAATAGATGATGCCAACCTATCGTGTTCAGCCTGAGACATTAAATCTGCTGCAATATATTTCGGATTAGCATTTTCATCTGCTACTACAAGTATTTCACTTGGTCCTGCTATCATATCTATATCAACCTTGCCAAATACTAATCTCTTTGCTGTTGCCACAAAAATATTACCAGGACCTACTATTTTATCTACCTTTGGTATACTTTCTGTTCCATTTGCTAAGGCAGCTATCCCCTGTGCTCCCCCAACTTTATAAATTTTACTTACTCCTGCAACTTTAGCCGCTACCCCTATATACGGATTTAATTTCCCTTCCTTATTAGGAGGTGTTATCATTATTATCTCTTTAACTCCTGCAACTTTTGCCGGTATTACATTCATAAGAACAGATGATGGATAAGCAGCTGTTCCTCCTGGAACATATACTCCTACAGAGTCTAAAGGTATAACTCTTTGACCTAGAAAAATACCATTGTCTTTATTTAAAATAAACCCTCTACTTTTTTGTGCATTATGATAATATTCTATATTTTTTTTCGCTTCTTCTAAATTGTCTATAAAGTTTTTTTCAACCTTTATAAAACATTCATCTAATTCTTCTATACTTACTTCAAAGTCATCTAACAAAACTCTATCAAACTTCTCTGTATATGACTGTAATGCTTTATCTCCATTTTTTTTAACATCTTCTAGAATATTAGAAACACTTTTTAAAACTTCTTCTTTTACTTCTTCTTCTCTATCTTTAAGCTCACTTAAAAGAATGTCCCAATCTTTATTTTCAAGATTTATAAGCTTTAACATACTCTTGCCCCCTCTTTATTTATTGCTTATACTTTACAAAACTTGTTTTAACCTGTTGATAAAAGCCCCAATTTCTTCTCTCTTCATTTTAAAACTAGCCTTGTTTACTATAACTCTTGCACTTATATCACATATCCTATCAAAAACAATTAATCCATTTTCTTTTAAAGTTGTCCCTGTTTCCATAATATCTACTATGGCATCACACAGCCCTAATATAGGTGCTAGTTCAACTGATCCCTCAATTTTTATTATTTCTACATCCATACCTCTTTTCTTAAAATATTCTCTAGCTACCTTAGGATACTTAGTTCCAATCTTTATATGACCAACCTTTTTAAAAACATCTTTTTCTGGTAATGATGCTACTATAAAATTACATTTACCTATTTCTAGATCTAATACTTCATAATAGTTATTATCACTTTCCATTAGCGTATCTTTACCAACCACACCAATATCAGCTACTCCATGTTCTACATAAGTTATAGAATCTGCTGCTTTAACTAAAAAGTATTTAATGTCCTCAATAGTATCATTAAAAACAAGCTTTCTTCCTTTGTTCTTAAGTTCTTCTGTACCGAAATTAGCCTTATCTAATAACTTTATTGTCTCTTTCTCTAGCCTTCCTTTTGTCATTGCAATACTTATACTCATTCAATCACCTCCTCCTTTAATACCTTTATTCCTTGAATATCTTTAGAAGGTACAAGTTCTGCCACATAACCTAAATTTCTTAAAACTTGTCCTTGTTTTATGGCTACAACTATATCCTTAGGATTATAAATAATTCTATACTTTTCTTCTTTACCATTGTTCTTCTCATCTTCTAATTGAACTAATGGATCTAGATTTATAGAAAATCCTACAGCAGGCAAATCTCTTCCAAATGTTGATATAAGATCATCATACCTTCCCCCTCTAAGAACTGTATCCCCAATACCTTCTACATATCCTTTAAATATAATCCCTGTATAATAATTTAATCTTGGTACAATTCCTAAATCAAAAGTAAGCTTATCTCCATATCCTAGGTTGTCCAATATTTCATATATATTTCTTAAATACTTAATTTCATTTAATATTTCATTATTAATAGCGTACTTTTCTCCTATATCTAGAATCTCTACGCCTCCAAAAAGCCAAGGTAATTTCATGAAGAAATTCTTATAGTCATCTCCTACATTTAACATATCCAGATACTCTTCTAATTCCTTCATACTTTTTTCATCAATAAGTTTTGCTAAAAAACTTCTCTGTTCAAGATCTAACTTTAACCACTCAACTGCAGAATTAAAAAAGTTTATATTACCTACTTCTATTTTATAACCAGTTTCTTTTAGTATTTTTAAACTTTCTAATGCTGTAATAAGAATTTCAACATCTGAATCAATTCCATTTAATCCAATAAGTTCAACACCACAATCAGTATATTCATTCTTTTTTCCACCTAAACTTTCATGAACTCTAAATACATTGGAAGTATATCTTAATCTAATAGGTGGATTAATCTCCTTAAATTTTGTAGCAACTACCCTTGCTATAGGTATTGTCATATCTGGTCTTAAAACTAAAATTCTACCTTTATCATCGAAGAACTTATACATATCTTCTTCTCTTAGATTTTGAAATCCTCCATTAAAGGTTTGATAATATTCTATTGTAGGAGTTATAACCTCTTTATATCCCCACTTATTTAGTATATTTTCAATTTCTAACTCCAACTCTTTTTTTCTAACACATTCATCTAAAATAAGATCTCTTGTTCCTTCAGGAATAATATTTTTATTAACCATTGCCCCCTCCATCCTTCTTTACCAATTTAACATATTAAAGTAATAAATCCTTAAAATTATAATATGCTTTACTTTATATATTGTCAATATTTTCTATATATATTTCACAAAATTTTACTAAAGAAAAAAAGAAACCACCAAAGGTGATTTCTAAAAACTTATAATTATTATCTATTTGCTATTGGCTAATTCACCAATCTTATTTCCTGCTAATCTATATGTTGTCCATTCTTCCATTCCAATAGAACCAAAGCCTTTATAGAACCTTATTGAAGGTTCATTCCAATTTAAACAAACCCATTCCATTCTTTCACATGAATTTTCTACTGCTATCTTAGCTAGAACCTTAAATATTTCTTTACCATATCCTTTACCTCTATGCTCAGGTAATATAAATATATCTTCTAGATATAATCCTGCTTTTCCTATAAAAGTAGAAAAGTTAAAGAAATATAAAGCAAATCCTATTGGTTGTCCATTTTCTTCAGCAACTAAAACCTTAGCTCTATTATCTTCAAATATACTTTTCCTCAAAACTTCCTCAGTTGCAACAACTTCATTACTCATTTTTTCATACTCAGCAATTCCCTTAATAAACGAAAGAATTAAGGAAGTATCTTCTACTGTAGTTTCTCTCAACTTAAAATCATCATATTTTGTATCTATGTATTTCACAAATATCCCCCTCTTCTGCAAAAATATAACATATAAATTTTACCATAGAAAAAGACTATTGCAAAACTTTAAGTTCCACAATAGTCAAATATAATTTACTTTAATTTTACAACTTCCATATTATCAATTGCTTCATTAACTAGTTTTTCAACATCAAGCTTACTTTCACTCTTTCTCATAGCTTCAACTTGAGGTTTTGTTTTAGGATGCTTTGGGACAAATATTGTACAGCAATCCTCATATGGAAGAATTGAAGTTTCATATGTATCGATGTCTCTAGCTATATCCATAATATCTTCCTTATCCATAGCTATAAGTGGTCTAAATACTGGTCTATCAGCACAATCTGTACTTACGATTAATCCCTCCATAGTTTGGCTTGCAACTTGGCCTATACTTTCTCCAGTAGCTACAGAATCTATTCCTAGTCTATCTGATAACTCACAAGCTATTCTCATCATAAATCTTCTCATTATAATTGTAAGCTCGTCTTCTCTACACTTTTCTATAATTTCCATTTGAACATCTGTAAATGGAACTATATATAAATTAACTTCTTCAGTGTACCTAGCAAGAATTTTAGCAAGAGTTTTAACTTTATCCTTAGCTCTTTCAGAAGTATATGGATGACTGTGATAATAAACGCAGTTTAATGCAACCCCTCTTCTAGCCATTAGATACCCTGCAACTGGTGAATCTATACCTCCTGATAACATAAGCATAGTACTTCCATTTATTCCATAAGGAAGCCCACCTGCACCTTTAATCTTATCCTTATTAGTCCATATATAAGCATATTCTCTAATTTCAATATTTAATGCACATTCAGGATTCTTAACATCAACTGTTATTTGTCCATCCATACGGTGTAATACATAGCCACCAACTTCTCTTGAAGTTTCCATAGAGTTTTGTGGGAACAACTTATTTGCTCTATTTGTTATTATCTTAAAAGTTTTACTTCCACTTTCTCTTACCTTCTTTAAAGCTTCTTCCTTAATCGCTACCATATCCCTATCAACCTTAGTTACTATACAAACCTCAGCAACACCAAAAACTCTTTTAATTCTAACTATAGCTTCATCTATTTCATCAACTTTTATGAAATATCTATTTTGATCTGATATTATTTCAAAATTTAAGCCTTCAAGTTTTATAGCTATATTATCTCTTAGCTTCTTCTCAAATTTATTTCTATTTAATCCTTTTAGAAATATCTCTGAGGCATACTTAACTAATATTAATTTACTCATCTTCTAATCCTCCTTAAGAATACTAATCCCTTTTTTAGGGCATCAATAGTCTTATCTATCTCTTCTTTTGTATTTTCTGGGGAGAAAGAAAATCTTATTGCTCCCTCAACCTCTTTCTTAGTCAGCTTCATAGCTTCCAAAACATGACTTCCTATAACTCCACCCTTAGATTTAGAAGTACAAGCTGAACCTGTAGATACAAAAATATTAGCATCTTCTAATAAATGTAGCAATACTTCTCCTCTAATTCCTCTAAATGAAACATTTAAAATGTATGGAGAAAACTTATCATTCATTGGACTATTTATTCTAATATCATCTATCTCAGAAAATCTTTTTATCATATATTCTTTTAATTCACTAACTTTTTCATAGTTTAGATCCATATTCTTAATAATATCTTTAGCAGCAACTGTTAATCCCATTATTCCATGTATATTCTCAGTTCCAGCTCTTAATCCTCTTTCTTGAGTTCCCCCATGAATATGAGGTACTATACTCATCCCTTTAGCTAAATAGCAGAATCCAACACCCTTAGGTCCATGAATTTTATGTGCACTAACTGTTAATGCATCAATCTTCATTTTCTTAACATCTATAGTAAATTTACCATACCCTTGGACTCCATCTACATGGAACTTTGCTCTATTACTTATAGACTTTATAGTTTCACCTATCTCTTTTAAATTCTGTATGCTTCCAACTTCATTGTTAACAAACATAACTGAAACTAAAACAGTATCTTTAGTAATAGCTTCTCTTAGTTCTTCAATATCAATTTCTCCAAATTCATTAACAGAAAGATATGTAACTCTTACCCCAGATTTTTCAAGAGCTTCAACAGTATTCTTTATTGAACTATGTTCAAAAGGAGTTGTAATTAAATGTGTTCCTGTCTTCACTAATCCTTTAATTATAAAGTTGTTTCCTTCACTTCCTCCTGAAGTAAAATATATTTCATCATTACTGCAATTTATTGTTTTTGCAATTACTTCTCTGCATTCATCTAGTTTTTTTTCTGATTCCATACCTAACTTGTGTGAAGATGATGGATTTGCATAATATTTTTTCATTCCATCACATATTGCCTCAATAACTTCTTCTTTTGGCTTAGTAGTAGCTGCATTATCTAAATAAATTTCCATACTTCTCACCTCTTCTACTAAATTTAGTATTATCTATATTTCTACAAGTAATACCTTAGTATAATATATAACACCTTTTTACATCAAGTTTAAATTTACTTATTGTAATTATTTGGTAGTAGATGTATAATTAATTTTAGAGTACTAACAATGGGGTGTTTTATATGAAAATGTACGAATACAAGGTTGAACATATTTCATTTGATTTAAAAACAACTTTCAATGAAGAAGAAAGAGAAAGGCAAGTTTTAGAAAAACTAAATTCATTAGGTAGAGAAGGTTGGGAGCTTTGCGCTGCTGATAAAGATCACTTCTACTTAAAAAAAGAAATTTAGCCATTACATTTCCTATAAATATATAAATAAAAAAAGAAGATATTTACCTAAATGTAAAAATATCTTCTTTTTTTGTTTATTCCATTGCTATAAATTCTACTTTTTCTACCTTTTCTATATCACTTATTCCATCCATTAATGATGTAATGTCTCCCTCTAAGTTACTTATATCTATAGTTAAGCTTATATATGCATACCCATTAAGAGGTATACCTTGATTAATAGTAAGTATATTTCCTCCTTGACCTGAAATGAAGTTTAATATTCTAGATAGAATTCCCCTACCATCAATTATCATTATATTGAATGTAGCTTTCCTTCCCTGAGGACTTTCAGAAAACTCATAAATATAATCTTTATATTTATAATATACACTTCTACTAATTCCAGCCATCTTGGTAGCTTCTGTTACTTCCTTAACTTTTCCTTCTTTTATAAGCTTCTTAGCATTTAGCACTTTTTCATATACCTCAGGTAAAACCCTCTTATGAATTACAAAATAATTTCCATCCACTATTTATCACCCTCTATTATTATTGCACCATTTTTATCTATAGAAAGTTCATGAATAGCCCAATTTAAGGACTTTACCTCTAAAAACTTCTCCATATGGCTTTTAAACTTATAGTTTTTATCAGAAATCATTGCCATTATAGTTGGACCTGCTCCGCTTAAATATGTTGCTAAAGCACCTAATCTATTTGATTCCTCTTTTACTTCATAAAATCCTTTTATTAACTTACTCCTATAATTTTCATGAAAAGCATCCCGACATGCATACTTTAATAAATCATAATTTCCGTTAGTTAATGCAGTTACCATTAGAGATGCTCTACTCACATTATATACCCCGTCTTTTAAGGATATTTCCTTAGGTAAAACCACTCTAGCATCCTTAGTTGAAAGTCTAAAATCAGGTATTATAGGAATGAACTTAACATGTTCTTGAACCTTCACTATATCATAGTATACCCTACCTCCTTCCATTATAGCAACAACCATTCCACCTAAAACAGCAGGTGCAACATTATCAGGATGTCCTTCTATCTCTACAGCCATTTGTAATATCTCATCTTTAGAAAACTTGTTTCCCATTATTGCATTTGCACCAATAAGACCAGCAACTATACAACTAGAACTACTTCCCAAGCCTCTAGAAATAGGGATATCTTGCTTAATTGTACTTATTTCTAACCCTTTTGGGTTATATTTTCCTTTATTAAAACAAAACATCATAGCTTCATAAACTACATTATTTTCATTACAAAATTCTTCTGCTACTCCATTAAACTTTAAACCACTCTCTGTTTCTTCAAATCCAAATTCATTATATAATTCTACTGCAATTCCTATAGAATCAAATCCTGGTCCCATATTAGCGGATGTTGCAGGCACTCTTACCCTAATCATTCTTATCTCCTCTACTTCAAGAAAGATAATAAGGCATCTAACATTTCATCCTTATCCCAAACTTCATTATGAAGAATTTCTTTCTTATCTAAACCTTTTAGATTTCTAGGTATATCTACATTTGTTGCCTTATTTAATTCCTTTAAAACTCCAAAATCATCTACATTACTTATATCTATGCCTAATGCATTACAAATATTAACTGGAAACTTATAAGGACTAGCAGTCGAGGCTATTAAAGCTTCTCTGTCATCTCCTGTTTCATTCTTATATTTTTCCCAAACAGTCTTCCCTACAGCAGTATGAGTATCCATTAGATAATTTTCTTTTTCATATACATTCTTAATTGTCTTATGAACTTCTTCTTCTGTAGCAAAGTTTCCATAAAATTCTTTTAAGAATTCTCTAACTTTTGAAGATACTTCATATACTCCATTTGCCATAAGTCCGTCCATTAATGCTTTTATTTCTTCTCCATCTCTGCCACTACCTTCATATAGTAATCTTTCTAAATTTGAAGATACCAAAATATCCATTGAAGGAGATTGAGTTAAAATAAGTTCTCTTCTCTTATCATAAATACCAGTTTGGAAAAAGTCTGTTAAAACCTTATTTTCATTAGATGCACATATAAACTTATTTATTGGTAATCCCATTTGCTTTCCGTAGTAAGAAGCTAATATATTGCCAAAATTCCCCGTAGGTACTACTACATTTATTTCCTCATCCTCTTTAATCTTACCTTGTTCTATTAGCTTAAAATATCCATAGAAATAATAAACAATTTGAGGAACTAATCTTCCTATATTTATAGAGTTAGCTGAAGATAAGATATATCCATTCTTTTTTAATTCTTCTTTTAATTTTTCATCTCCAAATATCTTTTTTACCCCAGTCTGTGCATTATCAAAGTTACCATTTATACCAAATACTTTTACATTCTCCCCTTCTTGTGTTGCCATCTGTCTCTCCTGAATAGCACTAACACCGTTTTTAGGATAATAAACAACCACCTTAAATCCATCTACACTACTAAACCCTTCTAAAGCAGCCTTACCAGTATCCCCTGAAGTAGCTGTTAAAATCACTATTTCCTCATTTACTCCTAAAGACTTCTTTGCTCTTTTCATTATTTGTGGAAGAAATAGTAATGCTGCATCCTTAAAAGCACAAGTTGGTCCATGATAAAGTTCAAGATAATTCTTATTTAACTCTGGCTTAAATCTATTATTGTAAGCCTCATCAATAGCTTCCCTCAACTCATTTTCATCTATATCTGTAAAGAATTCTTTTATTATTTTAAAAGCCAATTCTTCATAAGATAAGCCCTTGTTCTTTTTTAGAATTTCATATAAATTAGGAAATGAATCTGGAACGAATAACCCACCATCCTTTGCAATCCCTCTTATAATACCTTCTGCAGATTTTACATCTCTTTCTAGCCCTCTTGTACTTTGAAATTTCATTTAATCACCCCAAATATTTTTTCATTTTTTGTCACACATTCCTTTTATAGTATAATATCATGTAGCTATTTTGAATACAAGTGTATGTAAATGATACACAAGAAGTTTTTTCCTAATATTAACTAACACAATGTATATATAGAAATAACTACTTATAAATACAAAAAAATAAGAATCCTTATGAAAGGATTCTTATTTAGAGAAAAGTATACAAAATAATTTTTTGTATGTTCTAATTTAAAATTAATTTTTGATGTGATTCAAATTTATTCTTTAAATTATTAGATAATATACAATGTCTATGTCCATCTAATATATTATCTAAAGTCTCTTCTTTAACTCTATCAAATAGGTTGAAAATTCTTTTGGCTTTATTGCATTTATTATAAACTTTCCAATAACCACAAACTAAACACTTTTTGTCAGAACAAGTCATAAAATCTTTAACATCCTCTAATGGAAAACCCAAAAAAATTCCTAATTCATGTGGACAATTATATAGTTTATATCTTTCTTGTAAAATCTCTAATGCTTCTTCTACAGAAAATTTATTTGGATACCCTAAAGACCTTAGAAAGTTTTTATTTTCAGGAATATTTATAAATGTTTCCAATAATTCATGCTCATATATTAAAATTACTAAAGATTTTTCCGACTCTCTTAACTTTATAAACTTTATTCCTAAACTCTCTAAATAATCTTCACCATATTCGTGCCACAATTCATAAGTATTTTTATTATTACTCTTAGCTAAATTTAAAGTTATTGAAGGCTTTAATCTAGCACTTATTAAAGAAACATTATAAGAAATAAGCATTTCTATATATTCCTTATCATTTAAATTATTTAATAATTTATAAAAGTTGTTTAGTTTGTTAGTCATTATCTTCCTCCGTAAAAATTACAACTTTGCAATTTGTTTGCCATAATCAATACATTCAGTTTCAGTATCCCCTTCTGGAGCATAATTTATTATTATTGGATCTAAAGAGACAACTGCTCCAAGATCTTGAACTCTTTCTTCCCAGTTTCTCATCCATTGACCATTTCCCCATCCATAAGAACCAAACAGTAAGACTTTTTTACCATTTAAATATGGCTCAATGCTTTCAAAGAATGGTAAGAATTCTGATTCCTCTAATTCTTCTTCTCCCATTGATGGACATCCTAGAACAATTATACTTTCATTCTTAATATCAGGTATTGTATTATGGGAAATGTTAATTAACTCTACTTCTTTTCCAGTATCTTTAATACCCTTTGAAATTAAACGTGCCATAGTTTCTGTATTGCCTGTACCACTCCAAAATAATATTTTCATTTTTCCTCCCCCTATTCTATTGATAATGATTTTCACTCTCTTTAATTGTAATATAGTATTCTTTACATCTTTTGTCAATATAAATTTCCAAAAAAATTTTATATTATTTAAATTATCTAATAATAAAAAGAGACTGCTTAAGCAATCTCTTTTTACAATATTTATTAACTTTCCCTATTAAAGTCCTAATAATACTAATGCTCCTTTTATAGAAAAATTATGTTTTTTCACAAAGTCTTTTACATTTTCCTTTTTTACCTTTAGAACTTCAATCTCCTCATTTTCCTCTAAATTATCCTTAGTTATCTCTCCTTCTACTATCATTTTCACAACAGCAGTAGTCTCATCTGTAATTCCAACAG
This sequence comes from Clostridium paraputrificum AGR2156, assembly GCF_000424025.1. Classification (NCBI taxonomy): domain Bacteria; kingdom Bacillati; phylum Bacillota; class Clostridia; order Eubacteriales; family Clostridiaceae; genus Clostridium; species Clostridium paraputrificum. The sequence goes on from NZ_AUJC01000001.1 coordinate 206,824, forward strand.
ATGAATAACTTGGTTTTAATATTAGTTCATAACTCTTGCACTTTAATCCTGTTTCCTCAAATAATTCTCTTCTAGCTGCTTCTTCAATTGTTTCACCTGGATCAACAATTCCAGCTGGTAATTCATATAAATAATCATCTATAACCGGTCTATATTGTTTTAAAATTATAACCTCTTCATTCTCAGTTATAGGAAGTATCATAACTCCATCACACTTAGAATGATCTTTTGTAACGCAGATTAATTCTTCCTTTTTACGTCTACTTACCATAAAATAATCTTTAATGTTTCCAACCTTATTAATGAGTTTAAGTTTATACATATTTAAATACTTTGTGTCTTCTAACTGTTCTATACCCTCTAATTTCATAACTAAAACACCTCTTCATTCATACACAACTTTTTAAATCTACACTTTTTACACTTGTTTAAAGAGTCACATTTTCTAAAGTACTCTTTATCCCTTGGTTGATTTAACTCTTTGTCTATTAAAAATGCATCTATAACATTTAAATCTAAACCTATTCTATGATTAATATTCATTAAATCATCTTCATTAAATTTATAATCTGCACTTTCTCCTAGTAATAAGTATTCTACTCTTCCTTTAATTTTATCTAAGGAAACATTATACTTTTTCATTACATATAGCACATAAACTAAAAGTTGCTCTCTATCATGCTCTCCTATTTTTCCTGTCTTCCAATCCGTTATAACATAATACCCATCTTCATTAATATAAAGCATATCTATTAAAGCAAATACTTTTACACCATGTACAAATATATAATCAAAGTTACCTTCATCTACCTCTAATACTATAGACTTTTCCTTTAAAATATCTTTATAACTTTTTGAATTAAAAAATCCGTCTATACATAATTCTATTCTTCTTTTTACCTCTTTAACACTTTCCTCATCAAGTTTCTCACCATAATAATACTCTTGAAGCATTTCTCCTCTAGGATAGTCATCCCATAATCCATCCTTATACTTTTCTATACTTTCCTTTACTCCATGGTTTAAAACTTTCCTCATATACTCCTTTAAGTAATTAGGAGTTATATTTAAATTATGTTTATTTTTAATTGTTTTCTTTATAACATCATGAAGTTTATCTCCAAACATTAACCATATATTCGTTAACTTCTTTAATCTCCAAGCAACTTTTTGTTCATCTGTAACATTATCTATCCACCCATTATGAGAGCCATAATATGTATAATAATACTCCCTATAGCAATTCTCCATTACTTTCATCTTAGATATACTCCACGACTTTTCTGGATAGGTCTTTATTGTGTATCCACTTCCCAAAAGCTTATCATCCTCTCTACTTCATAAAGCTTTCTATTATACTTTGATCATTAATAAATAAACAAATCACAGTACCTATAAGAATTATTCCTACTATTATAGCTAATATTTTTGATATTGGATTTCCATAGTTTAAGTCATATCCTATTCCAACTCTCTTTTGTATCATAATAGCTGGATCTTGCTTATTATAATAAAACAGTCCTATCTTATAGAATCTATCATCATCTCGATAAATTATTTCTCCCTCATCTTTAACCTTTATATTTTTCCCACCTTGACCAATGTATATTAATATAACTACTCCTATAATGCCTATTAATGTTGTTATCGTTCCAAATACACCTACAATTAATTTCATTTCTAATCCTTTTAATATGGCAATTTGCATAGCAAAAAACATTATTATTGTATCAAGTCCCATTACATATAAGAATACAGCTGCATATCTTCTAAACTTATTTTGCTGTTCCAATGTTCCCTTAGCAGTTCCACTATTTATTATTTTCTTGGAGCTTATTGTATACCTATGAAGGAATATAAACATTATTGTCATTCCTATTTGAGTTAACGGAAGAGACAATACCCCTAAGTACCCCTTTAATGTACCTTTAACAGCAAAACTATCTGCCATGCCTTTTCCATTGAAATGTGTTGGAAAAGTATGTGGTAAATCCTTATAAAATACTACTGTAAAAAGTAAAGTCATTAAAATAATTATTCCATATCCCCAATAATACTTTACTGATAAGGGTTCATTAGTTTTTATGTCTTTCTTTTTTATATTCATATCAACTACTAATATATTATTGCCACAAGAATTAAAATCAAATTTTCTTTTTAATCCCTTCATTTCTTTCCATGAGAAATAATAAATAGTATAATTAGTTACCAAAAATATTATAACCCCTAAAGATAACAAAAAGGCCTTATCATATATATAAATTATAGAAAATAAAATAGAGCATAAAATAGTCATTGTAACTAAATATCTTTTTCTATATCTTTTCTTAATATAATTTATTGCCTCTAAATTCTTATATTCTTCTGGAACTCTAATTCCATATATTATTCCGTTATTAGAAAACTTCTCAACAAAAAGACCTTGGAAAAATAACATACCTACTACTAAAACTAAAGTTAAATATCCTATAAATAAATCCATCAATGTCACCCCCTAAGAATTAAACTTCTTAAATAATTCTTCTATGTTTTTCTTCGCTTCTTCTTCACTTATTCCTCTATTTATACATTGAGCTACCATCAGCTCCATATCCTTTTCCATATTTCTTATAAACTTTCTATTACTATCATCTAAAGAAAAGGAAATTACTGCACCTTTTCTTCTATCCATCCTTACATATCCATCTTCCTTTAAAAGTGCATAGCTTTTATTTACTGTATGCATATTAACCCCAATTTCTTCTGCTAAAGCTCTAACTGAAGGAAGTTCATCTCCCTCTACTATTTCTCCTTTAGCTATTCCCTTAATTACTTCATTTCTTATTTGAAGATAAATAGGTTCTTCTGACTCTAAATCGATTCTTAGAAACATTTTTTCACCACCCTAACTTCTGTTATATTCATTGTATAACAGCTCTTAATTCAATTCAATAATGATAATGTCTTTTATTATATTCACTTTAAATAAAATCCTACTTTTTCATTTTTTGTTAATAAATTAACAAAAGTGTATTGCAAAATTTATATATCGTGATAAAATTAAAATCGTCGGTATTCTTTTTTAAGAAACTGAACATTAAATCTATACTTACTATTTGCCGAATTATATCCAAAAGGAATAAGAACGGGGGAATTAAAATGGAAAGATCGTATGTAAATAAAAAATTTGGAACTAGACAATTAGTGGTAATTGGTATGCTTTCGGGAATATCAATGTTTATGGGACTTACAGGTTTTGGTATGATTCCAACACCTTGGATGAAAATTACTATTCAACATTTACCTGTAATAATTGGTGGAATTGTTGAAGGACCTATTATTGGTGGAATTGTTGGTTTAATATTTGGTCTATTTTCTATGTATCTAAATATGAGTCAACCAGTACTTTTATCACCAATATTTATGAATCCAATAATAGCAATAATTCCAAGAGTTTTAATTGGTATTGTATCTTATTATGTTTTCAAGATAATGAAAGAAAAGTTTAATAAAGAAAAGTTAGGTCTAATTCTAGCAGCTATAGCTGGTACAATTACTAATACAGCTGGTGTTTTAGGATTAACATATATACTTGCTATGGAACAGTTTGCAACTTTAAAAGAAATTAGTTCAGCAGCTGTTGCAGGTGCACTAGGAACTATTGCAGTATCTAACGGAATTCCTGAATGTATAGTAGCCGTTATGATTGTAGTACCTGTATGTTTAGCTTTATTTAAATTAAATAAAAGAAGATAATTTTATAATGGTTATAACAAGTAGTATAGATTTTATTAATTAACTTATAATTGTTTGAAATATTATATAAAGTAAAAAGTTTGTGGATACTTCTCCACAAACTTTTTTAATATCTAGAAAAATATAACCATTTTTAAGTGATAAAGCCCTATGAACACAGAACCTTGAGTTCTAAAAATATGCATTATATATATATTATATCCAACTTTTGTACAAGTATAGTTTGTACTTTTTTCCTTCTTTGCCTCTCACTTCATAGTTTATATAAAACTACTTTACACACAATAATAGTGCAAAGCAAATAAAGCTTAGCAAAAAATATTGTACCGTTAAAGGAGGAATTTGTATGTCAAACAATAATAACAGAGCTTTAGTTCCAGAAGCAAAACAAGGATTAAACAATTTCAAGAATGAAGTTGCAGGTGCAATGGGAGTTCCATTCACAGATTACAACGGAAACTTAACTTCAAAGCAATGCGGTAGCGTTGGTGGAGAAATGGTTAAGAGAATGGTTCAACAATACGAACAAGGGTTAAAATAATTAACCAAAAATAAAACTTAAAAAGGATTACGGATTATCCGTAATCCTTTTTAACGTCTAAAAATTATTAGAATATAGTGCCACCACAAAATACTAAAAGCAATCTTGGAAACTGTGGTATGGCTGAAAAATAAATTTCTTCTCTAAAACGTGGCGAAATTACTTTATTTATACTGTCCACTTTTGTTCAACTTCAGTTAATAGATGCTCTATTGCATAATCTCTAATATTCATTTTTATCTCTTTTTCTAAAAGCTTTGAAATCAGCTCATCCTTTTCATCTTGGAACATTGCACTCTCTCTAATCTTTTCTATAAACTCATCTAAATTATAAATATATGCTTCTCCTTCGTATACACCAGCTATTAAACCCGAATCTTCCATGTCCCTTTCTTGTGTCATATCAAAGTAAGAATACTTTCCAAAATGAGATATGGATAAAAGTCTTTCTAAATAAAGTGTAGTTATATACCCACGTGCATTTGAAAGTTCTACAAAACCAGTAACATCTCCTGTCTGAGAAACCACTATATAATTATTAAAAGGCGTAATGTAATCCATAATAAAAAACCTCCTTGTAACAAGTAAGGTACAAGGTACGAGGTACAAGGTAAAATACATAATGCTAAGTACAAACCAAAACTTAGTTTAATACCTTTTAATCTTATAATTTTTTACCTAGTACCTTCTTACCTACTACCTATTCTTATTTTCTGCCTAAAGGAGGTTTTGTATACAAGCTATTTTTCCCTTGTATAAAGTGTCAATTCATTGTTTTGTCCATCTACAACTACAGTTGAACCATAATGAACATCACCTTTAATAATTCTTCTAGCCAAGTTATTTTCAAGGGTATTTTGGATATATCTCTTAAGTGGTCTTGCACCATATACTGGATCATATCCTTCTTTTGCTAAAATACTCTTAGCTTCATCTGTTACTTCTAGTTTTATATTCTTATCAACAAGTCTTGCTCTTACTTCATCTAAGAATATATCAATTATCTTCTTAATTCCTTCTTCTGATAAAGGCTTAAACATAATAATATCATCAACTCTGTTTAAGAATTCTGGTTTAAACTTATTTCTTAAAGAAGCCATAACTTTATCTTTACTTTCATCAGTTATTTCATCACCTTGGTTATCTAATAAATATTGAGAACCAATATTTGAAGTCATTATTATAATTGTATTTTTAAAATCTACAGTTTTACCTTTATTATCCGTTAATCTACCATCATCTAAAATTTGAAGGAACATATTAAATACATCTTCATGTGCCTTTTCAATTTCATCAAATAATAGTACACTATATGGTTTTCTTCTAACAGCTTCTGTTAGCTGACCACCTTGTTCATATCCAACATATCCTGGAGGCGCTCCAACTAATCTAGATACAGCATGCTTCTCCATATATTCAGACATATCAATTCTTATCATAGCATCTTCGCTATCAAACATAGTTCTAGCTAAAGTTTTAGCTAATTCTGTTTTACCTACGCCTGTTGGTCCTAAGAAAATAAATGAACCAATTGGCTTATTTACATCTTTAAGCCCTGCTCTTGCTCTTAATATAGCGTTAGATACTGCTTCAACTGCTGCATCTTGACCTATAACTCTTTTTTGTAATTCAGAGTCTAATCTTAATAACTTCTCTCTTTCTCCTTCAAGAAGATTACTTACGGGAATTCCAGTCCACTTTGAAAGTACCTCTGAAATTTCTTCTTCAGTAACTTCTTCTTTTAATAATGCACCTTCATAGTTTTCCTTAACCTCAGCTTCTTTTGTTTTTATTTCTTCCTCTATCTTAGGAATTACTGAGTATCTAATTTCTGCAACCTTATTATAATCATATTCTCTTTCATATCTTTCAAGGTCACCACGTGCTTCATCAAGCTTAGTTTTTAAATCTTTTAAAGATGTTATATGCTCTTTTTCTTTCTCATATTTAGCTGTCATTTCATCATTCTTTTCTTTTAATTCAGCTAACTCCTTAGTTAAAGCTTCTAATCTCTTTTTAGAACCTTCATCCTTTTCTTTTTCTAGAGCTTCCTTTTCAATTTCTAATTGGAATACTTTTCTTCGTATAACATCTAATTCAGTTGGCAAAGAGTCAATTTCTGACCTTATCATAGAACCTGCTTCATCAATTAAATCTATAGCTTTATCTGGTAAATATCTATCTTGAATATATCTATTAGATAATTTCGCAGCTGCAACTATAGCAGAGTCATGAATTCTGATTCCATGGTGAATTTCAAATTTTTCTTTTAATCCTCTTAATATTGAAATTGTATCATCTACTGATGGTTCATCTACAATGACAGGTTGGAATCTTCTTTCAAGAGCCTTATCTTTTTCGATGTATTGTCTATATTCATCAAAAGTGGTTGCACCAATACAGTGAAGTTCACCTCTTGCAAGTAAAGGCTTAATTAGATTGCCAGCATCCATTGCTCCATCTGTTTTACCAGCACCAACTATTGTATGAATTTCATCTATAAATAAAATTATTCTACCTTCACTATTTTGTACTTCCTTTAAAACAGCCTTTAATCTTTCTTCAAATTCTCCTCTATATTTTGCACCAGCAATTAAAGAACCCATATCTAATGAGAAAATTATCTTATCCTTTAATCCTTCTGGCACATCTCCTCTTACTATTCTTTCAGCTAATCCTTCTACAATAGCAGTTTTACCTACACCAGGTTCACCAATTAACACTGGATTATTCTTAGTCCTTCTAGAAAGAATTCTAACTGCCCTTCTAATTTCTTCATCTCTTCCTATTACAGGATCTAATTTATGCTTTTTAGCTAACTCAACTAAATTTGTACCATACTTTGCTAAAGCATCATAAGTTCCTTCTGGGTCATTTGTCTCTACTCTTTGACTTCCTCTAACTTCACTTAAAACTTTCATAAAGTTCTTTTCAGTAATGCTATAAGATTTTAAAATATCTCCTACAGCTCCTGACTTTTCTTTATCTAGAATAGCTAACATCAAATGTTCAACACTTATATAAGAATCTTCAAACTTTTTAGCAAGTTCTTCTGCTTTTATTAAAACTTCCTCAACTTTTCTAGTTATATATACTCCTGAACTATTAGCACCTTCACCTAAAACTTTAGGCATATTATCTAAAGTTCTGTTTAACGTACTCTTTAAACCTCTTACATCAACATTCATCTTTGTTAGAATATTAGGAATTAATCCATCCTCTTGTTCTACAAGAGCAGCAAAAAGATGTATTACTTCTATTTGTTGATGATTATACTTAACAGCAATTAAATTAGCATCATTTAATGCTTGTTGAACTCTTATTGTCATTTTATCAACATTCATAAATCTTTCCTCCTTTAATCTCCTTTTAATATTCTTTTCTATATTTTTATAATAATACAAAAGTCAAAGAAAGTCAAAGTTATATTTTATTTTTTTGTTCTTTTTGATATAATTTTATTAATTACAATTTTTATGAGGTGAAGCTTATGAGGAAAGAGTATGTTACATATAACTCGGACCTACCAATACAAATTACTTATGCTACTATCAAAGAATATCCTCTACATTGGCATAATGCCATTGAAATAGTCTATGTGTTAAAAGGAAAAATAAATATATCTATAGATACAGATAACTTTGAACTTTATGAAAATGAACTAGAAATAATAAATGTTGATGAATCTCATAGACTTTATTCTAATGAGGATAATAAAATCCTACTATTTCATATAGACCAAAGCTTTTTTGAAAAGTACTATAAAGATATTAAAAATATTTATTTTTATACAAATACATCAGATTTAGGAGCTCAAGAAGGTGAAGAATACATTATATTTAGAACATTACTTGCAAAACTACTTTGTGAGTCAGTTCAAAAGGTTGAAAATTATGATGAAGAGATAGAATCTATTTTAATAGACTTACTCTTCCACCTAATAAATAATTTTCATTACTTAATCTATGACCAAGAAGAGCTAAAAGATAACAAAGAGCAACTTGAAAGATATCATAGAATTTCAAAATATATTTTTAATAACTACAATAATAATATTACTCTTCAAGCTATTGCTAAAAAAGAGTTTTTAAGCCCCCACTATCTTTCACATGAAATAAAAAATGTAACTGGATATAGCTTTACTGACCTTATAAACCTAACTAGAGTTGAAGAATCAGTTAAGCTACTTTTAGATACAGATATGAGTATATATGAAATTTCTGAAGAGGTTGGATTTTCACATACTAGGTACTTTAATAAGCACTTTAAAAGCTATTATAACTGTACCCCTCTTCAATTTAGAAGAAAAAATAAGTTTGATGAAGCTACTTTAGAAAAAATGAAGGACATTACCCTTCTTCCACTTGAAGATTCTATTGATATTTTATCTACTTATTTAGAAAACTATGAAAGATTTAATTACGAAAATAAACTTTGGACTATTGATGTAGACATAAATAACAACATCGAAAAATATAGTGATAAATTTAGAGAAATTATTAGTCTTGGAGATATTTTTGATTTAATGATTGAAGATAATAAGGATATTCTTGAATCTCTTCAAAATGAAATTCATTTTGAATACGGAAGGATAGAATATTTTTTCCATAATAATATGGGAATATTTAAGAGTAGTGACTTTATAAATTGGAACAGAGTTAAAACTGTATTAGAGTTTATGGCATCAATTGAACTGAAACCTCTTATAGTTATCGATAATTATGATTTTGAAATAGAAGACTATATTCACACTATAGAAAGCTTCCATTCTTATTTCTCAGAAATAGAATACTATTATTTATCTGATGTAAAATTTCAATTAAACTCAACTCTTTCTCTAGAGATAAAAGAGGAACTAAGAAAATATTTTAATAATAGTAAATTTAGTTTACTAGAAGAAGAGTTTGTTCCATTTAAAGAATTAAATCCTATTTATGATACAGCATATATGCTACCTTATATAATTCATAGTAGTATATTTACCCATAAAGATTTAAGTTTTCTTAGGGCTTTTGATGTTATTGAAAAAGAAATTTACTTAAATAATGAAGTTTTTATAGGAGCATCTGGGATAATTAATGATATGGATATACGTAAACCTTCCTACTATGCATATTATCTACTAAGCAAATTAAGTGGAAATGTTGTAGCAAAGGATGATGGATATATAGTAACCAAAGATAGAGATACATATAGTATTCTTTTATATACCTATAATGAAAACATAGATGACTTATTTAAAAACAGTTCAAAATTAAAGTCTGCTGAAAGAAAAATTTCTTTAAACTTATTTAATGTACCTAGCGACTCTAGAATAACCTTCTATGAAATAAATCAAAAGGTGGGTTCTTCATATGACTACTGGGTATCTATGGGTAAACCTGAGCGACTAAACAAAGAAGAAATGGAGATACTTTCAAAAGCATCTTTTCCAAAAATTGAATTTAAGTATGCTAAAAAGAGTCCTGTTTTAAATATAATAACTAAACTAAAAGGATATGGAGCAACACTTATATTAATTAAACCAACAAAAAAATAATGAAAGTTAATTAAGATAATAAGAATAATAAAGATAAGAATAAAACTTGTACAAAAAGTTTTTTATCTCTTTTAACTAATAAAAGGGCATTCTTTCCGAATGCCCCCTTTTTAATTTATATACTTTTTTCCTTGCTCATTGCTAATGTAAAATATTTAATTGCATCTCTAACTTCGCCTAATTTATAGTACATATTAGCCATTTCTAAATATCTATCATGTCTTTCTTTTTTAGTACCAAACTTAAACAATGAATCTAATGCCAAATTCATATATCTTTCTGATTCTCTATATCTATTTTCTTTTTGTAAAACTTTTCCCTTTAAAGAATAAGCCTTTTCAATCAACCTAATATTGTCAGTCTCTATTGCTAAGTCTAAAGACTCATCTGACAAATCATATGCTTTTTCATACTCCTTATTACTAAGAAAAACATTTATGCATTCACTTAAAAACTCAACATACTTTTCTTTGCTGTGTTTAGGAAATAGCTTAATTCCCTCTTCAATTTCTGATATAGCTTTTTTTCTATTACCTGCAGTAAAATATGCTTCACCATAATCACCTTTTGAAGTTGCAACTAATATAGGATTATCCTTTTGACATTGAAAAGCTTTTTCTATGTACCCCTCTGCTTCACTATGACCTAACTTTATGCAGATTAAAGCATAGGCATGATATATTTTCCCTTTATTTATATCGTCTTTTATACTATCAATATATTTTATTGCTTCACATAGGAATTTGTAAGCTTTTTCATAATTATTTAGCTTCCAATAACAAATCCCTTCATTGTAGGCAATAAAAGCATATGTATTTTTTTCTTTAATTCCATTTTCAGAAATAATTTCTCTAAGCCTACCATAATAAGTTATCGCCTCAGTATACTCTCTATTTTGGAATAGATATTGTGCCATATCTCTAAAATAAGTTACTGTATTGCTTTCTGTATTAGTTCTTTGATATAGATCATAATATTGTGAAATTATCAGCTGAATTTTCTCCCATTTATTTTCCTCTAAATAATAGGAGAAAACTATATGTATTAATTCAAAGGCTAAGTCATAATATGCATATTCAATTGCATACTCTAGGTTATGCCTTATATTGTCCTCAAATATCAAATCTTTTTTCGTAGACTTCTTTATTGAATTAAGATTGTTTAATATTTGTTCGTATACATCTTGAATTAAATAATCATAATCTACCCCAATTTTATCAGCCACATACTTTATAATTTCACTATCTGCTTTCACCTTACCATTTTCAATACAGCTCATTTTAGAAATAGAAATTTTATCCCCACAAAGTTCCTTTAGCGTTATTCCCTTATAAATCCTTGATCTTTTAATTTTTTCCCCAGTAGATAATATCTCCATCTTAATCACCCATTTAATATTAGTTTTGTAATATACCTAATTCTTTAAATATGCTAACCCCTTCATCAAGATATTTAGCTGCTTGAGTATCATTCTTATGATCTATATAGAATTTCCCAACCATTATTGCTAACTCTCCTGCTTTTCTTAATTTATCTGTATTTTTAGAAAGCTTGTACGTATTAACTAAAACATCTTCAGCTTCGCTAAGTTCATCTTTTATTGTATAAACTCTGTATTTTATTAAGTTGCATTCGATGCGTCCATCTATATCATCATCTTTTAATATGTGATATATTTCTTCTAATTGCTTTTCACATTTATCTATTTCTTTTATCTTAAGATAATTTTTACATATGTTAATTAATGTCTCTATTAAGCTGTCATCATTATTTCTAGTTCTAATTTCTCTAGCCATTTCATAGTGCTTGAAAGATTCTTCAATATTTTCAAAGTTATAAAATAATTTTCCTAGGTTATTTTCTATATCAGAAACACTTTTAAGATCATTTATTTCATGATATACCTCTAATGTTTTTGTGGAATACTTTATAGCATTGTTTAAATCACCTCTTCTATTATATTCTTCTGATAAAAGTAGAAGTGTTTTTGCGTACTCTTTTTTATTGTGAATTTGATCAAACTTTTCTTTTGCTAAAAAAGCATAATCCATTGCTTTTTGTAAGTCTTCAATAATATAGTAAGTTTTTGACATATTGTAATATACTTCTCCCAATAAGAAATCATTACCTATATTATTATCTAAATATACCTTTTCTGCTTGCTTTAAATAACTATTAGCAGAATGATATGCATTTAACTCTAAAGTAATTTTTCCTAACTTTAAAAATGTTTTAACTATCTCTTCATATTCATTGTTTTTTATAAAAATTACATTAGATGATAAAAAGAACTGCTGTGCAACTGCAAGCTCACCCTTTGAAATATGAATTTCTGCTCTTAAGAATAATATTCTAGCTTTTCTGTATTCTAAATTATACCTTTCTGCATAATACAGAGCATTCTCAATATATTTTTCCCCTGTAACATAATCTCCACTTAAAATATACGACTCTGCAACTTGCTCATAATATGTACATATTTTTTCAGCTTGACTCTCTTCCGACTCCATCAAATACTCCACTGTAGTATTCAAGCTATTAGCTAAATACTCTAATAAGTCCATAGAAGGATTAGAACGACCAGACTCTACAAGACTTATTTGCCCCGGAGTAATTCTATCTTTTGCTAAATCTTTTAAAGTCATATTCAATTCTTTTCTTCTTCTTTTAATTTTTTCCCCTAACGATAGAATTTCCATATTGCACTCTTCCTTTTTAATAGTATTGATATCACGATATAAATAAATCAATTTTACATAAATTATACCATAAATTTGCAAAAGAAAACAACAACTTGTAACTTTATTAGGGTTTTTTTCTTATTTTATTTGCTACTTCTTTAATAAATACTAAAAATTTATATAAATATTTCTATTTTCTTTTACTATATATATACTTTTATTAATATATAGGTAATCTCTGCTTCATTTAAAATTTTGTCGAATATCCTTATATTAACTTTAAAACATTCTATCAATAAAGAAGGCAGTGTGGATATTTATTTTTCTCTTTCCGTCGCAAGCTCCAAATCACGAAAAATAAACGTCTATCTCCTTCCTACTAAAAGTAAGGAAATTATTATCTATAATTTTTAATATTAAGATGTGATAATACCTTTGATTTATAGCAAATCGAAATTTCTTACTTTCCTAGACAATCGAGTAGGAACTAAATAATTATTTTATTCAGTATCCTCTCACACCACCATACGTACCGTTCGGTATACGGCGGTTCACTAGAATTTAATGGATATTTATTATGAAGCGATTTACTTAGAATTGGGCTACCGGAGATTTTCCAGTGGTCTTTTCTTATATTGGCATATTCCCATGCCTTCCAGTTATCGATTCCTAATTTCACTAAATTTCTATATCTAGTTCCAACAGCTTCCGCTTAGCGTTAGCTATTCCAAAATAATTAATCCATCCTTTAATAGAAGCATTTAATTTAAGTAATCTTAAATCCATAGAGATTCCTCTGTTTCTATTAGTTATGGATTTTACCTTCTCTTTGAATATTTTAATTCATTTCTCATGTATTCTTATTTTGGCTACACCTTTAATGAAATAAAATGAAAACCCTAAAAACTTTCTTTTACTTACAACATCAACTGCACTCTTATCTTTATTTACTTTTAATTTACGTTCATTTTCAATGATTCTTGTTATAGAATCCATTACCCTCAAACCTGCTCTTTTACTCTTGACATATATATTGCAATCATCGGCATATCTACAAAACTTATGCCCTCTTTTCTCAAGTTCCTTACCAACATCGTCTAAAATTATAATTGCTAACAATGGGCTAAGTGGCCCACCTTGTGCCGTTCCTTCTTCACTTGATACTTTAATTCCATTTATAAGAACTCCACTTTCTAGATATTTTCTTATAAGTTTCAGAAGTCTTTTATCTTTAATTTTCTTTTCAAGTTTCCCCATTAGTATGTTATGGTTCACTTTATCAAAGAATTTTTCTAATTCCATATCTACAACCCATTTATATCCTTGATTTATATATGTTTCTGATTGTTTAATAGCATTCTTTGCACCTCTATTAGATCTGAATCCGAAACTACTTTCAGAGAAAGTAGGCTCGTATAATTTACTAAGTATTTGGGCAATAGCTTGTTGAATCATTCTATCCTGTACTGTTGGTATTCCAAGTAATCTTACTCCTCCATCAGGCTTTGGAATTTCTACTCTCCTTACTGGAGATGGATTATATTTTCCCTCTAGCAGTTTAGCTTTAACTGTAACCCAAGTCTTTTTGACATGCTCTCAAAGTTCATCGGCTTTCATACCATCAATTCCATAACTACCTTTATTTATAATTACTCTATACATTGCTTTAAGCATATTATTTCTTTCAAGCACATCTTCAAGTAACCTATTAGCATCAAATAACTCATCTTTTACGCTTTCTCTATTTAATAAATCTACAGTTTTACTCTGCGCCTTCTGTTTATCTTGAACTTCCATTTCTACCTCCACAGTCAGATTCCTTATGGAAATTTCTGCACTCTCCATAATTCTTAGATTTATCAAAGTTGTAAACCTTCTAATGTTCAGTCCTTCCCTTTGCTATCGCGATTAGAGAAAGTACTATGCCGTCTACTGACTTCTGATAATTCAGCTATACATCACTATATAGGTTATCAATTTCGAAATTTCATCTACTTATTGATGTATTATCAGACCTCCCCAGGTAAAAACGTACACTTTCCATTCATCTATCTGCCACATTTACTTAATTAGTTTTCGGATAGTTATTGGGCTTTGCTTTGTTAGGCAAGCTTACCCACTAAATTAAGCCTCATGTGATTCGTGTTCCTCAGACCAAAGGTTTGCCGCCGACTTCCTTCAGATTCTACCTCACGATAGGCACCCTTGTCTTAAGCTATACAGTTGGCACTATCAGTCCCCGTTACGGACTTTCACCGATTAGTGTACATCCATGCTGGGCGTACATAAAAAAGAGAAGTTGTAAATCAACTTCTCTTTCTCATATTATTAATTAATGAAATCTATTATATCCCCATAGGAATCTTCAGCAAAATCTAATAACTTACATCCTGCTTTTTTAATTTTTTTTTGAGTTTTTCTATCTAGTTGAGGCATTACTATCATTCCTATAGTTGCTCCAACAGCTAATCCAGCTACCATTCCACTAATATATCTTCCCATATGTACACACCTCTTTAATAAAATAATATTTCTCATAATATAGAGTGTGTACTTTAGTATATTTTAACCTATGCAATAATTCCCAATGCTTTTTTAGCTAATTTATCAGCAATATCATTGTACTTATCACCACTGTGCCCCTTTACCTTAACAAATTTTATATCAATCTTTTTCATATTATTTTGCATCTTTTCATGATAAGCTTGTGTTAATTCTTTATTTCTTTTCCAAGTGCCTAAGGCCCAACATTCTACACCTTTATAATCATATACTATAGTAACTTTTTCATATCCTTTATTTATAGCAAACTCTGTAGCTTTTAAAGAACCTAAAACTTCCCCTGCAACATTTCTTAATGAAACAGAGTCTTTATCTTCCCCAACTCCACAATCTTCAAAAACTTCTTCTCCATTATCGATAGCTATAAATCCATAAGAATAATTCTCTTTTTCTAAAGAGAAACTACCATCTACATAAACAACAAGTCCTGAATTATCTATATCTGAATCAACTTCCGCCTTATTTTTATTCTTTACTGTTTTAGGCTTTCCTTCAGAATTTAAAGCTAAAAAGTCTATTGCTTCCTTTTCACTTTTAAAACTTTTATATATTGCTCCCTTACATCCTATTACTTCTTCTTTACATTCATCCCATGTTCTAACTATCATTGGAATTCCAGACTTACCTCTATATATTGAATAATATTTTGACATAGTATTATTCCTTTCTATAACGTACTTAATTCTTCTACCACATTATAAAGCTTTTCTACATTCTTTGCACCAGTAAAGTTAGTAACATATTCTAGACCATTTTTAAGCACTAAAACAAGTTCATCCTTACCTGCCCAATTTTCTAGAATAACCTTTGTTGGAACATCTGTTGCTATTCTATTTAAAGCAAAAAATACAACTGCAATTTCATCTATCTTTCCTATAAAAGGTATTTTATCAGGTATTAAATCTGTAGGAAAAATTACATAAGCTAAAGATGCAGAAACAACTAACTTTGTTTTTATTGGTACCCTACTATCTTTAAGCATTCTGCAAATTAATGCAACAATATCAGGAACTACAAATATATAATCTGAAATCTTCTTTGCTCCATCAGGTAACTTTTCCTGAAGTTTGTCTCTACCTAAAGTATAGTAATCAGCCACCTTATTTACAGGTTCTTCAACCTCATCCGCATCTTCTGTAATTACTTCTGGTTCTTCTACTTTAATAATATTACCCATTAAAGATATATTTATATTCTCTACTTCTGCATGAAGCGCTTGTCCTTTTATATAAAGTGCTTTTAAATCTATATCTACATACGGAATATCCTTAAGCAACTTTTTAATATCTAGTATAACTCTATCTTTTGTTGCATCTATTCCAATTATCTTTAATTGTCCTAATCCTATTTTTAACGCTAAACTTCTTATAGGCCTAAAGAATCCCAATTTCATAAGTTTTAACTTTGAAACTTTAGCAGTAACTATTGAATTTTCTACCTTTTCTATTGTTAACTGTCCTGCAAAATCAATAGAAACCCCTTTTTTAAAAGTTCCTTTTATATTAATAGCATTATCTATTGTTACTTCCTTTAATTCTAATCCATCAACCTTAACAAACTCATTAATTATACTAAGTATATCTGATCCAATCAATTGGGCTTGTACACCTGAAATTTTCATATAGTATTTCCTCCAATATTACTAATCTTTTTATATTTTACCCTTTATTTCATCAGTTGTAAAATAACTTTCCTTCTTTAATACATACCATAACTTACATTGGTAAATGTTATGATTTTAATTAGACATAATATTCAAAATATTTATAATAGTAGTATAAATATATTTTGGAGGTACCCAATGAATAAACAAAAGAAAAATTATATTATAATTCCAATAATAACTTCAATATTATCATTAGGTATACTACTCTTCTCATCAGTAAATTTTAATACAAAAAATAATAAGTCATATAATACTTTTAAATCTGATTTAGAATTAAACCAAGTATTAAAAGTTGCTTTAAGCAATAACCCCTATATGACTATTTATTTAAAAGATGGGACAAGCTATAAGACTGACAATCCTAATAGTCCTACTTTAAAGGAAGAACTATTAAGTAAGAATATCTCTATAAATGAGAATAATAATATAAATGTTACAAAAACCTTTGCTGGTCTTTTATTGCTAGGTTCAATAATAACACTAGTTTTTATGAGTACAAATAAATCTAAAGGAATGTCCTCTGCTACATCAATAGAGTTAACAGATTTTAGTGAAGATAGTAGCAAAGCTCTAAGCTTTAAAGATGTTGCTGGAAATGAGGAGGCAAAGGAAAGTTTAAAGGAAATAGTTGATTTTCTATCTAATCCTGAAAAATATAAAAGTTATGGTGCAAGAATGCCTAAAGGGGTTATTCTTTATGGTGATCCTGGTACAGGAAAAACTCTTCTTGCTAAGGCTGTTGCTGGTGAAGCTAAAGTACCTTTCTATGCTTTAAGCGGATCAGACTTTGTGCAAGTATATGTGGGTGTTGGTGCCGCTAGAATTAGAAATCTATTTAAAAAAGCAAGAAGTCACGGAAAAGCAGTAATCTTTATAGACGAGATAGATGCTATAGGTAAAAATAGAGATGGTGGTAAAACTGCTGGCGGAAATGATGAAAGGGATCAAACCCTTAATGCTCTATTAACAGAAATGTCTGGCTTTGGAGAAAGTGAAGGTGTAATTGTAATGGCAGCTACAAATAGATTAGATATTTTAGACCAAGCTTTACTTAGACCTGGTAGATTTGATAGGCATATAGAAGTAGCTCTCCCAGATGTTTCTGCAAGAGAAAAAATAATAAATCTTCATTTAAGCAATAAGCCTCATATTGATTTAAACATTAAAGATATTGCAAAGAAGACATCTTATTTTTCTGGTGCTAAGCTAGAAAATTTAATTAATGAAGCTGCAATACTTGCTGCTAAGGATAATTCTGAGTGTATAACTGAAACTCATATAGATAAAGCATATTCAATAGTTCTAGCAGGACATGAAAAACTTGAGAGATCACACTTAAAAGCATCTGATCTATTACTTACTTCTTACCACGAAGTTGGACATGCTTTAACATCATTATTATTATTACCTGAAGATGAGGTTTCAAAGATATCCATAATTCCAACTACTAAAGGTGCTGGAGGATACACATTAACTATACCAGAAGATACTAATTACCAAAGAGCTGATTATTTAAAGAAAAAGATAATGGTTATGCTTGGTGGGCGTGCTGCTGAAGAAATTATCTTTGGAAAAGAAAAAATAACAACTGGTGCTTCTAGTGATTTAAACAACGCTACTAACATTGCTATGGGAATGATTAGTGAATATGGAATGGGAGAAACCTTGGGCTTATTAAAACTTTCTTCCTTAGGATCAATGGCATCTGGATATAGCACAAAGGTTATAGAAGAATGTAAGGATTTAATTAACTCTTTATATGATGACACTTTAAAACTTCTAAATAATAATAAAGAATTATTAGAGAAGTTCTCTATTGAACTTTTAGAAAAAGAAACCTTAAAGAAAGAAGAAATAGATATTTGGAAAAAGCTTTGCTGATGCAAAGCTTTTTTAGTTAATCAAGATAATTAGAATAATAAAGTTAAATATAATTTTCTTTCAGAAAACTTCTAATTCCATAAGCTTCTCTTTCTTATCAAAAGACTATTGCTTCTTTCTCGAATTGTTTTAGCATATTTATATATTTATATATTTATATATTGTAAAGTTCTTAAGTTCTTATATTTTTATGACATAAAAGAATTTCTCTTAGAAAAATTCTTTTATAAGATATCTTATTTATAAAAATAATATTATTTTTATTATTAATATTGTTTTTATAATGTATAGTACTTATACATCTTAATGTATTAATGACTATACAAAATAAAGAATAGAACTCTCATCCCTCCACTGACGATTTATTTACTCCTTATCTTCTTACCTTTAAAAGTTCTTACATTCTTTTCTTCATAAAAATAAAAGAAACTGCTTTCGCAGCTTCTTCATTCACTAATTTTTAATTTCACTTCTCTTTCATCTTTAAAGATTACACTATATATTTCAAAACCTTCTTTAGCTTCATAAATACTTATATTATTATAAACATAGTCACCCTCTTTATTCCCGCCATTAACACTTATACCATCTTCAATTTCTCTCACTATAGAAAAGTCTTCTACAACTTTGCTTCTAAGTATTACATAACTTCCATCAATGCTATCCACTTCTATTCCAAATGAATTTTCATCTATTGTTTTATTATTTATATCTACCTTTAATTTTACTTTTTCTTTTGGATGAACATAAATTTCATCAAACTTCATAATTAATTCCTTTTTATCAAAAGGAATTTCACCATTGAACTCCATATAACCATATTAAATTTCACTATTCATAGATACACTACTTGTCACGTACACCTTATTATCTTTATCAATTATTTTACACTGCAAGAACATAAGACTATCATAATAATTACTATTAAACTTAAATTTAAGAACTGTTCTAGTTTTACTTATTTCAAACTTTACAAATTTTATAGTTCCAACATCTAATTTTAATGGTTCTGCTTTGCTATCAAACTCTTTAATGTCTACATTGAAAGCTTCATCTAACTTTACTGGCACTATAAATGTTGAAATAGGCTCATAACTTGTTAAATATCCACCTTCTCCTTTTTTGTATACCCTGAATTCAAATGTTATTTCATATGGAAACTCATTAAATGTAGTTTCAAAATAATTATCATTTATATTAAAAATTCCTTGAGCCACTGACAGTTGCTTTGATATAGGATAATCAGGTTTTACCATTATATCAACATCATACTTATCTATATCTTCAATTTCATAATTGATCCAAAGCCTTTTATAATCTCCTGATAAACTATTTAATTTAAATTTAATACCATTCTTTTGTTCAGAATAATTAATACTTTGAACCAATCCAAACTCCACAGCATTTTCAAAACCATCATCACCACCATTGAATCTAACTAATTCCACTAACTTTTTAAATCCTGGTATTGAACTGAATGCTTCTGCTGCTGTAGCTGATATATTTACACTTGCAACGAAAATTATAAATAATGCAGCCACACTTTTTCCTACATTGTATATACGTTTTTTCAATCTTTCCTTTTTCCCTATAATTATAGCTTTTTTAACTCTAAAGTTTAATTCTTCAGGGATTTCTATATTCTCATAATTTCTTTTTTCCTCTTCAAAAATATTCTTACTCATAACTACCCTCCTTAAATTCTTTTCTAAGAAAATTAAGTGCTTTATGAAGTCTATTCTTTACAGTTGGAACAGATATCTCTAAAATCTCACTTACTTCATTTATGGTGTAGCCATGAAAATATTTTAAAATAATCACAGTTTTTAAATCTTCAGGTAAGTTATCCACAGATTCTATTAATTCACTGTTATTATCTTCTATTAATTCAATATTCTTAAATATATCATCACAATAGACAATCCTTGACCTTTTCCTTAAATAGTCCAAAGCTGTATTAATTAATATTTTATTAATCCACTTTTCTAATGCTTTCATATCTTTAATCTTATTAATATTTTTGTACGCTTTAACTATAGAGTCTTGAAGAATATCTAAGGATTCATTTTTATTTTTAACATATACAAAAGCAAGCCTATATAGTTTATCGCTATTCGACTCTAAGTAGTTTTCTAATATCTTTTCTCTTTTCCTACTACTAAATATGGACATACTCATTCCCTTATTAAGGATTTTATCACAGCTACATTAGTAAGACGTATATTATTCATTTTTGTTTAATTATCAGGAAATTTTTTTATTAAACTTCAAGATAACATTTACATTTACAAATTATTTATGTTTATGGAACTTTTTATTATATTTGTTATAAAATATTAAATAACAATATTGTAATATTTTACTTTGTATGATATTATATTGATACTATTTATTAAATCTCAATAATAATTTATTAATCATTTTTGTTATTATTTAAGAATTAAATATTAAAGGGGGACTTATTATGAAAAAGAAATTACTTTGTGGAATTTTAGCGTCTGCTATGGCTTTCTCAGTACTTGCAGGATGTGGAGGTAACTCTGAAGGCGGGGCTGACTCAGAGGTTATAAAAATAGGAGGAATAGGGCCTTTATCTGGTCCAAACTCAACTTACGGTATATCAGTTAAAGAAGGGGCAGATCTTTTAGCTGAAGAGATTAATGCAGCTGGAGGTATAAATGGCAAGAAAGTTGAATTCATTTTTGAAGATGATCAAAGTGATAATACTGTAGCTGCTTCAGCATTTAACAAATTAGTTGATAAAGATGGAGTTTGTGCAATTCTTGGAGGAGTTACATCTGGTACTACTTTAGCAATAGCACCTAATTCAACAAATAAAAAGATTCCTATGATTACACCTACTGGAACTGAACCAACAATAACTAATGTAGGTGGAGATTTCATGTTTAGAGGATGTTTTGTAGATTCATTCCAAGGTGAGATATTAGCTAAATACACTAAGGAAAAGCTAGGAAAGACTACTGCTGCCGTTTTATACAATTCCTCTTCTGACTATTCAAAAGGAATTGCAAATGCATATAAAGAAACTTTAGAGAAAAATGGTGGACAAGTAGTAGAATTCTTATCTTATAGTAGTGATAAAGAAACAGACTTTAAAGCACAACTTACTAAAATAAAATCTGCTAATCCAGAGGTTATTGTATTGCCTGATTACTACAACGTTGTTGGTTTAATAGCTAAACAAGCTAGAGATATGGGCATAACTTCTCAATTCTTAGGTGGAGACGGATGGGAATCTGAAGAATTAACTAAAATTGGTGGAACTGCTGTAGATAGTGCTATATACATTAACCACTACTATGCTGAAGATACTGATGAAGATGTAAAGAGCTTCGTTGATTCTTATACTAAGAAATATAACAAAACTCCAGACTGCTTTGCTGCTCTTTCTTATGATACAGCTAAAATTTTAGTTAAAGCTATAGAAAAAGCAAATAGTACAGATGGAACTGCAATAAGAGATGCTTTAGCCGGAATGGAAATTAATAGCGTAACTGGAAATATAAAATTTAATGAAGAAAGATCAGCCGTTAAGAGCGCAGCTATTATAAAAATTAATGGAGACAAGAAGGAATTAAATGATAAGGTTAATCCTTAATATAATACTTAACTAAAGGAGGAGTTACTATGGAATTTTTACAACAATTGATTAATGGCTTAGCTTTAGGTAGCGTATATGCACTCCTAGCTTTAGGTTACACAATGGTATATGGAATAATTCAATTAATAAACTTTGCCCATGGTGAAATATACATGATAGGAGCCTTTGCAGGCTTCTATTGTGCTACCACACTAAATTTACCACTAGTACCTACGTTATTAGCTGCAATGGCTGCATCTGCACTAGCTGGTATTATAATTGAGAAAGTAGCATATAAGCCACTAAGAAACTCACCAAGAATAACATTACTTATTACTGCAATAGGTGTTTCTTTGTTATTACAAAATAGTATGAGAGTTTTAGTTGGTGCTAATCCAAAACCATTTCCAGACCTAATTAAAGCTGGTTACTTAGAAATAGGTGCACTTCATATAGAATGGAAGACACTACTTATGTTTGCTGTATCTGCAATCCTTGTACTTCTCCTTCAATTTATTGTTTTTAAAACTAAGGTTGGAAAGGCAATGAGAGCAGCTTCCTTTGATATAGAGGCTGCATCTTTGATGGGAATAAACGTTAACAATACAATATCACTAACTTTTGCTATTGGTTCTGCTCTAGCTGGTATAGCTGGTGTTCTAGTAGCAATATCCTATCCTAGCATAACTCCTTATATGGGTGTTATGCCTGGTCTAAAAGCCTTTGTTGCAGCAGTACTTGGAGGAATAGGAAGTATACCTGGTGCTTTACTAGGAGGATTATCTATTGGCTTATTAGAAACACTTTCAAAGGCATATATATCTACTACTTTTTCAGATGCAATAGTTTTTGGTATTCTAATTGTTATTTTATTAATTAAACCTTCTGGCTTACTTGGTAAGGTAACAAGAGAGAAAGTGTAGGTGATATAAATGAAAAAATTATCAGAAAAAAAATCATTATTAATATTTGGTGTAATACTACTTGTTTACGGTATCCTATTTACCTTATTAAAAACAGGAGTAATAGGTGCTTACTATGAAGGAATTATTCTTTTAACGTTTATAAATATAATTTTAGCTGTATCACTTAATTTAATTGTAGGCTTTACTGGTCAGCTTTGTTTGGGACATGCTGGTTTTATGGCCATAGGTGCTTATATTTCTGCAATTATAAGTACTAAAGCTAACTTACCTTTCTTCTTAGCGATTATAGTTGGTGCAATAGTATCTGCTTTCTTTGCTGCTTTGATTGGTTTTCCAACATTAAGACTTACAGGAGACTATTTTGCAATTACTACTTTAGCTTTCTGTGAAATCATTAGAGTAATAATTATGAATATTGATTATGTAGGTGGTGCTAGAGGATTTACTGGAATCCCTACAAAAACAACTATTTCAATAAGTTTCTGGGTCATGGCACTTACAGTAATAATTATTTATAACATAATCCACTCATCTCAAGGGCGTGCAATGTTAGCTGTACGTGAAAATGAAATTGCAGCTGAATCTATGGGAGTTAATGCCTTCAAGTATAAAATGACTGCTTTCATTATAGGAGCTTTCTTTGCAGGACTTGCTGGTGGATTATACGCTCATTATATGGGGTATCTTCAACCAACTTCCTTTGACTTTGTTAAATCAATTGATTATTTAACATTTGTTGTTTTTGGAGGTATGGGATCTTTATCAGGCTCTATTATTTCTACAGGTATTTTAACATTCTTACCCGAGCTATTAAGAGGACTACAGGATTATAGAATGATTATTTACCCACTAGCCCTTATAATCTTAATGATATTTAGACCTCAAGGGTTACTTGGTGACAAAGAATTATCATTAAAAATATTTAAATTAAAAAATACCAAGGAAATTAAAGATATTGAAGCTAGAAAGGAGGCTTAAAATATGTTAGATGTAAAAGACCTATCTATAGAATTTGGAGGACTTAAAGCTGTTTCAGACTTTAACCTTTCAATCGAAGATAAACAAGTTGTTGGATTAATTGGACCTAATGGTGCAGGTAAAACTACCGTTTTCAATATGTTAACTGGAGTTTATGCTCCTACTAATGGCACTATTATATACCTTGGAGAAAATATTGAAGGTCTTAAGCCATACGATATTACTCAAAAGAAAATTTGTAGAACCTTTCAAAATATAAGACTATTTTCAAGCCTTTCTGTAATAGATAATGTAAAAATCAGCTTTAACTTTAGAATTAAATATAATCTACTTGATTCTATTCTTAGAACTCCTAAATTTAAAAAGGAGGAGGCTGAAATTGAAAAAAAATCGCTAGAATTATTAAAAGCATTTAATCTAGCTGAAAAAAAGGATGAATTTGCAAAAAATCTTTCTTATGGTGAACAAAGAAGGCTTGAAATTGTAAGAGCCCTTGCTGCTAAGCCTTCGCTAATACTTCTTGATGAGCCTGCTGCAGGTATGAATCCTCAAGAAACAGCAGAACTTATGGAATTAATTAATTGGATAAAAAATGAATTCCACATATCAGTTCTATTAATTGAACATGATATGAAGCTAGTAATGGGTATTTGTGACAAAGTTGTAGTTCTTGACTATGGTAAAAAGATAGCTGAAGGAACTCCAAGTGAAATAAAAAATAATCCTAAGGTAATTGAAGCTTATCTTGGAGAGGGGGCTTAAAATGCTTAAAATTGACAATATAAACTTATACTACGGTGGTATTCATGCATTAAAAGATCTTTCTTTAGATGTAAAAAAAGGTGAGATTGTTACTTTAATAGGCGCAAATGGTGCAGGTAAAACTTCTACTTTAAGAGCAATATCAGGACTTGAACCCATTAAAAGTGGAACTATCTCCTACAAAGCTTCCCCTATTAACAAGGTTCCTGCTCATAAAATAGTATCTTTAGGACTATCTCATGTACCAGAAGGAAGAAAGATATTTGCAAATCTTACTGTTCTAGAAAACCTTGAACTTGGTGCTTATTTAAGAAAAGATAAAGAAATTCAAAAAGATATGGAAATGGTATTTTCTAAATTTCCAAGACTTAAGGAAAGAGAAAAGCAACAAGCTGGTACACTTTCAGGTGGAGAACAACAAATGCTTGCTATAGGAAGAGCATTAATGAACAGACCCGAAATGTTAATTCTTGATGAACCTTCTATGGGACTTGCACCTCTTGTTGTTAAAGATATATTTAACACAATAGTTGAAATCAATAAGTCAGGTACTACTATTCTTCTAGTAGAACAAAATGCAAATATGGCTCTTTCCATTGCAGATAGAGCTTATGTACTTGAAACAGGTAAGATTGTCTTAAGTGGAGATGCTAAAGAATTATTAGAAGATGATAGTATAAAGAGTGCATATCTTGGAGAGTAATTTAAAAATGTTGGAATCCAGCAATAGCTGGATTCCTTTCATTTTTTTATATAAACTATTTACTTTTTCCTATATAAGGGATTATATAAACATTAGAAACTCCTCTAGCTTGAATATCTTGTACAACCCTTTTAGCTTCCTCAAAGTCTTCATAGACACCTACGCACACTCTCCATCCATAATCTTTGGTTACTTCTTTCTTTATCCCTTTATTCTTTTTCCCTTCTTCTTTAGGTATTTTTCCAACAAGCTGAACACAGGCATTAGCTACTACTCTTCCAAAATACTCTGCATTAAAATTTCTCTCTACCTGCCTATTAGAAATATAATCTCCTAAGCATACAGCTCCTGGTATATTTATGCTATTTAACACACCATAATCTATTTCTGATAGCCCTCTATTTTCACTTTTAAAACCCTTTACCATCTTATCTAGTAAATACTCACCAAACTCTTTTGATTTAGAATTATCTTTTTTAATAAATACCTCTGTACCCTCAATTGAATCTGAATCACTAAAATTCATATGAAAACTAATGTAATAATCTCCTCCCCAACCGTTTGCATAAGTAACTCTTTCTTTTAATTCCATATATATGTCATTTGATCTTATTAAAAATACCTCTTCACCATTTAGCTCTAATACTCTTTTTGCCTCTAATGCAGCATCTAAAGATATATTCTTTTCTCTTCTTCCACCAGGTCCAATAGCTCCATTGTCTTTTCCACCATGCCCAGCATCAATTATCCATCTACCCAAATACCTTCCTCCTAAAAATTGATAATACTTTGTCCTAATACTATTCTATTTAGAAAATAGTTATTTAGTGAATATTAGCAACGCTTATATCTTTTTATTCTCACCAAAAAAGAGAAACCGCTAAGCGATTTCTCTTCTCAAATCATTCATTATATTAGAATACAGGAATTACAGCTCCCTTATACTTTTCTTCTATAAATTTCTTACATTCATCAGAAGTTAAAGCCTCTTTTAATACTTTAGTCTTTTCAGAATCCTTATTAGCTTCCTTAACAACCAAAACATTTCTCTTAGTATTTATATCTTCTCTGTTCTTATCCTCAGTATATAATCCTTCTTTGGTCGCATCTAAATTAGCTTGTAATGCATAGTTACCATTAATAACAGCAGCTGTAACTTCATCTAAAAGTCGTGGTAGTTGTTCTGCAGCCAATTCTTTAAACTTTAAGTTCTTTGGATTTTCAGTTATATCCTTTGGAGTAACTAATTCTCCTGCCTTTACCTTTATTAGCCCCGCATCTTCAAGAACTCTTAATGCTCTTGCTTCGTTAGTTGCATCATTGGGAATAGCTATTGTGTCTCCATCCTTTATTTCATCTAAACTCTTTGCAGTCTTAGAGTATAAAGTCATTGGCTCTATGTGGATTTCTGCAACATTTACTAGATCATATCCCTTTGCTTCGTTTGTTTCATTTAAGAATGCAATATGTTGGAAGTAGTTTGCATCTAATTCTCCTTCATAAACAGCTGTATTTGGTGTATTATAATCATCAAATGGTGTTATTTTTAAAGTATAACCTTTTTCTTCTACTAAAGGTTTAATTGCATTAACTATCTCTTCATGTGGTACAGATGTAACCCCTATTTTTATAACCTTGTCATCTTCCTTCTTTTCTGTGCTGCCCCCGCACCCAACTAAACCTAATGTTAATGCTCCTGCTAATACTAATGATAATAATTTTGTCTTTTTCATATTAAAATCCCCCTTTTATTTATCTTGATAATTTTTTATAAAAATAGTTTCCTAAGCTTTGAAGAGCTTGTACTACTACAATCAACACAATTACTGTAACAATCATTACATCCGTTTGGAATCTTTGGAATCCATATCTTATTCCTAAGTTACCAAGGCCCCCTGCCCCTAGAGCACCTGCCATTGCTGAATATCCTATAAGATTTATAACTGTAAGTGTTATACCTGATAGAATTGATGGTATAGCCTCTTTTAGCATTACCTTGAATATAATTTGAGAATTACTTGAACCAAAGGATTTTGCAGCCTCTATAACTCCTGGATCTACTTCTTTTAAAGCAGATTCAAATATTCTTGCTACAAAAGGTGCTGCTGCAATTGTTAATGGCACTATAGCTGCTTTCTCTCCAAGAGATGTTCCCATTATTGCTCTTGTAAAAGGTATTATAGCAACCATTAATATTACGAATGGAAAACCTCTTAATACATTTACTATTGCATCTATGCATTTATATATTGCTTTGTTAGACCTTAGACCATTGCTATCTGTTACTACAAGTACTATTGCAATTATAAAACCAAATATTACAGAGAATATTGTTGATGGTACAACCATCACTAATGTTTGTCCAAATGCTTCTAATAATAATTCACCCATGCTATATTACCTCCCATTCTATATTTTTGCTCTTTAAATAATTAAATATTGTTTCTTTGTCCTTTTCCTCAATATTTATAACTAAACTTCCAAGTACATTTTCCCTGAACTTTTCAAGTTTTCCCCAAACTATTGAGAAATCTACATTTGCTTCCCTAGCCATTCTTGTTATAAGTGCATTTTCTGAACAATCTGATGGGAAGAAAATTCTTATATTTATTCCTTCATCAGGTAAGGTTGTCTCATCCTCTTCACCAAGGAATTTCTTTAATGATGCTCCTGGCTTTAAGAATAAGTCTTCTGCTCTTCCCTCAGCCTTAACTATTCCACCATCTATCAATGCCACTCTTTCACAAACTTCTTTAACAACTTCCATTTGGTGAGTTACTATAACTATTGTTATTCCTAATTCCTTATTTATTTTAGATAGAAGTGCTAAAATATCTTTAGTTATTTTAGGATCTAAAGCAGATGTAGCTTCGTCACACAAAAGAATCTTTGGCTCTAAAGCTAATGCTCTTGCAATTGCAACCCTTTGTTTTTGCCCACCACTTAATGATGCAGGCTTACTTTTTGCCTTGTCTCCTAATCCCACCAAATCTAATAATTCATTCACTCTCTTATCTATATACTCTTTATCGTAGCCCCAAACTTCAAGAGGAAGAGAAACATTCTTATATACAGTTTTCCTTTTAAGTAAGTTAAAGTTTTGGAATATCATCCCCAAATTTTTTCTAAACTCTCTAAGCTTTTTAGCCCCTAAGCCTGAGACTTCTTCTCCCATGACTTTAATACTTCCTTCATCATAGGACTCTAATCCATTTATACATCTTAAAAGCGTTGATTTACCAGCACCACTATGGCCTATAATTCCGTAAATCTCCCCTTCCTTTATGCTTATTGCTATATCTTTTAATACCTCTGCTTGTCCAAAACTTTTACATACATTTTTAATTTCTATCATAATAATGTCCCCTCCCTCTTTTTTAATATAAAAATAAATGCACTAGAGAATAAATCTCTAGTGCATGAATTCACTAAGCCTAATTTATTCTCTTATCTATCAGCAAAATATAAAAAATTGCTGCAGGAATTAGCACCGTATTCTAAATGGAAAATGAGCCACTTAATCGGTTGCTGGGTTTCACAGGGCCAGTCCCTCCACCACTCTGGATAAGATATTATATTTTATTTTCTAATTATTTACTTCTTGTTTAATAATATATTCCAATCCTTTAATATTGTCAATATATTTTTGAAAGTTATTCCAATATTTTTTCTAAGCAATAAAAACTTCCATCTTTATCTGGCAAAGAAATTTCTCCTACTATGTTAAACCCCTGAGACTTGTACAACTTTTGTCCAAGTATATTTTTAGTATTAGTATCTAATCTTATTGCTTTAATTCCATCTTCTTTAGCATATTCTAAAACCTTCTGTATTAAATATTTGCCATATCCCTTTCCAGAAAAAGCAGGGTTTACTAATACTCTATGTAACACAACATAATCATCATTAAAAGTCCATGGCAAATCATCGTATGCCTTTTCCTCTGTTCTATTGATGACAACTATTCCTAAAATTTCATTTTTATTTTTTTCTAGTACAAATAATTCCCTTTTATCTATATCACTCTTAAATGTATCTCTTGTTGGATAATTTTCATTCCAACTTATTCCAAAATCTTTATAATGTTTTAGTGCTTTACATTTTATGCTATAAATCAAATCTAAATCTTTTAATTCCCCTATTCTTAACCTCATCTTTTACTCCTTACATAAAATATCCTTCTCTATTATAGCAGAGTTAAAATCTATTGCACCCTGTATTTTTTTACTATTCTGATAAAAGGTGTATAAGCACTTTAGCTCATACACCTTTTAACTTAATATTCTATTGTCTCATCAAATATTTCTATTATTTCTCCATCACAGTTTTCTTCTATAAAACTTATAACTTTTTCTTTTGTTGTGTCTACTATAGCATTAGTACTACATACTTTTGATAGAGCAATTCCTATTATTTTATGATTATCTTGATGAAACATCTCTCCTACAGAAATGTTAAATTTATTTTTTAACCTTTGAGTAATACTATTAACTATCATACGCTTTTCCTTTAAGCTCTGAACCCAAGATACTCGTATTTTTATTTCCATAACTAGAATTTTCATGATATACCACATCCAAATTTTTATAATTGAATTAATTTACTTTTTGATTTTTTTAATAAAACTAGAGCAATTAATAATGTTAAAAACTCACTAAAAGCTACAGTAAGCCATATTCCTGAATCACCCATTATAGCAGGTAAAACTATAATCCCTATAAATATTAGTGCTATACCTCTTAAAAAGGAAATTATAGCTGATGTTTTAGCGTCCTCTAAAGCTGTAAAATAGGACGATGCCAAAATATTCAAGCCACTTACTAAAAATGCTAAAGAATAAATTTTACAAGCAAGTGAAGTAGTCTCTAATAATATTTTATCATTACTTACAAAGAAAGATATTAGTGTTTCTCCTCCAAAAAAATAAAAATCCTGTACATATTATACCTAGTATTACCATAACCTTTGATGCATATTTTATTAGTTCATTTATTCTTTCTCCTTTTTTTGCTCCATAGTTATAACTTATAATAGGTGTTATACCATTAGCTATTCCTAAATAAACTGCTACTACAAGAGAAGCTATATACTGAATTATTGAGAAAGCAGATACTCCCATTTCTCCAATTTTTCTCATTAATACTATATTAAAAATAAAAGTAGTAAATGCTACTGCCACTTCAGTTAAAGCTTCTGAAGATCCATTATAAAAGAACCTTCCAATCTTTCTTAAATTTATTTTGCATTTTTTTAACTTTAAAATCGAATCCTTAGATTGAATTTTTATAAAAGCTAAAAGGAATGAAATAAAAAATGCTATTCCCGACGCCAAGGCAGCACCTGCAACACCCCAGCCCCAAAGCACTACAAAAACATAGTCTAAAATTATATTTAAAACTGATCCTAAAACAGTACAAAACATGGAAAACGTTGGCATACCCATTGTTCTAATTCC
Source organism: Clostridium paraputrificum AGR2156 (assembly GCF_000424025.1). Classification (NCBI taxonomy): domain Bacteria; kingdom Bacillati; phylum Bacillota; class Clostridia; order Eubacteriales; family Clostridiaceae; genus Clostridium; species Clostridium paraputrificum. The sequence goes on from NZ_AUJC01000001.1 coordinate 237,854, forward strand.
TGCTGCTAAATAACTTCCACCAGTAAAGAATGGTACACATAAACAAAGAATAACTAAATATTCAATTACCCCCTTCATTAATGAAGGTGTTGCACCTAAAGCTGTAGCAACTCTATATCTAAATAAAAATATAATTATTCCTATAACTGAACTTATAACAATAAGAGAAAAAAATCCTAAACTAAAGCTTTCTCTAGCATCTTCTTTCCTACCTTCTCCAAGTTCAATACTTACTACAGTGTTTCCTCCAACTGAAACCATTATACCTAAAGCTAAAGCCATACTAAATATTGGCATTGCTATATTAACCATTGCTAAGCCTTGTGGACCTACTACTCTTCCTACAAAAATACCATCTATAACAATATAAATTGAAAATATAATACTACTTATTACACTTGGTATAGCATACTTATAAAATAACTTTTTTATTTTTTCTGTTCCTAAATTTAATTCATTCATATAAGATATCTCCTTTCTTCATTAAAAAATAATAAACCTTGGAGTTACTCCAAGGTCAAGCTACTGGAATCCAAATTTCATAAAAATCTTTTGGAAATCCATCTTTATTTTCAAATGCTATTGCTCTACAAAGAAGATTATCTTCTACTATTAAACCTTCATTATGAATATAATCTTTTATTTTTACAAGCTCACTATCCCATTGATCACATGTAATTTCTATAACTGTATGTAAACACTTCCTACTTGGAAATACTTTAAAATCACTAACATACTCTTCTTCTACAATACCACTTCCTCCCGAATAAAAGTGCTCATCTTTTATTTCACTACTAAAAAGTACATCTTTATTAATTAACATAGAAAAAACAGTTTCTTTTATATAACTATTACTTCTAAGTTTTTCAATAGCGTCCATTAACTTTGATTCTTTAATTTCCACTTGTTCCATAGTATATAAAAACTTAGGACATTCCCTAATTTCAAACTTATTCAAATAATTTTCTGCTGTTATACACCAATTATTAAAATTTCTTATTTTAGTTTTTATATTCATAAGTTCTTCTATTTTTTTATCTATTACCTTCTCCTGATTTAAAATTCCTAATCTCATATCTTTTAAACTATAGTTATAAATCATTTCTTTTATATCATCTAAGGAAATTCCAACATCTTTTAATATCATTACATAAGATAATGTAATTATGTCATCCATGTTGTAATATCTATATCCATTACCTTCATCTTTTTTAGGAGAAACTATACCTAACTTATCATAATACCTTAATGTATCCCTAGATAATGATAAATACTTAGCTACATCTCCTATTAAATATCTATTATTCATAGTAAACACCTCTATATAATATAAGCAAGACTTAAATAAAGTCTTGCTTATATTATATCTACATTACCAAGCCACCATCAACACCAATTATTGTTCCATTTGTAAAAGTACTTTCATCAGAAGATAAATAAACATATGCTCCTGCTAATTCTTCTGGAGTTCCAACTCTTCCAAGAGGAGTCATTGCTGCTAATGAATCTATAAATTTATCAGGTATAGATGCAACCATGTCTGTTTTAGTTACTCCAGGGGCTACTGCATTAACTCTTATTCCATATTGTCCAAGTTCCTTTGCAAGTGATTTGGTTAACCCATTTACTGCAGCTTTAGAAGCTGCATATGAACATCCACTCCTTTGTCCAAAGGTTGCAACCATAGATGATGTATTTATTATACTGCCTCCATCATTATCCTTCATTATTGGGGCTACAGCCTTACACCATCTAAATATTCCAGTAACATTAATATTCATAACATTTACAAAATCCTCTTCTGTCATATCAAAAAAAGATACATCTGTTGTAATACCTGCATTATTTATAAGTACATCAATCTTTCCAAATGTCTCATGTACCTTTTTAACTGCTTTCTCAATTTCTTTTGATTCATTATTATTTACACCAAGTCCAAGTATCATAGCATTAGGATGGCTACCTTTTAATGCTACTACTGCCTTGTCTGCATTCTTTTGATTTGATGCACAAGCTACAAGTTTTGCACCTTCTGATAACAACTTATCAGCCACTGCATACCCAATACCTCGTGATGCTCCTGTAACAATTATGACCTTATCCTTTACTCTCATATATACATCTCCTCCATATAAAAGTATTCTCTATTTAGTAATAAGCATTTTTATAATAATTTATTACTTACTTTATAAATAAAAGTTATTTAATATTGACACTAATTTGTAGTATTTTTATAATATTACTAATTCACAATTAATTTTAAGGAGATTATTCTATGAATGATATTCTAATATCTGTAACTTCAGAGGAATTTCACAAGAATGTAATAATAAAATTCCCAAATATATTAGATGGACTAGATACTTTTCCAAACTTTACTTTAGAACCTAAAAATGTATATTCAGGTGAAGATGAAATGATTGACTATATCCTAAAAATATTTAAATTAAACAATTCTTTTTGTTATATAGATTTTTATCTTGATAAACTATCAGAAGAAGATAAAGAAAACTTAGTTAATCTTGTTCCAGAAGAAGATAGAAAACTGCTTAAAGCTAACTTAACTATTGAAAACTATAGTAATTACTTCAAAGTAGAACACATAAGATTAATCCCTTTTTTAACTAGACTTTCTACTAGAGAAAACTTTTTTATAACATTCTACTTTACTGAAATTCCAATTACTATATGGGGCAACTACGGAATGAAATTTCCTTGCTTTTGCCTAAATCAAAATGATTTAACCTTTTATATAAATAGACTTAAATAAAAGATACATTGGAGTGAAAGTTTAAAAAGAAACCCTAGACAAAATAGGGTTTCTTAATTTCACTAAATACTATCTCTTATATTTTTAAGCTTTACTATGGCTTTAAATAAGTCTCCATCAATCTCAATATTAAATTCTCCATCCTGTAATTCTACCAAGCTTTTAGCAATTGAAAGACCAAGTCCTGATCCCTCTGTAGTCCTTGAAACATCCCCTCGCTTAAATCTTTCCATTAATTCTTCAGCTTCCACATTTAATGGACTTTCTGATATATTTTTAAATATTATTTTAACATAATCTTCATCTTGCTCTACATCTATATATACTCTAGATCCCTTCATAGAATATTTAATAATATTAGAAAGTAAGTTTTGAAATACTCTAAATGTTTTCTTACCATCAGCTAATATTAGTAATTTTTCTTCTGGTATATTCTTAATAACTTGAAGGTTTGAAGACTCAATCTTATCCTCAAGTTCTCCTATAGTTTGCCTTAAAAGAGCTATTGGATCTAATTCTACTATATCTAATTCAATAGCCCCTGAGGCTGCCTTAGAAGCTTCAAATAAATCTTCAATTAATACCTTTAATCTTTGGGATTTCTCTTTAAGCACCCCTATATATTTTTTTCTCTCTTCATCTGAAATATTATCTTTGCTTAATAAGTCAACATAATTAATTATAGAAGTTAAAGGAGTTTTCAAATCATGAGATACATTGGTTATAAGCTCTCCTTTCATTCTTTCACTTTTTACAGCATTATCTATAGCTGATTCTAATCCTTCTTGTATATTAGATAAGTCCTTAGATATTTCCCTTAATATATGGGGTCCACTCACTAATAACTCATTTTTGTAATTTCCTTTTACAATATTACTAGTAGTTTTTTTAAGCTTATTTACTTCCTTTCCTATTACTAATACATAGCCTATTACACCTATTGCCATAAGTATAAATACCACTACTAAGGCACTATAAAAAGGTTCATATATCCAATAGCTTAAAGGAAATGTTATAAAGCATGCAACTCCAACAAACACTACTATTACAAAAATAAATGATATAATTGTAATTGCTGTATATTTATAAACAAAGCTTTCACGTATAAAACCAAAAAGTCTTAATATTGCTTTATATATTTTTAATAAAAAAGATTTATTTTTAAGTTCTTTTGATGCATTATCCTTGTCTATAAATATAAGCTTTAAAATATATGCTAAGTTTAAATATAATAATAATCCACCAATTATGGTTAGTACTATAATCCTTCCCAGGAAATACCACTGGGTTTTCCAACATATATAATACAAAAATACTCCAAGTAAAATCATAAAAATTAGTTTTAACTCTGTAAAAAAACTTCCATATAACTTAATAAATATATTATTAAAAGCTTTATTTTTATTCTTTAATATATTTATAAACAATCCTATTGTTAGTATACAATCTAGAGCTAATCCCACGCCCCATATCACTGCTGTCTTCTTATATTTTTTTATATCCTCCTTGGCGTAATAAAGTACATCCTCTTTTTCTAAATTTTTAGGTACCCTTATGCAAATATCATACTTACTTCTAAACTCATTATATCCAGCTAAAGTTTTCATTGACTTAGACACTTCTGTACCTTGTTGATTACTTGAATTTTTTCCAAATAACACAACATAATCATATCCATTCCTAGAATCTTCTATGAAATCTTTAATATTTGTATAAGTACTTGTAGTAAATGAAGTTCCATCCCCTCTATCTACAAAGAATTCAAAATTGGAATTCTTTATAAACTTGTTAAAAAAGTTATTATACTTGCTATTTATTATATTAATTAGTTCTTCCCTATTTTTACCTTCTGCAGTTGTGTTAGTATTATTTATCTCTAAATATTTCTGTATTCCATCTTCATTTATATTTCTATCAATATCTATATATATATCAGATACCTCTACCAATCCATTATAAAATTCATTATAGTAATTTGATACGTCAAATCTTTCATACATACTTTTAAATTGTAAGCTATTAAAAAGGTATGTATATAGCACTGGTGTTAGCGCAACTAATATTGATAGTAATAGAATCTTAAAGTTTAATTTATCCCCTGTGATCTTTTTCAAATTTATATCCAATTCCCCACACCACCTTTAAATATCTAGGTTCTTTAGGATTAATTTCTATCTTTTCTCTTATTCTTCTAATATGCACTGTTACTGTGTCTACATTAAAGGCTACTTCATTCCATACCCTTTCATAAATTTCTTCAATAGAAAATACTCTTCCTGGGTTATCCATTAACAATGAAAGAATTTTAAATTCTAATGGGGTTAACTTTGCTATCTCTCCATCTCTCAAAACAACCTTACTCCTCTTATTAAGCTCTATAGCACCAATTTTTATAACATCATTGTTTTCCTTTAAAGGTGAAAACCTTGTATATCTTCTTATTTGAGAATTTACCCTTGCAATTAATTCTAAGGGATTAAAAGGCTTTGTTACATAATCATCAGCTCCAATATTAAGTCCTAATATTTTATCAGTATCCTCTGACTTTGCTGAAAGCATGATTATTGGTATCTCTTTTTCTTCTCTTATTTTAAGAGTAGCCCTTGTTCCATCCATCTTTGGCATCATAATATCCATTATGATAAGGTGTATCTCTTCTTCCTTTATTACTTCTAAAGCTTCAGCACCATCATAAGCTTTGAAAATATTATATCCTTCTCCTCTAAGATAGATTTCTATAGCTTCAACTATTGCTTTATCATCATCAACCACTAAAACATTATACCCTTTCATATTTTCCTCCAACTTTAAAACTTACTAACTATTTTATCATATTAGAAATTTTATTAGATATCTTTAATCCTATATTCTTATAATAGGACTTAAAGATTACAAAAGACTATTTATAATTCTTAAGAAATCCGAAAGAAAAAGGAACCTAACATTTTAGATTCCTTTAATTAACTTATGATAATCCACAACTTAACCTTGTAGAAATATCATTATATAAAGCTTCCTTATCTATACTGTTTAAATCTTCTACAACCCTTACAGCACCCACTAATCTTTTATTTAATAATATACCATATTCAATATCCTTTTCTAATTTGGCCGATATCTTATAGTTTCCTTTATCATCCCTAGTAAAACTTATAAAATCTCCTGTTTCAGAATTTATTAATTCTATATTTCCATCATTTCCAATGTCATAAGCTTCATCTATATCAGTAATCTCAATGTTAAAAGGCCTATCACTTACTTCACCAACAGTTATTACTGGACTTAAAGTCATCCCTGTATATAGCATGGAAATATCATTATTATTAATGGTTTTAACACTATAACTTGCTACATCAAGATTATTTTCTTGTTCTAATGATTCACTTTGTTCTACTTCACTTTTATTATTTTCTTCTGTATCTTTACTACATGATATAAATAAAAATAGTGAAAATAATAAACTAAATAAAATAATTAATTTCTTTTTCATTTGTAACCTTCCTTCTCTTTAGTTATTCTTCTGGACTAATAAGGTTTTTAATAGATAAATCTAAACCTTTTTCATCTATAGATACCTTTCTATCTTGGACTATTATCCCATTCTTATCTACAAACATCATTCTTGGTAATGTATTTAAATTATACGCTTTATAAGCACTTAAATCATAATCATAATAAGTATCTAGTGAAATATTATTAAACTTTAAGTATGTATCTGCTGTTTCCTTTGTCTCACGCTCTCCATCAGTAATATTAACAACAATGAATTCTACATCTTCTTTATAATACTTTTCTTTAGCAGCTTCAATTCTTATTAGATTTTCTCTACAATCAATACACCATGATGCCCAAAAAACTATCACCATTGGTTTACTTCCAATATATTTTTCTATATTAATCTTTTCTTTATTTTCTGCATAAACAGTAAAATCTTTTGCTTTTATCTTTATACTTGCAGGAATATAATTATCAGGTTTTCTTTCAGATTCAATTTGTGACAATTTTTCTTCAGTACTTATGCTATTTTTACTACTTAAAATAGTGAAAATAATCATTCCTATTACAAGCACTACAACTATGCCTAATATTTTTCTCTTGTTCATCATATGAATCTCCTCCTGTAGTAATTATAAACTATATTAAATAAAAAATCTCTAGGAATAACCTAGAGACATATTCTTACCTTTTCAATTTTCTTATCAGACACTTCATCTATTTTAAAAACAATATTGTTATACTTTATTTCTTTTTCTTCATCTTCTAAAGGAATTTTTCCAATTAAGTTAATTAAGAATCCATTTAAAGTATCCAACTCATCAGACTTTACATCAATGTTTAAATTTTCATTTAATTCATCTAATTGAGTAGTACCATCTACTAAATAACAATTCTCTCCAACTTTTCTTATTCCAAATTCCTCTTCATCATCCTCATCATTTATATCTCCAACAATTTCTTCAACTAAATCTTCAACAGTTATGATACCTGAGAATCCACCATACTCATCTACAATTATTGCTATATGACGTTTAATGTCCTGTAAGTCTCTAAATAAATGTCTAATTGGCTTACACTCTGGCACAAAATAAGGTTCTTGCAATATATCCTGTATATTTACATTTTCAAAGCCTTTATTTCTAGCTTCTATCATGAAGTCTTTCATATATAATACTCCAATGATATTATCAATTTCATCTTCATAGACAGGTATTCTAGCAAATCTCTTTTGTAAAAGCTCGTCCAAATATTCTTCAAGAGGTTCATTTATATCTATACAATATACCTCTGTTCTTGGTGTCATAACCTTTTCAGCTATTTTGTCATCAAATTCAAACACACTTTCTATCATTTCTTTTTCGCTTTCATTAATTGCACCATGTTCCTCTCCTGTTTCTACAAGAGACTTAATTTCTTCCTTTGTTACTCTTTCCTCTGAGTCATCACTATCCAATCCAAACAGCTTTACCAAAATATTTGTTGATACTGATAGTATCTTAACAAAAGGTGCTACTGCCTTAGAAATAAAAAGAATAGGATTTACAACTACCATAGAAAGCTTGTCTGCTTTTTTTATGGCTAATCTCTTAGGGAAAAGTTCACCAAATACAAGTGTGAAATAAGATAAAATTATTGTTACACCTACAAAAGATATTTGTTCACCATAAGGTATATTCATGTCTGTTAACATCTTACCTACCACTGTTGAAATACCTGTTGCTGCAGATGCACTAGCAAAAAATCCAGATAGTGTTATTGCAACTTGAATTGTAGACAAGAACTTTGTTGGTTCCTCTACTAATTTGCATATTGTGTTAGCCTTTTTATTACCTTCATTAGCTAACATTTTCATTTTTGTTTTATTAATTGATACAATTGCCATCTCTGCTGCTGCAAAGAAAGCATTTACTGCTGTTAATACTGCTAACAATATGAGCTGTCCAGCAATATTAGCAGGGTCGGGATCACTTTCCATATTTCATTTCTCCTTTTTTTAATATAGTGATTAAATCTTATCATGAATCATAAATATTATCAAATATTGTAAATCTTATAAAAAAGATTAAAACTCCTCAAAAATAAAGTTTATATTAAAAAAAAGCTTAATCCCTCGCTATAACAACCTATTTCTATATAAGTCAATTGCTAATGGAGACTTTTCTTTTGCTTTCACTTACAGTATATTATACTAACTTTATCATCTCAATTTTCTTAACTCTTCTACGTATTTATTTATATTAAATAAATACTAACTTTATTTATAATTATTTAAGCTAAATAATATTAAACTCTCATTCTCAATCTTTTTAAGATATATTTTCTTAAAAATAAAAAAGACTATCCTTATAAACTTGGATAATCTTTTATATGTGGCTAGGGTAGTCGGATTCGAACCGACCATACTCAGAGTCAGAATCTGATGCCTTACCACTTGGCTATACCCCATTAACAATATTATTATAGCACATTATTGTATATTTTCTATATTTTTCTTAAAATGTGCTTTTTCACTTTTCTCACATTTTATATGTCAACACATATTATAATATTGAGATTTAATTTTACAAAAGTTTAGAGATTGAGGTGTATTATGAAAAACTATATAAACAATAACTTTATAAAAGAGTTTGAAGAAGAAAAAACTATATATGATAACTATGATATAAATGAATTCTGTGATCCATGTGAACCTTCTAAGCACTGCGAACCATGTGATTCTCCAAAACCTTGTGATATTTACAAACCATGCGAAATTTATGAAACTTATGATACTCCTGTAGATGAATATAATTTGCCTTATAACAACTTTAACATGGATAAATATTTAAAAAAGCAAAATAGTATAAACTCTTACAAGTACAATGATTTTGATAGCTTTAAAAAAGGAACAAATGATTGCTGTAAATGTAAGGAATGTTCTAACAAAAAGTTGAATAGTATTTTAACAGCTATGTCATCAGCTCTTTATAGCATTGGAAATGATACAGACAAGCTTCAATGTCTATATAAGGACCTTGATTGTTTACTTCATGAATGCCATTTAAATAAAGATCAAAAACATGCTATAAAATGCTTACAAGAATCAATAGAAATACTCGTATTTGCTTCTAAAAAAACAGATGCAGCTCTTATTGATGTAAAGAATGCTTTCTGTTAGATAATAATATTTTGTAGAATATTGACGAATACATTCTTATACTGTATACTTCTAAAACGTAGGATACCTTTAAACTAGTCCTGTGAGACTAATAAGGAAGTATTACATTATTTATGTATTTTATACGCCTTAGTATCTTAATTGGTATTAGGGCGTTTTTATATATCTGGTATCCTATATATTCGGAATTATTATGGAGGATACTATGAAAAAACAAAACTCAAACAAACTAGCTATTCAAATGGCAATATCTTTAATTCTAGGTTTAATTGCTGGTACTGGATTTATATTATTAAGAGAGAGCTTATTAAGCAATGGAAATATTGATTTATGGACTACAATAAACAACTTATTATTCCAAGATATATCTGCTGAAGGAGCTCAAAATGCTCTAGGATTATTCTATATAGCAGGACAACTATTTGTAAACTCATTACAACTTGTAATTGTCCCAATGGTATTTACTTCAATAGCTTTAGCTATGTGTAAAGTTAGTGACACTAAAAAACTTGGCCGTATATCTTATAAAACAATATTAGGATTCTTAGTTACATCATTATTTGCTCTTATATTAGCTGGAATCTTTGGATTTGCTGCAAATAAGATGGGATTATTTAATGTAAGTATAGATAACTTAACTTCTCAAGCTGGAAGCGCTGGTTCTAACCCGTTATTAGTTATAGTAAAAGCTATACCAAATAACATAGCTGCAACTTTCTCTCAAAATGGTAGCATCTTAGCTGTTGTTTTCTTAGCTGTGGTTACTGGTCTTTGCATAAACCACTTAGGTGATCAAATTCAAGTATTAAAGAAGTTACTAGAAGATGTAAATAATATAATTACTGTATTCTTAAGCTTTATTATAACTAAATTTGGACCTATTGCTATATTCGTACTAATAACTAGAACTTTCGCAATATATGGTGTTGATCACTTGAAACCAGCCTTAGCTTATGTAATAACAACAGTATTAGCCTTATTACTATTCTTAACACTTGGCTATGCTATTTTTGTAGCACTGGCTGCTAAGCTAAATCCAATCACTTTTGTTAAGAAGATATCTAAAGTTGCTTTATTTGGATTTTCTACATCTTCATCAGCTGCAACTTTACCACTTAACACAAAAACAACTGTTGAGGAATTAGGTGTTAGTGATGAAATAGCTTCATTTACATTACCACTAGGAATGACTATAAATATGAACGGAACTGCAATAATGCAAATTATAGCTGCTATATTTATAGCATCAAGTGCTGGATATGAAGTAACTATTGGAAACATAATTGTTATAGGGTTACTTGCTCTTATAGCCTCAATAGGTACACCTGCTGCCCCTGGTGCTGGTGCAATAATACTATTTACTGTATTAACTGGAATGGGATACAATAATGATGCTGCATTGCTTGCATACTCATTAATCTTAGCAATAAATAGACCTGTAGAAATGTTAGTTACATCCTTAAATGTTGTTGGTGATTCAGCTACAGCAGTAGTTGTTGCCAAGTCAGAAGGGATGCTAGACGAAGATAAATATAATGCAATATAATAAAAATTCCTGCTTGTGCAGGAATTTTTATTTTCAGAATCATTTTTATCTTGCCTCTCTACCATTCCTTATAACTCTTTTCTTCATATTGGAACGAGTCATAAAGTTCTCTAAACTCATTTAAAGCTTTATCATCTATCTTGTAGCAATTCTTATCAATATACAATCTATCACCTACAAAAGAAACATAATTAGTACTACCAATCTCATTTACTTCTATAAAGAATTGCCATCCATTTCTCCCATCATCCTTAACCTCTTCTTTAGGTAAATCATTAAGAAATGTTACTATCTTTTCTATATCTTCTTTCTTATCAATATCTTTAAACTTAGGTGGAGATGGTAACGCTTGTATTCTAATATTTGATATCTTTTCTGAATTCAATTGTGTTTTACTTCCACATAGAAGTATTATAATGATAAAAATAAAAACAATAGCAACTATAAATATTTTTCTTTTACTTTTCACTGCTCCTCCTCCCTTCATTATTAATATCCATTAACTTAAAAGCCGGTAACAACAAAGTTTCCTTCTCATTAATACCATATTTATATATTTTTTTCTTTATAAACTATTTTTAATATTATAGGCGTTGCTATAGCACAAACCACCACTAAAATAATTATTGGAGCTAAAAATACAGGATTCATAATCCCCATAGATATTCCTTTATTAGCTACAACTAAAGCCACCTCACCTCTAGCTACCATTCCAATACCAACTTGTAATGCTTCTTTATTGTTAAACCTGCATAACTTTGCTCCAAGTCCACATCCTATAATCTTTGTTATTATTCCTATACCAACTATACAAATAGTAAATAGAATTATTCCCGAGGACATTTTACTTAATGACACCTTTAACCCAATGCTTGCAAAGAATATTGGCGAAAGTAACATATAAGATAAAGTCTCAAACCTTGCATTTATATAACTTGTCTCTTTATTATTTGACAAAACAAGTCCAGCTATAAAAGCTCCTGTTATATCTGCGACTCCAAAGAATCTTTCTGCTACAAATGATAACAATAAGCAAAATACAAAGGCTGCTATAACAAATCTTCTCATATCACTATCATATCTATTTACAAATTTATCAAAGCATTTATAAAAAATGTACCCTGATACTCCAGCAACAGCAAAAAATAATATTATCTTTATTAATACTAAAATTACGCTTACACTTGCATCATTAAAACTTGTAACTATAGTTAATGCAATTATGCCTAATATATCATCAATTAAAGCCGCTCCTAATATAGCATTTCCTGTTCTGCTATTAAGCTTGCCAAGCTCCTTTAAAGTTTCTACAGTTATACTTACTGATGTAGCAGTTAATATTATTCCTATAAATATATTCTCTATTAATTCATTTCCAACAATACTTGCGAATTCCCCCCTATTAAAAATATAGGCTACTGCAGTTCCCCCTATAAGAGGTAGAATAACTCCACATAAGGCAATTATAAAAGAAGCTTTTCCAGTACTTTTTAGTTCATTAATATCCGTAGATAATCCAGCTGTAAACATAATTACTATAACTCCAAGTTCTGCTATTTGTTTTATAAAATCAGTTTCTGTAATTACATTAAATACAGCTGGTCCTAATACTAATCCAGCTAATAAAGCCCCTACAACCTGCGGCATTTGGAATTTCTTTGTTACTATTCCTAACACTTTTGTACTTAATAAAATTAGAGCAATATCAAATAAATATATATATGATAACATGCTTCATCCCCCTTTGTATTTAAATTCCACTTATATTCTAATCCTTTTTATGGAATTTAAGAACAAAAAAAGGAGAAATTGCTTATCAATTTCTCCTTTTTCATAATTCATTTACTTTAAAGCCTCTAACACTTCATCAACCATCTTTTGTGTTGATTCAATACCACCACTTATTGTGTACCAAACATCAGCATCTAAATATACTATATTCCCATTCTTATATGCATCAGTTTTCTTTATAATTTCATTATCAAACATTTCCTTCGCTGAAGTATTTCCACCTGTTACAGCTGCTCTATCTATTACAAATAAATAATCTGGATTTTTATCTAAAATGTATTCAAATGAAGCCTTTTGTCCATGTGTTGATGATTCTATAGTCTTATCAACCGCTTCAATTCCAAACTCCTTGTGAATTATTCCAAATCTTGATCCTTCTCCATATACGCTAAATGCATTATCATTAGCTAAAGCTATTAATGCATTTACACCTTCTGCTTTTTCATTAACCTTACCTATAGCTTCTTCAACCTTAGCAACCTGAGTTTTAACTTCTTTTTCTTTATCAAATATTTGTCCTAAAGTTTCCATATTCTTTTTGAAAGAACCTAAATAATCAGTATTATCAACTCCTAAATAAATTGTTGGAGCTATCTTATTTAATTCTTCATAGTATGATTCTAATCTTCCTGACATTATTATTAAATCTGGCTTTAATTCATAAACTTTTTCCATATCAGGTTCTTTTAAACTTCCTACATTTTCGTACTTACCATCTTCATATTTGCTTAAAAGACTTGGTAAATTTGATTTTGGTAAACCTATTATCTCTACATCTAAAGTATTTAAAGCATCTGCTATACCATAGTCAAAAACTATAACTCTTGAAGGATTCTTTGTTACTTCTGTTTCTCCTAATTTATGAGTGATTTTAATCTTCTCTCCATCTGCTGAAACACCATTTCCTGCAAATTTAGTAACACCATAAATACCAAATATAACTGCTATAATAACTATCATTGAAATTATTGTCTTTTTACTCATTTTTATCTCTCCTTTTTATTTAAAAATATACACATATTTTTCTGTTATCTATATTTTGAATATCAAATTTTATTTCATAAATACTTTCAAGTTCTTCCTTTTTAATTGTTTCATCTGTAGGACCATCCTTAACTACTTTTCCATCCTTTAAAGCTACAATATAGTCTGAATAGCAGGATGCAAAGTTAATATCGTGTATTACTATAATAACTGTTTTTCCAAGCTCATCAGTTAATCTTCTTAATATCTTCATAATCTCAACTGAATGCTTCATATCTAAATTATTTAATGGCTCATCTAGTAAGATATAATCACTGTTTTGAGCTATTACCATGGCAATATATGCTCTTTGTCTTTGACCACCACTTAGTTCATCTAAGTACTTATCTTCAATATCCTTAAGCTGCATATATTTAATTGCCTTGTCCACAAATTGAATATCTTCATCCTTTAAATTTCCTTGGCAATAAGGAAATCTTCCAAAGCTAACTAATTCTCTAATAGTAAGCTTTATATTTATATTATTAGATTGCTTTAATATAGAAACTTTCTTAGCAAGCTCTTTATTATCCCATTCTAATATTTCTTTACCATCTATTAAAACTTCACCTGCATCCCTTTTTATAAGTCTGCTTATTATTGAAAGCAAGGTACTTTTACCTGCCCCATTAGGACCTATAAATGAAGTTATTTTTCCTTCTTCTATTTTTAAAGAAACATTATCTACAACATTCTTTTTTCCATATTTCTTTGTAATTCCTCTTACCTCTATCATTTTGCTCTCTCCTTCATTACAAGATAAATGAAATAGATTCCTCCTATAAAGTTGATTATTACTCCTATTGTCATTCCATAGTTTAATATTCTTTCAACTATAAGTTGTCCACCTATTAAAGCTATTACGCTAATAAACCCTGTAGCTATTCCAAGTTCACTATGCTTATATGTCTTAACAAGTTGTCTAGCTATATTTACTACTAGAAGTCCTAAGAATGTTATAGGACCTACTAATGCTGTAGATACTGATGTAAGTATTACTATAACTACAAGCATCTTTTTAGTAACTTTATCATAATCAACACCTAGGTTTATTGCTTCATCTCTTCCTAAAGACATAACATCTAATATCTTTAAAAAATCCATACTGAAAACTATACAAAGTGCTATTACTACAGTTGATAATAGCAATATTTCAGTATTTATATTATTAAAGCTTGCCATCATTTTATCCTGTACCACTTGAAACTCTAATGGATCAATTAATACTTGCATAAACGTTGTTAAGCTTTCAAATAATGTTCCACATATAACCCCTATTAATAATAGTGTGAATATATTGTTACTATTTTTTCCAAATAAGAATTTGTATATTAAGGAAGAGAATATAATCATTACTATTATTGATATAACAAAGTTTGCATTCTTCCCATTTACTACTCCTGAACCTGAACCTAGAATAAATATTAGGGTTGTTTGTAAAAGCACATATAATGAATCTAGCCCTAAGATACTAGGAGTTAAAATTCTATTATTAGTAATTGTTTGGAATACTAAAGATGAAAACCCTATTGATATCCCAACTAATATCATTGCTATAATTTTAGGTATACGTCTTGATAAAGCATAATCAAAATTATTTGCATTTAATCCTATGAATAAAAAGATTGCTACTAATATTGTTGCTGCTATTCCTAATCCTAAAAGTAATTTCTTATGCTTCATTTCCAGACCTCCTTACTATCATATAAAGGAATATTGCACTTCCGATAACTCCAACTGTTGTTCCTATAGATATTTCAAATGGGAATATTACTATTCTTCCAAATATATCACAAGCTAAAAGGAATATAGGTCCAAGTAATGCTGTATGGTATAAGGAATTTTTCAGGTTATCTCCTAGATAAAGACTAACTATGTTTGGAACTATTAACCCAAGGAAAGGAATATTTCCTACAGTAATAATTGTTACTGCTGAAATTACAGCTACTATAATTAGTCCAATATTAACTACTGAATTGTAGTTTAACCCTAAATTAGTTGCAAAATCTTCTCCCATTCCTGCCACAGTAAACTTATTTGCATAAAGGAAGGCAATTACAACTACAGGGATACTTAAGTACAATAATTCATAATTTCCTTTCATTATCATAGATAAGTCACCTTCCATCCATGAAGAAAGATTTTGAATCAAATCATACTTATAAGCAAAAAATGTAGTTATAGAATTTACTACTTTCCCTAGCATCATCCCCAGCAAAGGTATAAAAACTATATTTTTAAATTTTATTACCTTTGTCATTTTCATAAATATCATTGTACCCACTAAAGAAAAGGCAAATGATATAATCATCTTTTGCATTGTTGTTGCAGAGGTAAATACCAGCATAGATGCTAATATACCAAGCTTTGCAAAATCTACAGTTGCAGCAGTTGTAGGAGAAACAAATTTATTTCTGCTTATCTGTTGCATTATAAGACCACTTATACTTAATCCAATACCTGCAACTACTATACTGACTAGCCTTGGAACTCTACTTGTTAATAATATTTCTATTTTTGTGCTCTCTAAAGCAAATATATCTGCTAATTTAATATCAGTTACCCCTACGAATATAGATAACACCGATAGTATAATTAATATAAGAACTAAATATTTCTTTTTCATCTGTTCACCTCTGAATGATACTTTGACAAACTCTATGTATATTGATATAATTCAATTGATATTTCTTGATAATGATTCTCATTAATAATATCAAGTTTATCATTCACTGTCTTATAAAATATTTTGTTTTTTTATAAAATATTTAGGCAAAACTTTTGGAGGAAAATAAATGATAACTTTATTAGATAAAGCAAAAGAGAATATAGATAACTTCCACAATTGTACTCATCTTAATATTGAAGCTTACAATGAAAATGGACATTTACTATTTTCATTAGGTAATCCTGTTAATGCTGATATTCACAAAATTCTAGAAAGAATTAGAAAGGAAAAAAACATTATAAATGTTAATAGACAGCATAGTATTTTTATTACAATATGCCCTATAATACCCAACAACTATTCTTATGGATTTTATGTAATTGGTCCCTATTCTACAGATAAGAATAATACAGAAAATATTCAATACAAACCAATTCATTGCCTCCCTCATTTAATAGAACTGCTTTATGTAAATATAGAGATAGAGGAAGAAAAACATAATCTTAATGTAACAAAAGCTATTAAATATATTGATTCTCACTATTCTCAGGATATTAATTTAGATGTAATATCTAAAGAATTAACTCTTAATAAAACTTATTTGTGTAATGTATTTAAGAAAACTAAAAATAAAACTGTTATAGGATACTTAAACGAACGAAGAATAGAAAAAGGTAAAGACCTTTTAGTAAGTACAGATATGAATATTGCAGATATTGCATTATCTATTGGTTATTCAAACCAAAATTATTTTAATACAGTTTTTAAGAAAAAAGAAAATATTACCCCTTTAGAATTTAGAAACAAATACAAGAATATCTAAATACTAAAATATAAAAAGGAAATGTAGGTATATTTAATATATCTGACATTTCCTTCTCTTTACTCTATGACTAACTATATATTAGGTTCAAATAAATTAAAATCTTGAAAAGCCCTTCTAATAATATATAGTGCATCTTCTTCACTATATATTATTTGATTATTTCCGCCTGATGATGGCTTTTTTACCATTGTAGTAGATGAACGATTTTTAAATTCTTTTGGTGTAGAATTACAATATCTTTTAAAAGCTTGGTTCATATAACGATAATCTGAAAACCCACAATGATAGCAAATATCTATTAACTTCATATTAGTAGTAAGAATCATGTCTCTTGCATGATTAAATCTTACAAAAGTTAGATAATCCTGAAAATTCTGCTTTAAATGTTCCCTAATAAAATGGGATAAAAAGTATACAGATAATCCTTCTCTATCTGCAATATCCTGTAATGATATTTTTTCATTATAATGTTCTTCTATATACCTTGTAATCCTACTTAAACGTAATTTATTGTGACAAATTGCTCCATTATAATCAGTATTTAATTCATATTTTGAATATTGATTTAATAAATAGAAATACATAATATTAATCATACTTGCACAGTTTATTTGATAATATTGTGGCTTTTCTATATAAACTTCTCCAAGCTTTAAAAAAGTATAAATCAATAAATTATGCTTGATATCATATCTACAATGATCAGTAAAAACCACATGACTAATTTGGGGAAAATATCCTTCAAAATACTTAGGTAATATTTGCAAACATAAAAATATTGATGCTTCCTCCTGTGAAATTATTTCATGCTTATCATTACTATTAAGTAAAATAACATCCCCCGGATGAAATTGAAATTGTTCATCATTAATAATAAAAATAGGGCTACCTTTAAAAACAAATAACATCTCTACTTCAGGGTGAAGATGGGGCTCGCGATAATCAACTTCCACCACAAACAAATTCATATTTTTTATATTTGGGTAATCAATGATTTCTAGTTTCTGATTCATAATATCCCCCCTTTGATAACGTTATTATAAAAAGTTTTATCATATTTGAAAAGTATATTCTTGTTACCACAACAACATTGTCATATAAACTGAACACAATAATGATACAAATGAAATCGTTTGCCTATTATAATAATCACGTACAGTTAAATTATTTATTAACTTAAGATCAAATTTTCATTTATGTGAAGGGAGAAACATATGAAAAAGAAATTTATAGCTAAACGCGGACTAATTTTCTCATTAATTTTCACTCTATTTTGTTTAATTAGTTCTAACTTACTTCTAAGTAACTTTGGAAAAGTAAGAATTGAAACTACAACAATACAAACACGATCTGGTAATAATGTTAGTATTCGTGTTTATAGTCCCAAAAATGCAACATCAGAAAATAAAGCTCCTGCTGTTGTATTTGCTCATGGTTTATCAACAACAAAAGAATGTTATGCTCAATATGCATTAGAATTATCTCGTCGTGGATTCGTTGTTATAACACCTGATATGTTAAACCATGGTGGTTCTGATATAACCTCTTATGAAACATTCTTCACTGATATCAACACAGAAGGATATGGAATCTACTCTGCTGTAAGATATGCAAGCGATTTAGATTATGTTGATTCAAACCAAATAGGTATAGTGGGTCATTCAATGGGTGGGAATGCTACAAATATTAGTGTTACTTTAGATAATATGGGCCCTAATAAATTAATCTCTTCAGTATACCTTATTGCAAGTAACCCTACTTTTAAAGATTTTGAAGGAAACTGGGCAAACGTATATGGAAACCGTAGTGTAGGTCTTTACTATACATTCTATGACCATGTTTATTTCAGTACCCAAGATGATACTGGAAAAATAATATCAGCTCAAGAGTTCTTAGGTTCTAATGAAGCTAAATCCTTCGCTAGTTTTGGACAAGCACCATCTGCATTCCAAGGTGATGAAGTACTTCCTGGACATACATACTCAACTGATATAAATGGTAAACAAGTAATTCGTCGTATTACAAAAGCTAACGAAATTCATCCAAAGCCACAAGGTGGTAGTGGTGCTGTAGCATCAGTAGTGGACTTTTTCCAAGAAACATTAGAAGCTCCACAATATAAACTTGGTAGTATGCAAATTTGGAAATTCTATAGTATCGCATCTATTTTAGGACTTGCTGGTGCCTTAGCTATATGTATATTTACAATTGCAGTATTAACAAAAACAAAATTCTTCTCTAGCTTAAAAGCTGAAGATAATAAACAATTACGTCCTACCCCAAATAACAAAGGAAAAATTTGGTTCTGGTCATTAACCATTCTTAACTGTGCATTTGCTTTCATAAGCATATCTTTAATCTTTAATAAAGGATTAGGATACTTTGTAACAAATCAGTTACCACAACAAACAAGTAATATATACGCTTTATGGGCATTAGCTAATGGACTTTTTATGTTATTTACTTCTTTTGGTTCTTACTTCTTATATGGAAGAAAAGAAGGAGATACTTTAAAGCAATGGGGTGTAAGAATTCCATTTATTGATGTTATAAAGTCAATATTATTAGCTATCATAGGAATATCAAGTGTACTAGCTGTTGTGTATATTGCACAATATATATTCCAAATAGATTTACGTTATTATCTATGGGGAATGCGTGAATTGCCTTTAGATCACTTATACTTATTCTTTACTTACCTACCATTCTATTTATTGTTTGGTATCGCTGTTAGTATTGCAATAAATTCTGCATACTACTCAAAAATTGGTAAAGAGCCTACATGGTTAAATGATTTATTCTTTGCATTTATGAATATGATCCCTGCACTTGTAATCACATTTGTTGGATACTATTTATTTGCTAAGACAGGGGTACAGCAAAATATATTTGGATCAACATTTACATTCACATATATGATTAATGCAATACCTGTGTTCCCAATAGCTATACTTTTATTACGTCGTATATTTAAATATTGTAATAATCCTTATGTTCCTGGAATTATAGTAGGAAGCTTACTATGCTTTATGCAAGTTGCTTCAGTATTTACTTGTCATACATTCATGTTCATGGGATAAGATAATAAAATATTTTAAAAAGGATGTATCAAAATAAATTTTGATACATCCCCTTTTATTATTTAGCTACTTTCTTTTTGTTTTTAATAATAGTAATAGCTCCTAATGAAGTAACCATTAAGGCTGCTAGAAATATAACTCCTTCCATCTTTAAAGAATCACCAGTCTTAACAGTATCTCCACTTTCATCTTTGTTAACTCCATTATTTATATTTCCATTATCTGAATCACTAGATGTCTTTTTAGTTGTTAATATAACTGTTCCCCCCTCAATCATAGCCGGTATCACCACATTTACTACTCCATTTTCATTAACCGTATATTCCTTATTGTTATAAGGATCAACAAGTACAGTTCCTGCCTCATATGGAACATATATAGAACGTTCTTGTTCCACCTCATCAATATTTAGAACTGTAACTACAGATTCACCTTTATAAGTTCTACTAAATGCACTAAACTTATCTTCATCACCGCCGTCAATAGTTACTCTATCACCTTTAGAAAATACTAGCGAGTTATCCTTTCTTATATTTAATAGTTTCTTATAATGATTATAAACTTTTGCATATTCAGGATCTTCTAATCTAGAAAAGTCCATATCATATCTGTTAGCATCACCTAATTCCATTCCATTCTTACCAGTCATGCCTAACTCTTCACCATAATAAATTACCGGAATACCTTTATCAGTTATCTGAATAGCTGCACCTATCATTTGCTTTCCTAAATTATAGTCTACAGTTGTAAGGAATCCATCCTCATCATGGCTGCTTAAAAATTGCCCTAAAAGATAAGTATTACTAATCTTATCTGCTCTAGAATTTAAGTAGTCATTTGTTTCTGTTATCTTTCCATTCACAAAATCCCTAGCTTTATTCTTATATTGGAAGTCTAATAATGCATCCATTTCACCATTTTCTAACTTGTTAAATGTTGAATCTACATCAGCTCCATAATATTCACCTATCATCTTAAAGTTAGGATCTATTTCTGTTACGCTGTTTTTTAATGATTTCCAAGTAGCTCCCTCTACATGTTTAACTGTATCAATTCTAAAGTAATCAATAGTATTACCTTTATCAGTCTTTGATTTTTCAATCCAAGATTTTTGCCAGTCTACAAGAGTTTCTCTTACTTCTGAATCTTCAGTTCTAAAATCAGGTAAACCTGATACTTCTTGAGTTTCGAAGTCATTTCCTACAACATCCCTAAACATGTTTCCAAATAACCTTCTATCCTCATTAGTAGGATAATTGTTAGCACCACTATTTCCTTCTTCTTTATTCATTCCGTAACCTGCATGGTTTAAAACCACATCAACCATAAGCTTTATATCACTATCATGAGCTGTATCTATTAATGTTTTTAAATCATCCATTGTACCTAAATGCGGATCTAAGTTTTCAAAATTCTTTGCCCAGTATCCATGGTAAGAATATTGATTTCCATCTGAAGAAAATTGTTGATTAAAATCTGTATTTTCTACAATTGGAGTAATCCAAATAGTATTTATACCTAAATCCTTTAAGTATGGAATCTTTGCAGTTAATCCCTTTAAGTCCCCCCCATGGTAAGTAAATGGATTACTCTTATCATAGTTGTTTCCATTTGGATCATCATTACTTTCATCACCATTGAAGAATCTATCTGTTACAATAAAATAAATTCTTGCTTCATCAAATCCAAAATCTTCATCGCCTATAGCTGTTTTTGATTTTACAGTTAGGTTTGTTTCAATTTCATGTTCTTGCCCATTCTTATCAACTACTACTATTATTATACTTTTATCACCTGATGTTACAGCATCTTTTACCCCGATAGTTTGACTAATAACATTATTATTTAATAAAGCTAAATCCATAGGAACTTTATTAGATCCACCAACTTCTGATAAATCCATATAAATTTCTTTTATGTTATCTTTGCTTACCTCTTCATCTAAAGTAACCTTAACTACTGTGTTTTGATCATAATCAACTTCTTTAGGTGACACTTCAGCTACTCCGTTAATATAATATAACTTTAAGTCTACAACACCTGATTTAGCCTCTTCTCCATCTACTATAAAGGTATATTCATATCTTCCTTCTTGAATATTGTTAAGCCTATACTCAAAATATTGATTGGTAGAATCATAAGGCATATCATATAAGTTAGAGTTACCATTTTCATCTTCAACTTTTACCTTAACACTTTCAATTTGACCCTGTACATTATTAAAATATAAATTCCTATCCCTATATCTAAATAATATAGACTTATCATTTATATTAACTTCTGCATTCTCAATTGATGGTACTTGGAAATAATCTTTTTCTCCACTTACTACTGTTACCTTTGTAATATTAGAATTAGGATCTAAAGTTATATTTCTATCACTTCCAAATGGATCTTTTTCTACCCACTCCCCTTTTCTAATAATAAAACTTATTGTAGATGCGCCCTCTGGAACTAAGAATCTTGCTGTAGCAGTATCTTCATCAAAAGAAGAGAAATTCTTTTGCATTCCATCAAAGCCTGCCGACCACATCCATATATTCCAATCTTCAAAATCTTTATCTGGTTTTACATACTTAAACTCTACATACTTATTTTCTACTTTTCTTTCTTCTCCAACATAAATTGCAGAGTTACCATCAGATATTACTTGGTTACCCGAATCTAAGAAAGCATCTGACCAATCATTGCCACTATGAGGTTTAAATTTATATACATATTTACCTTCTGGAACTTCTAATGTTGTTGAGAAGATACCATTCTCTACTTTTGTCATCTTGACTTCTTTACTTATATTCCAGTCTACTTGTGGGAATGAACCTATTAAATATAATTCGTCTCCATCATACTTAGTATTTATCGTTATTTTATATTTTCCATCTGTGCCTTGTTCTATTGTATATGTTGGTACTGTTACTACTGAGTTACCATTTGAAGTGTTCTCATTTGAAGGATCAGTGAACCAGTTATTATTTTCATCAAAAAACTTGTATTCATATACTTGTCCAGGTTTTAATGCTAAAGTAGTATAGAAACTTCCATCCTTACTCTTTTGCATTGTGATTGCATTAGAAGCCCAATTTGTCATACTTCCTGCAAGCTTAACTTGTTCACTAACATGATTTACTCTAAAGGTTACTGTACCATCCCCATTTATTACAGGACTTTGTAGGCTCCCTTTTATTTCTACTATAGAGTTTCCCTCTGCAGTTTCATTAGGGTTGTTAGGATCCTTAAACCAAGTATCTCCTGTAACATACTTATATTGATGAATACCAACACCAAGCTCTAATGTTACTTCAAAAACTCCATCTGTTCCTTTAGCCATTGGTGTAGCAGTAGGATTCCAGCCATTCATAGTTCCAGCTATACAAAGCTCTTCAGAATCATACTTAACTCTAAAAGTTACTGTATTATCATCATTTTTTGTAACACCTAAAGCTTTAATAACTAAAATAGAGTTTCCATCTGGTGAATATTCTTGGGTGAAAGCCCCTTCCCAATTGTTACTATTAGGCTTATATTTGTATTGGTATCTTCCTGGTTCTAAAGGTACTTCTGTAGTATATCTAAATACACCATCATCGCCCTTAGTCATAGATTCTTGTCCTGATTCCCAACTAGTCATATCCCCTGCTAAATAAAGGGTATCCCCCTCATACTTAACACTAAACGTTATGGTACCATCTTCGTTAACTCTTGGAGATAGTATTTCAACTCTCATTTGTGCTTCCTGTTTAGTCTCTTGTGCATTTATTAACACCTCAGGAATAGATACTAAACTAAGGCAAAATACTATGACTAATACCGCTGCTATCTTACCTCTTAGTCTTTTGAAATTATTGATAACCATATTCTCCCTCCCTTTTTAATTTTTGTATATGTTTTTATTAATATATTACTACAATTTTGCCCCTTTTTACCTTATTCTAAAAATGAGAATTTTACATATATTTCCTAACCCTAAGGATAACTTTTCATTCTATTTTTGAACATAAAAAAATAGTTCATCTTAAAGATTAACTCAAAAAATAAAGAAGTCCATTATGAATAACACTCATAATAGACTTCCTTTCCTTTAATTATTTTATAAGCCTAATTCTTCTCCATTAGAAGATATAACCTTCTTATACCACTCAAATGAATCCTTTTTATATCTTTGCATTGTTCCATTACCTTCATTATCAAGGTCTACATAAATGAAACCATAACGCTTTTTCATTTCTCCAGTAGAAGCACTAATTAAATCAATACATCCCCAAGGAGTATATGCAATTAAATCAACCCCATCTTCTAAGGCACCTTCCATTGATTTAATATGTTCTCTTAGGTATTCAATACGATATTGATCATGTACTTTTTTATCTTCTGTTAGTTCATCTATAGCTCCTAGCCCATTTTCAACAACCATAACTGGAATTTCATAACGATTATAGATTTCATTTAAATAATAACGTAAACCTATAGGATCCATTCCCCATCCCCATTCAGAATATTGGATATATGGATTTTTTGAACCAAGACTAAAATTACCTAATCCATCCTTAGCCACATTTTTATCGGCTGAAGTACAAGTTGTTGAGTAATAAGAGAAGCTAAAGAAGTCAACTTTTCCTTCTTTTAAATCTTTAATATCCTCTTCTGTATATTCTAGATTAACATTATCTTCTTTCCATAATCTCTTTGCAAATACAGGATATTCTCCACGTACCATAACGTCTCCACAGTAATAAAAACTATCCTGCATCTTCTTTTGATTTTTTAATACATCTTCTGGAGCACATGTTAATGGATACGAACATGCTCCAGCTATCATACATCCTACTTTGTATTCTGGATCAATAGAATGTGCACGTTGTACAGCTCTTGCACTTGCAACAAACTGATTATGTAACGCTTTATAATTATTCGCTATATCATCCTTTGACATGTTATGAATAAAATCTTTAAACATTAAAAGGCTATTTATTTCATTAAATGTTAGCCAATATTTAACTAATCCTTTATATTCATTAAATAATACTTCAGTATATCTATCAAATAATGAAATAAGTTTACGATTTTTCCATCCATCTAATTCTTCTTCTAAATAAAGTGGTGTATCATAATGAGAAATTGTAACTAAAGGTTCAATATTATATTTTTTAAGTTCTTCAAATACATCACGATAAAAATCAAGACCTTTTTTATTTGGCTCTTCTTCTATTCCATTTGGAAATATTCTTGACCATGAAATAGACATACGAAACATTTTAAATCCCATTTCTGCAAATAGAGCAATATCTTCTTTATAATGATGATAGAAATCAATTGCATTATGGTTAGGATAATAATACCCATCTAAAATTGCACCTTTTGCATCTTTAGGATATGGTGTAAATTGAGGTGCTAGTCCTGTTTCACCACTTGGTAAACGATAAGTTATACCACGTGGCGTAGTAGCTGTTCCAGCAGTTGTAACATCTGTTTTTGCTAGTCCTCTTCCATCTACATTATATGCACCTTCACATTGATTGGCAGCAGTAGCACCACCCCAATAAAAATCTTTTGGAAAACTCATGTTATATCCCTCCTAATGTACAACTGTAAGAAGCTCATCTCCAGCCTCTACACTATTATTATTTGTTTCTATAATATCTAAATAATTATCAGTATTAGTAATGATAATAGGTGTTTCTACACTATACCCTTCCTTTTTAAGCTGCTCTATATCAAAAGTTACTAATAAATCTCCCTTTTTAACTACGTCACCTTGCTCTATGAAGCTATTGAAATACTTTCCTTCTAATTGAACAGTATTATATCCAATGTGAATAAGCACTTCACAGCCATCTTCTGATACAATTCCAATAGCATGTTTTGTAGGGAATAATGTACGAACTGTCCCATTAAAAGGTGCAACTATTTTCCCTTCAGTAGGATTAATTAGAATACCTTTTCCTAATACTTCACATGCAAATGCCTCATCAGCAGATTCCCTTAATGGTGATATAGAACCTTTAGCTGGTGCAAAAACAACTTCTTGTGTTGATTTTTGACCTTTATTATCTGATTTTTCTTCAATCTTATCATCTTTAAACATTAAATAAGCTAATACAAAAGAAATTATGAATGGAACTGCTACAGCTATGATAAGTGGTAATATTTGTGGACCTTTAGGATTTAATAATCCTAATAACCCTATAACTCCCATACCTGTATATGTATACATCATAATATTAGTAAGGTAAACTACAATAGCAGAAGTAGCTGCACCTATACAAGAAATAACAAACATCTTAATACGTGGTAATGTTACTCCATAAATAGCTGGTTCAGTAACACCAAATATTCCTGAAATAAATGCTGGAAGAGCAATTGATTTTAACTTCTTATCTTTAGTTCTTAAATAAATCGCTAAAACAACACCAATTTGAGCAAAACATGAGAAGAATGTATACGCCATTAATTGACTAGGTATACCTTGCATTAAATCCATAAATGGGAACATGAATAATACTCCATGAACACCAAATAATACGAACACTTGATAGAATCCAGCTAAAAGAGTACCTGCAACTATTGGACTAACTTTAAGTAATGAATTAATTCCAGTATTAATTCCTACACCAATTAAATTTGCCACAGGTCCAATTAAAACAAATCCTATAGGAACAACAATTACTAATACAAGTACTGGTACAATAAAATTACGAACAAGCTCTGGCACATATTTTTTAAAAAATCTTTCTAAAGGTGCTGCTGCAGCAATCATAAATACAACTGGTAAAAATGTTCCAGTATAAGTAGCATTAAATACATGTCCAAACAAATTAATATCTACACCATTAATTGCTGGATAACACATAATAGCACCAATAAGGAAACCTAAATAAGGATCCATTTTTAATTTCTTAGCCACATTGTAACCAAGCATTAATGGTAGGAAGAAGAATATTGCATCTCCAATTGCCATCAATAAAAGGTAAACCCCATCTTCAGGTATAACAACCCCTAAAAAAGTTAATAAAGTTGTTAGTCCCTTAACAATACCACTAGCACAAATCATGTTTAAACAAGGTCCCATTCCACCCATAACTACACTTAGAATACGATTAAATAAACTTGCTTTTTTTTCTTCAACCCCTGCTCCTTCTTTTCCGCCATAAGCTTGCATTCCAATCTTTTCACAAACTTCAGCATATACATGAGGTACATGTTCACCAATAACCACCATATATTGTCCCATGGCTTTCATAACAGTAATTACGCCATCCATGTTCTTTAAAACATCATCATTTGCAATGCTTTCATCTTTTAGATTAAAACGTAAACGTGTAATACAATGCTTTAAATCTATAATATTTGCTTTTCCACCGACATTTTTAATAATATCATCTGCTAACTTTGAGTATTTTCCCATTTTTTTCTTCGCCTCCATTTTTCCTAACATTCAAAAACTGAAGGTTTAGCCAACTTAATGTTACCATCCAAACAAAAAATAAGTTTTAATATAAAAATACAACCATTTATCACATCCATTCCTATTAGTTTATTGATATTTAAACACCTATAAAGGCATATTAACTTAATTAAAGTTTAGTTTTATAAATGACACGTTCAATATGAATTGTAAGATATAATTGCTCTTCAGGAGATAGTTCATAATTATACTTACCTTTTATATAATCATTAATTTTCCCCACACACTTATATGAAGTATGATATTTTATTTTAACAACATCTAATAATCCATCATTACTTTCGTCATCAATTGTTTTTCCTAAAACTAGTCTCTGAGCGAAAAACTTAAGATGTGTAATAAAACGATAATAATAGACTGAATTAATATCAAATTCAACTCTAAAATAATATTTAACAATGTTAGATATCTCTTGCATAATACGTGTTATATCAATAATTTGCTCCATATTACTTTCATCCATTTCTGCATTCACAATATGCAAAGCAATAAACCCAGCCTCATCATCAGGTAATCTTACCTTAAATAACTCTTCAATCATATCTAGTGCATTCATACCAATCTCAAATTCATCTTCATAAAAACGTTTGATATCCCAAATCATAGCACTCTTCATACTAATTCCTTCTAAATAACGAGAAATAGCAGTATATATATGATCACTTAAGGATATTATTAAGCTATCATTCAATCTTTTTCCTAACTTTGTTTCTGCTAAATGTATTATTTCGTCTGCAAGTTTAACATGGTCTAGGGGTATATTTAATAATAACTGCTTAAACTTTTCATTCATTCCTTGGTCTTTCAAAACGAAAACTTTATTAACTTCCTTACTATCAACTTCATCACCAATTTTCTTTTTAAAAGCAATACCCTTTCCACAAACAACGCACTCTTTTTCATCTTTATCAAGAGTGATTATAACATTATTATTAAGTATTCTATGTATTATCATATTACTGTCCTCCAAAACAAAAAAACCCATCTATAAGCAAAATGAGCATAGTATTCCCACACTGCTTATAAATAGGTCTAGCTTGCATTAAAACAATTACCATCCTAATGTCTATTCTTATTAATTTTATAATATCACAACAATTTAACCTTTGCAATCCTTTTCTTAAAAATAAAAAGGCCTAGATTACTCTAAGCCCTCAATATCAATCATTATATTTTGCCTTCGTAAACTTAACAACCAACCTCAGCAGTAGCTTCGTTCCAATCATAGTTCACTACATTCCTATTCTTGGTAATCCCCTGCAAAAGTAATATCCTTAAAACTTGTTAAGTCAGCTAAAGCTTTCTTACAAGTTTTGTTATTACTTCACCATGTGGGGTGTTAGGGAACATATCCTTAACTCTAGTCTTTATAACCTCATATCCAGCATCAATTAGTACCTTTAAATCAGTAACTAATGTCTTAGGATTACAAGATACATATATTATTTCCTTAGCATTAAACTTAATAACATATTCTAATGCCTTTGGATGAACCCCGCTTCTTGGTGGATCCAATATAATTATATCTGGTTTATCCTTAACATTTTTAATTGTTACAGCAACGTCACCAGCAATAAACTCACAATTATCTAATCCATTAAGTTTAGCATTTTCCTTGGCAGCTTCAACAGCCTCTTCTATAAGTTCAATTCCAACTACCTTTTTAGCATTTGGTGCAACTATTTGACCTATAGTCCCAGTTCCACAGTAAAGGTCGAAAACAACTTTATTATCAGCATCTCCCATATATTCTCTAACAATACTATAAAGACTTTCTGCACCCTTAGTATTAGTTTGGAAGAATGAGAATGGTGATATATTAAACTTTAGCCCTAATAATTCTTCTTGAATATGATCTATACCATAAAGAACATTTACCTTTTCAGGCACAACTGCATCTGAGAAGGAGTTGTTTTCTGTATGGATAATAGAAACTAATTTTCCTTCATACTTAGCATTCTTTAGTATTTCTACATACTCATCTAAATTAAAATCTATTTGAGTTGTAGTTACTAGGTTAACCATAAGCTCCCCTGTATTCTTAGCTTTTCTTATAACTAAATGTCTTAAATATCCCTCTCTCTTCATTACTCTATAGTAAGGTAAATCTTGCTTTCTAAAGTAATTAACTGTAAGGTTTATTATAGTTCTAAAATCTTCATCAACTATTTTACATTCATGAACATTTATAATTCCAAATGATTTATTCTTTATATGCATTCCAAGAGTCAGTTCTCCACCCTTTTCCATATCTCCAAAAGTGAATTCCATCTTATTTCTATATTCCCACTGATCCTTACTTCCAGTAACCCCTTCATAATTTCCTGTAGGAACATCTGCATTTATAAATAATTCTTTTACCTCATCACTTAATAACCTTAATTGTTTATCATAAGATAAGTTTTGTGATGAGCACCCTCCACAAATACCAAAGTGAGGACATTTAGGCTCTATTTCATATTCAGCTCTTTCAACAACTTCTAAAGCTTTTACTTCTGCATAATCAGCTTTTTTCTTCTTTACTCTTCCCTTAACCACTTGACCTGGGAATGTATTCTTAACATAAATCTTTCTATCTCCCTCAGTTCCAATACCTATAGAAGGAAATTCTGTCTTATCTATTTTTACTAGTATTTCGCTGCCTTTTCTCATGTTCAACTCCTATTATTCGTTTTCTTCTCCAACTTCCTCTGTAGCATCATCAGAAACAACTTCTTCTATAGTATCAGCTACAATATCATCATTTTTTACTTCTTCATTATGATTATCTAACTTAAGTATTCTCTTTCCTATAGTTGTACCATACTTTCCACCTTCTAATAAAGGGAAATATAAGGCATTAATTACAAACATGTTAATTATTAAGAAAATCTCTGTTGTCACCATTGTGAACCCAAATATTCTTAAAACACCTTCCACTACTAATAATCCTAAGGCTGACACACCAAAGATTATCATTTCATCTAAAACTCCTGCAAAAATCTTCTTTAACAAAACTTTTCCTCCTCAAATTCATTAATTAGTAGTAGTTGCTGCATCTATATTTTCCTCTGAACCTTCTTTTACAAATTGCAGTTCCTTAGTTTCTAAAGTATATACTAAGTATTCTTTATTTATAGTATATTCTTCATATAAACCATTTATAGTGTTTTGATAAACCCCTTCACCACTATCACTCTTTAATATCTTTATAATTTCTTCATTAATTTTAGAATAATCTCTATCTTTTTCTCCAGTCATAAACTCAGCATAAGATGCTAAAGATGTATCTCCAAAATCAAATTTATTTTCACCACTTAAAGCACCTTCTCCATCAAAATTTAAAGATAACTTAAGTGTTATTTGACCTGATGATAAATCATCCCCAAATAGCTTTCTTCCAAAATATAAGCTTTCAAGACGATTTTTCTCTGGCTTTTCATTATCAAGATATAAGTACTTCTTACTTACAGTTCTACCCTTTTCTTGCTTTACGCTTTCTTCACCTTTTTCATTAAAAGTTAAGCCGTACATTTTACACTTATCCCTTACTTCACCAAAAAGCTTATCAAACTTCTCATCAAAAATTTTTAATGTTATATCCTTAGACCATTCTCCATCCAAATTTGAATATTTCTCATCATTTTCAATAGCAAATGTTTTTGTATTGTCTTCTTTACTCTCCCTATTACTACACCCTACTAATGATACTGTCATCATAGTCCCTAAAATAAGAGCTATTATTTTTTTAGACATTATTTCTCCTCCTATGAACCCCTATATATAAACATTTTTTGATCTCTTAATACGGATTAATTATATCATTAAAACACCTATTTTAAAACAAATATCATACTTTTATACTATCTTTTAATTTCTCAAAAGATGCTTCTCCTATGCCTTTTATGTTTTTTATTTCCTCAATAGATTTAAATTTTCCATTTTCCTCTCTATATTTTATAATTTCTACTGCTTTTGCAGGTCCAATCCCTGGTAAAGAATCTAATTCAGTTTCATTAGCTGTATTAATATTTACTTTTCCGCTACTGCTTGAAGCAGAACTTACAAAAGACTCACTTTCATCTTGTCCCTTTATAGGGATTATAACCTCTTGATTATCTGACAACTTTTCTGCTCTATTTATTTTAATCAAGTCAGCCTCACTTGTAGTACCTCCAGCAATCTTAATTGCATCTTCTACTATACTCCCCTCATCTAATCTATAAATATTAGGCCTTTTAACACCTCCCTTTACATCTACTACTATTTGCTTATTTTTCAGTTCAATAGCCTCCCCTTCATCCTCTTCAACAAACATACTTTCAGTCTCATTCTTCTTCAACTGATCTTTGCCAGATTTAACATATGTAAATAAAGCATAGAAACTTACCATAACAACGATAGTTATAATCCCCACAGCTGTATACTTTTTCTTCATAAAACACCTCATGCCTTTAATATTCTCTTATGATTATTAACAAAAACTCTATATTTAACCTAATATATTCTACTTTTATTAATTTTGTAGAATTAATTTAAAAATTTTGTTAGAATATATTATATTATTGTTTTTTGAGAGGTACTAAATGAATAATTTATTTACATATATAAAAAGATCTTTATCAATGTTAATGATAATTCTTATATTCAGTTTATTATTTTTACCATGTAACATCGTTTACGCTGAAAGTAGCCCATATTTAACTAGTGAAGGTGTAACTTTGCTAGATGCTGATACAGGACAAATACTATTTTCTAAAAATGGTGATAAAAAATACTATCCTGCATCGACAACAAAAATAATAACTGCAACAATTATACTAAATGAATATGACAATTTAGACACAGTTGTAACTGTTGGAAAAAATCCTCCCTTTGCTGATGGAAGTTCCATAGGTTTAAGAGAAGGTGAGAAAATTACTCTTGAACATTTATTATTAGGACTTTTACTTGAATCTGGTAATGACTGTGCAGAAGCATTAGCTGAGTTTGATGCTGGTTCTAAAGAAGCTTTTGCTAAAAAAATGAATGATTTTGCAAAAGCCATTGGAGCTAATAATAGTCACTTCACAAATCCTAGTGGTTTACCAGATGAAAATCATTATACAACACCTAATGACTTGGCCCTTTTTATGAGGGAGGCAATTAAAAATCCTAAGTTTATTGAGATGACTAGAACAGTAATGCTTCAACTACCACCTAGTAACTTAGATGGCTATGAAAGATGGTTAAATAATCATAATTCTATATTATTAAAAAATTCAAAGTATTTTTATGAATATTCACTATCTGCAAAAAGAGGATATACATCTGATGCAAGATTTACAAATATTATTGCTTCTGAAAAAGATGGACATAGATTAATAGCTTCATTCTTAAAGGGTGAAAGTATAGAAAAAGTTTATTCAGATGCAAAAACAATATTTAATTATGGATATAATAACTTCACTAAAAATGAAGTTTATAAAAAGGGAGAAGTTATTACTGAAGTTGCCTTAGATAACAATTCTTCTATTCCCGTTTTAGCTAATGAAGATGTTTATTATACAACTAAAAACGGTACAAGTGATAAGCTTAATTCTTCTCTCGAATATACACTTCCTAACAAGTTGACTAAAATGAGCTTGAAAAAGGGAGGAGTTATTACTACTGCAAAAGTCAATATTGATGGTAAGACATTTAAAACTATAGATTTAATTAGTGGAATAGATAGAGATTACACTAACAAATTAGCTTTAATAGATTTTTTAAATGAAAATAAAGTATTGTTAATAACTTTAGGAACAGCCTTGATAATTCTTATTATATTATTAATATCAGTACATAGAAGAAGAACTAAAAAGAAAAAATTTATGAATAAATGGGAAAAAATTATAAATAGAAAAAAGTGAGAAGGTAATTTACCTTCCCACTTTTTTTAATAAGCTTTCCATATCATCTGGTAATTTTGCTCTTAAAGATAATGTTTCTTTAGTCTTTGGAGACTTAAAATCTAATCCATAAGCGTGAAGAGCTTGCCTTGGTATTAGCTCCTCATCTCCTTCAAACCCGTAAAGGGTGTCTCCATATATAGGATGCCCTAAATGTTTCATATGAACCCTTATTTGATGAGTTCTACCTGTTTCAAGTAAACATTCTACTAAGTCAGCATCTTTAAAGCTTTCAATCACCTTATAGTGAGTTATACTTCTTTGCCCTCTTTCATCAACTATTCTCATGGTTCCAAACTCTTCACCATCAGGTCTATATATAGGTGCATCTATAGTTCCTTCTTTTTCTTTAAGATTTCCGTGAACTATTGCAAGATATCTCTTTTCTAAATTATTTTCTTCCATTTCTTTAGATAAAGCCATATGAGCAAATTGATTCTTAGCAATTATTATTAATCCTGATGTATTCATATCAAGTCTACTAACTAATCTTACAATACAGTTTTGATTAGTTTCTTTAAAATAAAATAATACACCATTGGCTAAGGTACCACTTTGATAAGTTTTTGTAGGATGAACTACCATATATGGCTTTTTATTAATAACTAGAATATCCTCATCCTCATATACTATATCTAAGTCCATTTTTTCCGGAGTTATATTTTGACTTTCATCACTTTGGAGATTTATTTGAACTAAATCTCCAGTGTGAACAATATATCTCATTCTTACTTCTTTTTTATTAACTAATATTCTTTTCTCTATAGCAGATCTTCTTATTAATCTACTAGACAACCCCAAATCTTCCTTTAGAAACTCTCTAATAGTAGCCCCTTCATATTCTTTTGAAACCTTTTTTTCTAAAGTACTCATTCTACTCTCCTAGTTTTTTATAATCCTCTCCAAGTATGATAACAGCATCATATTGTTCGTATTTTATATCTTCCAATTTCTTATCAGACTTAGTTATTGTAGGCAAATCCTTATTAAGAGCTTTTTTAAGTTCTTCATTATCAGTATTTATTATACTTTTAGTTGTAGGATTTCCATTTCCAACATCAACTACAGTCCATCCAGTTAACTCTAGCTTTGATTTTACTTCACCAGCTAAGCCATTAATCTTTGTACCATTTAATATAAGTACTCCTAACTTAGTTTTATCTACAGTTGTGTCACCTGTATTATGAAGGGCTTTTAACAACTCTTGATTATAGCTTTTATTGAACACTACATAAGACTGTCCACCTATAGTCTTAAAATCTCCTTCTACAGTCCACATCTTAACTGTAGATGGGTCTACTTTAACAACATCTAGTGCATAAGATAAAAGCTTGCCTGTTGGCATATTAGTTTGAATATTTGATCCTATTGCATTAATTATATCTGGAACTTTTAGTACTATTGAAGGTCCTGTACACTTTTCAACTACTTTTTGTATAAATTTATGTTGATTTTCTATTCTACCTATATCACCAGTAGCTAATCCAGTTCCGTCATTATTCTTTCTCCATCTAAAAAACTCTTCTGCTTTTTTACCATCTAAATGTTCTACTGTTCCACCTTTAAAACTTATATGAAGATCTTGACTTGGATCATCATAATACATGTCTCTTTCTATCTCCATCTCAATTCCACCTATAGCATCAATAAATTGTCTAAAGGCATTATAGTCTATCTTAACAGTATAATTTATTTGTATGCCTAGTAAATCTTCTACCAAACTTTTAACCTTGGTTTCACCTTTTTGGTATGCTGCATTTATCTTATAATTACGTCCATTTTCAGTAATTAACGTATCTCTAGGTATAGATACCAAATCTAAATCCTTTTTCTTTGGATCATACTGTGCCACCATTATAGTATCAGTTCTTTTAATCTCATAATTATTGGTTTGATTTGGATCACCTATATCAAGCCCAAGAACAAGAACATTAACTGCTTCATCTGGTGCAGGCGTTACAGCTTCACCTATATTGCCACCTTTTATTTTTCCCAACAAACTACCTATAGAGATAACCACAATAGCTAGTATAATAATAAATACAGATAAAATTCCTATTAAAACCTTCTTCTTTTTAGATGTTTTCTTTCGTTTCTTTTTGCTTCTTGGTCCTTTATCATCTTCAATTGGTCTTCTTTTTTTTATTTTAACTTCTCCATATTCTTGAAGCTGTCTCATTTCATCATTTTTTCTTCTTTTTCTCAGTTCTTCTATTTCTTGTGGAGTTCTTCTTCTTTGTTTCTTTCTTCTTATTGCCTCTGGTTCCCTTCTATCTCTTGACATTTTTCTCCCCCTCTACCCCCTATTAATAATCAAGCAATTTCTTGCTTTTACAGTATTAATATCAATAGGAGAATCTTTAGATAGCAAAAACTTTATTGTATGCGTAAGACCTAACAAGACACCATTATCTAAATCTTTCAATGTTGCTTCTCTTATTTCCTCTACTCCATGAAAATTCCTTGAAGGTTCTATCATATCTGCTATATAAATTATTTTCTCTAACTTTGACATATTTTCTCTTCCAGTAGTATGCCATCGTATAGCATTTAATACATCTTCATCTTCTATACCCAAAGCTTTTTTTGCTACTATTGGCCCTACTATACTATGCCACAATTCAAGAGTAACTTTTTCATCCTCTGTAAGAACTATGTTGTTTTCTTCCATAAGCTCTACCATTTCATCTTTATGGGTATATTTAGCTATATCATGACAAAGTGCTGCAAGCTCAGCCTTTTCTTCAGATACCCCATTTAATACTGCTAACTTTTTAGCTACAGAAACCACCCCTAAAGTATGAATGAATCTTTTTTCATTAAGACAACCTTTAATATAATCATAAGCCTCATTCATAAAAACCATTTTAATGCTCCCTATATAAACCTTTTTCTTTTATTATATCTAACACAACTGCAGGTAAAATATCATCTACCTTTTCATTATTAATTATTTTCTCTCTTATTTCTGTAGAAGAAATATGAATTCCTGGTACTTCTAAAAGAATAATATCCCCATTATATTTCTCTTCTACAAATCTCTTTTTATTTACTAACTCATTATTGTTATAACCTGGTCTAGTAAATACAACAAATTTGCATAGTGAAAATATTTTCTCTATCTCTTTCCACTTATCAATATCTAAAAGACAGTCTGCTCCTGTTATAAAGTATAAATCTTTATACTCTTTATAGAAATGCTCTAAAGTCTTATATGTATAACTTTTTCCTTCTTTTTTTATTTCATAGTCAGAGACCTCAAAACCTATCTTACCCTCTATAGCCTTTTGTACCATTTCTAGCCTTAAGGATGCCTCTGTTACCTTTTTATCGGTTTTCAGAGGCTGTATTCCCGCTGGCATAAAAATAACTTTATCTAAGTTTAACTTCTTTTTTGCTTCCTCAGCTATATAGATATGGGCTAAATGTATAGGATCAAAGGTTCCTCCAATTATACCCACCCTACACATATTATTTCTTCTTTACTACTGGAATTTCAATTTTAGGATTTTTCTTAGATTTCTTATATAAAACAATCTTACTTCCAATTGCTTGAATTCCTTCTGCCTTAATCTTCTCACAGATGTAGTCAGAAGCTTCTCTTGTTTCAAGTCCACTGTTTTCAAGAACCTTTATTTTTATTAATTCTCTCTTTTCTAAAGCTTCTTCAACTTGCTTTAAAAAAGTTTCTTCAATTCCATTTTTACCTATTTGAAATATAGGTTGCATATCGTTAGCTAAGCCTCTTAAATAAGCTCTTTGCTTTCCTGTTAACATTTATGTTCCTCCTAAATTACATTAAGTACTCAAATTCAAAGTCATTTAAGTTAACCATATCTCCGTCTTGAATACCCATTTCTCTTAATTCATCAAGTACTCCCTTATTCTTTAATACTTTATGGAAGTATCTTAATGAGTCTGCATCATGTACGTTTACTGCACTTAATAATCTATCTACGAAGCTTCCAAATACATAATAAGTATCGTATTCTTCACCTTCTTCAACTCTAATTTCATAAGTAAATTTCTTTTCTTCTGGTATATATCTTTCATCTTCAGCTATTTCAAGTTCAGTTATTGGAATTTCCTTAAGCATTCTAGCTGCTTCCTTAATAACATCATCAACACCATCTCTTGTAGCTGCTGACATTTTAAATACCTTATCAAAGCCTAATTCTTGTACCTTCTTTTTGAAGTTTTCAAAAACTTCTTCGTCATATAACATGTCAGTCTTATTAGCTACAACAATTTGAGGTCTATCCCAAAGCTTAACTGAGTAATTCTTAAGTTCTTCATTAATCTTTACAAAGTCTTCAAATGGGTCTCTACCTTCTATTCCTGATATATCAACCACATGTATTAATAATCTAGTTCTTTCAATATGTCTTAAGAACTCTAACCCTAAACCAACACCTTCTGATGCACCTTCTATAATACCTGGAATATCTGCCATAACAAATGGTTCTACTCCATCAGCTGCAACAACACCTAAATTGGGTTTTAAAGTTGTAAAGTGATAGTTTGCTATCTTCGGCTTAGCTGCTGTAGTCATTGAAAGGAAAGTTGATTTACCTACATTAGGAAAACCTAATAACCCAACGTCAGCTAAAAGTTTAAGTTCTAATACAATTTGCATTTCTTCTCCAGGCATTCCTGGTTCAGCAAAGTGTGGTGCCTGTCTTGTAGGCGTAGCAAACTTAGCGTTTCCTTTTCCACCCTTACCACCTCTTAAAAGAACAAATACATCATCCTTATGTGAAAGGTCAGCAATTACCTTATTTGTTTCAGCTTCTCTAATAATAGTTCCCATTGGAACAGTTATATAAAGATCTTCTCCATTTTTACCATAACATTTTGATGTTGAACCCGCTTCTCCATCTTCTGCTATAAACTTCTTTCTATATTTAAAATCAAGAAGAGTAGTGATTCCAGTATCTACTTTAAATACAATACTTCCACCTTTTCCTCCATCTCCTCCATCTGGTCCACCTAATGGGACATACTTTTCTCTTCTGAAGGAAACAGAACCATTACCACCCTTACCAGACCTTACAAATATCTTGGCTTTATCTATGAACATAATCTCACCTATCCTTATGTAAAATCTTCTTTATTTATCTATTGTTTCTTATTTATCACCTTATTATAACATGAACATATATATAATAAATTAAACAAATATTACAAAATTATCTTTATGTGCATATTACTTAAAAAAAGCACCCTGAACCAGGGTGCTTTATTTAACAAATTATTCAGCTATTGCTTCAACGTCAACTGGGTAAACAGAAGCTCTCTTCTTGTCTCTTCCCACTCTTTCGAATCTAACAACACCATCGATCTTAGCAAATAAAGTGTCATCTCCACCTTTACCTACGTTTAGACCTGGGTGAATCTTAGTTCCTCTTTGTCTTACTAGTATATTTCCAGCAAGCACGAATTCACCGTCAGCAGACTTAACACCTAATCTCTTAGATTCTGAGTCTCTTCCGTTCTTTGAGCTACCTACCCCTTTTTTGTGGGCAAATAATTGAAGGTTCATTTTTAGCATGGATTACACCTCCTCTTTAATTAAAGTAATATATTCTCTACGTTTCTTACTACCAAACATTTCATCCAAGCTTAAGATTGTACTCTCAATGCTTTTCTCAAAGGTTCTTAAAAGAACTTGAGATTGCTCTATTTCTTCTTGGGTGAACCCATTAAGATCTAGGGCAAGATATCCATCCCTTATTTCATAGTTTACATTAAGTTTTAACACTTCATCTAAACCTATAACCACACTTTGAGATAAAACTGAAACTGAGTTACAAACCATATCGTAAGCATCTCCAGCTAAAATAGCTTCTCTCCCAATTAGAGCATGATTATTAATTCTAAAGGACATTATGTTTTCGTTTTTAGATTCAATCCTAATTTCTATCATAAGAATTAAGCTTCGATCTTTTCTACTACTAACTTAGTATAAGGTTGTCTATGACCATTCTTTCTTCTGTAGTCTTTCTTTCTCTTATACTTGAAAACTGTTACCTTCTTAGCCTTACCTTGAGCTAATACTTTAGCAACAACCTTAGCACCTTCTACTAATGGAGCTCCAACCTTTAAAGTTTCTCCTCCAACAGCAAGTACTTCAGTTAATTCAACTGTTGAATCAACAGCAACGTCTAGCTTTTCAACGAAAAGAACGTCTCCTTCTTGAACTCTGTATTGTTTTCCACCTGTCTTTACTACTGCGTACATTAAAAACACCTCCTCATAACGGTCTCGCCACTATAGGTACAAAACTATTATGTTTTGTTTATAAAAAACCTGTGCGTGTGCGGTTTACTGTACTAGTCTATCATAATTTAAAAATATTGTAAAGCAAAAAGTAAGTTTATAATAGTTGAAAAAACAAAGTGAATTGGGATAATGAAGTTAATTAAGATAATAACAGTACGTATAATTTTTTTATCAACATTTATATCTATTATCCAACTCTATTGCTCTTTTACTATTCTCTTCTCTTCAGTATATACCTTACTTTCACTTTTTTTAATTTCATGTACCTTATTAAATACGTATAGGCTTGGAAGTAGTATTATTAAAATTGCAGCTGCAATTCCTGCCCTTATATCAATTTCTATCTCATAGTTCCAAACCCTTGAAATAATATTAGGCTTTTTATTTTGAATGTTGTTAAAAACTTCTTTTTTAAACTCAGGAGTAGCCTTTATTTCTATAAATTCATCTTTCATAAAATTCTTAAACTCTTCATCAAATCTATCCATTTAACACTTCACCTCCAGCACATTTTTTAATAAATTCCTTTCCACGTCTTAATCTAGTTTTTACAGTATTCTCATTACATTCAAGAACCTCTGCAATCTGAGATATCTTCATATCTTCAAAATAAAACATATATAAAGGAACTCTATAGTCTGTAGGAGAATTAAATAACCATCCTCTTATTTCTTCCCTAGAATACTTATTTAAAACTATTTCTTCAGTAAGCTCTTCATTAGGAATGTTTCTATTAAGTTCTTCTTTAACTATCTTTCCATTTTTCTTTAAGTAAGAGAAACAAGTATTAATAGTTATCTTATATATCCAAGTATAAATAGAGGAATTCCCTTTAAATCTATCTAGATTTTTATATATCTTCAAAAATACTTCTTGAGCCAAATCTTCACTTTCATTCAGATCCCCTGTTTGAAGATAGCAAAGTCTTATAATCGAATTACTGTATTCTTCAACTATATCTTCAAACACATTGTCCTTATTAAGTTTTATATTATCTGTTAATCCTTTAATTTGATCACAACTACTCATATGCATCACTACCCCACCATATAAACCCACTCTTATCTCTCTTCTTTAAGCCTTTCATCGTACCATTCTACTGCTTAATCATACTTTCCTTGAAACATTAATCATCCCAATTACTTCTCCAACTATCAAACCAATTTTTTTCAACATCCTCAATCCCTATATCTTTTAATTTATCATAGTATTCATTATACTTTTTTATACTTTCTTCCTTGTCTAAGTTTATATACGCCCAATCACCATAGTACCTAATAATCGGATATAAAAATTCTCTACTACAATTTCCTTTTTCTATTTCTTCTTGATACCATTTAATTCCCTCTTCTAATTTACCTTTCTTTAACAGTTTGTCTCCTTCATTTAATATCTTTTCAGGATTTTTATACCTCAAAGCATCATATGAGGTTTCAGCTAACACTCTTCCAGCTTCATCTTTATAAGTTAGATATATATAAATATCTGTTTTCTTTATGGTTCCTAAATACCCAAATCCAAAATCTCCACCATCATCACCTAATGCAAAATTTTTCATTAAGAAACAACCATTACTTAAGGGAAGCCTTACTTTCCAATCTCCATTTATAGTACTCTTATAAGTGACTACGCCTCCATTTCCGCAAGACACATCTATATATTTTGCATTTTTTACCTTTGGTAAGTTTATTGTAAGCCATTCCTTACTTATATCTAGAACTTCTTTATTTATATCCATATATTCTAATATCTCATAGTCAACCACAACATCTTCATCCCCAACTTTTGTAGTTGTAACATTATGAACTCTTTCATTATTTATATCTTCTTTAATTTCATTAAGTTGGGCATTTTGGAGTAAATATCCCTGAATAGTTAAAGTAACATCATG
Source organism: Clostridium paraputrificum AGR2156 (assembly GCF_000424025.1). Classification (NCBI taxonomy): domain Bacteria; kingdom Bacillati; phylum Bacillota; class Clostridia; order Eubacteriales; family Clostridiaceae; genus Clostridium; species Clostridium paraputrificum. The sequence goes on from NZ_AUJC01000001.1 coordinate 279,757, forward strand.
TTCCCCTTTTGATACACCTATGAATTCATAATATCCATTTTCATCTGTATATACCCTTTGAATAGCTTCATCACTAAGATTTGAATAATATCTATTTAAGTTATAAACATCTTCTACCCCTAAAGCTATTCTTTGATAGGGAACTCCTTTCCCATTCTTAATTATTCTTCCTGATATTTTTTTATCTCCCCCATCTCTTATTGTAAATGTAGTCTAGCATTTAAAATCTATATATTTTAACGGTTCCAAATTCTTCTCATCATAATCTAGACTATGATTTTTAAAATCATCATTTTCGCCAAAAACTCTTCTATATTCCTCATTATAAATCTCAGCATTCTTATAATTATATAAAATATTCAAATATAAAACTTGAAAATTATCGTCATTAAAATTCTCTTTACACAGTTCTAAAGCTTCATCTGTTTTATATTTTTTTGCAAGAATTATTACTTTATTAATTAATCCTACTCTTCTAACATCAATATTATCTGAATTTATAGCATAATTTATATACTCCATCGCCTCTTTAGTATTATTTAATATTACTAATGTGTTTATAAGCATACTTAAATTCTTACAATAATATTCATCTTCTTCTCCTTTAGATACCCCCCTCTTATAATTCTCTATAGCTTTATTCACTCTTTTTTCATCACCTATAAATCCATTAAACATTCCAAAGCTTGCTTTATAAATATTATCTTCCAGTATATTGTAATACCCAGTTGCTATATCATAATATGTCTTCCCATTATTTGAAGTCACTTTCGGTACTTTAGAATACAATTCCATAATAGCTGTCCCATAGTAACTCTTTTTGTTATAATATCTCTCATTTCTTGTATTAATTAAACAACTTGCTATCGAATATAGAACAAACGGAAACAATATAAATATGGAAATTAAGATCATGCATAAATGTCCAACCTTTATTTTCACCTTATATTTCTTCATCGTTAAAGCCCCTCTCATTTTTCTTCTTACTTGGTTAGACTAAGCATTTCAGAAAAAGTTTCACTTTAAAAAATTATTTCTTCTTACGTTCCTGCATTCTTTTAAAACAAAAAAACTCGCCATGAAACATGACGAGTTTAAAATTCAAACTATTGTTTTTGCCATAATGCTGCTACATTAGTTGGCTCCCATCCTGGTAAAGATGTGTGAGCCTGTCTACAAACATAATTGCTTCCATTATAACTTACTATATCACCATTTTTATATGCTACATAAGCTGCCCAAGCTTGGACCTCTGGTGTGTAGTTTTCTACTACAACAGTTACTTTATTTGATATAACAGAATTTGCTCCTTCATAAAGAACAACTGTGTAATTATAGCTACCAATCTCTTTATTTGTGATTTTTTTTGTAAGAGTTACTTGTTCACTATTACCAGCATTTAATGTACCTGAAGCTACTTCTATACTTCCTTCAAGAATTTTATAACTTGTTGCCTTATTATATTCAGGAACTATAGCTGATAGAGTATAATTTCCATTATTAACAGCGCTAGCTGATAATGTTGCAGCTTTTAATGTAAGTTCTGGTTGAGGTTCTACCTTTACTACTACCTTATTTGATGCTACAGAATTAGTGCCATCATTTAAAACCATAGTATATTCATATTGTCCATTTTCTTTATTGCTTAAACTCTTTGTAATTATAGTATCCTTAGAATTTCCTGCTGTTAATGTTCCTGTAGAAATTTCCATTGTCCCCTCTAGAATCTTATAACTTGTTGCAGTATTTCTTGATGGTACTGTAGCTGTTAATGTATAACTTCCATTATTAATATTGCTAACAGAAAGAGTTGCAGCCTTTAATGTATTTTGAACTGGAGTTAGTTTATCAAAGTAATCTCTATAATTATTAGAAAACTCAAAATTATTTTTAGCATCCCAATTAATAGACCATGTCATTAAACCTCTGAATCCTGGATATCCTTTACCATTAGCTAACTTATAACTTCCACCATATGATACACCTTTAATTAAATAATCTAATGCTTTCTTCATTTCTGTTGGATTTATATATCCACCACTTGGTGCAGCAGCCTGAGTTGCTGGCAATCCAATCATAACTTGGTCTTCTCTTAAAGCTGGGAACATATTATTACTATTACCTGCTATAGGAAATCCATATAAAAGCATTTCTGCCATTGCTACTTCATAATCTGCTGTTCCTTGTGTATATGTGACACCATCTAATCCTTGATTACCACCAGCATTATAATGTTGTACATGTATATAAGTTAATTTGTCTCTTAATCCATATATTATTGGAAGATAAGCTCCCCAAATATTTCCATAAGCAGTAATTCCACCTTGAACATAAGCTGTTTCTGGAGCCATACTTATAATAAAGTTTGATCCATATTTATCAGATATTTCCCTTACACCTGAAATAAGATTAACTATTTGTGGTGTTTTAGGATTCTTGAAATCTGTATCTGATGCTTGTAATGATATACCGGATTCTAAGTCTATATCCAAACCATCAAAGCCATATTTATCTACTAAACCACATATTGACTTAACAAATTTTTCTTTAGCTGTTGCATCTGGTAGTAATACTACACCATTTTGTCCACCTATTGATAAAATAACTTTTTTACCTTTGCTCTTAATGTACTGAACATCTGAAATAAACTGTTCTTCATCATAACAAGGTGTAAATTCAACTACAGCTCTATCACTATATGTTTCTCCAAAAGCTACGTTTATAACATCCCATTTATCTGACACATCCCTCAAGTTAATAATTCCTGTGCCATTATCAAAGTTATGCCAATATCCCACAAGTAACCTCTCTCCTAAGCTTTGTGCTGCACTAACTGCCTTAATAGGAATAATTGATACAAATAGTAATACAGCAGCAAAAATTGATACTAGTTTTTTACACTTTCTAGTCATAATATACCCTCTCCCTTTTTAATTTTTCATATTTTTTTAATATGTATTCTAAGACAGCTATTCGTATTAGCTAGCTATTTTAAATATTCCCACTAGTCAATTCACTATATTTGTACTAAATAAATTAGATTTTTATGCTTCTACAATTATTGATTTTTTGTGAACTTATAAAAGATATATATTTAGTAATATTTTTAGATATCACTAAATATGTTTTATTGATAATCATATAAAGATAAGGGGTTGCTTTATGTTTAAAAAATTTCTTAATTCAAATGTGAAATTTCTTATTTCTATAACTCTTTCAGTTGCTCTTTTCTTACCTCTAATTCCAGCTACACTTACCTCTGCTTCAACATCTTCTGTTCCTAAACATGTATTAGTTGGTTACTGGCACAACTTTGAAAACGGTTCAGGTACAATAAAACTAAGAGATGTTTCTGATAACTGGGATGTAATTAATTTATCCTTTGGTGAACCTACATCTGTAACTTCTGGAGATATCCAATTTAAACCTTTTAATGCTACAGAAGAAGAATTTAAATCTGATGTAAAATATCTACAAAGTAAAGGAAAGAAAGTATTACTTTCAATTGGTGGTCAAAACGGCCAAGTTCAATTAAAAGATGCTACTGCAAGAGATAAATTTGTAAGTTCTGTATCTAATATAATTGACACTTATGGATTAGACGGATTAGACATAGATTTTGAAGGTCATTCTTTATATCTTGACCCAGGTGACAAAGACTTTAAAAATCCTACTACTCCAGTTATTGTAAACCTAATTAGCGCTTTAAAAGAATTAAAAGCTAAATATGGTGATAACTTTATGCTTACTATGGCTCCCGAAACTTTCTTTGTTCAATTAGGATATACTTACTATGGTGGTTTAAATAGTTATGTTGATTCTAGAGCTGGTTCATACCTACCTGTTATTTATGCACTTCGTGATTCTTTAGACTGGCTTCAAGTTCAATACTATAACTCAGGTGCTATAAACGACTTAAATGATAAATCCCAAACTATGGGCTCTGCTGAATTCTATGTTTCATTAGCAGATATGCTTTTAACAGGATTTAATGTTAATAAAGACCCTAATTACTTCTTCCCTGCTTTAAGAGAGGATCAAGTAGTTATAGGGGTACCTACTTCATCTTATGCAGGTAATGGATGGGTTTCAAATAGTGAAGTTGAAAAGGCAATTACAACATTGATGAATGGTGGTACTGTTGGTAGTTATACTGTAAAAAATGCTCATCCTAACTTAAGGGGACTTATGACATGGTCAATAAATTGGGACAAATATGCTTCTTATTCATGGTCAAATCATTTTCGAAAGTACTTTGATTCTTTAGCACCACAAACAAATACACTTAAAGCGCCTACTTTATCCGCTAGTTCTGTACAAAATGGTAGATTTACTTTAAGTGCTAAAGTTCCTGCTTACAACACTGCTACATCCTATAAAATATTAGAAGATTCAAAGGTAATATCATCTGGCACTTTAGTTGCTGGCCAATCCAAAGAAGCCTCTATAAATTATGAAGTTAAAAATAAAGCTGATGGAACTTATAAATATAAAATTGAATTATCAGACTCTGCTAGTTCTGTAAATTCAAACGAAGTAACAGTTACTGTAAAAGCTCCAACTCCACCCGCTTTAAAAGCAGCCACTATATCTAATAGTGAATGTAAAAATGGAAATTATACAATTTCCATAGAAATTCCTGATAATAACTTAGCTACTTCTTATAAGTTATTTGAAAATAACACTGAAATTGCTTCAGGTAATCTTTCTTTAAATGAAAATACTCAAATAATAACTAAATCTATATCTAACAAGCCTGAAGGAACTTATAACTATAATGTAGTGCTGTACTATGAAAACTCCTCTATTAACTCAAATGAAATAACAGTTAATGTTCCAAAATATGAAGTAGAGACTCCTACTTGGGAATCTTATACAACCTATAAGGTTGGAGATATAGTAACTTATGCAGGTAAAGAATATAAATGTATTCAACCTCACACTTCACTAAATGGATGGGAACCTAGCAATGTACCTGCTTTATGGATTGCAATTTAATATATAAAGAAATCCCCGTCATATTTATATGACGGGATCTTTCTATAATCTTATTTTGCTCTTCTTTTTCTAAACATTACAGTTGCAACACCTAGTGATGCTCCTGATAAACCTATAAGACTTAATATAGGAGTCATATCTCCAGTCTTAACTAATTCACCTTCACCAGGCTTTGTTTCAGGTTTTACTTCTGGTTTTGGCTCTGTAGGTACTACTTCTTCTCCAAAGCCATTAATATTAAGTTCCTTTGCTATTTGTGCAACTAAAGAATTATCATAGTCAGCACTAAATTCCCAGAACATAGTTCCACCTAAATTATTATCTTTAACATATTGAGTTTTTGCAGAAAGCCCTTGTGGTTCAATAAAGCTCATAACAAAATATTCTTTTCCATCTGTATGCTTATATGTTACATACATAGCTTTAGCATCATTATCCCAATGTTTATAGAATCCATCTGATTCCTTTAAATTCTTAACTGCTGATAGAACTGGTGTTGGATCAGTTTCATCCATTGGGAATCCAGCTCTTATAAGGGCATCTTTTATAAAACTTAATTCGCCATCTAATTTATCACTAACCAATTGTGGTATGCCAGCACTAAAGGATAATCCAATATTTATCTTTTCAGATGGACATCCATTTTCTAAATATAATTTAACTGCCATATCAGTATTGTAATCATCATAATCAAATTCAGTTTTCCATGTCTTTGAAGCATATAAAGCTGAATCAAAATAACATGAACCATATCTAAAGTCATATGTCATAATGTTTATATAATCTAACAAAGGAATTACATCTTGGAACTCTGTCCAACCACCATTTGAAAAATTAACATTTGCAGAACCAGCTATTGTTAATAGCTTATCATCACCTATAGCATTTCTTACTTCTTTTAAAAGTAAAGTAAAGTTTTGTTTATCTTCTGGTCTAGATTTTATTACTCCCCATCCACCATTAACAGGATATTCCCAATCTAGATCTATTCCAGCTAGTCCATATTCATCAATAACATTCTTACAAGATTGAGCAAAAGTCTTTCTTCCTTCCTCTGTTGCTGCTGCATCTGAGAAACCTCTACATTCCCATCCACCAACAGACAATAAAACCTTTAAATCAGGATTTTTTCCTTTTAAGACATCAATTCTTGAAAGGTCACTTGCTACCTTTTCAGGTAAATAAATTGTGTGTAGTAAACTGTCATCAAATTCATGTGGAACTTTTACATCTGGGTTAGTTTCATCTCCAAGTTCTTCATATTCCCTATTGTAAATAAGACCAAAGGAATAGTTTAAGTGAGTAATCTTTGTAACATCCAATGTATCAATGTCACAATTTCTCTGGAATACATACCCTACATTCCTGTATTCCTTTTCTTGTGTAGCAGCTTTAGTTGGAACAGCTAACATACTTCCAGCTAATAATGTAAAACCTGCTACAGATGCCACAAATACTTTTAAAAAGTTTTTCTTCATTAAAGTACCTCCCACATATTATAAATTATATTTACATATATATTGTAAACTATTACAAATTCTTTTACAATATTTACCACATATTTTTTTCTTTATAAAAAACAACTTCAAATAATATCCAAATCCTGAAGTTACACACAATTTAATTTCCCGAAAAATAAAAAAGAAACCACCTTACGGTAGCTTCTTCTTAATCCTGTTAGTTCTTAATAAGGTACTTACTTACGTTAGCTTTCTGATTCTTAAATATTAATGGTTCTAAAGTGTATCCTTCAACTTCATCAATATAGTTTAAATATATCCCTTTATCTAACCCATCTATTTCTTTTAAGAAAGATAGCATATCTCCTTTTATCATATCCTCATAAGTTTTATTAATCTCTATAAAGAAATCATTAATTCCATTTTCACTGTAAAATCTAAGAATCTCATTTCTAATTAATCCTTCAAGATATGATAGCTTTAATAATCTTCCACTTCCTTTGCATAAAGTACATGATTCTTCCATATACTCATAAACGCTTTTACCTATTCTCTTACGAGCAATTTGTACCAGGTTTAATTCAGTAAATGGGAATATTTTTACGTTTCCACCATCATCCTTAAGCGCTTCTTTAAGCTCTCTCATAACTATAGACTTATGAGCTTTATCTCTTAAATCTATAAAATCTATTACTATTATTCCACTTAAATTTCTAAGTAAGATTTGTCTACCAATCTCTTTAGCTGCTTCCACATTGGTTTCTAATATAGTCTTCTCAAAGTTTCTTTCCTTAATATTTTTGCCAGTGTTAACATCAATAACATACATAGCTTCAGTTTTATCAATAACAATTGATCCACCACAAGGAAGCACAACTTTATTATGCCTAAGCTTTAATAATTCTTTTTCAATCTCATATGCATCAAATAAGGCTCTAGTATCTGTATACAATACTATTTTTGCATTTTCATCATCTTTAAGATAATTCTTTGCAAATTCATAATCCTCTTTATTATCCAAGATAACTTTAACAGGATCCACAGAAATTTTATCTCTTAGCACCTTGATTAAAGAAAGATTTTCTCCATAAAGCTTACCTAAATTAGAAGAATACTTAGCTTTTCTTTGTATATCTTCATACTCATTAAGAAGTACTTTTCTTTCATGCTTAAGTTCTTCAATACTAACATTAGCTGCTTCTGTTCTAACTATAAGCTTTCCATTTTCTATTTCCTCTAATTCAGCAAGGATAAGCTCTTTTTTAACCTCATCCTTGAATCTTTTAGAGAACTCTATTCCATATCCATCACTTTCAAGTACTAAATACTTTGATGGAATACCAAACTTTACACTTATTTTAGCACCCTTATCATTAATAGGCTCCTTTAGAATTTCAACTATGATTTCTTCACCCTTCTTAATGCCTCTAGCTTTAAGTTCATTACTATAATAAAGATACCCTTCCTTATTTAATCCTAAATCTACAAATATGGAGTTAGTTGCAGAAACTATATTTTTCACTCTTCCCTTATAGATTTCACCTATTACTGGTTCACCATTTTCCTCTTCTACAATACACTCTTGTAATTTACCATTTTGCCTAATGGCAATTCTTAGGATATTCTCTCTTCTTTCTATAAATATCTCTTTCATATAATTAACACTTCCTATACACAGTTATATAGTGGTACTAACTTATTACCCTTTTCAAAATACATTTCTTCTCTCTTTATATCTACAAAAGCCTCTTCATCTACATTAGAGGTATGTTCTTTAATGTATTTAGCTAATAAATCTGCTGATAAATGTTCTCTACTTCCTGACTTAACTACAGTATTTATAACTAAAGCTTCATCCTTAACCCAGAATTTAAATTCATAGATGAATTCTTTAATATTAACTTCTTTTTCAGCCTTTTTACTCTTCTTTAAAGTAATCCATTCATTCTTTTCAAATAAAGCCTTAACTTCCTCTTCAAGGTCTTCAACACTTGTATAGTTTATCTTTATAGTATATCTACAAGCATCTATCATAGCCATAGCTTGTGGCATCTTCTTCTCATTTGGCTCAGTTGGTGGAATTTGAGTTGCTGTCATAAACTTAATTCCTGAAGCTGATTTTTCATTTAATCTATCTATAATTTCTTGTACATCCATCTCTTCAACTAAGATTAAATCCATATATTCACCACTTGAATATACTCCAACACCTAAAGGTTGAGCTATAGATAAAGCCATATGCGGATTAAATCCTTGTGAATATTTAACTGGTAATTCAGCTCTTCTTACAACCTTTTGTATTGTTCTCATTATATCTAAGTGAGAAATAAATTTTATATTACTTTCTTTAGTATACTTTATTAAGTATCGCACCCTCAAAACACTCTCCTTCTTTGAAGTTTACATTTACTCCACATCCTGTACATCCTTTTCTACAGTTTTGAGTAAGCTCTGCCTTTTTAGCCTTTTCGTTTTCTCTTTCAAGATACTTTCTTGTAACTCCAATATCTATAAAGTCCCAAGGAAGTATTTCATCGTATCCTCTTTCTCTATAAGCAAAGAAATCTCCATCAACATTACACTCTGCTAATGCTTCTTTCCATATATCAAAGCTGAAGTATTCAGACCATCCATCAAACTTAGCACCCTTTTCAAATGCTTTAATTAATACTTCACTAAGTCTTCTATCTCCCCTTGCAAATACAGCTTCCATATATGAAGTTTTTTGCTCATGGTAGTTGTAGTGAATGCTTCTTGATTTTATTGAACCTTTAACTGCATTTATCTTTTCATCTACTTCTTCTAATCTAGCCATTGGTGCCCATTGGAATGGCGTAAATGGCTTTGGAACTAATATAGATGTACTTACTGTAATACTAAGTCCCTTAGCTCTCACATTCTTTGGAAGTGCAAAATATTCATCAGCCATCTTTCCTGCTAAATCACCAATACCAGCACAATCTTCTAATGTTTCATATGGCAACCCAATTATGAAATAAAGCTTAATCTTGTTCCATCCTGATTCAAAAGCATTTCTAGTAGCTTCTAATATTCTTTCTTCAGTTAACCCCTTGTTAATTATGTCTCTCATTCTTTGAGATCCAGCTTCAGGAGCAAATGTTAATCCTGTTTTCTTAACCTTTTGGATTTCTTTAATTAAATCTACTGAGAAAGCATCAACTCTAATAGAAGGTAGGGCAATTGCAACCTTATCCTTTTCATGCTCTTCCATTAAATCATGGATAAGTCCTTCAATATCAGAGTAATCACATGTACTTAATGAAGAAAGTGAAACTTCTTGATATCCTGTACTCTTAAGCATATTTCTAGCTTGCTTTACTAAAGTTTCCTTTGATTTTTCTCTAACTGGTCTATAAATCATACCAGCTTGACAGAATCTACATCCATTTGTACAACCTCTGAAGGTTTCAAGAACTATTCTATCGTGAACAATTTCTGTATAAGGCACTATCATGTTTTCTGGGAATGATACTCTATCAAAGTTATTTATTATTCTCTTTTTAACAACTGCTGGAACATCATCATACTTTGGCTTAAAGCTCTTTATTGTTCCATCTTCATTGTATTCCACATCATAAAGTGAAGGTACATATATACCTCCAATCTTTGATATCTCTCTTAGGAAAGCCTTTTTGTCCCACTTTCCTTTCTTGTACTTGGCATAAACCTCAAGTACATCATCCATCATTTCTTCACCTTCACCAATTTCAAAGAAATCAACTATTCCAACTAACGGTTCTGGGTTGTAGGCACAAGGTCCCCCTGCCATAACTAAAGGTTCATCTTCTCCTCTTTCTTCTGCTCTTATAGTTACCCCTGACATATCAAGCATATTTAATATGTTTGTATAACTCATCTCATATTGAAGAGTGAAACCTAATATATCAAACTCTTTTAATGGAGTTTTAGTTTCTAATGTACATAGAGATATATTATTCTTTCTTAATTGCTCTTCCATATCTGGCCATGGAGCAAATACTCTTTCACAGTATGTATCTTTTCTTTCATTTATAGTATGATATAGTATTCTTGTTCCTAAGTGAGACATCCCCACTTCATAAACATCTGGAAAACAGAATGCAAATCTAATATCTACTTCTTCTGGATTTTTAATTATTTCATTTAATTCTCCACCTACATATCTAGCAGGCTTTTCTACTTTACATAGAATGTGATCTGTTATTTTATTCATTAATAGATCCTCCTAAGTTTATTTACATAATTTATTTCATATCTTCTAATTCTATCATAAAGCTTAGTGGCTTTCAAAAAGAAAAATAAGACAGCGTATAATTTGGATAAGAAAGATTCCAAAATTCTTTAAAGCAAATTTTCGATTCAATTTCTATAAAATTTAAAATACAAAAAATACATATTCAAATATTGTTTTAAATATAAAAAGAAACAAATATATAAATATATAAATATATAAATATGGACCTAAATCCAAACAAAAAATTCTGCCTAAGCAGAACCTATCCTTATCTTTATTATTAATATTATTCTAATCAACTTATTTTTTTCTATAATTATTCGTGATGGAATCTTTCTTCTTACGTTCTTTAAAAAGTATTTTATTATTCTATTGCTTTAAGATTGTTAAATAAGAAACTCCCCTCTTCTTTTATTTCCTTTTCTAGCCTTCTAGGATGTTCAATAAACTCATCCTTATTTTCATCCAAATATTTGTTTATTAAATTTAATTGTTCAATTAGTAAATTCATGCCTTCCATCTTTTTATTATATATACCATCTATAATATCTGCCGTTATAGCTTCATATATATTTAATTCATCCCCACCAAAACTTTTTACGCCCACTTCTTTTATATAACTTTCTATATTTTCTACTGAAACTCTTGTATTTAGCTCTAAATTATCTGGATACTCACACTCATCTCTAATCCCCTTACACATCTTGCCTAAATAATCAAAGTTATCAATTAATCTTTTTGAAGATATCTTCTTTTTATCATTTATAGCAATTCCAAGCAATATATTAAGAGAAATTGATACTATAAGAACTATTATAAGAAAAATTGTTTTTCTCTTACTCATATTTCTCCCACTCCTTAATATTACTACGTACAAATTTCATATTTTCATTTAGAGAGTTAAGTCTACAATATTTAATTATCATGTATATATTTAAAAGTAATGAAATTAGCAAAATTATAAAAAAAAGAGAAACTGCATAGCAATTTCTCCACCTTATCTATATTAACTATTCTTACCTTATTATCTTAAGGAAGTGTATTTCCTGCTGCCTTAAATATATCGTACCATTCTTTCCTTGTAAGAACTATATCTGATGCCTTACAAATTTCCTTTAATCTTTCTACATTTGTAGTACCTGCTATACCTTGCATCTTAGCTGGATGTCTTAAAATCCAAGCCATAGCTATTGTTGTATTTGAAACCCCATATCTAGCTGCAATTTCATCAATTGTCTTATTTAACTCTGGGAACTTATCATTATTTAAGAAAACTCCTTCAAAGAATCCATACTGGAATGGTGACCATGTTTGTATTGTAATATCATTTAATCTACAATAATCAAGAACACTTCCATCTCTATTTATTCCTGCTTCATTTTCCATATTGACATTTAGTCCTGTTCTAATCATTCCTGAGTTAGTAACACTTAATTGAAGTTGGTTAAAGACAATCTTTTGATCTAAGTACTTTTGTAATAATTCTATTTGAAGTGAATTATGGTTAGAAACCCCAAAGTTTCTTACTTTTCCAGAGTTCTTTAATATATTAAACGCCTCTGCCACTTCTTCTGGCTCTACTAAAGCATCTGGTCTATGAAGTAAAAGAGCATCTAAATAATCAGTTTTTAGTCTTTTTAAAATTCCATCTACTGATTCTAAAATATACTCCTTAGAAAAATCATAGTTGCCATCCTTTTGATTTATTCCACACTTTGATTGAATGAACATCTTTTCTCTTAAAGAACTATTCATTCCTATAGCTTCTGAAAAAATTTCTTCAGACTTCCCTTTTCCATATATATCAGCATGATCAAAGTAATTTATTCCTTCATCTAATGCAGTCTTTACTAATCTTTCAACCTCATTGTTAGTAAGACCTGCTATTCTCATACACCCTAAAGATATTTGCGATACTTCCATATCTGTATTAGCTATTTTTATTTGCTTCATTTATATAACCTCCATCGCCTTTGAAAATGTTTTCTTTTATAGCTTACCACCATATATATAATTAAAGCAACTAAATTCTGTTCTTTCTAGTAATGTATATATAATTTATATAACAATATAAAATTAAAACTATAGGGATAAGTATTGCCCCTACAGAATATCCCCCAAAAAATTGAAATACCTTCGTAGATATTAGCTTATATGATATTAATTTTATCCCATCACCGCCTCCATTAACCCCCAATATTATTCCAATAAATATAATTACTCTCATTATTATTGAAACAGCTTTTTCACTAATCTTTACATCTCTAATTACCATAAATATATTTAAAATAAATGCCATTATTATAAAAGATACATATAATCCTCTTGCCCCTATTACTAAAGCATTACTTGATTGAATTACATACATAACTATAATTATAGGTGAAAAACCTACTAAAACTAACAGTTGTCTTATAAAGATACCAATTTGTATATCTTCCTTCTTTATAGGTAAATAATCTCTTATCTTTTCACCTTGAAATTTTAAATTCTCCCTATATTGACTATATTCAACCAGCAAAACTAGAACAGCACAAAGTACAACCAACATATACGCGTTAAATATATTTTCCATTAAAGGATTAGAACTGCTTAAGACATCTATAACCTTAATCCATCCTACAAGAAAAGATGCCCCTATACAAAAAAATTCAACTATATAAAAAACTACTCCATTTTTTAATCCACCTGAAACTACTCCTAGAAAATAAGGATTAAAATACTTTTTCCCCTTTTTTTCATTAACTATATAGGTGTAACTATAATAAACAGAGTAAAGTATAATGCCCATAACTACTATAGCTGCAGATCCCCTACTTCCAAAAAACTCTGGTATTGCCATGGAGCTTAAGGTTTGCAGTATTTCATTAGCTCTAACATTTATAATATCAACTTGTGGAACTCCTATATCTATAATTATTATAATATTCAACACAAATAATAGGATAAGTAGTAATCTATTAAGAATTTTTATTCTCTTACAATCTTTACCTAGGCTTTTATGGATATTTTTTTTAGTTATTAAATACACTACAAATATAGAATATAAAATTATTATTCCTTTTAATCCAGGCATCTCATCTCCAGATTTAAATAAGAATAACATTCCTATAGATGAAATAACTGTTCCAATATTAATTAACATTCCTATAAAATTTACAATAAAATAATCTCTATCCGTTATAGGTAAAACTTCTGATATTTTGCTCTTTCTACCAAATACAGGTCTATCCCCTATGTTTAATGAAATGCTAAGCAATATAAGTAGAACTCCACTAAAATTAAATTGAATAATATATTCATTTTCCCAAGGTTCTAAACTCCTCATCCCTATAAAAACTATACAAATACATATAAACAAATTTCCTATATTAGTTAATATACTTGCTCTTAAATCCCCACTTATTCCCTTGTAATAATCTAAACTAAGATACTTCCTCATAGTTTATTTCCCCCTCACCATAAACTATAGCATTAGATTTTTTATATGAATTAAAACAACTAAAAACAGCTATTACTATGCCTGCACTATACATTATTGACTTATCTACTATATTGAATTTATCGCTTTCTATTCCTAAGTAATAAAATACGATAGCTATCATTACCATTAATGCTGGAATTAATAATGCTCCATCTTCTTTATTATTTCTCAATCCCCTATCTGAATTTAAAAACAATAAAATATTTAATTCTATTATTACAACTGATAATTTATATATAAAATATCCTAGTTCAAGTTCTCCCTTATATGCTAATCCCACTCCCCCTAAAATAAACCCTAATATTACCTGAACATATGAATTTATATATTTAAGTTTTAAAATATCCTGTGTTTTCATAGGAAGGGTAAATAATAAATTATATTCTTTTTCTGTAATTAAAAGTGCAATTACTAATGGAAACATTACTACAACTAATTCTAACCCTGAATTATTTATAAATAACACTAGTGCAAATCCCATTATTCCAAGCAATGGACTAGGTAGAAAACCTTTCTTTGCTAATGTAATGTATATTTTTAATAAACTCACTATTTATTCACCCCTCTTTATATACCTGTCTTCTTACATACCAATAGTTAAAAATAAATATTAATATAATGATTGCTAATCCTAACCATAGCCCACTTTCACTTCCCCCAAGACTTTTAATAAATCTATTATTAAAAGATGAGTTAAAAATATAAAAAATACTTTCATCACCTGTAATTTCGAATATTATTAAGGGAATCAAATAAGGGGTTAACATTAAAATAAGTCCAAATATATTTACTAACTTTTCCCCTATACCTCTCTTTAAAAATCTAGCAATGTTTTTTACTGTAAAAAATAACAGTGCCATTATTATAAAAGCTGCTATTATTCCCCTTACTTCTATAATCAAAGAATTTTCCATCTTAATATTAAACATACCTATATAAGGAATTAGTAATAATAAAAATGCATATCCAAAGCTTAAAAATCTACTTATTACCAACTCTTCTTTATTTATAGGTAGAAATGTACTCATTTTAGTTATTTGACACTCATACTTTTGCTTTGGCAAAACCCAGAATACTACAAAGAAAACACTTGTAGATATTAAAGAAATAATATCTACAGCCTCAACTAAAACATTGAAATTTTCTGCATATACTTCTGAAAATAATGAAAACTCATAAATATTCTTAAAGGTATATTTAATAACTTTCATACTTACAATGCTTAAAATTAAATAAAGTATTAGATATAAATTAATACTTGTTCTCCCCTTGCCATCCATAGATAAATTCATAGTATATAACACTCTCTTAATTCTATCCTTCACTTTGCCCCCTCCAAATCAGATATTATTAATCACCTTATTGGGTAACTTTTTATGAAATTTAGTACTTATATACCTGTCTTTTTACATACCAATAGTTAAATATAAAATAAATACTAAACAATACTGCCCCTACAATAACACCAACGCTCTTATTACCTAAGGTTTGAACAAAACTACTTCCATGAATTGTATTTACTATATTATTAATTTCATCTTCATAATTAATTAAACTAAATAATGCTGGAATTAAATAAATTAAAAGTACCAATATAAAACCAATTATTTTTACTCTTTTATATGGCTTCTCATTTCTAAAGAATCTAGTTATATTTATAAAAGTTAGATATATAAATATTAAAATCATAATTACACATAACATTCCTCTTATACCCATTCCATAAAAGTTATTTATATCAATAGCATATAAGCTAAAATATAATACAAGAATTGATATTGAAACCAATAATAAATTAATAACTCCTTCAAGAAATATTTCTCCTTTTTTAGCAGGAAGAATTTCAAATATTTTTGATAACTTGTTATTGTTTTTTTGTGTAGGTAGAGCCCATTGTATAATTGATACAAGAACACCAGCAAATGGTGAATACATACGAAGTAAATTATTTAATATAAAACTATTATTTATAATGAATTCATGCTGAATATCATAAGCAATTGAATCAAACTGCATTTTAAAAAACATCATTCCCAAAAGGCATACTATAAATAAACAGACAAAGGATACAATATTCTTATTTCCATCAGTTACAAAATCCATCATTAAGGCTATTCTCTTAAATCTTCTCTTCATTTCTTATTACCCCAAATATGAAATGATAAGAAATTTTCTATATTAGGAACTATAGTTCTTAAATTCTTTAATTCTCCTACTAATTTTTCTCTTTTAATTAACCCCTCAAAGGAATTATCCCACTTTTTTATACCTATAAAGTCATCTTCATAGCCAACAATCTCAGATAAATCTCCCTTAACTATAGCAAAACTTTCTTGGATATTATCCATAGAATCAAATTCTAAAACTCTTCCTTCATGAATTAATGCTATATAGTCTGCTACCTTATCTAAATCAGAGGTAATGTGAGTTGATAAAATAACAGATTTCTCCCCATCTCCTACAAAATCTCTAAGCATATCAAGAAATTCTAGCCTTGCTACTGGATCTAACCCTGATGTTGGCTCATCTAAAATTAAGATTTGAGGGTCATGTGCTAATGCTAAAGCTAACATAGCTTTTGTCTTCATACCAGTAGATAAATCTCCACACTTTTTATTCATATCTATACCAAACTTCTTTATATACTCCATATAAACCTTGTGATCCCACTTATCGTAGAAAAACTCAAAGGTTTCTTCATGTTCTTCAATTGTTTTATTCTCTATAAGATAACTTTCTGCTGGTACATAACCTATATTGTTCTTTACAAAAACCTCATCTTTAATATTATCTTTTCCTAGAACTCTTATTTCCCCTGAAGCCCTTTTATAACTGTTTAGAATAAGCTTTAATGTAGTGGTTTTTCCAGCACCATTTTGACCTATAAATCCTAAAACTGTTCCTCTTGGAACACAAAATGATACATTTTTCAAAGAAAAATCCTTAAACTCAATACTTAAATCCTTAATCTCTAATAAATTCTCCATAATTTCAATTCCCCCTCAAAATCTTATTAACCCTTTTAATTATCTCTTCTTTTGTACACTTACCATCTAATAATTTCCCTACTATATCATCAAGTTCACAAAATAACTTTTCTTTATTTTCATTAATTAATTCTTCATTATCCTTAACTCTCACAAAGGTGCCTACCCCCGAAACAGAATATGTTATTCCGGCCTTCTCTAATTCTAAATAAGCCCTTTTTATAGTAATAGTACTAACATTAAGCTCCTGAGATAGCTTCCTAACAGAAGGTAGTAAATCGTTTTCCTTTAGACTACCATCTATAATTAAATCCTTTATTCCTTTTACTACTTGTTCATACATCGGCAAATCACTTGTATAATCTAAAATTATTTTCACTCATACACCTCCTTAAGTGTGTATACCATATATTCACACTATACACCCTTTATACAGTTTTTGTCAACACTTCAATTTTTAATTAATCCAATATAGTAGTTATATAAATAATCTGTCAATTAGGAGAACTTACAAAAAAAATAGAGAAATTGCAAAGCAACTTCTCTTTCTAATCTTTTTTATTCTTTTTACTTACTAATAGTTCCTCAAGGGTCATGTTACCACTTTCCTTCAAGGTCTTTATAAGTTCGTCTTCATAAATTATTCCTAAAAGTCTCATATCATCATCTAAAACAAAAAAAGAATTAAACTTATTCCTATCTACTAGGCTTAAAACCTTAATTAAATCTCTCTTGTAATAGACAGAAATACTTTTATTCTCTATATACCCATCACTAATTAACCTTCTACTCTTTCTTACTATACTTCCCATAATTATATAAATAGTTTTTTCGTTCTCTAAGAAGGTTGTATATGTTAATAAAACTGATGCTAAAAGCAAACTAATATTGACCTTATGTATGTATATTGTTAATAAGAAACCTATCATAATAAATGCAGCTACCATAAAACTAGCTCTTACTAAAAGTTTCTTTGCTTTTTTATATAAGATTTTCTTACTTAAAAGTATCTCATATATTCTTACACCATCTAAAGGATACGCTGGCAACATGTTAAAGAAGAGTAACCCAAGATTTATCCATATGCTACTTTCAACATTTAATCCATATTCACTCTTTAAAAATATTAATACCATTGCTGAAACAAAGTTAAACAGGGGTCCAGAAACATATAAAATCAGTTTTCTATTTTCTGATAAATCATCGATATCATCTATCTCTGTTCCTGCCCCTGTTATATGAATTTTAAAACTACTTAATCTTAGCCCAAAATTATTTGCTACTAAGATATGAACTGCCTCATGCAGTATAACCCATATAAAACCAACCAACATTTGCTTATTTAAAGTACAAATTACTAATAAGAATATAAATTCTAATATTAGCTTCTTTCTTTTTCTGTCCATTTAAAACTCCTAAGGATTGCTAACAACTAAACGCTCTTTAAGGATGAAAAATCCATCATTTCTACTGGATCTTTTTCAACCCCCATATAACTTATCTTATATACTATTCCTTTAGTTCCTTCAGAGTCTAACACCCCTGTTTTACCTATTAACTGTCCCTTTTCTACCTTATCTCCTTCTTTAACATCAACGGTAGAAATTAATCCATAGTATGTCTCTATACCATTTCCATGGTCAACTATTATATGTTTTTCATCTCCATCTTCCTTAATTTCTCTTATCTTTCCATCAAAGCTTGCAATAACATCCATTTCACTATCTGTCTGTATTATAATTCCTACATTTTCACCTGATAAATGAGATACTGTCCCTACTACTGGTATTACATAGTTATCCTTTATATCTTCTTTAAGAGTTTTATCACCTGTTACAAAACTCTTAAAATTATCTATATAGTCTAAAATGTTTTCTTTATAATCCTCCACCCCAGGTATATTCATGGCCATTACTGCTTCTTCAACATCAAAATTCTTATCTAAAGCTTCTCTAGTTACAATATACGCTTCTTTTGCACCCTCTATAGGAATCACCCTTATTCCCATAAAAATCATCAAAAGGATTAAGGCTCCAGCAAGTTGAAAAATAAACTTTTTTACAAACCTATTTTCTATTCTATTATTACTACTTTTTCCTCTTCCTAAATAATCATAAGAAGAAGCTGGTTTAGGTGTTTTCCCCGGTACCTTATTCCTTAAGTTTTTATAGTATTTCTCGTATTGCGACTTGTACTCTCCCATCTCTTTCCTCCTAGTAGTTTTACTAATAAATTATATTTTCACTATATGGTTAATATTCCTATGTCATAATTTAACTCAATTTTTTAGAGAAAAGTTTAATAACTTTTAATAAAAAATGTGGAGTGGATATTTATTTTGTTTGTTCCGTCGCTACGCTCCAAGTCACATCAAAACAAATATCCACTCCACGCCTACTAAAGGTAAGGAAATTATAAACTTACTATCCTTGATTTTATATTTTTTTAATATGAAATTATAATAATACCTTTGAGTTATAGCCAATTGAAATTTTATACTTTCCTAGACATTAAAAAAAAGAAATTGCTTAAGCAATTTCCATTTTAAAAAAGTATCTTTTTCTTTCTCATAGAAATATTTAAGACCATTGCTACACCAATTACAGTAGTTAATAAAGAGCTACCTCCATAACTTATTAAAGGCAACGTTATACCTGTTATAGGCAAAAGCCCTATAGTCATACCTATATTTTGTGTAACTGCAAACATAAAATAAGATATAACTCCAACACAAACTATAGATGCAAATCTATCTCCACAATTTCTTGAAATTACTATCATCTTTGTAATTAACACTCCATATAAAAGTAAAACAAATACTCCTCCAATAAAACCCCATTGCTCTGCTATGGCTGAAAATATAAAATCTGTTTGTATTTCTGGTACATTAGTTCCTGCATATCCAGGATCAATATCAGAATCAAAGGATTTATCAATTCCAGTTAATCCCCCTGCTCCAATTCCTATAACTCCTTGAGTATATTGATATGATAAATCATCTGCATATTCCTCTGGATTTAAGAAAGAATTTATTCTATCAGCCCTATATCCTCCAAGTAATCCTGAGTACCAAACAAATACAATTCCTATAGCTAAAACGGATAAGCCTCCAATTATAACTCTCTTATCTAAACCTGCTATAAAAAACATTCCAAGCACTATAAAAAAACATACC
The DNA here is from genome assembly GCF_000424025.1 of Clostridium paraputrificum AGR2156. NCBI lineage: Bacteria > Bacillati > Bacillota > Clostridia > Eubacteriales > Clostridiaceae > Clostridium > Clostridium paraputrificum. Next base: position 300,095 of record NZ_AUJC01000001.1, read on the forward strand.
ATTGTCATTCCCATATCCCTTTGTAACAATATAAAGAATACTGGAACTGCTATATAAACCCCTAATCTAAGTAAATTTCTTATATCATTAATCTTATAATCCATCTCATTTAATAGCTTGGCTACCATCAATATAATTCCATACTTAGCTATTTCAGATGGTTGGAACAGACAAATTTTTAAATCTATCCATCCTCTTGCTCCATTAACTTCAACACCCACCTTAGGTATCCATACCATCAGTAATAATATTACTGATGCCCAATAAATTATAGGAATATAATTATAAATAACTCTGTAATCTACAGTTAATATTATGTAAAGAGCTACCATAGAAATTAAAAACCATATAATTTGTCTCTTAGTAAAATAAAATGGCCCAAGTACAGGAAAAACTTCTCCCTTAGTACATAAATATATATTTAGTATCCCAAACATTATTAATAATAACATTGATATTAATATCCCCTTGTCAATCTCTTTAGCAAATCTACTGTCCAATTTATATCTTTGTATAACCCTATTAGTATTCAGCATTTTCTCATCTCCATAATTTTACTAGCTTAATTATATATTTAAAGACCCCCAATATCCATATTACTTCTAAAACTGTAATAATTATTTAATTTATAGCATTAAAAAAGAGAAATTGCTAAGCAATTTCTCTTTTAACTATCTTTTTGCTAACTCATTTATTAGAATTTCTGCTGTTCCTATGTTAGTTGCAACTGGTACCTTATGGACATCACAGATTCTAATTAATGCTGAAACATCTGGTTCATGTGGTTGAGCTGTTAAAGGATCTCTTAAAAAGATTACTAAATCTATGTCTCCTTCAGCTAAACTTCCACCTATTTGCTGGTCACCACCATATGGTCCTGATAAATATCTATGAACTTTTAATCCTGTAGCCTCATTAATTTTTAATCCTGTAGTTCCCGTCGCTACAAGTTCATGATTTTTCAAAATATCCTTATGCTTCTTTGCAAAGTTAATTATTTCTTCCTTTTTCTTATCATGAGCAATTAATGCCACTCTCATAATCTCATCCCCCTAAATTCTTAGAAATGTATCTTTTTCTTTCTCATACCTATGTTTAGAACTAGTCCTACAGCCATTGTTGTTGTAAGCAAAGAACTTCCTCCATAACTTATAAGTGGTAATGTAATACCTGTTATAGGAATAAGTCCTATTGTCATACCTATGTTTTGAGTTATGGCAAATAAGAAATAGGATACTAGTCCAATACAAACTAATGATGCAAATCTATCCTTTGCTTTTCTTGCTATGTTAATCATTTTAGTAATTAGTATTCCATACAGTAATAATAACAGCATGGCTCCTAAAAATCCCCATTGTTCTCCTATAGCTGCAAATATAAAGTCTGTTTGAATTTCCGGAACATGAGTACCTGCATATCCAGGAGAAACCTCTGGATCTAATGATGGTCTTGTTCCTACAACCCCTCCTGATCCAATACCAATTAAAGATTGATTTAACTGATATCCTTGAGCTGATGTATCTGTTTCTGGATTCATAAAAGCTGTTATTCTTGCCTTTTGGTGAGGTAATATTAATCCTGAATTCCATAAAACAACTACTCCAATAAGTAATGCAGAGAATCCACCTATTATTATACGTCTATCTAACCCTGCAATAAATAACATACCTAAAACTATAAAGAAACAAACCATTGTCATTCCCATATCTGGTTGAATAAGAATCAAGCTTACTGGTATCATACAGTAAATACCTATCTTAATTATATTTCTTAAGTTATTAACCTCATAGTCCATTTCCTCTAAGAGTTTGGCTACCATTAAAATAATACCAAACTTGGCCAGCTCTGCAGGCTGAAGATTCGATATTCCTATATTAATCCACCCCCTAGCTCCATTAACCTTAACACCAATCCCAGGGATCCATACACATAATAGCAAAATAACTGAACCCCAATAAAAAACAGGTACATATCTATAGATAACAGAATAATCTACTGCCACTAAAAAATATAAAGCAACCATAGATATAATAAACCACATAAATTGTTTCTTTACAAAAAAGAATGGTGCTACATCGCCCTTTGTACATAAGTATATGTTAAGCATTCCATACAGCATAAGTGCTATAGCTGAAAATAGTAGTCCCTTATCTATCTCTCTAATAAGCTTAAAATCTAATTTATATCTACTTAAAATTCTATCTCTTCTCTCCAATGTTACACCTCCATACTTTCAGAGATTACAAACATAATTATATATTATTATTGCCTTTTTCTCTATAAAATAAATATAATATGACAAAATATAAGAAAATATTAATTTTTTTCTACCAAAAATAAGAAGAACTTCGAGCAAAGCTCGAAATTCTTCTATCTTCCTCTTACAGCTTTAATAGGAATATTAGCTACTAAAGACGAAGGGGCATCTCCTTCAATACACTCACTCTTAGTAACAGAAATTTCTACGTCATCTGATTGGATTTCTATATATTTAGATAATACTTCTAATATTTCATCTCTCATTTTATCTAAGGTTTCTCCAGGAATATCTCCTCTATCATGAATAAGTATTAATCTTAGTCTATCTTTTGCAACCTCTTTGGGTTTAATTTTTGCTGAAAAACCATCAAAAAGTCCCATATTCTCAGTCCCTCCTTTATTTACGTCCAAATAACTTCTTTAAAGATCCAAAGAATCCTGCCGAATTTTCTTGTAAATCCATTATAGGAACATCTTCCCCTGTAATTCTCTTTGCTATATTTCTAAACGCTTCACCTGCATAAGCTTTTTCTTCTAAAACAATTGGTTCCCCCTTATTAGTTGACACAGTAATATTTTTGTCATCTGGAACAACCCCAACAAGCTTTACTGATAGAGTTTCAATTATATCTGAAACATCTAACATGTCCCCTCTTCTAGTCATTTCATAATTTAGTCTGTTTACTATTACTCCATGATCTTCTAATCCTTTTGCATCAAGCTTACCAATTACTCTATCAGCATCTCTTACTGAAGTAATTTCTGGATTTACTACAACTATTGCTCTATCAGCTCCAATTACAGCATTTTCGAAACCTTGCTCAATTCCTGCTGGTGAATCTATAAGAATATAGTCAAAATCCTTCTTTAATTCATTAACTAACTTTAACATTTGTTGTGGACTAATATCATCCTTGTCCTTTGTTTGTGCTGTTGGAAGTAAGAATAGATTTTGAAATCTCTTATCTTTAATTAAAGCTTGTTTTAATCTACATCTTCCCTCTATAGCATCAACAATTGTATATACTATTCTATTCTCTAATCCCATTAACACATCTAAATTTCTTAATCCTGTATCACCATCAACAACTACAACTTTATTCCCTAATGCAGCTAATGCTGTACCTAGGTTAGCTGTTGTTGTTGTTTTTCCAACGCCACCTTTTCCTGATGTTATTACTATCGATACTCCCATTTACGAATCCCTCCACACTTTAATATATATACTTATTAGTTAAATACGGTTCAACAATTATGGCATCATCTTTTACTTTTGCCACCTCTGGATATTTAGGCTTTTCAAAATCATCTGGAGAAATTGTTATTATATCTCCTATTTTTAAAATTTCAGGTTGAAGTGCAAATGCTGCTATTATAGCTTTTCTATTTCCTCCAACTCCTGCATACACATTTCCTTTTATACTACCAAGAACAATTATATTGCCCCCTGCATATACTTCGGCACCACTATTTACATCTCCAACAATTACAATGTTTCCTTGAAAGTCAACACATTGTCCACCTCTTACAGTCTTTCTAATGAACTTAGTTCTTCCTTCATAAACTCCATTAAATATTTTTGATTCCGATTCTTTATCCTTTATATCCTTATCTTCAAACACTATATCCTTTATACCAATCTCTTCAAACAAAACAACTTTTAAACTTTCTACATCTTTTTCTGTTAAAGAGGAAAGCTTTGTTGTTATGCATAAAGTTGATCCTTTATAGAACTTCTTTCCTTTTGAAAGTTTTTCTATTAATGCATCTAACATCTCTTCAAAGTTGCCAAACTTATCTATATTTATTATTGCATTTAATCCTTCTTTATTTCCTTTTATAATTATTCTATCATTTCCCATTGGCTACCCTCCACCAATTACTAGCACTTATATAATTCAACAAAAAATATTGCATTCCTTCTTATTATAAGAAATCTATTTTATTATATCATTAAATATTATGATTTTGTAGACATTATCATAAATTTGCTGAAACTGGTAATATTTAATTACGATAAAAAAAGGAGAAATCATAACGTGATTTCTCCTTTAAATGTTTCTTATTAAAATTAATTACTTGACTTATTGTCCGCTGGAGCTCCTACTACATATTTTTGATAACTTTCAGAAGTATATCCCTCTGGTAATCTATCTTTAAAATATGCCTCATAAACAGCACGAGCTACTGACGCAGTATAATATCCATGTCCTCCATCATAAATAACCCCTACAAACGCTATTTCAGGATCATTTAATGGTGCAAAACTGACATATGTTGCATAAGGTGCTCTTCCTATATCAGATTGATTATCCCTAAAATCAGCTGTACCTGTTTTACCACCTGTTTCTATTGGGAATCCTCTAAATGCAGCAGCTGCTGTTCCTCCATCTTCATTGTTTGCTCTTCTCATACCATCTCTAATTGCATCTATAGTAGATTGTTTCATATCTATCTTTTCTACTACCTCTGATGGAAATTCTTGAACCACCTTACCATCTGGTGTGGTTATTTTATCAACAAAATGAAGTTTATATCTGGTTCCACCATTAGCTAAAGTTGCAATATACCCAGCAAGTTCCATAGGGGTAAAGTTATTCATACCTTGACCTATAGATGAGTTTACTTCTTGAGCTGGAGACTTTATAACAGTACCTCTATCATTTATTATAAATCTAGCAATAATTTCTGCTATAGTATTTGCTTGAGCTGCTTCATTATAAGTTTTACCTTTAGATTTATATTCCTCTACATTTTTCTTATATACATCTGAATTTTTCATTATAGTTTTAATATCGTCTACTAAAGTTTTTGCAAGTTCTTCATTGCTAGTTATTTCTTCATCAGTACCTAACTTCCAAAATGCAGATTCCACTTTATCTTTTAAACTCTTTTTAGCATTATAAACTTTTTCGCTATCTTCATCCCTATATGAATAATCAAAAGGAATAAAATTATACATATTCTCATATGAACCACTCTCTAAAGCTGCTGCCAAATCAAACTTAGCATAATATATTGCATTTTCCTTATATGCATCAAAACTATATACTTGCCCAATTCTTTCTTCTATTTCTATACCAGTTCCTCTCTCAGTTTTACTATTAACATCATATCCAAGACCAAACTTCCATGCATATCTTGCAATAGTGTCCATAGCATTAACACCACCACCTGCTTTTTGATATAATCTATAAGCAATTTCATAAAAATAGTAGTTACATGAAACTTCTAGTGCTTTTCCTACGTCTACAGCTCCATGAGTTTGATGCCTAGTAGTATATATTAAACACTCTGGTTGAAAGCTTCCATATACATCTGAATGCTCAGTAAACTTTCCTTTATCATAGATTATTGTATCTGGATTTACAACCCCTTCTTCTAAACCAGCAACTGCAGTTAAAGGCTTAAAAATAGATCCTGGTGGTAATAAACCTTGTGTTGCATAGTTAAAGAAAGATCTAGGATATAAATCGTATATATCTCTTCTTCCTTTACCATCTCCATAGTCTGGAAATAAATCATCTACTGTAACATCCTTCAAGTTTTTAGTTTTTATCAGTTCTTTTCCAAATGCCTCAAGATCCGGATTAAAATACTTTTTATACTCATCAGTAGTAAGCTGTCCTGGTATAGCAAATAAATTAGGATCAAAATCTGGATATGATGCAGATGCTAGTATTCTTCCAGTTTTCACTTCAACTGCTACTACAGCTCCTCTATTAGCTGTGTTAAACTCACCATTATTCTTTGCTTTAATCTCTTCCATCTTATCTTTTAATGCTTGCTCTGCAGCATATTGAACATCTTTATCAATTGTCAAATGAACATTATTTCCTGGGTAAGATTCTAGCTTAAATAACTCCTCAGTTACTCTACCTGTAGAATTTACTTTTACTGTAGTCCCACCTTTTACACCTTTTAATTGTTCTTCAAAGGCTGCTTCTATTCCTGAAATACCAATAAGGTCTGAAGATGCATCGTATCCTCTTAGCTCATAATTCTCTTTTTGAGATGTATCTATAGAAGATAAATATCCTAATACTGATGATGCAGTATTTTTATATGGATAATATCTAATTGGCTCTTGAACAACATCAATACCTGGTAAGTCATTAAGTCTTTGCATAATATTGAAGTATATATCTTTTTCTATATTGCTTGCAATTGTTACAGATTTATATCCACTATAACTTCTCATTTTTAATGCATCTTTTATTACAATATAATCTCTTTGTTGTGTAAGACTATATTTTTCAGATACAACTTTTGCAATTTCTTCTCCAGACATGTTTTTAATCATATCTTCCTCTTCTTTTGTAGGATTTGGATATATTAAACTAATTAATCCATAATCCTTAACAAGCTTATAATAGATTTGTTGAGGTGTAATTTTAACTAACTCCTCATCTATTTTAGCTTTTTGTTCATCACTAAGCTCATCAACGTCAGGATATAATTTCTTCTGTACTTCAGCATCAAAATTTCTATCCTTCTTAAATCTTAAATCTTCTATCCTAATTAAATCATCATCACTATTTTTATATTCCAAATACCACTGATTTTTATCATTTAACTTTAATATGAGAGTATCTTCAAAAGTCTTCCCATTATCCTTAAGTATCTTAAAAACTTCATCCATAGTAGTAAAGAATTGTTTGTTTGATAAATCTGTAGACGTATAGCTTATTGAATAAGTTTGCTTATTTGTAGCTAGAACATTTCCATCTTGGTCGTATATAATTCCTCTTGGCGCCTTTTCTGATACAAATTTTGTTGATGTTGTATCCGCCTTTTCCTTATAATCATCATGTTTATATACTTGAATATAAAGAAGCTTTACTGTCATCACTGTAAATATAATTCCCATAATTATTAGTAAGACAGAATATCTTGATAATTGTTTTTTCTTATTGGGTTTATTAACTATCATTTAAACCTCCACTTTGTTTTTTCCTCATCATTATATAAAAACTTATAAAATAAAGGATAAGCAAAAAACATAATTATAGAATTGTAAAGTCCAGCAAAAATACCTCTTAACACATCTACTTTAATTTTTAATAAATACATTATAATAAAGATTCCAAACACTCTTAATGAAGTAGTTACAAACATAGTTCCTACAGGAATAAGTTTCTTATTTCTCCATATACCTTCACCAACTAATCCTGCAAAAAGACAACATAACATATTGACTAATGCATTAATTCCAAATCCATTAAAAAAGAATATATCTTGTAATAATCCACTTATTACTCCTATAAATACTGCTTCTTTTTTTCCATTAATTATAGAATAGGCTATTGCAAATATAAACAAGAGACTTGGATATATACCTTTTATAGATATAAAGGGTGACAATGAATTATCTAATATCAATAATATTATTGATATTAATACTATTATAAATCTCCTCATATCTCACACCTCTTAGTCATATTTTATTTCTCTTTTATCTTTTGGAGCCACTATAAATAATTCCTCTATTTTATTAAAATCAACATAAGGTTTTACTATAGCACTCTTCATTACTCTAACCCTATCTTCTTCAACAGAAACTACTTCACCAATTTTAATTTCTTTTGGATAATATCCTCCTAGTCCTGAAGTAACTATAACATCTCCTTCTTTTACTTCTGAATCTATCGGAAGATTAAGAACCTTAGCTAAATTATTATTAAAATAATCTTTGTAGCCTTGTAGTATTCCTGTGTTTTCTCTAGTGCTGTCTACCATAACAGCAACCTTTACATTTTCGTTTACTATACATTGCACAATAGCCCAATTTTTCCCTACAGAAGAAACTTGTCCCACAAGACCATCAGCTGAAATTACTACCATTCCTTTTTCTATTCCATCGTCTTTTCCTCTATCGACAATGTATCCATTTAATATACTATCGCCACTAATTCCTATTATATTAGTCCCTATATAATCATAGTTATTCTTTTCATCTTTAAAATTTAAGACCTTTTGAAGTCTTTCATTTTCTTCTTTCAATTTAGAATACTCGTCTATTTCGGCCTTAAGCTTATCATTTTCTTTCTTTAATTCTTTATTTTCATCTCTAACATCTGAAAAATTTAAAAAGAAGTCAACAAAATCTTTTACACCTCTATTAAAACCGTATGCAACTTTTTGAACTGGATTTAAAGTGCTGCCTGCTCCACTTTCAAATCCTTTATCTTCTCTACTAACAGTAAGGGTAATTAACCCTAAAAATGCAACTGACAGCACTATAATAGTTACTGTCAGTTTGTTCTTAAGAAGCTTCATATATTATGCTCTATCTTTCTTCTCTACTTATTTTGTCGAAATCCTCTAGAGCTTTTCCTGCCCCTAGAACTACACAGTCAAGAGGTGATTCCGCTATATGAACAGGCATATTTGTTTCTTTTCCAATTAACACATCTAATCCCTTTAATAAAGCTCCTCCACCTGCAAGCATTATTCCTTTTTCCATAATATCAGCTGCAAGTTCTGGTGGAGTTTTTTCTAATGTTGTTTTAATAGACTCAATTATTGCATATACAGGTTCTTTAAGAGCTTCTCTTATTTGAGACTCTGAAACTTCAATAATCTTTGGAAGACCTGTTATTAAGTCTCTTCCCTTAATTTCAATTATTCTATCTTCATCTTCTACTTTGTAAGCAGATCCAATTTCCATCTTTACTTGCTCTGCAGTTCTTTCACCTATCATAAGGTTATACTCTTTCTTAATATAAGCTATAACTGCTTGATCTAATTCGTCTCCAGCAACTCTTAATGACTTACTAGTTACAATACCTCCAAGAGATATAATAGCTACTTCAGTAGTTCCTCCACCAATATCTACTATCATACTTCCTGTTGGTTCACTTACTGGAAGTCCAGCTCCTATAGCTGCTGCCATTGGCTCTTCCATTAAGATAACATCTCTTGCTCCTGCAAGCTTTGTTGCTTCTTCAATAGCTCTCTTTTCTACTTCTGTTACTCCTGATGGATAGCATACTATAATTCTAGGTGCTTTAAATCCACTCTTACTAGCAGCCTTTTCAATTAATGATTTAATCATAGTGTGAGCAACATCAAAGTCAGCTATAACTCCATCCTTTAAAGGTCTTATTGCAACTATGTTCCCTGGTGTTCTACCAATCATAAGTTTAGCTTCAGCACCTACTGCTAAAGGCTTCTTTGTTAAATTATTTATAGCAACAACTGAAGGCTCTCTTAAAACTACTCCCTTTCCTTTTACAAAAACAAGAGTATTCGCAGTACCTAAATCTATTCCCATGTCTTTACTTGTTCCAAAAAATCCCATTGTATTTTTCCCCTTTCAGTTATATAATTCCTTTTTCTTTTAAACTTGTATATTCATTATTTCCAATAATAATATGATCTAATAATTCTATTCCTATTATTTTACCACACTCTTTTATCCTTGCGGTTATGTTAATATCTTCCTTGCTAGGAGTAGAGTCTCCTGATGGATGATTATGACATATTATGATTGAAGCTCCACCACATCTTATAGCTTCCGAATAAATTTCTCTTGGATGTACTATCGATGTGTTTAAGCTACCTTTAAATACATCCTTGACTTTTATAATTTTATTCTTAGTATTTAATACTACTAACTTTAAAACTTCCTGATTTAAATAACTCATTTCATTCATAAGTAATTTATATATATCCTTTGGAGTTGATATTCCAACTTCAATTCTATTACTTTTTAGAGTATTAAATCTTTTAAAAAGTTCAGCTACAGCTAATATCTGTGATGCCTTAACCTTTTTTATTCCTGTTATTGAAGTTATTTCGTCGTATGATGCATTCATAATACCGTCTAAGCCTTGTAACTCACATAATATTCTTTGACTTAAAGAAAGAACATTTTCTCCTTTAACGCCACATCTTAATATTATTGCTAATAACTCTGAATTATTTAGACTTTCCGCTCCTAAAGAAAGTAATTTCTCTAGAGGTCTTTCACTTAATGGTAAATCTAAAATCTTAAGATTGTTGTCCATTTACACACTCCTCTTAAATTAGATTCCCCACCCCTTATACTATTTTATCCATCATACTTTTAAGCTTATTTAAAGGAAGACCTACAACATTATAGTAACATCCTTTAATTTCTTCTACAAAAATACCACCCTTACCTTGAATTCCATATGCTCCTGCTTTATCGAATGGTTCTTTGCTCTCTATGTATTTAATTATCTCTTCATCCTTAAGCTTTGAAAACTTCACTTCAGTACATAAGGAATCTTTTATAATTTTCCCTGTCTTTGTATTTATTAATACAATTCCAGAATAAACATTATGTGTTCTTTCGCTTAAATCTTTAAGCATACTAAAAGCCTCTGTCCCATCTTTAGGCTTACCTAAAATTTTATTATCTAAAGTTACGATTGTATCTGCTGCTATTATAATTGCGTCTTCATGTATACTCTTTTGTACATCTATAGCTTTACCTAAAGCTATATTTTCTACATATTCTTTTACATTTCCTTTAAAAACAACCTTATTTTCATCAAAATTACTTATAATAACTTCGAATTCTTCAACTAATCTAGATAATAATTCTTGTCTTCTTTCAGAAGCTGAAGCTAATACTATCTTCAATTTTCTCACTCCTAAAGTATACTATCAAATAGTATTGCCATTTTTATCATTTTATAGACATATTTTTTTTGCATTTTTTATAAAATCTTAGGTGTAGTAAATGGTTGTAAGCATTACTACACCTAATATAGTTTATCATTATATATACTTATAAACAAGTATGTTCATTTAATTCTAATGCATTTTAATTTATTCTTAAGATTTTACTATACTCGATATTTTATGAGCAATTTATATAAGAAATCCTTAGATGCTTTAACATCCTTTTTAGTATATTCATCAGGTAATTCTTTAATAACTTTTACCAAGTTTTGAACTTCTTCACTAGGACTTTTTATATTTGCCGCTGTTTCTTCTGTCCACTTTTTAAAATCAACCGTTTTTACTGATTTCACGTCACTTTCTTCAAACTTATTTATTATCTGCAAGTATCCCTCTATTATTTGTGCCTCTATCTTTTTTTCTGAAGAGTCCTTTGGTATAGAGCACTTAATAGTAAAGTTATTAATTGATGCTTTAGTTAGCTCTTCTGTTTTTTTTGCACTTTCTTCATCAATATAGATACCAGCCATAACTTTGAACTTACCTTCCTCCTGAATTACAAATCCAGTCATAGAAGAAGGTAATGTTGTTAAGGCGCTATTGGCATTTTCCTCTTTAGAAAACAATCCACATTGAATTACTTTAAATATATTACTATCCGCATCTGTATTAACGCCTTCTTCTTGCTGATTTTTATTTGGCACTTTCAATGGATTACTTATTTCCCCATCACTAAAAAACATTTTGAATATAGTAATTCCTATAGCTACTGCTAAAATAATGATTAATAGAATCCATAAAAAAAAGCCTCCTCCCCCCTTCTTCTTATAGTCATATCTTGTGTATCTCATATTCTACCCCCTTACTTTTTTAATATTATGTATATTAATTAAAAAGGATAAATATTCGTACTTAAAGTAATGAAATTATAAAATTATTATCCTTAACCTTATATTTTTAAATATGAAATTGTAATAATATCTTTGATTCTATAACAGAGTAAATCTTTATATTTTCCTAAAGAATAAAAAAAATCTCTACTTAAAATAAATTTAAGTAGAGACCTTATATATTCATACACTAAAAATTAAAATACTCTTCTTGCCCCTGCATATCTTGTTCTGTAGTATCCCTCACTAAGTGAGCTTATTTTCACCCTACCACTTGATGCTGCATGTATAAAATCACCGCCACCAATGTATAAACCAACATGACCTAAGTATCCTACTGTATTGAAGAACACTAAGTCTCCAGGCGCTAAATTATTTCTTGACACTGCACTTCCTGCACTAAATTGTGAGCTAGCTGTACGTGGTAAACTAACCCCAAAATGTCTATATACATAACTTGTAAAGCCAGAACAATCAAATGCATTTGGTCCATTTGCACCATATACGTATGGTCTTCCTAAGAAGTTATAAGCATAATTTGCTACTTGGCTTGATGACTTGTTCACTCCTCTGTTTATAGAAGAACTTGTATTTTTCTTACCTGTTGTGTTTGATGATCTTGAAGGTTGTACGGTATTTTGTTCTTCAACCTTTTTAGGTGACACAATTACTTTATTAACCTTAAGTTCACTTGTCTTAAGTACTACACCCTGTTTTGTCTTTGCACTTGTATCTGCGCTTATACTTTCTGCACCTACCATTGCAACTGCTGCACATACAACTGTAATAGCTACAGCCTTAGTAAGTATCTTTCTTTTTGAAATCATAGATACTCCCCTTCCTTTAAGAAAGTTTCACTTCCCACAATAGTTTTAGTAAACATTTTCACACACATTTATAGGACGTTTCTCTCACCCTACTTTTTAATTATAGTAATTTATTCCAAAATAGTCAAGCCACTTTATTTACATATTATTGTCTTTGCATAATAACAAGATTTCTTCCATTCTCTTCTTCGTCCTGAAAAAAATCTTTAGTCATCCTTTCTACTTTGAATCCTTTACTATTCCAAAAGGAAATGCCCTCTAAATTGTTTTGTACGACTCCAACTTTTATAGTATCTATTGTATATAGTCTCATAAAATATTCTATGACTCCTTCAACAATTTCAGAACCGTAACCTTCATTTCTTAATTCTTTTTTTATTATGAAAAGCCATATAAATAATTCTTTCTTATTTTCTAACTCTAATCTTCCTTTAAACACTCCAACTAGCTCATTATTTTTGTATATTTCTAAAAAGAATTCATTTTCTGTTACATAATATTCCAAAAACCTTCTATAAAACATTTGACTATCTAATGAATAGCAAGTATGATCTTCACTATTATTTATTTTTATCCAATTATTTAATTCTTCTAGCCCATCTTCCTCTACACTGGATACTATATAATCCTTAAATTCAAAATCAATATCTACCAATTAACTCCCCTCCCATTAAATCACTTAAATATAATAATTCTACAGAGAGTTTATATTCCCTTCCTTTAATTAATAGTTATCCATAGTTTTAGACAAAAAATGTTATAAAACTGTAATAGCACCTTTGACTTATAGTTAATTAAAATTTTATATTTTCCCAGACAGAAAAAAGAGACCATCAATAGATAGTCCCTATTCTAATTCCTATTTATTAGCTGCATAAAAGCATCTCTTTGGAGATATTATCTTTTCTTCCGACTTAAGAACCTTAATTGCCTTATCTACATCCTTCTTATCTAATCCAGATATTTCTGCAATTTGTCCTCCCTTTAAAGGTTCATCTGAATTATTTAAAACGTCTAACACTTTATCTTTAATATCCATCTTCTATTCCTCCTTGAATTTCATTACTATAATTCATATTATACCCATAATATGTTAATCAATCAATACTAATTATTAATTAATACAAATAATTAACATATTAAAGTTTTTTCTCACTCATTGATTGCCTCCATATTGCTAAATCATAAATTTAAATATTCAGCAATTCTTTATTTGCCTTTTCACCTTGTCCACACTCTTTTCTATTAACAAAAGAAAAAAACTGCCAAAAGCAGTTTCTTCCCTATCTTAATTATCATTATTATCTCATTTATTTTGCTTAACCTTATTTAATAGCCTTTAATACTTCTAATAAGTATTCCCACACCTTCTTAGTAGAAGAAATAGATAAATGTTCTTCTGGAGTATGAGCTCCTCTTATGTTAGGTCCGAAGCTTATCATATCTAAGTCACCAAGGATTTCTTCAAATAAACCACATTCAACTCCAGCATGTAAGGCATAAACTACAGGCTCATCACCATACATCTTCTTATATACATCTTTGCAAATCTCTCTTATTTTAGAATCCGCTTTATATTCCCAGCCTGGATATCCATCATTAGCAGAATACTTAGCTCCAGCTAACTCAGTAATTGTCTTAATCTTCCCTTCTATATCAGCTCTTAAAGATGGTACTGAACTTCTAACAGCACTATCAAAAATAACTTCTGAGTCAGTAGTTGTAAGTATACCTATATTGGTTGAACTTTCAACTAAACCATCTATGTTACGACTCATTGTATTTACTCCATTAGGATAAACAAATAATAAATTTACAGCCTTTTCAGTAGTTTCTTTATTAAATGCCTTCTTGCTTTCTACAGAAACTTCCTTAACAGTTAAAGAAACTCCTGGATCTTGTGCTTCTAATTCCTTTTTAAATACCTTATCCCATGTTTCAACTATTCTTACTAGCTTTTCTTCATCTGCTAACTTTATAGCTATTATTCCATCTGCTTCTCTTGGGATAGCATTATTCTTAGAACCACCATTAATAGATACTATTTTATAATCTATCTTTTCTAATAAGTCCTTTAACACTCTACCCATAAGTTTATTAGAGTTACCTCTCCATTCATGGATATCTGAACCTGAATGCCCACCTTTTAATCCTCTTACTGATATTTCAAATATCTTTTCATCATTTAAAGTTTCCCAAGTGATATCTAAAGAAGATTTAGTTCTTATTCCACCAGCACAACTTACTAGTAAATACCCTTCTTCTTCACTATCAATATTAAGAAGAATTTTTCCTTGTATGTCATCTTTATTTATGTTCATAGCACCAGTCATACCTGTTTCTTCATCTGTAGTTAAAAGAACTTCTATAGCTGGATGTTCTATTGAATTATCTGCAAGAACTGCCAGAGCATAAGCTACTGCAATACCATTATCTGCCCCTAAAGTAGTTCCATCTGCATATATTTCATCACCCTTAACAACTAGCTTTATAGGGTCCTTAGTAAAATCATGTTCTGTATCCTTATTCTTTTCGCACACCATATCCATATGACCTTGGATTATAACTGTAGGTGCATTTTCATATCCCTTAGTTGCAGGTTTTTTAATTATTACATTTAAGGCTTTATCTTGAATTGTTTCTAATCCAAGATTCTTACCAAAGTTAACTAAGTAATCACTTATAGCTTTTTCATTACCTGATCCTCTTGGGATATTAGATATCTCTTCAAAATATTTAAATACTTCATAAGGTTGTAAGTTTTGTAAAATTTCCATTATTTTGACTCCTTTTCAGATATAATATGTTAAAATTATACTATAAACATCTACAGTATATCATAAAATTATTTTCTTATTTTAATTATGTGCAAAATAAATAAACATTACTTACTTTTTTAATGTTTGCACATAATAATTTTGACAAAAAACATTATTTTTTAGGAGGAATCTCAAATGCAAAAAACTAAAATGATTTTTACTATCGGGCCTGCTAGCGACAATGAAGAAACTTTAAGAAAATTTATTAAAATTGGTATGAGTGCTGCAAGACTAAACTTTTCTCATGGTACTCATGAAACCCATAAAGAAAAAATTAATCTTATAAAAAAATTAAGGGAGGAAATGAACTCCTCAACTGCAATAATTCTTGATATTAAGGGTCCTAAAATTAGAACTCATAATTTTGTAAATGATGGTATTGAATTAAAAAATGGTCAAGAGTTCTCATTTGTATGTGGAGAAGAACTTCTAGGAGATGATAAGCGCTGCTCTATCTCTTATGAAACTTTATATAAAGACGTTAAGGTTGGAGGTAGTATATTAGTAGATGATGGATTATTAAAGTTCGAAATAACAGATGTAATTGGAAAAGAAATTAAGTGTAAAGTTTTAGTGGGAGGTATGATTAAAAATCATAAGGGAGTAAATGTCCCTAATGTAAAAATACAACTTCCTTCTATTACAGAAAAAGATATAGATGATATTATATTTGGATGTAAGATGGGTGTAGATTTCATCGCTGCGTCATTTATTAGAAAAGCAAGTGATATATTAGAAGTTAGAAAAGTTCTTAAAGAAAATAATGGTGAAAACATTAAAATTATTGCTAAGATTGAAAGCCAAGAAGGTGTAGATAATATAGATTCAATAATTGAAGTAACTGATGGAGTTATGGTTGCTAGAGGTGATATGGGAGTAGAGATACCTATAGAAAGAGTGCCAATAATTCAAAAGAAAATAATAAAAAAGTGTAATACTGCAGGTAAGATAGTTATTACAGCTACTCAAATGTTAGATTCTATGATAAGAAACTCTCTTCCAACAAGAGCTGAAGCATCTGATATATGCAATGCAATATTTGATGGTACAGATGCCATAATGCTATCTGGAGAAAGTGCTTCTGGTAGCTTCCCAGTTGAAGCTGCCGAAACAATGTCTAGAATAGCTATTGAAGCCGAAGAAAACCTAGAGTATGACCATTTGCTTAATAGAAATATTGATCCTACAACATCTTCTTATGCAGATGCTATAAGTTACTCAGCCTGTAGAACATCCTTTGTACTAAATGCTAAAACAATAGTCGCAGCTACCAAAAGTGGTTCTACTGCTAGACTTTTATCAAAATATAGACCTCAATGTCCTATAATAGCTATTACTCCTTTTGAAGAGGTTAGAAGAAATCTTGCATTAAACTTTGGTGTTTTACCTCTTAAGTGTGAAATGTTTAATACAACAGATGAAATTCTTACCGAAGCTAAAAACAAAGCCGTTGAAGTTGACTTTGCTAATCCAGGAGACGATATTATTGTTGCTGCTGGAATGCCAACAACCCAAACTGGCGGAACAAATATGTTAAAAATAGAAAAGCTATAGAGATTAGATTACTACCAAATTCCATTTTTTTCTTACATTGAAATTTTTATAAATGATATAACGTTTATATATTTAACGTACAGTTTGCTAAGTGGAACATAAGTCCTGCTTACTAACCTGTACGTTTTTTATTTTAAAATTAATAATTAGAGTTGTGAATTTATCTGTAACACAGGTAGAATAATATGAAGATTATATATCTGATCTTGATAGAAAAATTAAATATAAGCTATAGGTAACACCACTCTATAGCTTATATTTATATATTTATATATTTATATATTTATTTATTTTTATATTTATTTATTAGATACCTTATCCATTCTTCTAGCCTTTATGAATTCAATAACATTAGCTCCTATAACAGCTATGCATACTAAAAAGGCTATAATAATTATTACTGGTATATTACTAAAAGTATATATCTCTATCTTTCTAAAGAAAAAAGTTGATGCCACCATAGCTGATAATACAATAAAGATAATTATAAAAGACATTATAGCTTCCTTCTTATTTCCCTTTTCATTTCCCCCTGGATGAGTACATATATATTTTACTATACCAATAGAAAAAACAAGTGCAATTATAAGGGATATAAACGGTGCTAATGATATTGTATATTTCATATTTAAAATATTAGATATAGTTAGTGGTTTAACAGTAGGTATGCTTGAAATAATATCTAATGCCATAAAGAACACTAGCATATATATGGAAATCCCTCCAAAGTCATAGAAATATGATTTTAGAGAATACCACTTGTCACTTCCCCTATACGCATCTATTATATTATCGCAAAACTCCTCATAATCTCCAACTAATACCTCTAGATCCTCTCCCCTAGACTGAGCCCCTAATAAAATATCATTTACATCATTAATTGCTTCTTCTGCATCAACACTATTTAATTTACCTCTTAAATAACATACTATATTTGTAACTAAATCCTGATATCTCTTGTCTATCTTCAGCATATTGCTATAGTTTACTTTTATTTGTTTGTCTAACTTATTCATCAATCCTACTTCCCTTCATAATACTTAAATATTCCATCAACAAACCCCTTAAACTCACCCCAGATTCTTGTAAACTCTTCAAGTTCTTGTTCTCCTTCTTCAGTCAATGAATAATATTTCCTCTGAGGCCCAAGTGGAGATTCCTTCTTTTGTGAAGCTAAACTTTTTCTTTTTTCTAATCTTGTCAATAATGGATAAACCGTTCCTTCTGTACATTGACCAAAACCAAAGGTCCTTAATTCTGTTACCACTTCATATCCGTAAGTTTCCTTTTTATGCTTTACAATTTTCAATATACATCCTTCTAAAACACCCTTTAATAATTGAGATTTATCTTGCATAGTAAATCTATCCCTTCTCCTACTTTGTATAACATAGTAGTTCTTGTAAAAAGTAGGTACTATGTAATACATAGTACCTACTTATAATATATTCCTTTTCACACTTTTTGTCAATAAAAAAGGTGAAGTGGATATTTTTTTGCTTGTTCCGTCACTTCGCTCTAAGTCACATGGAAACAAATATCCACCTCAATCGTACTAAAAATAAGGAATTTATAAAATTATTATACTTGAATAGCTGGTTAAAATTTTATACCTTTCTACACAGTAAAAAATATGGAGAAATCTCTATATGATTTCTCCATATTTTTGTTTAATTAATTAGAACTTAAGATCTTTAAATAAATCTCCTAAACTTAATCCTTCGTCACTATCATTATACTTCATGTATTCTTTATTTCTTTCAACAGCTTCTTTAATGCTTAAGCTTAACTTCTTATCTTCTTTATTCACACTTAGAACTTTAACCTTAACATTTTGTCCTACTGTTAACACATCACTTGCTTTAGCTATGTTTTCATCAGTTATTTCTGTAATATGAACTAATCCTTCAACTCCAGGTAAAACCTCTACGAAAGCTCCAAAATTAGTTAGTCTAACTACTTTCCCTTCCATTACAGCTCCATCTTTTATAGAACTTCCATGAACCTTCCATGGTTCACTATTAACATCCTTTAAAACTAAAGCTAACCTTTCTTTTTCTCTATCTACTTCACCAACAAATACTTCAACTTGGTCTCCAACCTTAACTACATCTTCAACTCTCTTAACTCTTCCCCAAGCTAAATCATTTATATGAACTAAACCTTGAACTCCACCAATATCAACAAATGCTCCAAACTTAGCTATCTTTGTTACAACACCTGTTCTCTTTTCTCCTTCATTAACAGAAGCCCACATTCTTTTCTTTTCTATTTGGTACTGCTCTTCTTCTATTACTCTTCTAGAAGCAACAACTTTTCTATTTCTTAAATCTAATTCTATTAACTTAACTTCAAGAGTCTTTCCTACTACATCTGAAGACTCAACTCTTCCTCTACCTAACTGAGAACCTGGAATAAATATTCTAACTCCACCATAATAAGCTACAACGCCACCTTTTACAGCTTCCTTAACATTTACACTTATCAATTCTCCTGATTTAAATGCTTTCTTTAATTCTTCTCTTTCAGTAACTGCTAAAGCCTTAACTCTTGAAAGTAACACATATCCTTCTCCATCATTAGGCGATAAAACGTATACTTTAAACTCATCACCCTTCTTTACAACTTCTTCAGGACTTTTTCCTTCATAAGTTAATTCTTCTTTAGATATAACTCCATCAAAAGCATAATTTATATTAACTATTACTTCCTTATCATTTACTTCTATAACCTTACCATCAAGGATTTCTCCTTCTCTTATTCTCTTAACATCATAATCATTTAAAAACTCACTCATGCTATTCATGTTTGTTTCATTAGTCATATAAATCACTCCCTAAAATACAATTTTAATCCAATTTAAATTCTATATTATTGTTATTGCTAATACAAGTAGCATATACATTATATTATATATTTACCCCAAATAAGTTTATGGTATAATATAGAAAATAGGTAAAAAATGAATTATAAAGCTATATCAATATGAATTACGGTATAAAGAGTTATTAAATACCACTTATCCTCACTTAACTCTTTTCTCCTTTTATAGGTTAATTTCGCCTTTGCTATTTCAATTTTTTACCACTATAATTTAGTTATAATATTATTTTGACAATATAATGTACTTGATATTTAAATTGAATACTAATAAAATTAGGAGGTTATGTTATGGGTATTTTTAACAGGATGTCAAACATGATTAAAGGAAAAGTAAACTCAACTTTAGATGAAATGGAAAATCCAATTGAATTACTAGATCAAAAAATTAAAGATATGGAAGAACAATTAAGCAAAGCTAAATTAAACTCTGCTCAAGTTTTAGGTAATGTTCATGAAATTGAAAAGAAAATGAACGCAGCTAAAAATGAATCTGTTGATTATGATTCAAAAGTTAAACTAGCTCTTTCTAAGAATAATGAAGATTTAGCCAAGAGAGCATTAGCAAAGAAGGTAGATGCTGATAAAAAGTATGAATCTTTAGTAACTACCTATAATACTTCTAAAGCTCAAGCAGATGCTCTAAAGAAAAACTTAAGAGCTTTAGAAGAAGAACTTGAAAAGACAAGGAGCTATAGGGACGAAGCTGCTGCAAGGTACTCTACAGCAAAAGCTTCTAAGAAGGTTAATGAAGTTTTAGCAAATGTTGAAACTAAAACCAATTCTATTAATATTGATAATATTGAAAGAAAGATTGCTAGAGAAGAAGCTATGGCTAATGGTCTTGGAGAATTAAAAAACCTTGATAACTTTGATAGTGAATTTGAAGAATTAGGTGACGTTGACCTAGATGCTGAATTAGAAAAATATAAATCAGGACTTTAATAGTTAATAGAGATAAAAAAGATTAGGAGGAGAAATTGCTTGAGCAATTTCTCTCTTCAATTTATTTTAGAAGTTCTAGAGACTTGTTACAGAATTTCATCCTTATCCTTATTATTTTAATTATCCTTATTAACAAAAAACTGCCCTAAGGCAGCTTTTTAATCAATCTTTTCTATCTTCACAACATCATATCCTTCATCTTCAATGATGTCTTTAATTTCTTCTTCTGTTAAATCTCCTTCGATTACAGCTTTATTTATTTCTACATCCATACCTCTAACTTTTCCACAATCTTCAAATGCATTTTTCACATGTCCTACACAATGCATACAAGACATTCCATTCATTTCAATTTTAAACTTTGCCATAATAAATCCCTCCAAAAAATATTTATATTCTATTAAAATTTAGGTTTAAATCTTTTTAATCTTAAAGCATTTAATAATACTGATACTGAACTAAAACTCATAGCAAATGCAGCTATCATTGGGTTAAGAAGTGGGCCTCCGAAGGCATATAAAATCCCCATAGCTACTGGTATTCCTAAAGTATTATAACCAAATGCCCATCCTAAGTTTTCTTTAATATTCTTTATTGTTGCCTTACTTAACTGGATAGCTCCAACAACATCTAGAATATCACTTCTCATTAAAACAATATCAGCTGATTCTATAGCTACATCTGTACCTGATCCAATTGCTATACCTATATTGGCCATTGCAAGTGCTGGAGCATCATTTATTCCATCACCAACCATAGCAACATTCTTTCCTTCATCTTGAAGTCTCTTAACTTCATTTGCCTTATCTCCTGGTAATACATCTGAAACAACCTTATCTATTCCCACTTCCTTAGCAATAGCTTGTGCTGTCTTTTCATTATCACCAGTTAGCATAACTACTTCAATCCCAAGTTTATGAAGTGCTTCAACTGCTTTTTTACTATTTGCTTTTAATGTATCTGCCACTGCAATAACTCCAGCTAAAGTCCCATCTATAACCATATACATTGGTGTCTTTCCTTGAGATGCTAATAACTTAACATCATTTTCTACTGAATTTATATCTATATTGTTATTTTTCATTAACTTATTGTTACCAATAAGAATATTTTTATCATTAATTAAAGTAACTATACCTTCTCCTGGTACAGATTTAAAGGATTCTATTTCAAATAACTCTAATCCTCTTTCTACACCTGCTACAACTATAGCTTCTCCTAATGGATGCTCAGATCCTTTTTCTGCTGAAGAAGCATATCTTAATAATTCATCTTCACTTAACCCCTTAGTTATTATATCTGTAACCTTTGGTTTACCTTCTGTAATTGTACCTGTCTTATCAAATACAACAGTATTAATTTTATGAGCTCCTTCTAATGCAACTCCACTTTTAATTAAGATACCATTTTCTGCACCCTTACCTGTTCCAACCATTATTGCTGTTGGAGTAGCTAATCCTAAAGCACATGGGCAGGCTATAACTAGTACTGCTATAAATATTGTTAGCGAGAATTCTAGCCCCTTACCACTTATTGCCCAGACAATACTTGAGATAACTGCTAATGTTATTACTGTTGGTACAAAGTATCCAGAAATAATATCTGCCATTTTAGCTATAGGTGCTTTTGATCCTTGTGCCTGTTCCACAAGCTTTATTATTTGAGCTAATGCAGTATCCTTTCCAACCTTTGTAGCCTTATATTTAAACATACCAAATTTATTTATACTTGCTCCAAAAACCTTATCTCCAATATTCTTATCTATTGGAATACTTTCTCCTGTAAGCATTGATTCATCTATAGTAGTTGTTCCCTCAACAATCTCACCATCTACAGGAAGCTTTTCTCCTGGCTTTACTAAAATTACATCTCCAACCTTAACTTCATCAATGGAAATAACTTTTTCTACACCATCTACAATTATTGTTGCTTTCTTTGGAGCTAATCCCATAAGCTTTTTAATTGCTTCTGATGTCTTTCCTTTTGTCTTTGCCTCTAGAT
This sequence comes from Clostridium paraputrificum AGR2156, assembly GCF_000424025.1. Classification (NCBI taxonomy): domain Bacteria; kingdom Bacillati; phylum Bacillota; class Clostridia; order Eubacteriales; family Clostridiaceae; genus Clostridium; species Clostridium paraputrificum. The sequence continues at coordinate 322,925 of NZ_AUJC01000001.1, forward strand.
ATTTACCTAAAGTAATTAAAGTTAAAATTGTTGCTCCTGATTCAAAGTATAGATCCATTGAAAAATGAGTATCTCCACCAGCAATTTTTACTATTGCATATATTCCATAAAGAAATGCTGCTGATGTACCAATTGCAATTAATGAATCCATATTTGGACTTAAATGAACTATGTTTTTAAATCCACCAATAAAGAATTTTCTACCTACTATCATTACTGGTATAACTAAAATCAATTGAATTAATGCAAAGTTCATTGCATTCTTCATAGGATCTATAATACTAGGTAGAGGTGCCCCCATCATGTGTCCCATTGATATATAAAGTAATGGAACCGCAAAAACTAACGAAAGTACAAATCTTTTCTTTAAAGAATTAATAGCATCTTCTTTATCTGTGTCATCAATCTTTGTATCTTCTTTTACTTCATAAGCTCCATAACCTGCTTTTTCTATTTTTCCTATAATGTCCTGAATCTTCAGTTTCGAATCATCATAATCTATGTAAAGGTCTTCAGTTGCTAAGTTAACTTCAGCCTTAGTAACTCCCTCCATCTTGCTTAAAACTCTTTCAACTCTACTTGAACAAGCTGCACAAGTCATACCTGTAACCTTAAAATCTTTTTTCATAAGCTATACTCCTCCTATTAAAACTACTTATCAATAAGCTTATTTACAATCCCCACAACTTCCTCAATCTTTATATCTCTTTCATCCTCATTGCTTGCAGCCTCTTTTAAGCAATGATGCATATGCTGCGTAAGAATTAACTTATTTGCTTTTTTTAATAATCCTTGAGCTGCAATTATTTGATTTGAAATATCTATACAATACCTTTCGTCTTCCAACATTTTAATTATTGCTTCAACTTGTCCCCTACAAGTTTTTAGTGTTTGTAACGCTTTTTGTTTATCAGAATTCATCTTTTACCTCCTCCACCCCCTGGGTAGGGGGTACGATTTGATATTAATACTCCAATTCTATTTTGTCAATACCTTAATATATTTATTCAATAATTTTTATTTTCCTATTAATTATAAAAAAGAGGAATCGTCTTGCGATTCCTCTTATAAAACTCTTAACTATTTTTTCATTTCATTATAGCAATAATTAATTATATCACTTCTCTTTATAATCCCAATAAATATTCCATTGTCATCTACAACTGGAACAAAATTTTGATTTATTGCTAAATTAATTAAATTTTCTATATCTGAATTGATTGATACACTCTTATGAGATACTCTTCTATCTATCTCTTTTACCTTAACACATTCTGTGTTTTTAAAATTTAAATCAGGTGTATTCTTTAGTTTCCATAAAAGGTCACCTTCTGTAAGAGTTCCAACATACTTTCCACTCTTATCTATTAATGGAATAGCTGTATAACCGTGATGCTCCATCTTCTCCATTACCTGTCTCATGGTTGCTTCACAACTTTCACACACTACTTCATTCTTTGGTGTAAGAAAAAACGCTATATTCATAACTCTCCCCTTCATATTAAGTAAAACTTTTTCATTACAACTTTATTGTAACATAATCCTAACAGCTTGTCAGATTTTCTAACCACTTTCTTATTGGAATAAAGTGAATTATTTTCAAAAATCTATACCAGCCAGCCTCATTAGATATACAGCATTTTGTGTATTACTCTTACCTTTTCTAAGCTTATAATCAAACTGAATTTTATTATCTTTATAGTATTCTCTAAAATTGTAGTTTTCTACTTCCTTCATCTCTTCTTCTAAATCACATAGTTCTAAGTCATGTGTTGAAACAAGACCTCTAGCTCCATTGGATATTAACTGTTTTATTAAAACAGTAGCACCTATGTGTCTATCCTTAGAGTTAGTTCCCTTAAATATTTCATCAAGTAATACAAATACCTCTTCTCCTCTTTTACAAGCATCTATAATAAGCTTTATTCTTAAAATCTCTGCATAGAAAGAAGATATACTTTCCTCTAAGTTATCCTTTGTTCTCATACATGTGTAAATATTCATAATAGGACAACTAAATTCATTTGCACAAGCTGGTGCGCCAATATATGTTAGTAAAAGATTTATTCCTACAGTTCTTAAGAAGGTACTTTTACCAGACATATTTGACCCAGTAATCAATGTTATTTGCTTTGGAGTCACTAATTCATATGTGTTTGCAACTGCTCTATCGCCAATTAAAGGATGAGCCATATTAACGCCCTTTATTTCTTTTTCAGTAATATTTCCAAAACACCAATCCTCATGGTCAAAGCTTATGTTAGATATACTTGATAGAGCATCAAATTCTCCCATAACCTCAAGCCACTTTTCTATAGAATCCCCATTCTTTTCTTTCCATTTATCTAAGTTAAATAATATAAATACATCTGCAAATACAAAGACATTTAAAATAAAATAATATGCATTTGCCATTGAGTCTCCAACCCAATCTAAAAGATCAGCTAATCTATTCATTTCCTTACTGCAAGAAGATTCCCCTCCTATAGTAAGTTTAGCTTTAGTTTCATTTAAATACTCACTTATAAACTCTTCTTTTTCTATTAAATTTAATATATTAGAATAAGCTCTTACACTATTTTTAATAGAATGAAATAACTCCATTACATGGTTCATATCCTTTGTTAGCATTTTAATAACAACGTAATTAACCATTAAATCTAAAATAACTATACTAAAAGGTAATATTTTAAATGTACATGCTATTATTAAAGCTAATGTAACTACTATAAATATCCCTGCAATTATCAGTTTTACAGAGCTTGTTTCAGAAGGTGTCTTTCCCCACTTTATTAACTCTTCAAGCTCTTCACCCTTATTTTTCTTAAAAGTACCATCTATATAAAGTTTTTGTCTCCATTCAACCTTTTCTCCTAGTTCTTTTATTGCTTTCTGCTTTTTATTTACAACCTCTTTAGAAGGTAAGTTCTTAAGAAGTAATATTTCCTTTAACTTTTTACGCCCACTCTTAGTTCTTGTGGTATTTACCATCTGGAATAATGAATTATTTCCAAAAACATCTAAATCTTCACAAAATGGATGCCCCTCTTCAATTAATTCTTCTCCCTTATCCTCATCTTCTTTATATTTTCCATTTAATCTATTTAAACCTTTTTCATTTATCTCTAATAAAATGTTTAATTTATTTCTTTCATTAATTTTTTTACCATGTATTATAGCTACTAGAATAAATAGCGCTAAAATTAATAACTCTACTAAAATAAGATTTAAAAAATTACTTGATTTATATAACTTATATCCTGCAGCAATCCCAACTAATACAATTGCTAATCTCCCCCAGCCAATATAAGATATAGACTTATCTAAAATATTTATCTTATCTTTTGCACTATTTATTTTTTCTTTATAAAAGTTTTCTGCTCTGCTCATCTAATCCCTCACTTCATTCTTTTATCTAATAACATTAAATATTTCTTTAAACAATTAAGCCTAATCCTTAAGTAGACTTAAAACTTACTCTAATGTTAAAACTTCAATTTATTTAAAGATACCATAACATCATTCTTTTTCCAATATTTACAACAACCTTTTCTATAATAATTTAAAAGAGAAATTGCATTGCAATTTCTCTTTTATATATATTTATTATTAACTATTTAAGTGAATTATATATTGTTTCAAGGTTATATCTCATTGCTTCAATATAACTTTTTCCTTCAACCTTAGTTTCTAAGCTATATATCGGCTCAACCTTTCCACCAATTTCATTGGCTATAGTTTCTGCTTCCTTTTGAGTTTCGCTTCCTTCTGAAAATATAACTGTTATCCCTTTTTCTTTGCAATAATTAATTGCTCCAGCATTCTTCTTTGCTGTTACCTCTCCTTCACCAAATATATCGTGAAGTGAATTTTCTGTTAATCCAAAGTCTCTACAAAGGTATCCAAAAGCTGCATGACTAGTCATAAAATATTTTTGAGTCTTTGAAGCAAACTTATCCTTATATTCATTATATAATGAATCAAGTTCATCCTTAAATTTATTATAGTTTTCTTCATAGAAATCTTTATTTTCCGGGTCTACTTCTATTAATGCATTTTTTATGTTGTTACTTTGAACTGTTGCTTCTCTTAAACTTAACCATAAATGCGGGTCTTGTTTTCCATCTATAACTCTAACATCAGCACCAGTACTACTATCTACCATTTTAACTTTATCTTTATCAATTTGTCCTTCAACATTCTCTAACCAATGTTCCATGCCTAATCCATTGTAAACAAATACTTGGCTTTTCATTAGCTTTTCTAGATCTTTTGGTCCAAAATCCATATCATGAGGTTCTGCATTTTCAGGAACAAGAGTACTAACTTCTATCTTGTCTCCACCTATTCTTTCAGCAAATTCCTTTAAAGGACTAATAGAAACCATAACATTAACTTTTTCACTTTGTTCATTATCATTACCACTTTTAGTTGAGCATCCAATTAACATAACTGGAAGTATCATTAGCACTGATAGTTTTACTAATAACTTTTTCATTTCGCACCCCTTATTGCATATGATTTGCATTTGCATTTTTTATTGTATACTCTCATCTATTTTTTGTCAATAAGAGAACCACATATATCTATTATTGCCAATATAACTAAAAAACATTGTATTGATATTTATTTTGCTTATTCAGTCGCATAGTTCATAGATATTTATTCCCCTCGTACTAAAGGTAAGGAAATTGCAAAAAAAATTAGGTTAACAGTATTACTGATAACCTAAATCTTTCCGTTCTATTCTTATATATGATTAAACGCTAATTATGTGCATATTCTTATAAACTTATTAAATTATATTTACAACAGATCTCATCTAATATTTCTTTCTCTTTTTGCTGGCAAGTAAATATTATTCCCTGGCCTTTTATTTTATTATAAATTAGCTCAATGGCCTTCTTTCTTCTAGTATCATCATATTGAATAAAAGCATCATCTAAAATTATAGGACATTCTTCATGACTAAATAACATATCTATAAAAGCTAATCTTAAGGATAAGTAAAGTTGGTCATATGCTCCATTACTTAAATAATTCCCTTTAAAGAGATTATCTTTATCTCTAACAAGCATCTCATAATTATCGCCAAGCTTAACATCCTCATATTTATTAAGAGATAATTTTTTAAAGTTATCCAATATCCTTCTATTAATTTCAGGGCCTACCTCTCTTCTAATTTCATTAAAGGACTCTTTTAAAGTTTCCATAGCTATATCTAAAGCCTTAACTTTTTTATCACCCTTTCTAACTTCCCCCTCTACAGTTTGTATTTCTTCTTCTATCTTTACTAAATCTCTTTTTCCTATAAGTCTAGTAGCTATATTATTTTCAAGATCCTTTATTCTTTTTTCACAATCTATTAATTCCCTTGACTTTTTCTTTTCTTCCCTTTCAATCTCATCTTCTGATTCAAAAGAATATTCATTTTCATCATTAACTATGCTCTTTAGTTCTTCTTTAATCTCAGCAATATTTCTATCCTTTAGTAATACCTTATAAGTTTCCTCAATAGACAGTATATTACTATGAATTTCAGCTCTCTTTTTAAGCTTTTCCTTATATTCCTTTATATATAGCTCTATATCTAATAAATTTCCTAGGTCTAAATCCATGGTCTTTAGCTTTTCTCTAAGCTTTTCCTCTTGAACTTCTATATTAGAACTTAGCTCATTTAAAAGTTCAGTTTTTATGTTCAGGTCCTCTTCTAGCTTTTCTTTTGTAATGGACAAACTTTCAAAAATATTTACCTTTTCTAGCACCTCATCTAAATCTTTAGAGGAGGATAGTCTTTCTATTGATGAAATCATCTCACAATTCTTCTTATACCTATTCTTATCTTGAAGAAGTCCCTCTTCATTTATCATTTTTTTCTTTTCTTCGATTCTAAGTAACAATCTTTCTTCATATTCCTTGTAAGAATTAAATCTTCTTATAGCAGTTATTAAATCTCCATAGTCTTTTGCATCAACTTTTTCCATGTATCTATCTAAGCTTAACTCTATTGAATCTATTTCCTTTGTTAAAGCTTCTACCCTTTTAGATGCATTCTTCTTTCCTTTAATGGTATTACCTTCAGTAAAACCTTTAACCCCTAAAAAAGCTCCTAAGCAAATTAATAATATGCCTAAAATCATTAAAGGTATTCCAAAAAAGGATAATACTATACCTATCCCCCCTAGAATCCCACCTAAATACATATTACTCATACTTTTCTTAAGTTTTATATCTAAATTTTTAGGAATATTATTTTGTTGAAGAATATCTTTTATTTCTTTTAGCTTATCTTCATAAGATGATAGCACTTCCTCTATTTCCTCTATGTATTCTCTCATTTCATGGAGGTTTTTCATTACAGCCCTTCTCTTTAAAAGCTCCCCTTCATCTTCAGCCAAGGATTCTTCTAAAGCTTTCATTGAGCTTATTTTAGCTTCTAAGTTTTGTTGTTCATATTTAAGATTTATAAGTTTTTCCTTAATGTTATCATCAAACATTTCTAAAAACTTATATTTATCTAGCTCCTCTTTATTGTAGTTAAATTGCCCTTTTATTTCTTCTACTACTTCCTTAAGCTCTTCTCTCTTATCTATTAGCCCTAAATAAAGCCTATTATCCTCCTTAAGATCATCAATAAAATCCTCATCTATTAGGTTTCCCAAGGCCCTTTCTTCTCTTTTAAGTTCTTCCGACTTCTTTAAGTACTCACTTATATCCTTGTATTCCTTATGAAGTTTCACCTTTTTTAAATACTTTTTATATAACTCAAGCTTTGTTATCTCATCATTTAATGTTTTTCTTTTCTCCTTCTCTAGTAAAAGTTCATTTTCCCAATTTAAATTTTGCTCTGCTATGTTGTACCCCTCATACCTTTCTTCTAATAATGAGGAATACTTCTTTTTTAACCCATCTAAAGCACCTACTCCTCTAGATGTAGTTAATTCTTTCTTTATTCCCTCTATCTTAGACAGTGCCTTAGCAGCTGGAACCTCCTCCTCTGCACAACCAAATAGAGATGTTATTCTCTCCATTATTTCCTCTTCTTTATCTTTTCCAAAAGACACCCCAAGCTGACTAATAAATAGTGTTTTTTCAAAGGTTGATCTATTTACTCCTAAAAAACTTTTTCCTGGCTCTTCTATATTAATATTTCTTGCAACTTCTCCTGTTAAAGCATCTAAAACTTCACAAGTATCTTCTTTTTTAGTTAATGCAAACATCCTTTTTATAATATATTCTCTTCCATCTTGCTCAAGGGTGAGCTCTCCTCTTATTCCGCCACCCTTGAAGGGTAAATATCTCTTTCTATCTCCATCGCCCTTACCTCTTTTTTGAGGAAAACCATATAACATTACCTTTATAAATTCTTCTATGGTACTTTTACCTGCTTCATTTTCACCATAAACTAAGTTTAAGCCCTTACTTAAATGTATAATCTTATTTTCTACTCCACCAAAGGAATCTATTTTTAACTCTTTAATAATCATTCATATTCACCTGCCCTTCAGATAGGCTTGATAATCCTACTTTAAGTGCCATCATTAGTACTTCTTTATCTTCTTCTGTATCTGCTGAATCTATTAAATTCATTATTTTCTTTACAAATAGAGATTTAACTGAATATCCCTTTGTAATCTCTTCAATATTATATTTTACTCTGGTTTTATCAACTATCTTACAATAATAAAAATCTAGTCCTAATCTTTCCCTAAGCAATTCCTCGTCTATTAAAAAGTCTGGAGATATTTCTCCTTCAAGAACTATTTTATATAAATTATGCTTTCTATCACTTTCTTTAATAGAATCTATAATACTTTTCTTAACTTCTTCATATCCAAAACAATCTGAAATATCTATATGCTCCTCAATATAATTTCTTTTAGATGTTTTTACAAATTCTAAATCTACAGTTCCTTTAGATACATATCCATATATAATTCCCTTATCTCCTAATTCATCAAAGCCTCTACCTTGTGGACATCCACTATAGGCATAAAAGGTTTGCCCTTCCTTGTTTATACCACTAAAATTATGCCTATGGCCTAACGCAATATAATCCATCCCACTATTTCTTATATCATCAAAAGTAATTGGATTATATTCATTCCCTCTATTGGAACTTGAAATTTCCCCATGTAAAACCATAATATTTATTTTATCTGAAGGCTCTGAAAAATCTTTAAGTGCAGATTCTCTAATATACTTTTCTCTAAATCCATACCCCCATACATTTATATCTAAATTCTCTAAATATACCTTTTCTAAATCACCTTTAAAAATATAAACATTGTTGGGCCAATTTATTAATTTATAAAAAGACTTGTCTCCGTATGGATCATGGTTTCCTGGACTTATAAAAACTTTAATTTCATGGATTTCTCTTAATGATTGCTCAATAAAATACAAAGTTTCTCTATTTAACGTAAAATTATCAAATATATCCCCTGCTAATAGCAAAATATCCACAGCTTTTTCCTTGCAAAAGTGGATAATATTCCTAAAGACCTCTTTTAATTCTTCTTTATTTATTCTACTTTGACTTTCTCCCACATCTTTAAAAGGAGTATCAAAATGTAAATCACCTGTATGAACTATTTTTATCCTTTTCATATAATCACCTTCAAATCAATCGAACTTTTGTTCTCATTTTACCACATTTTATGTTTATAAGGAATATTATGTATCATCTATTCACATAGAATTATTTTCCATGCTAAAATATAAGTTTCAATTTTAGTGGTAAGATAAAAAGAAAACTCTAATAAAAGTGATGAATGGAGAGCTTGTCTATTAACTATTGATGTACAAATAGACATAATGATATGTAATACTTAACTAATACTAAAAGCTTATTAAATTCAATTTATAAAACTATAAAATAAAAGGAGAATGACTATTGTCATTCTCCCGGTAGATGAATACGTGTTAAGCAAATTTTTCTGGCGGTGTAATTTCCATTGGTAATTCTGTCCTTCTAAAGTTAGTCATTAGGTGCTTTTATAATCTACTTTCGTATTCTTCTACCATTCTTTTTACCATTTCGCCACCTACGGAACCACATTGTCTTGAAGTTAAGTCTCCATTATAATCTGAAAATGGAACTCCTAACTCTTGTGCAACCTCGTTTTTGAATCTGTTTAGTCCTAATTTAGATTCTGGAACTAATGCTTTGTTTGACATATTGATCCCTCCTCAGCTTAAGGTATTTTTATTAAGATTTATTGAGTTACTACTCAATTCATCTTACACTATTATATTGTCCATCTAGCACTTAACTATACGAATTAATAAACGGTAAAATACCCATTTTTAGTTTATTTAACCCTTATTTTCTGTCCTGCATATATCTTGTTAGGATTGGAAATTCCATTTAATCCAGCAAGCTTTTGGTACGTTGTTCCATATATAGCTGCTATTCCAGACAAAGTATCTCCATATTTAACAGTGTAGTATACAGGATCTAATGACCCACCCGAAACTAACACTAAGTCACTTATATAAACCCAGCTTGTTATTTCTTTTATTAAAGCCTTATTTCCTGATATTTGTTGCACAGTATAAACATTATTTTTAACCCAAGCTGGTATAACTTGACCTGTAGCATAATTAGATCCTATAATTTTTACCCGTGAACCTACTGAGATTGTAGCAGATGAAACATTTCCACCAGAAGAACTTGTTCCTTTTATTATTTTAATAACTTGTCCAACATAAATTTTATTAGGGTCACTAATACCATTTAATTTAGCTAGCTCCTGATAAGTTGTTCCATACATAGTAGCAATTCCAGATAAAGTATCTCCAGCCTTTACTGTATAAGTTACATAATTATTTTCTGGTTCATGCGGAACTGATGAAGAATTTAAAAGGATTCCATTTTTAAATTCATTCATATCACAATTTCCTGATATACCTGGAACACTGCCAGTAGAACTATATTGGAATCCTACCCAACTGTTCCATATTGGATTGCTACCTGGGGTTGAAACTCCATAGTGAGCTATCCAAAGCGGATAAACTCCCAATCTTGAATCAATATTCGTCCTAGCAAAATAAGTGTAGGTATATACAACTATATCTAAACCTGTTAAACTTTTAAGTTCATTTATAAATGTTAATGCTTTATCTGTTAATGCACTCTTACTAAAATTATCAGCAACTTCAAGATCCAATGCTAATTTACAATCAGATACCTTGCCACTAATTGTATTAGCAAAATGTCTTGCTTGTGCCTTTGAATCTAAAGATGGTCTAAAGTAATGGTAAAATCCAATCTTCAAACCTTGAGCTTTTGCTCTAGAATAATTTTGATTTAATTTTTTATCAACAAAATTTATACCTTCAGAGGCTTTCATATATACTATTTCAATTCCACTTTGCTTAACTTTAGCAAAGTCAATATCACCTTGCCAGTTACTCACATCTATACCTCTGAAATTATTTGAATTTCTACTTTCCATAAAAATATACCCCCTTTTTATTAAAATATGTAAAATCTCATAAATGTTCCACTACTTCTTGTATAACTATGTTAATTAATTTGCTTAGGGAGTTTCTTATTAGAATTGCCTCTAGATTTATAATTAGCAACTATCTTCAAAAATTTTTTTAGAAATAATTTTTAATTTTAGATAAAAAATTTATAGAAAGAATGTACCTTCATATTTAATTTCCTAGACAAAAAAAGACTTAATGAAAATTCATTAAGTCTTTTTGTGGCAGGGGCAGTAGGATTTGAACCCACAACCAATGGTTTTGGAGACCACTACTCTACCGTTGAGCCATACCCCTATAACGAAGTTAATTTTATCATGATAATTAACTACTGTCAACAAATTATAATAATAAATATTTTATAAAAATATTGTATATGTCAATAATTTAAACTATAATAATTATAATTATTTGATTATCAAAATATTTGATTGTAGATTTATTGGGAGGTTATTATATTATGAAATTTAATCCATTAAAAATAGGAAATTTATCAGTTCCTCTTCCTATAATTCAAGGTGGAATGGGAATTGGAATATCACTTTCAAATCTTGCTTCTGCCGTAACAAACGCAGGTGGAATAGGTGTTATTTCAGCTGCTCAAATTGGATTTAGAGATAAAAACTTTGAAGATAATGCTTTAGAGTGTAACTTAAAAGCATTAAAAGAAGAGATAAAATTAGCAAAAGAAAAATGTAAAAACGGTATCCTAGGGGTAAATATAATGGTTGCTACAAAGGAATATGCTGAACATGTTAATGCTGCAATTGAAGCTGGTATTGATATTATCATATCTGGTGCTGGTCTTCCAACTATGCTCCCAAAGCTAACAAAGGGAAGCACTGTAAAAATTGCTCCTATAGTTGGAACTCCTAAGTCTGCTAAAGTTCTTTTAAAGTTATGGGATAAGCACGACAATATCACTGCCGATATGGTAATTGTAGAAGGTCCTAAAGCAGGTGGACACTTAGGATACTCTAAAGATAAACTTGAGCTTGAAGATGCAAATTTTGATAATAATGTAGTGCAAATAGTTGAAGAAGTAAAAAAGTATAGAGAAAAGTATAATAAAGATATACCTGTAATTGTAGCTGGAGGTATATTTGACGGTAATGATATAGCTAAATACTTAAAACTTGGTGCCAATGGTGTGCAAATGGCTACAAGATTTGTTGCTACAGAGGAATGTGATGCTTCTGAAGCATTTAAAAAAGCTTATGTTAATGCAAAAAAAGAAGACATATCAATAGTTAATAGTCCCGTTGGTATGCCTGGACGCGCTATATTAAACCCATTTGTCGAACATACAAGAAAAGAAAGAATTAAAATAACAAAATGTTATCAGTGTCTTGCTCCATGTAATCCAGCAATAACTCCATACTGTATAAGTAAAGCTCTTATACAAGCAGTACGTGGTAATTTAAATGAAGGTTTAATCTTCTGTGGAGAAAATGCATATAAAATAGATAAAATTTCTACTGTAAAAGATATTATGAATGAATTAAAACAAGATTTATTAAATGCATAGAAAAAGGGGTTGCTTTAGGCAACCTCTTCTTTAACATTAATCTGCTAGATAAACTAAGCCTATCTGTTTTCTTACTTCATCCATGATCTTCATAGTATTAACTGAGTTTTCATGTGAATTAATTTCCGACTCTCTCTTTCCTTCTTTAATAATCTTTATAAACTCTTCCACCTCATAAAACATACTTTCTTTTTCAAATTGCTCATTTGAAATTACTTCTTCCCTACCATCTCTATACCTTATAATAATCTTATTAAAGCTATTAATTTGTTCAATAATTATACTTCCCCCTTCTCCTTGAATTTCTGAAGGAATATATGAGTTTGATATCTTAGAATACTGAACAGTTCCCATCATCTCATCATAATTGAAAACTATAGAACCTTCTCCATCTACACCTGTTTTAAGCATATAAGCATCAGCCTTAATAGAATTAGGCTTTCCAAATAAGGCTACCATTGGATAGATTGTATAAACCCCTATATCCATTAATGCTCCATTAGATAATTCTCTTTTAAAAGTATTTTCTGTAATTCCAGCTTTATATTTATCATATCTAGAAGAGTACTGGCAGTAGCTACCAAAGTACTTTCTCACCTTACCAATCTTGTATAAATTATCTTTAAGTATCTTGAAGTTTGGCATTTGTACTGTCTTCATTGCTTCCATAAGAAGAACATCATTTTCTCTTGATGCCTTAATCATGTCTAAAACTTCTTTTACATTAGATCCAAAGGCTTTTTCAACTAAAACATGTTTCTTATTATTCATGCACAAGATTGCCTGTGATGCATGAATAGCATTAGGAGACGCTATATATATTGCATCTATCTCTTCACACTTTGCCATCTCTTCTAAGTTATCAAAAAAGATTTTAGCTCCGTACTGTTTACCAAATTCTTTTGCCTTACTTAAACTTCTTGAATAAACTCCAACTAACTCAAAATCCTTACACTCTTTAGCTCCATCTAAAAACCAATGAGATATATTACTTGTCCCTATAATTCCAAATTTAATTTTCCTCATAATAATTATCATCCCCTATGCTTTATTCTTATTGTTTCTTCCATATATCTTTTGCATACCTAACTTCATGTAGATCAACTATGCTATTAATATAATTCTATCTTATTAAAGAAAAACCTTTTCAAAAATATATAGAAATTTCTTTTCTAATTTTACTTATTTATATATTCTTATATTTATATATTTAAGCTATTTACAGTTTATATAATAAATATAAATAACATTAAAATGTTGAAGTTACCAAAAGTTAGTGTCAATTATAATTCCATAAAAAAAGAAATCGTCTATCGATTTCTCATCATCATCTTTTTAACCTGTCTAACTTATCTTATGTCTTTTGTCCATTATAAACTTTGATCCTACAACTGCTACTATTAAAACTGAAATAGGAATCAAAAATTTTGGTGATAATGGATTGTGTGCTTCCCTTCCTATTATTGAATAACATATAGTTTCTGGTATAACTCCTATTACGGAAGCAATTATAAAGTCCCAATACTTTATCTTTGTAAGACCACAAGCATAACTTAATGGATCATATGGAAGCACTGGTGGCAATCTAAGTAAAAATAAAATTTTAAACCCGTTCTTTTCCATATTGTTATCTAACTTCATTAACTTCCCACCAATGATACTTTCAACAAAGTCCTTACCTAAAAATCTAGAAATATAAAAAGCTACTGTTCCAGATAAAAAAAATCCAAACATAGTTAATAGAAATCCCTTTATTGGACCAAATACAATTCCTGCTCCTAAGGCTAAAATATTTGATGGTATTACTATAAGGAAAGGCTTTATAATATGCATTCCTAAATATACAAGCATTGCTACAGGACCTATACCTTCAAGATACTTAAGTAATTTATGAATTTTCAAATGTTTAATAGTATTCCAATTTAGTAAAACACAAACTAATATACATACTATAAAAGCAATAAAAATAGTAAACTTTATTTTATTAATCTTTTCTTTTTTCATTAATAAACCCCTTACACCTGTTATTGTTCCCTTTTTAATATCCTATCACATATTTAAACTTAAGTTTATTAATTTTTTCTAAAGATAAGAAAGGAGATGAATTAACACCTCCCTTTATTTTATTTAATATATTATAAATTATGCTTAATTAATATCTCATCAATAAACTTCCCATTCTCATAGAAAAGTTCACCATCAGCATAAATTCTCCCACAATTCCTCATATCACATAGCATATCCCAATGAATTGAAGACTTATTCTTTCCTCCTGCCTCTTCCATAGAATCTCCAATTGCCATATGAACAGTTCCACCTATCTTTTCATCAAATAGCATATTCCTTGTAAAGTTCTTAATTCCATAGTTAGTACCTATAGCTACTTCTCCAAACCTACTAGCTCCTTCATCTATAGATATAAGGCTTTTAAGTAAATCTTCCCCCTTCTTAGCAGTAGCTTCAATTACTTTTCCATCCTTAACTATTAGCTTAATACCTTCAACTTCTTTTCCCGCATAAATTCCTGGGAAGGAAAAAGTAATATATCCATTTACTCCATCTTCTACAGGTGATGTAAATATTTCTCCATCTGGGAAGTTAGCCTTACCATCACAATTTATCCACTTCCTTCCCTTAACATTTACTTTTATATCAGTTCCTTCAGATACTATATGAATTTCACTCTTTGTATCTAAATATTTAACCCATCTTTCTTGCTCTGCACTTATTCTCTTCCACTCTGCTACTGGATCATCAACCTCAAGTAAACCTGCCCCATATACAAAGTCCTCATACTCTGAAAAGCTCATAGAAGCTTCTTGGGCATCAGATTGAGTTGGATATTGTGTACCACACCATCTTAATTCACCACTACCCATTCTATCTGAGTAGAATCTTCTCCACTTTTTTGCTCCCTCTTGAGATTTTTTTAATATTTCTGCGTCCATATTAGTAAATGCCCTAGTATTTCTTCCTCCCCATGCACTTAACCATACATCTGCTTTTTCAAGTATTGTCTCCATTATAAGATCACCACGTCTTAATTGCTCATCATTTGAATATTTAAGTTGCATCTCACGAGCTTCTTGTGAACTTAATTTATATTCAACATATGCCCCAGCTTTAGTAGCTTCTTTTATTACTTCTGTCACCCATGGTGTACATACTTCATCTGCTGATACAAATACCAAATCTCCTGGTTTTACTTCTGTTGAGTAGTTAACTAACAGCTTTGCTAACTTATTTAACCTTTTATCTGCCATACACTCATCCTCCTAAAATAAACTTAATAGGATAATTATACCACACATTAACTGCTCTAAAGATAGTTTTAACTTAGTCCCCCTTGTAGTTGATCTACTAAATAAATACTATATTTTTTTATTATAGTAGTAGGTAAATCCTATATGGGCTACTGGCATAATTACTAATAAGGCTATTAGTATAGATATTGCTGACATTTCAAATATTGATACTAAAATACACATAAATAAAACTACTAAATATGATAGATTATATGCACTATATCCAGCCTTATCCCATATTTGATGAAGTCTTTCATCCTTTTCTTGAATTTTATAATTTTCATTATATTTTCCCTTCTTAAATAGGAAAGTTCCTAAAAAAGCTGCAACTCCACCAGATAAACATCCTATTCCAAAGCCAAAAACTAATTCTTCATGAACTAAAGCATCTCCTTGAATTTTGTGGACAATTAGTAAACTTACTCCTACCAAGATTAAAATTATCCCTTGAATTCTATTTTTATTTGTAATTGACATACACTCTCCTCCTATTCCTCTTCATAAATAAATATTTCTTCAATGGACCTTCCAAAAATGTTAGCTATCTTAAACGCTAGTATTATTGATGGATTATACTTTCCATTTTCTAAAGATATTATTGTTTGTCTTGATACTGTTAACTTTTCTCCTAATTCCTGCTGAGTTAATTTAGCTTCTTCTCTTAACTCCTTAATTTTATTTTTCATAAACACCTCCAACAAAGCACTTGATGTAAAGCTCACTTTACTTCAAAACTACACAAATGTAAAGTTTCCTTTACCTTTATTCTAATCTTTTCCTTCATCTATGTCAAGCATGCTTTACATTATTTTTTTAATATTTTTGTTATTTTTATCCTATTTCTAATGATATAATTTAATTAATACACTTTTTTTAGGAAGGAAATAATCTTATGTATACTTATAATTTATTTCAATGGATATTACTATTTTTTATATATTGTTTTTTAGGATGGTGCGTTGAATCAACAATAGTTTCAACTAGAGAAAAAAGATTTATAAATAGAGGGTTTTTAAAAGGTCCTTTTTTACCTATTTACGGTACAGGCACAATATTAATTTTATTTGTCTCTCTCCCATTAATAAATCATCCTATTCTTGTTTATATAGCTGGTTTAATATCTACTACAATTCTTGAATATTTTACTGGATGGCTAATGGAAACAATATTTAAAATTAAATATTGGGATTACACTGATGATAAATTTAATTATAAAGGTAGAATTTGTTTAGTTAGCTCCTTATTCTGGGGAGTTTTAACATTGTTTGTTGTTTATATTATACATGCTCCCATATCCAATCTTATATCCAACTTAGGAAATACAACTATAATTGTTTTATCAATTATAGCTTCAATAATTTTTATATTTGATTTTGTATATTCTACTTATAACGTACTTGATTTAAACAGGATATTAAAATTTATGACAAAAATAAGAGAAGAAATGGAAACACTAAGTAACCAAATAAAGGAAAAGACTTCTTCATTATCTTCTACTGATTTAAGCCTAATAAAGGAAAAGTTATCTTCATTAAAGGTTGAATATGATAAATATGCTGAAAAAGTCAACTTCTTTCATAAACAAATTATAAAAGCATATCCAAGTGCTAGTTCTAAGAAATTTAATGAAGCATTTAAAGTATTAAAAGATAAAATTGGAAATACATTTAGAAGAAAATAATATTATTTTAAAAGGACCGAGTTATCGGTCCTTTTAATCCATTATTTCTTAACGATTGTTCCTTTATATGAAATTAAATCCTACAATTTAGAAATTATCATATACTTGCAAAATACCTATGTGCCTCATTCATCCATTTATGCGGACATAAAAGCATATTATTCTCATATACATAGTTAATATAATTTTTACATGCATTTTCTAATGATATACTTAATCCATCTTCTATAATATCTATATACGGTGGTTTTCCATCTTGATCCCACGATATTTTATCAGCAAGAAATAAGATCATTTCATATTTACTAGGTTTACTTCTTAATGTAGTATGACATTCAATTGAAGATAATATATTTTTTTCTGTAATATCAAAATAGTGAAATGCTATTAACTTAGAAATTCTTTGATGTAACAAAAAAGGATATTTTTGTTCAGAAATATCCAACCACATATTATTTTCATTTGCTATCACAATCATATCCTTTGGCTTTATTATTGAACTAATATCATGTAGTAACGCTGATTTATAACATATTTCAGAATCTAGCAGAAACCTATCAGCTAACTTTAAACTTGTTTTAGCAACTTCTAATACATGTTTTTTAGTATGATTCTTATTATTTATTTCAAGAAGCTCACATGCATCATTAGTGAAATCCCCTGTTTTCTCTATACTATTTATATAATCAAATTCATCTAATATAATTGACATAATTAAATCCACCCTTTAAATTACTATTTATCTAACTCATAAATTTATTTAATTATACATAAAAAACAGTAAGTATTAAATATATATTTCTTTATTATTATACTGCAAATAAAAAGATGAACTACTATCAAAGGTAGTTCATCTTTTTATTGCTTCCTTAATTTCTCCGTAATACTCTTTTGTTATATCTGGCTTTTCCCCATTTATAAACACATAGGTATCCTTTAACTTAATTTTTAAATAAGGAGAGCTATTTCTATAAATATATATAGGTGTATTACCATATCCCTCTAATTTAAAATATCCAATGCTATAGTGGCTCCCTCCTATCCCATTAGTCTTAATAGTGGCTTTAGGCATTTCGTTAATTAATTCCACGCCTTCCACATCATTAATATTAAATTCTATTTCATAAGATGGTGCCTCTATTTTTATCACATTATTATTTATATTCATCTTAAATCCACTAATATCAAATCTTAATAAATATAGACATATACCTACAACAAGAATTACTACAAATATGTTCCCGACATAATTTAAAATTCTTCCCTTTTTATTTCCTAAGTTGAAGCACATGCCTACTCCTATACGCTTTTCAACCATAATTCTGTTATCATGAGGGTTGCAATAGTATCCTTCTTCCCAATACTCATCTGTATCAGTAAATAACCTGTCCTCTGATGCATATACAACTTTATTTATACTTTCTTTTATATTTATTGAAGTGCATATTATTATAATTACTGAAAAAATTGTAAGCCACATTCCTATTATACATAATATAAATCCTAAGCTTGTCTCTACTATTATTCCTTCAATTATTAAAGCCAAAGTTATACTATTACATGTTGATACTACAATCCAACAAAGTGACCACTTCTTTTTGTAAATTCTATTACACAACATATTAACTTCTGTATTATTGCTGTATACATTGGTTCTCATATTACTATACTTATTATATAAAAACATAAAGATCAATATTACTAATAACCCTATTAAAGCTATATATACTGTAATATTTCCTATACTCTCCCTCTTAAAAAAAGCTCTTATAACATATAAAATAGAAAGTACTACAGAAGGAATAAACCATAATATTGATATTGGCATATTGTCCTTTAAATTAGTTACTTTCGTATCAATTCTAATTATATTCTTCTCTCCAACATACCAATTATTACTTCTTTTCACCCCCATAAGTATCTTAATATACTTTTTAATTAGTAAGTCCGAAAGTCCAATTAGTGAAAATGTCCATATAAAAAAATATATTATTATAAAAGAATCACATTTTTTTATAAATATCATTGGAATAATTAATACTGCAGAAGCAAGCATTAGGTATTTATTTTCTTTCTTAAATCTATTAATTATTTCTAATACCTTTTCATCTTTTAGCTGCATATATGGTAAGGTTACACCAATTACTACATTGTTATTAGGCTTTGTGGCAGATAAATTTATAAAATACATAGTAAATAAAATTATTAATCCACTAAATAAAAAAATAAATATCACAAATCCCCCCCCTAATTATTTACAATTCCCTTCATACCTGCAAAAACTGAATTGAACATATTTAAAAATTCCTCTTTACTTATTCCTTTAAGAACTGATTCGGCTACTAGTAATTCTAATTCACTTTCTAGTTTTTCTTTAAATTCAAAAGATAAGTTAATACTTGGATTAACCTTAGCACCATGTCTACGATCAATTTCAATATATCCTTCATCCTTTAATATCTTATACGCTTTATTTACTGTCATTGTATTTACACCTATATCAGCTGCCATTTGGCGTACTGTTGGAAGACTTTCCCCTCTCTTTAGTTCCCCACGTCCTATTCCCATAACTATTTCATTTCTTAGCTGAACATAAATAGGTACATCACTATTCATGTTTAAATTAATTATCATGTTATCGCCTCCACTTTGTATTATATATTGTAATACAAATAATACTTAATAACAATATATCTTCATAATAAAAAATGTGGGGGATATTTATTTTGCTCGTTCCGTCGTAAGCTCTAAGTCACATCAAAACAAATATCCCCCCCCCCCACTCCTACTAAAGGTAATTAAAAAATGAGTTAACATATCCCTAAATTGCTGAAGTTATCCAGAATTTAATAATAGCTATAATTTCCTAAAGAATAAAAAAAGCGTACCTTAGTACGCTTACCCCCTCAAAAGATTCTATTTAAATGTTGCTAATGTTCTTTCATAATTTATCCCTGATAAGAAGTACATTACTCCAGAAGTAGCCAGAGCTCCACCTAAACCTAAATAGAAACTTCCTAAATAGACAGGATTAATAATTCCTGAACTTCTTATTGTTATTCCCCCAGCTATCATAATAGCCATAATTACATATCCTTTAATATCAAAAAATGAAAAAATACAATACTTCTCTTTTGCACTATCTATTATTCTTTTTAGATGTTTTTTAACCATCTTAGAAAAAATAAAATTATAAAAAAGTATATATACAATTATAGTTCCTAATATATAACTAAATGGATTCTGCGAATTATTAAATAAATCTCCATACCCTAAAGTAAAAATTCTTGCTCCAGCAAAAGTCCATAATAAACCACCAATAATGAACAGAATTCTATCATTTACACTTACAACTAAATCCTTTATAAGCTTCATAAAATATTCCTCCTTTATTCCACTTTTATTAATTTCATAATACTCCTCATTTTTTAAACAGTCAATTATAAATAATAACTTTTATTAATTAATCCTAATTATCCTATTTTATTAACAATTTTATTTATTTCTTATTTTTATGAATAAAACCTGTGAACTTGTCCATAATATTAATGAAATCATAAATTATAAAATTCATATGGAACACACACCCATATGAATCCCCCTATATTAAAAAATAACAAGCCTCTAAAGCTTGTTATTTTTTATTTCTATAAACAAAAAATTCTTATAGTTTTATCTATAAGAACTTTTCCCTTATTCTCTCTCATTCTTCTTTTATACTTCTAATTGAAAGTTATTAATATATTTATATTAATTCCCCTACCTTCAATTATAACGTTATCATATTTCTTCCGAAAAGTTTGTCGATTGTTGTAAGAAAATTATTTTTTTTATTTATTTTATCTGGAAGGTTATGGTATGATATTTTAGAATTATTTGTAGAGGTGAATTATGTTTAAATTGTTAGCTAATTATATTATTTCAATCAATCTAATAGGAATTATATTAATGTTTTTAGATAAAAGAAAAGCTGTAAAAAATAAATGGAGGATTAGTGAGAATACACTAATGCTTACTGCCCTAATAGGTGGTGCACTTGGAATTCTTATAGGTATGTATACATTTAGACATAAAACTAAGCATAAGAAATTTACTATTGGCGTACCAGTACTACTAATTGTAAATATTCTTTGCATAATAATGATAATTAAGTAATCTAATTATCACTAGCATATCTATCATAGCTTCCATCATACATTTCTTCTTCTCTACTAGACTCTTTCATAATAAAAATATTTATATCTTCAAAAAAATACACATTTGTATAATGAATACCAGTGTGTACTCTTGCTATTAGTCCATTATCTTTATGCTCATGAGTATACATTATGCTTATAAGTATTAGCCCAATCATAAATATCATAACTGCTAATGTACAAATAAGATTAGAAAATAATTTAATTAATTTATATTTTGTTTTTATCTTTATCCATATAAATATAAGAAATGTGGCTGATAATGCTACAAGTAATTCCGCAAATTTTACATACATTCTTAAGAAACTTATCCTTAATATTTATCTCGTTATTCTTTTCCATAAGCCCCTCCACTTTTACTTTATATTCCTCATTTTAGCACATAACCTCCTAATCTATTTCTTACAAAATACTTAAGTATATAATAAAAAAACTGCCTTTTCAGGCAGCTTTATCTATAGTATCTAATTTAATTTTTCTCTAGTACCTTAATTTTTTTCTCTAGTACTTCTTAAAATCCATTATTTTCAGTTACTTCTTTAATCCATCTTCCAGACTTCTTAATTGTCTTCTTTTGTGTATCTAAATCAACTGAAATGTATCCATATCTGTTTTTATAGGCATTTAACCATGACCAGCAGTCTATTGGTGTCCATGTATGGTAACCAAAACAGTTTGATCCTTCTTCTATTCCTCTATGAAGGTGCTCTAAATGCTCTTTAATAAAGTCGATTCTATAATCATCCTCTATTATTCCATCTTCATTTTTATATCTATCTTCACCCTCTACGCCCATTCCATTTTCAGAAATGTACCAAGGAATGTTGTTGTAATTATTCTTTAAATTCATAGCTATATCATGCATTGCTTCAGGGTAGATTTCCCATCCTCTATATGGATTCATTCTTCTACCTGGCATAATGTAGTTATCAAAATACTTATCTGGCATCCAACCTAAAGTTTCGTCATATGCTTCTTCCTTAGCCTTAACTCTTCTTGGTTGATAATAGTTAACACCTAAGAAATCTATAGTGTTGTTCTTTATTATAGCCATTTCTTCCTCTGTAGCTTCCCATAAAACCTTATCTTCTGTAAGTTTTTCAACTAAATATTCTGGGAACTTACCTTTTATAGCTGGATCTAAGAAAGAATTGTTAAAGAAATCATCTGCAAATTTAGCTGCAGCTAAATCTTCCTTACTTTCTGATCTTGGATATGAAGGAGTTAAATTAAGTACTATTCCAATCTTTCCTCCATCCTTGTTATATCCACCTTTTCTATAAGCTTCAATAGCCTTTGCTGATGCAAGATTTATATTAAACATAACTTGAACAGCTTTTTTACCATCTACTAAACATGGATAGTGGAATTTATATAAATATTGCCCTTCAACAACTACTATTGGTTCATTGAATGTAGTCCAATACTTTATTCTATCTCCAAATAACTCAAATGCCTTTTCTGCAAATTTAACAAATAAGTCAACTACATGCTTTGATTCCCATCCACCATACTTTTTGTATAATTCAACAGGTAAGTCAAAGTGATGTAAATTCATAATTGGAGTAAGTCCATTCTTTAAACATTCGTCTATCATATCGTTATAGAATCTTACACCATCTTCATCAACTTCTGCAGTTTCAAAATCTTTTATTAATCTAGTCCATTGGATTGATGTTCTAAAAGAATTTAATCCAATTTCCTTTATCATAGCTAGATCTTCTTTATAGCTATTATAAAAATTAGATGCAACGTTTGGTCCTACTTTATCAAAAAAAGCATCTGGTTCTATATCATACCAATAATCAAACACACTATCATGTTTTTTATTAAAACGCCCTTCTGATTGTGGTCCAGATGTTGCTGACCCCCACAAAAAATTTTCTGGAAATATAAATTTCTTTTCCATGCCATTACCTCCTGCCCTTTCTTTAATTTTATTCTATACAATTTTTATTCCACAGTAACTATTTGTCTATACAATAAATTTTACTAATGATAAAATTAAATATGAAACATTTAGCATTTATGAGGTGGTTTTGTTGAAAAGTAAGGAAATAATAAGAGATATAATAGAAGACATTACCTTAGGAAAATATAAAGTTGATGAACGAATGCCATCAGAAAGTCAATTAGCTATAAAATATAACTGTAATAGACATACTATTAGAAAAGTTACTGAAAATCTAATTGAAAGAGGATATTTAAGAAGAATTCATGGTGGTCCAACTTACATAAACTCCTTACCATCTAATCACAGTTTAAACTTTTCATCTTTACTTGAATTATATGGAGAAAGTTCCGTTACATCTAAAGTGGTAAAATTCAAATTAGAAATAGCTACGCCTGAGATATGTAACATGTTAAAGTTGGATGAAGGGTCTAAAGTTTGGTCTATCATTAGAATAAGATACGTTTCTACAACTCCATCACATACAGAGGAAACATTTATTCCTTATTCTCTTTTACCAGACTTAAAGGAAGAGGACTGTTTACATAGTTTACTTCATTATGTAGAAAACTCCTTTGATTACGAAGTAAGTCATGCTATTAAAAATATTAGTGCTATAAAGCTTTCTAAAAAAGATTGTGAATATTTGCAATTACCAGAGGATTCTTTAGCCCTTCAAATTGAAAATACAGGCTATTTAACTAATGGAAGACCTTATGAATATTCAATAAATAAACATAGAGATAATAATATAACTTACTATGCAAAAAGATAAATTTTCATAAAGTAAAAGCTACAAAACAGATTGTTTTGTAGCTTTTATTTTATTTATGATTTTTCTTAGCGTTACCATTTCTCTTTTTTTCTAATTCTTGCTGACTTGAACAGCTTTTACACTTTTTTTCACTCACTCTAATCACCAGCCTTTAAGACCATTGATTATTTGTAGCACTCTTTGGATTTGGTTTTTCATCTTTTCCATGTCCGCATCCACAGTTACAGATATTTACCATGCTTCCTCTGTTACAGTTTAAATCATCTGCTCCATGGTTGTGATGGCAATGATGTTCATGATTCTTATCATGATGACAGTGACAATTATGTTCGCTCATAATATATCCCTCCTCAATTTTGATTACACTTATATTATCTGTAGTGGACAAATATTAATGCTATGAAATCACTGTATTAAAATCATTAAATTCTCTATTCTTCCTCTTCTTTTTTATTATAAAAAACCATATATAATCCAATTGCAACTAGTATTATAGGAAACACTAAAGATCTATTCATCCAATGAAATACATTTCCAAATATCATAGAAAAAAATGCACCAAAGGTAACAAATGATAATATACAAATAGGAATCAATAAAGCCTTTTGTTTCCCACCATACCAATATAATTGAAATAAACCTATTGCTACAGCTAAAGTATAAATTGGCCAAGTATAAGCTGAAAAGCGCCATCTAGTTATCTCTTCAAATAGGAAAAGTAATCCTAATGTAGTTAGAATCCCTCCTGGCACTAACATTCCTGGGCTTTTCCTATTTGCAAAATAGGCCACTTCAAAAGACAATCCTGGTACTAGCAAAAAGATTGGCCATAAAGTTTCCATAGTAAACAACCTTATATTAAATATTTTGTCTACTATTCCTAATATACCTATTACAATTAAAGCAATCCCCAAAATATACTTTTTGTTATTCATTATTATTCCCCCCATTAACTTTATTTAATATTTTCATAATAAGTTTCTCTTCCAATAACGCTTGTCCCTTAAATGGGAACTTATCCTTTACTGATAATCCATCAAAACAACATATTTTTGCTTCCTCATAATCATTTTCAATAAACAGCTTATATGACGCTAAAGTTCTTCTACCATTGATATCTTTATCATTAAGTAATAATTTTTTAGCTTTCGTAAAATATTCTTTTGCTTTTTCTTCTCTTAATTCTATTGCAGAATAGTAATATATAAATTCGTTATAAAATCCTGGTCTTGAGTACTCTGGAATAATATCAATATGATTTTCCAAAAACTCTATGTTGTTTTTCACTTCTTCTATATTGTCTAAATCCAAAGCTTTAAAATATTCATATAACACTATTTGTATTGTTGTCACATCTACTTTTTCACTGCTTTTAATATCAAAGT
The DNA here is from genome assembly GCF_000424025.1 of Clostridium paraputrificum AGR2156. Lineage (NCBI taxonomy): Bacteria > Bacillati > Bacillota > Clostridia > Eubacteriales > Clostridiaceae > Clostridium > Clostridium paraputrificum. Next base: position 348,240 of record NZ_AUJC01000001.1, read on the forward strand.
TTAAATCTAAGTCTTTAAAACTCACTCCGAACCTTAATTTATTAGTTACGTCTAAAATTTTTAAGTAAATTTGTCCTGAAGGTTCATTTCTTAAAATACTCCAAAGAATATTACCATCGGTAGCTATTCCTACAGATTTTATTGGAATAAAGTTAATTATAGCTAACAAGCTAGTTACAACTATTCCTGTAATTAATATTCCTTTTAATAGCACTTTTCCAGAAGGCATTAAAAACAATCCACACAACATAAGTAATATACTTATAAAATTAAAAATAACTCCTCCAGAAATAAATAAAAGATGATCCTTTCTAGTACTCTCTTTAGTTGGCATCATGCAGCATAGTCCACCAATTTCTTTATTAAATTTCAAATAAAATTTTACTTTCCCATTTTCGTAAAACCAATTAAAACAAGCAATTGAATATCCAATCAACTTATATTTCGCTTTTTTACCAAAAATAAAATGACCAAATTCATGAATATTAATTGATATAAACATCCACACATACAAAGATATTAATATTATAAAAAAATCAATTGGTCTAAAACCTATACTCTTAAGACTTATTGTTTTTCCAAGAAAAACTCCTCCCAAAAAACCTACAACTATACAGCCTATAAAGAATAAAATTCTTTTTTTATTTTTATTTTTTTCACTACTTGATTTATTCATAATCCCCCTACTTTTCCTTATTATTTCCACTTATTTAATTATACATTAGTTTATTCCACTTCAAAAAAAATAAATAGTAATTTAATATAGAATTAAGGTAACAATTATTTGTTTTTTATTATTCCATAAGATAAACTTATAAAAAAAGAAATCCTCACGGATTTCTCTTTTTAATCTCTATTATTTAAATACTTCTTGTTTCCTTTTCTAAAAACTTCTTTTCTTCTTCAGTTAAATATGGACTTAACTTTTCATAAACAGTTCTATGATAATTGTTTAACCATTCTCTTTCTTCTTCATCTAATAAAGAAACATCTACCCCTTCTAAGTCAATTGGGCAATATGAAATAGTATCAAACTTATAGAATTCTCCCATTTCATCATTCTTAAATGCTTTAGTAACTAATAGAGTATTTTCTGTTCTTATTCCATGTTTATTTTCCTTATAAACTCCTGGTTCATTTGTAAGTATCATACCTGGCTCAAGTGCTATAGTATTACAAAAAGGCCTTATTCCTTGAGGTCCTTCATGAACATTTAAAAAGAATCCAACACCATGACCTGTTCCACATTTATAATCCATACCATACTTCCATAATGGTCTTCTAGCTATAGCATCTAGGTTACATCCATTAGTACCCTTTAAGAAAATAGTTGTAGCTAGGGCTATGTGAGATTTTAATACTAAAGTAAAATCTCTCTTCTCTTCTTCAGTTATTGATCCTAATATAAATGTTCTTGTTATATCAGTAGTTCCATCTAAATATTGAGCTCCTGAGTCTATAAGTAGCATTCCTTCACTATTTAATTCATATTGGCTTTCTTCTGTAGCTGAATAATGCATCATTGCTGCATGGTCTTTATAACCAGCTATTGTATTAAAGCTCAATCCCTTAAAGTACTCTCCCTTAGCTCTTATTTCTTCAAGCTTATCTGATGCTGATATCTCAGTCATATTTATTTTTCCTACATTCTCTTTAAGCCATTTAATAAACTTAACCATGGCTACTCCATCTCTCACTTGAGAAACTTCCATGTTCTTTATTTCAACTTCATTCTTAACTGCCTTAAGAGATGTTGTAATATTTAAGTTTTCTATTATTTTCACATCTTCTGAAATTAAATAATAAAGTTTTCCATTAACTTTAGCACCATCAATAATAATAGATTCAGTTACATTCTTTATATCTTTATAAATATCATTATATGGCTTTAGAGTTACACCTTGTGCTTCTAATCTTCTCTTATCATCATTAGCTACCTTTTCCTCATCAATATAAAGCACTGCTTCATTATCACTTATTAAAGCATAAGCTAAAGCTACAGGATTATAAGCTATATCATTCCCTCTTATATTAAATAGCCAAGCTATATCATCTAAGGAGGCAATTACATAGTTTTCTCCCTCTAGTTTTTTCATTTCATCTCTCACTTCTTGTAACTTTTCACTAGTACATCTTCCACAATATTTTATATCATGGATAAATATCTTTTCTTTTGAAAGTTCTGGTCTATCACTCCAAATCTCATTTAAAAAGTCCTTATCCATCTTTATATTAAATCCATTTTTTTCTGACAATTCTTTATAATTTTTATACTCATTAGTAGAGATTGTACTTCCATCAAAAGCTAAAGTTTTTCCTTCTTTAACATTATTCTTTATCCACTCAATTAAACTTGGATAACCAGGTATATTCATCTTCATAAGCTTAATTCCTGAACCATTAAGTTCTTTTTCTGCTTGAATAAAGTATCTTCCATCAGTCCATAAATAACTTTCTTCTATCCCAACTAATAAAGTACCAGCAGAACCTGTGAATCCTGATACATAAGCCCTTCCTTTATAGTACTCTGGAACATATTCACTTTGATGTGAGTCACCACTTGGAATTATGTAATAATCTACATTTTCTTTTTTCATGACTTCTCTTAAATTATTTAAATTACTCATTTTCAGTCCTCCCCAATGATTGTAAATTATAGTTCTATTATACAATTAATTAATATTCTATCAATAAAAATATAGGATAAATGACAAACTATGATATTATAGAATAAAAACTTTTATAAGAAGGTGAATTTAATGAAAAATGTAGCAATAATAAGCTGTTCAAATGGTCTTCAAGAAAGTGCAAGACCTACACTAGATAAACTTTTAGATATTCTTAGCTCTCTTGGGTTAAATGTAATCCTATCTTCAGCTATTTATGTTAAAGATGATGGGCTTTCTAGTGGTAGTGGCAAGGAACGTGGAAAAGAATTAATGAAACTATATAAAGATTCTTCGATTGATGCAATTTTTGATGTTTCTGGTGGGGACTTAGCTAACGAAGTTTTGGAGTATATAGATTTTGACATTATAAAAAATAATCCTAAGCCTTTTATAGGATATAGTGATTTATCAGTAATTTTAAACAGTATATATTCCCAAGTTGGTGACACTTCTTACCTTTATCAAGTTAGGCATATTGTCGCTAACAAGGAAAACTTAAATAGATTTAGTAACTTTATTAAAGATTCTAATAATGATCTATTTAATATTGATTATAGATGGATTCAAGGAGAATCTATGGAGGGCATAGTTATTGGAGGTAATATTAGATGTACTTTAAAACTAGCTGGAACTAAATATATGCCTAACTTCAAATGTAAAATACTTTTACTTGAAAGTCTTGGTGGAGATGTTGCTAAAATGAGAACTTTTTTAACTCAGTTAAAGCTTATGGGAGCATTTAAAGAAATTAACGGAATTATACTTGGAACTTTTACTGAAATGGAGAAAAATAATTATAATCCTACTATTGAGGAATTAGTTAAAGAAATTGTTAATGATAAAAATATGCCTATAGTTAAAACTGAGGATATCGGTCATGGAAATAATTCTAAATGTATGGCTATTGGTAAAGAAATTAAATTAGTTAAGAATAATTAATTTACAATAAAAAGCATGACTAATTATAGCCATGCTTTTTTCTAATTTGTATAACTTGTTAACCAGGTATCTAGAACAAAAATATCATCATAATTTTCATCTTCCATAAGCTTCTTAACTTCCTCTACTGTTCCCTTTACCACTACCCCATAGCTATATATTCCATACTGCTCTACATAGGATATTATACTTTCATAATCAAAATAACTTCTAATAACCTTATTAAACTTCTTTTGGTCATTCATATAATTTAGTAATGTCATAAAGTGTTCTTCGTAAATCTCTGGAGGTATATCAACACCATCATACTGTAATAAATCAAGGTATGGATATTTTTCTTTATCATAAAAATTAGTCATTCCATATCCTGATCTGCCTAGTGTAATTCCAGTGTACCCTTGATAGCCAACTTCACTTATTTTTACTGGTGCATAGAAGAAGCCTACCTTATCATACTTTTTCATATAATCACACAACTCTTTTACAGTAATATTATTTTTAAAAGAAATAGCCACCTTTACTTTAGTTGTTGGTTTTAAATCATCAAATATTTCCCTTGCTCTATCTTCACTTTTATAATCACTTCCTACCTGTCTATTAAAAGAAAATGTTCCCCATTTCATTCCACTTCCAGGATATAAAAAACCGTAATCACCTTCATTTACTAATCTTCCTCTTTTTATTGTTGCTGTTCTTTTTTCAAAATGTGAATCTAGTTGCGTTTCTAACGTAATCTGATACTTACCAAAGCCCTCTTTTTCAATTTTGGGCTTATAAATAAATCCTCTATCCACAGAATGTAAATCCATATATGCAAATATAGGTATAGCTATTTGATTAATAGAGCCATTATTCACTTTAATCTCCTTAGCTGGATTATAGAATATTAAATTCATAATTGGTGATAAGATAATATATATAAACATAATAAAAGTAACTACTGAACTTGCTACTATTATTGCATATTTTTTTAACTTATTATTAATAGCTTTGTTTATATTAATAGTTAGTTCATCTTGCTCTTTTCCCATTTCATCTAAATTATATTCTTCTACTTTATTTGTTCCAAATAATTCTTCATCAATTTTATCATTCAAATATTCATTTATAGCTTCAACTTTTTCTATCTCTTCTTCTATTTTAGCTTTTTCCCCTTCATTTAACTCTCCACTTTTATACTTTTTCAATATATCCTTATACCCCATAAAATCCTCCTCCCTAACTTTATAGATCCTTATGGTCAGTAATTATTTTCTTTAGCTTAAGCTTTGATCTGTGTAAGGTTACTCTTATATTTCCTAGCGACATTCCAAGCTGATTGCTAATATCTTGTTGGTTCAATTCACTAAAATAATACAACTCTACTACTTCTTTTTCCTTGGTAGAAAGCTTTAATATAGCTTTATATAATATCATCTTTTGCTCTTCAACTAGTAATTTATCTATTACATCATCTTCATTGTAGATATCAATATTTTCGATTCCTTGAACAATATATCTTTTCCTTTTTCGCCACTGATCAATATAAAGATTTCTAGCAACCTTATATAACCAATGTAAAATATCTTCATCACTACTCTCCATCGATATTAATGCCTTAAAAAAGGTGTCTTGCATTAAATCCTGTGCCAATAGATTATCCTTACAGAGGGAATATATATAAAGATAAATTTGATTTGAATATTTTTTATACAAAGTATCTAATACTTGCCTCTCAATAATCACCACCACCCCTCACTTATATAACGGATAAAGATATATAATAAAAATAGTAGCCTATTATTTATTTTGTAGACTACTACTAATTAACCTTATCTTATTTTAAAGTTCCAATCTCCATCCTTATATAAATCTACTCCACCAATCTGGAAATCTAACCTTCCAGTTATTCTTTCTGATAGTTTTAAGTCTTCATAATCAAAATTCATAATTATAGGGGAACCATCTGCTGAACCACTACAACCATGATTGCGGAAATTCGCATTTAATAAGAATATCTGTGAATCTTCCTTTTTAAACTTATTTACATCAAAATATAGTTCTACTGATTCTTCTGTTCCTTTTATGGACTTCAATAAAATTTTTTCGTCTATATCTTCTAAATAAATCTCTTTATTTACCTCTATTGTTTCTCCTTTTTCAGGAATCTTAACTTTTATCTTTGGCATATTTACTAAGTTATAGTCTACCTCTACTCTATTTATATTAATATTTAAATTTGATTTTACTTCTCCGCCTATTACAAACTCATTTCCTTGTCCTGAGTAGTTAGAAGAATTTACATTATAAGCTTTACCTTTATCGTCTGAAATTGAAAAGTAATCTTTAGGATAAAAAATATTAGATTGAATATTAATATCTTCCTTATTCCATAGAGATATATAAGTATTTTCTTCAAAAATATACTTATTACCTCCAATCATAATTCCACTATCTTTACTATTTCCTCCAACATCACTATATTTATATAACTTATCTCCTTCTACTAATGAAATACTAATAACATCTTTATTATCACTTACCAAAGTAAACTCTTTAACCATCCCTTCAGTTTTATAGCTTTGATTAAAAGAACTCCTTATGCCACCACTTCCTATTGAATACATCTCTGTTTTTACTAACTCTCCATTAGGAAGTCTTATACTGAACTTATCCTTTAAAGAATTTATATACTTTTCTTCTTCTATTTTTGAGTTATTAAAATCATATTCTATCCAAATCCCTATGCTTACTTCATTCTCTTTGCTAATTACACTCTTTATCAAAACTTCTTTTCCATCAATTTTAGTTACTATAGGCTCCTTTAATACGTATACTTCCTCACTTGTACTAACTAATCCTAAACCTGGATTAAAAAATAAAGCTTCTTTTATCTTAGCTACTACATTCCTTCCCATTGGTGAAACCAACATAAATACAACTGCTAAACTAGCTACTAAAGCAATCTTTAATCTCTTTGACATTCTTGTACTACTTACTCTGTTCTTTAATTGCTTCTTAAGCCTTTTCTTTTGAATATCATCCATAGGTATTTCCATTTCTGAGGTTATATCAAATTCTATATCATTTAACACTTTATATATATCATTATCATTACTCATAATTTTCTACCTCCTCTAAAGTAGTATACTTAGCTCTAAGCCTCTTCCTTGCCCTACTCACCTTAGTGTTTATAGTCCCTTCCCCTATATCTAACTTTTCTGATATTTTTCTAGAACTATATCCAAATAGAAACTTCATAACAAATATACTTTTATCTGGCTCTTTAAGAAAGTTTATTAAATCCAATACCTTTCTAGTTTCAATTCCTATAATTATATCTTCCTCTATAGACTGACTATCCTGTAAATTATGCTTGTCTATATCACTTGTCTTATACTTTTCATTACTATACTTTCTATAATAATCAATAGCCTTGTACTTACTAATTCCTGCTATCCAATTTTTAAATTTTTCATTTTCTCCACTAAACTTGCCTATGTTATTCCAAACACTAAAGAAAATATCTGATATACATTCCTCTATTAACCCATTGTTTTCTAAAGGAAGTAATACCTTTCTTACAACTCCGTTTACAATAGCAGAGTATTTGTCTATGATGTACTCTAATGCCTTTTCATTTTTCTTACAGAGCTCTATTAAATAATTTTCTTCATTTATTTTCATACAAAAACTCCTTTCAAGAGGCCTCTACTATTAATAACGAATATCCTAATTAAATCTTACACTATTTTTATATAACTTTATTAAATATCTTCTCAAATAAAAAAGGTGGGGTAGATATTTATTTTGCTTGTTCCGTCGCTGTACTCCAAGTCACATAGAAACAAATATCCATCCCTCTCATACTAACTGTAAAGAAATTATAATAACTCCTTTAATTTGTAGGCAATTAAAATTTTATACTTTTATATACAAAAAAAGAAATCGCAAAGCGATTTCCAATAAACTTATTTATCTTTTCTTGGTATAGTTATAATAAACTCTGTTTTTTCAATATCACTAGTTACTGATATTTTACCTTTGCATTTCTCTATAGTTTCTTTAACTATGGCTAACCCAAACCCATGCTCTTTATTAGAATTATCCTTAGTAGAAAATCCTGATTGAAAAATTTTATCTATTACTTCATCTTCTATCATAGGTCCATTATTTTGAATACATATAACTATATCATTAAATTTTTCAAATGTTCTAATAGCTAATATACCTTGTCCATTCATTGCTGTTACAGCATTACTAATAATATTAGAAAGAACTTTTTGTAATTCAAACTCTGCCATTTCAATATCATTTAAATCTGCATGTTCATCTAATATAACCTTAATACCTGTTTGTCTAATTCCTTTAGTAATTATGGCTATTACTGAATCTGAATTATTTGATACTTCTATTGCTGTATCTATACTATTATGTCCATTAATTATATCCTTTAATAACTCTCCTGCTCTTTCATAACGCTTCATTAAATGTAATCCATATAAATATGAAATTTGTGCTCCATAATCATGTTTTATCTTATTTAGTTCTTTTATTCTTTCTTCTAATGAATCATTTAACTTTTTTATCTCCCTTGACCTTTTTTCTATTGAAGCAAAATACAATGTTGCACCTGCAAAAGTTAATACTATTATTGCAAATACATAACCTCTATATATAGGGTCATCACTCCAATTAACTATCTTATCAAAAGATAGAAGTAAATCTAAAAATACTGTCAATAAAACTAAAAATATAATTGATATATTTCTACTTTTAATTGTTCTATATAATTTATAGAATATTTTCTTGTTCATAAGAATTAATAAAAAAAGTATATAATTTATACCGTATATAAACACCACTACTCCTAGTTCTATATACTCTTTAGGCAACATAGGCTGAATATATGCCCAATAAAGCTTACTACTAATTAAGGCTGATAATCCACCTACTAAATACAAAATACTATAGGATATGGTTACACTAATTTTATCCCTTCTGTAAAACATCAATACAATAACAAAAGGTACTAAATGACTCATTATAATACTTATGCTTGAGTTACCCATAAATTTCATTACTATTTGTAATCCTAGCCATACTGAACTAACAGCTAATATACTTCTACCCTTTTTACTTTTATATCTATCCTTTACGCAATAATTAGGCAATATTACAAATACAACTGCTTGAAGAATGCTGTTTATTATGTCCGTTATATTTAAAATCAAAATCTATCCCCCTAAACTTGTTATATCGTTTGCACTTCATTAATACCATTTATAGCAGCTTATGTCAACAAAAACATATCTTTTCCGACATAAATATTTTGTTTTCTATATCATTTTTTAAAATTCACATATACTTAATAAACTTTTTTAATATTGTAAAATTAACACAACTTTATTCATAAACAAAAAAGAGAATCCTGCATTAGATTCTCTTTTCTAAGTTACACCTTTTTTCTTGGTAATATTATAATAAATTCTGTTTTTTCAATATCACTAGTTACTGATATTTTTCCATTACATTTTTCTACTGTTTCTTTAACTATAGCTAATCCAAATCCATGTTCTTTATTAATATTCTTTTTAGTAGAAAAGCCAGATTCAAATATTTTATCTATAATTATATTTCCAATCATAGGGCCATTATTTCTAACACATATTATTATATCATTAAAATTTTCATATGTTCTAATAGCCAACGTACCTTGTCCATCCATTGCAGTAACCGCATTGCTAATAATATTTGATAACACTCTTTGTAGTTCAAATTCTGTTATATCTATGTTATTCAAATCTGCCTGCTCATCTAATATTATATTTATGCCATTGTGCTTAATTCCCTTAGTAATAATAGATATTACTGAATCTGAATTATTTGATATTTCTATTGCATCATTTATACTATTATGTCCATTAATTATATCTTTTAATAGCTCTCCTGCTCTTTCGTAACGCTTCATTAAATGCAATCCATAAAGATATGAAATTTGTGCCCCATAGTCATGCTTTACTTTTCTTAACTCTTCTATTCTTCCTTCTAAAGCATTATTTAATTTCTCGATTTCTCTTGCTCTTCTTTCTATTGCTGCAAAATATAATGTTGCTCCTATAAAAACTAATACTATTATTATTAATACACAACTTGTATATATAACTTCTTTGCTAGAATTTATAACTTTAGTAAAAATTAGAAGTAGATCTAAAAAAAACGTTAACAAAATAAGAAATACAATAGATATATTTCTTGTTTTTATTGTTCTATATATCTTATAAAATATATTCTTATTTATTAAAATTAACAAAATAAATATGCAATTTATACTATATACACATAATAAAGCACTTATCTCTATATATTCTATTGGAAATTGGGATTTAATAATCTCACAGAAAAAACTACTAAATAAAGCCATTAATCCGCATATTAAATATAAAATATTATAAGATATTGCTACGCTAACTCCATCTTCTCTATAGAACATCCATACTATAAAAAACGGTGCTAAATGGGTCATAATAATACTTACACTTGAGTTTCCTATACATTCCATTACTATTTGCAACCCTAAGGAAACTAAAACTACAGCTAAAATAAGTTTATTCTTTTTATTTTTATGATTATTTTCAACACAAGAATTTGGCACTATTACAAATACCATTGCTTGAAAAACACTATTTATTATATCAGCTATAATTAAAGTCAAAATTAATCTCTCCTAAACCTTCTATCTCTTATTTCTCATAGATTCTGGCATTTCTTCTGCAGCTATACCAAACATAGATGCTGCATTTATTGTAAACACAGCTGATAGAAATAAAATTAGACACCCTAAGCTCTTTCTTAATTTCATAATAACACCTCCTTTCTAAATATTAATTTATTCTTTTATTAAACATTAACATTATTTGTATAGTAATTGTCCACATTATTATTGAAGATACCCTTGCACTAAAAAATATAAGTGTTAAAAGAGTTAAAACTAATACATTAAAAACTCCAATCCTTCTATTTCTTCTTATATTCTCTTTCTTCTTCATGGGCATCTTATCATTAATAACAGGCGCTCTATGATAAACACAAAATATATTTATTCCACCTAAAACTAACTTACTAGTCAAATCCAACTCATTATTTATAGCCAAAATTATTATTAACAATTCTATTATAAGTGTTGCAATAAAACACTTAATCTGAGAATCTTCATGATATCCTCCTATAAATGGTTTTGTAATTACCATAACAAAAATTATAGTAATAGCTTCCTTACCATATCCAATAATATAAAATAATATAATTTCAAAAACAATCTTAGTTATTTCATATAAAAAAACTTTTAAGTTATATTCTATTTCTTCCAATTGATCTGTAATAAAACTATTATCCTTTGATATATAACATATTATACTTTTAGTTATCTTTTCAATCATATGTACACCTTGCAACAATTTTCATTATACATTATTATACTATTTTTGTTCATTTTTAACAATATATTAGAAATATTTCCCCGACTTTTTTTAGTGTTTATATATTAATAACTTTTCCATTTCCTATACCCATATTACATCATTCTCATTACATTTATTATGTAATATAACTCGAAAATTAAATATAAATTAACTCCCAAACTTTTTAGCATTGCTAACATAAATATAAGAACATATCTAATAAAAAAGTAGCTCATAAGCTTAAGAACTTATGAACTACTTTCTATATTATTCTAAGCTTTCACCATTTGATGAAATAACTTTTTTATACCAATCAAAAGATTTTTTCTTTCTTCTTTCTAATGTTCCATTTCCTTCATCATCTCTATCTACATATATAAAACCATATCGTTTTGACATTTCTCCAGTAGAAGCTGAAACTAAGTCAATACATCCCCAAGTTGTATATCCAAGTAGTTCTACTCCATCTATTTCAATGGCATCATGCATAGCTTTAATGTGCTCTCTTATATATTCAATACGATAATCATCATTAATTGCCCCATCCTCTTCAATTACATCTTTAGCCCCTAATCCATTTTCTACAATAAATAATGGCTTTTGATATCTATCGTAAATAGAATTTAATGTAATTCTTAATCCAAGTGGATCTATTTGCCACCCCCACTCGCTAGCACTTAAATATGGATTTTTAACAGATGCAAATACATTTCCCTCAGTGGTTGGAGCCATTTCTTCAGTACTTGCAACTTTACTTGAATAGTATGAGAATGATACAAAGTCTACAGTATTATTCTTTAATAGCTCTAAATCTCCTTCTTCCATTGCAGGCATAGTATCTTCTCTTTTCATCTTCTTTAGAGCATAATTAGGATACTGTCCCCTTGCTTGTACATCTATAAAGAAATAACCTTCTCTATCCTTTTCCATTGCCTTCCATACATCCTCTGGTTTACAAGTATAAGGATAAGTATTTCCTGCAGCAAGCATACATCCAACCATATTATTAGGATCAATTTCATGAGCTATCTTTGTTGCTAAAGCACTTGCCACTAGCTCATGATGAATAGCTTGATATTTATCCTTCATTTCTGTTTCTTTATTCTCAATTAATAATCCTGCTCCCATAAATGGTGCATGAAGTATCATATTTATTTCATTGAAAGTTAACCAATACTTTACTAATCCTTTATATCTTGTAAATAAAACTCTACATAAATTTTCATAGAAGCCTACAAGCTTTCTATTTTTCCAACCACCATATTTCTTAATTAGATGAATAGGGCAGTCAAAATGTGTTATTGTAACTAAAGGCTCAATTCCGTATTTATGACATTCTTTAAATAGGTCTTCATAGAATTTTAGCCCTTCTTCATTAGGAGTTTCTTCATCTCCATTTGGGAAAATTCTTGACCAAGCTATAGACATTCTATAAACCTTAAAGCCCATTTCTCCAAATAAAGCTATATCTTCTTTAAAATGATGGTACATATCTATACCAACCTTAGCTGGATAGTATTCTCCTTCATGAAAGTCTAATGTATTATCTAAACCTAGCATAACCTTAAAACGATTCTTTCCATGTGGTGTTATATCCACATTTGCTAGTCCTCTTCCACCTTCGTTATATGCTCCTTCACATTGGTTTGCAGCTGTTGCTCCTCCCCATAAAAATCCTTCTGGAAAACTCATATTAACTCCCCCTTAATTAAAGTAGTTCAAAGTTAGTTTCTTTAACTTCTGATGAATTACATCCTATATATAGTTTGAACTTTCCTGGTTCTGATTTAAATTCCATACTAGCAGTATAGAATCTTAGCATTTCTTCATTTATTGTGAATTTAAACTCTTTCTCTTCACCTGGTTGTAGCTCAACCTTCATAAATCCTTTAAGTTCCTTAACTGGTCTTACTACGCTACCCTTTATATCTTGAATATATAATTGAACTGTTTCTAATCCTGCCACGCTACCTACATTTTTTACCTTTATAGTAGCTATTATTTCACTATCATTAGTTAGTTTATCTGAATTTAAGTTAATATCCCCATACTCATATTTAGTGTAAGATAATCCATATCCAAATGGATATAACGGACTGTTTTCTACATCTATATATCTAGAAGTAAATCTTGAATTGTGAATAGAAGTTTTTACTGGTCTCCCTGTATTAAATTCATTATAGTAAAGAGGTACTTGCCCTACTCTCCTTGGGAAGCTCATAGTTAATTTTCCTGATGGATTCACATCTCCAAATATAACATCTGCAACTGCATTTCCCCCTTCTGTTCCTGGAAACCATGCTTCTACAATTGCATCAACTTTCCCTACTACATCAGTTAACACAAGTGGTCTTCCATTAAATACAACTAAGACCACTGGCTTTCCTAACTCTTTTACTTTTTCTAATAAATCTAGCTGTATCTTTTCTAGAGATAATTCTGTTCTACTTCCGCCTTCTCCACTTTGAAGAGGATGTTCACCTAAAGCCATAATAACAATATCAGATTTCTTAGCAGCTTCAATTGCTTCATCCATATCTTTTTGTGGATCAACTTCTATTTTTTCTTCTTCTACAGCTCTACCAAATCCACCTAATATAGACTTATCTTCAATCATTTCACATCCTTTTGCATAAGTGAAATTCTCTTCTGATACCTTTTCCTTTACTGCATCCATAAGAGTAATAACATCCTTTGGATTACTGTTAATAGCCCATGAACCAGACAACACTCTACTTTCACCATATGGCCCTATAACAGCAACCTTTTTATCCTTTGAAAGTGGTAATACACCATTATTCTCAAGTAATACTATTGACTCTCCTGAAATCTTTCTAGCAAGCTTACGTTTTTCTGGTGATAAGATTACTTCTTTTTCTTTATCAATATTTGCTCCTCTATATGGATTTTCAAATAAACCTAGCTTATTTTTAAGATTTAAAATACGCCATACTGCTTCATCAATAAATTCTTCGCTAATAACCCCATCTTTAACTAAACCTTCAAGCTGATTTGAATAAACAGGTGTCTTCATATCTATATCAACACCAGCTTCTATTCCAAGCTTTGCTGCTTCTCTATCATCTTCTGCAACTCCGTGAGCTATAAGTTCTTGAATTGCAGCATAGTCTGAAATTATTACTCCATTAAAGCCCCATTCTTCTCTTAACACATCTCTCATAAGCCACTTATTGCCTGATGCTGGTATACCATCAACTGTGTTAAATGATGTCATAACAAGCTCACATCCGCTATCAACAGCTGCTTTATAAGCTGGCAGATAATCTTCTCTTAATCTTCTTTCAGACATATCAACGGTATTGTATTCCCTACCACCTTCTGGTGCTCCATAAGCTGCAAAATGTTTTACGCAAGATGCTATATTTTTATCTGGATTTAAATCCCCTTGATATCCTTCAACAAATGCTTTTGCAAATTCACAGTTTAAATAATTATCTTCACCTGTAGACTCCATTACTCTTCCCCATCTAGCATCTCTAACCAAGTCAACCATAGGTGAAAATGTTATGTGAATTCCTGTAACTGCTGCTTCTTCTGCTGTATTACTCATACCTTCTTTTACTAATTCGGGATTCCATGTACATCCTAAAGCAAGTGGTATTGGATAAGTTGTCTTATAGCCATTTATAATATCAGCCATAAATAATAGTGGAATTTTATGTCTGCTCTTTTCTAAATATTCTTTTTGTATCTTTATTAATTGCTCTGCTCCAAATACATTAAATATTGATCCCACATTATCTACTACTTCTTGATCTATACCTAACTTTTGTTTTGGCCCTACTGCTAAAGTGTCTGACTTGAAAAATTCTCCTGATAATTGAACTAATTGATATATTTTTTCTTTTAATGTTAAATCATCAAATATTTTTTGTAATTCTACTTTATTCATTGCTACACCGCCTTAAATATTTATTTATATAGCCTTTTAAGGAATAGAAATTACATTAAATTTTTTGAAATGTAGTTCTACCCCTTAAAGTTATTTTATTTTTTCAATTCTTTATACATTGTTACCATCTCTTCTATTAACTCTTTAGCTAAAATGGATGTCATTAAATGATCTTGAGCATGAACCATAATAATACTGTAATTAGAATTATCTCCATTCGCCTCTGCTTGTAATAACTCGGTTTGTGCATTATGGGCAAGTAAAGAACTTTCTTCAGATTCTTTTAATAAAATTTTAGCTTCTTCATATTTTCCTTCTCTTGCCTTGTGAAGTGCTTCAAATGCCTTTGTTCTTGCTGTTCCAGAGTTTGATATTAAATTTAGTGCTATTAATTCTTGATCCATTATATTTTCTCCTTGTTCTAAACAGTTTTGCGGTTATACAGAGTCTCCTGAAGTTTCTTGTTCTTTTTCAGCTGCTAAGTATTGCTTATCTAATAATTTCATGAATGGTATCCATATAACAAATCCTAATGCAAAAGTTGCTATTGTTATAACTACAGACCAAGGATTAAAGTTAGTTGCAATTAATTGTTGTATAATTGGAGGACAAGTCCATGGTGCTTGGAATATTGGAATTGCTCCTGTTAAAATTACTAATAAATATGCTAATCCCGCTTGTAGTGCTTCAACAAATATCCATGGAAGCATTAATGTAGTATTCATGATTACTGGTAAACCAAATACAAATGGCTCGTGTATATTGAATAGTGCTGGTACTAATGATAATTTACCTATAGCCTTTGATTGTTTTGACTTACCTACAACACATAAAGCAACTATTTCTGATAATTTAGCTTGTCCTGTAAAACAAGTAAATGCTGCTGTTAAAACATATGGTAATGGTTCTCCTGCATTAAATGCTTCTAAATTTGCTGCCATTGCTACCATTGCAATTGGTTGCCATACAGTATTTAAAACTAAGTTTGTTCCATGAATTCCAAAGAACCAAAGTACTTGAGCTACGATAAGTATAAATAAGAATACCCATATGTTATTACCAAAACTTAAGAATGGTTTTGTAATAATTGTATCAACACAGTTTTGTAATGTACCAAATGAAGTCATTTCAAATATTAATCTAATAGCAAGTGCAACTAATATAGCACCACCAAATGGAATAATTGATAAGAATGGTTTTGCTACATTTTCAGGAACTGAGTCTGGCATTTTTATTGTAAAATCTTTGTTATGCAGATATGCTAAAACGCTTATTGATATAAAAGTAATTAATAATGCTGGGAACACACCTGATGCTCCTAATACATTAGTTGGAATAAGTCCATTTACAATTGCCCCTTTAATAGTTTCACCATTTACAACTACATCTGAAACTGCTGTAAATGGAGTTACTAATAAAAATGAAGCTAAAGCACACATAATACCATAAAGTGGATCTATATCTTTTTGCTTGGAATAACTTCTTGCTGTACCTACAATTACATATATTGCTAGTAACCCCAATGTAACAGGACTTATAGGTGCAAATATCTTCTTTAATATAGCATCTACGCTTGGTGCAAAATCACTTAAGAATGGAAAATTACTTAAGATAAGTGCTACTGATGCTATTAGCGTTACAGGTAATGAAGACATCATCCCTTCTTTAATTGCTGTCATTACTTTATTTCTATTTATTTTGTCTGCTAATGGCATTAAATATTTATTTAACCCATTTTCTAATTTTTCCATAAAACTATTCATTTCTATTTCCTCCTATCATATAAGACTATTTATTAATCATTTTCTTAATTTGTTTTAATATATTAGCTCCATTGCCCATACCATAATCAACTGGGCTTATTGTACTAAGTGGCTTATTGTAATTGTTAGCTATTTCTAAAAGTTGATCTTTTTTATAAGCAATTTGTGGTCCTAGTAATATAGCATCGTAATCTTTTATTACTGATTCTAGTTTTTCATATGCTTCTGCATTTATTGTCCATCCTTCTTCTTCTGGACCAAAAGCAGCAACAATTTTTTTCTTTACTAAACTTGTAGACATTCCAGCTGCACAAACCAATAAAATTTTCATTTATAATTCCTCCAAACCAAACGTTAATGATATCATTTACATTACTTTTATATAGCAATATCCATGCCATACACTTCTACTGCTTTATTTTTCTTATATAAAAATAAAAAAAGATGCTGTAACCCTTGTATTTACAACATCTCTAAATATTAATATTTTTTATTAATTTCACATGCTTTCCTAATTATACTGATTAACCCCTAAATATACACATCACAATTTTAAATATACACATTATTTTATACACATATACTATAGGTTTTTAATTAATGTGTATACATAATAAATTTCATCATCAACAAATTCCATATCACATTTCTTTTCTATGGGCTTTAAAATTTCTTTTATTTTACTTATCTCTTCTTTATCTATTGAAAGTTTATCTATAGCTATATACTTTTCCACATGTTCCCCAAGTTTAATTCTATCAATGCTAGATATCATATGCATTATGGCACCTACTATGGTATCTAAATTCAGAGTTAATCCAAACTTTTCTTCGACATTATAAATAAATTGAATTAGCTCATCTTTAGTAGAAGCTAAATCATAAGTTTTTATTTCACCTTTAAATGCCTCAATTATTTTGCCACACATATCTTCTGCATCATCTTTATCTTTATTTACAGATGTAAACTTAGAAGACTCCATATCAATAAGTTTTTCTATTTTATTAAATCCTTTATTACTAAATAATTCACTTGATGGAACAAATGGTATTCCATATATATCTGGATTTATACTCCCTACAATAGCTATAATATTTTTTTCATTAGAAAGTCTTTTTATCTTAATTAACATATCTTCTCTATCTAGTATAGACATAGCATAAATATCAATGTTTTTATCATTAACTACCTTATTATTTTCTATCATGCTCTTAAGCTTAACTGCAGCGCCTTCGCCAGTAATGCACAAAGTAACTATTATATTCTCTTTCTTATATTCATGCCTATTATAATTTGTATCATCATAGCTAAATGTATATTTAATATTATCAATAGTTTCCCTATATATTTCTTCAATATCATTATTGATCAGTGCTTTTCTTTCAACTTCTATGGCAATAAGAGTACTTACCATATTTATCACTTTAACCTTTATTCCAGTTTCACTATAAATTAAATCTCCGAACCTATCTAAAGATCCCATATCAACTAAAAGAATTACTCCTGAACCTTCATCGATATTTCTAACTATTTCTTTTATCTCTTCATAAGCTTCCTTTGTAGATTTATCTAAATCCATATCATACGAATAAGTATTATTGCTCCCAAGTAACCTATTAACAACATTTTTCATAGATGTTGCTGTACTCTCTCCATGCATAGCAATAAGCACTCTTGGCTTATTATCTATATATTCATTACTATTGGTATATTCTTCAGTTATAAACATTGTTATAAAAGCAACCTCATCCTTAGGAATACTAATCTCATATACCTTTTCTATGTTGTGCGCCAACTCTAAGCATATTTCAAATTCTTTACTATGATTTGTTTGTATTTCTTGTAACTTATGATTAACAATAAATCTTCCTTGCTTAATTCTTTCAATAGAAGTACTAATATGAAGACACAGACTATAAAATATTTGCTTTGTGAATACCCTCTTTAATCTTATTCCTACACATTCCATGAAATCTTCTACCATCTTTATAAGAACACTATCTACAATCTTAGATATTTCTTCTTTATTAATATCTGTAGAAATTTTATATATATAATTTTTAAAATATTTATCTATATCCATGCTCATAATCATATATATATCATTTTTATTTAAGCCTCTATTCTTAAGCTGTTCCATACGATTTTCGAGATTGTTATATAATGTAATAAGACTATCTTCCGATTCTCTTATAGTTTCAATTGGCTTTTCTCTATCCCTTGTAAACTTAAATAAACTCTTTTCAATGACTATTTTATCTATTTCTTTTTTATTTGATTTATAATTTAATATTCCCATCTTTACATGATTAGGGAATTGATTAATATCTACTACTATCTCTTTATTTCTATTTACCATACTGCTTAAAAAGGCATTAGCACAACCAAGCTGAATATCATTCATAAGTTGTCCAACATTTCCTGTACAATTGTATAATAAAAGGCTTTTTATAGCTTCAGGCGTTACTACTACCTCTCTATTAACTCTCTTTGCTTCCATATAAAATGATTCACTTATTAACTTAAATCTTTCTTTATATGTTCTTTCTGTAAGAGATGGTATGGCAATAGTCATAGGTATTCTTCTACTAAATGTACTTAATAAAACTTTCTCTTTCTTTTCAGTTGTTGCACATATAATTAGTAAATCAACCTTTTTATATTTTTCTACCTCTCCTAAAGGACGGTACTCCCCCTTATCAATTAGATAGAATAAAACTTCTTGCCCTTCTGGAGGTAATCTATGAATTTCATCTAAAAATAGTATTCCTCCATTTGCCTTTTCTACAATCCCCTCTCTATCTTCATTCGCTCCTGTATATGTTCCTTTTTTTACACCAAATAAATAAGAGAGTAATAATTGAGGATTGTTTGCATAATCAGCACAGTTAAAAGAAATGAAAGGGGCTTCTTCATCTAATACTTTAGTTGATTTAGCATACTTATATATTGTTTCTGCAAATAGTGTCTTCCCTACCCCTGTTTCTCCAAGCAACAAAGTATGTAATCCCCTTGGGGGATACATTATAGCTGCTTTAGCTTGTAAAATACATCCCTTTAAACTTTCTTCACTTCCAATTAATTCATCAAATACAGAAACTTCATCTACATGAATTTTATCTAACTTATTTTCAATTAATGATTCTTCAGTTATTTTATAGATAACAGGTTTCCCTTTTATTTTTATTAGTTTCTCTTCTCTACATAACTTATTTAAAACGGCACTTACATTGGACCTTTTTAACTTCATACCCTCTGCAATATAATTGGTATCACAACCAGTTATAATTCCATTTTTTCTTTCCTGTTCTCTACAGACGTTAGTAATAAAATTATAGATACTATCTTCGCTAGTTTTTTCCCTCATATTATTACCCCCTATTATCTTTTGCTATAAACACAAAGTAAATATTTACATAGAGATTATATCATTTATATACTTACTATAAAAGGAGTAGTATTAAACTACCCCTTTTATTAAATCTATTGATATATTACAGACTTTACTTTCCTTTTAACATCAATTCTATTAAACGGTTTTAATATATATCCACTTACCCCATATTTAGCCGCTTGCGCTACCACTCTTTTATCACTTATTGATGACACAATTAATATTGGAATATTTCTAAAATTATTATATTCTCGTATTTTCTTTAATAGTTTAAAACCATCTATATTAGGCATAATTAAGTCTAATATAAATAAATCTACTTTCTTTTTACTATTTTCAATAAAACTTATATATCTTATAGCATCATTTGCTGAGTCAAAATGCTCTACATTATATCCTTCTATAGTTAGAATATTATCTAATATAGCTAATGAAATTGAATCATCATCAACTATAATAATATTCTTATTTTCTTCAATAGATTTATTAATTTCTATCTTAGAATTATTAATATTCTCTACCAATTTAACTTTACATGACTCTAATACTTTTCTATACCTCTCTAAGAAAAACTTTTTAGATATTATTTTTAATATTTCTGTATCTAAGTAAGCTTCCTTATTATCAGAAATTAGTATTATATCACTTTCTTTACATGTTCTTTTTAATAATTTGGCACAGTTAAGCGAAAAATTATTTTCATTAATATCTTCAACAATTATTATTTCATAAAAATCCTTAGGTAAAGCTGAAATAATCTGAGTATTATAAGCGCTAATTATATTAACATTAATATTAGAGTCCATTAATTCACGAATTATATTTACATACCCATGTAAGTTATTTAGCAAAAACAAAACATTCTTCATAAGTCACCTCCAACACTTAAATACTCCTTTATTTCATCCAAAACATACTGGAACTCTCTTTTAAACTTAACTAAATAACTTTCAATAGCAACTTCATCTGCATCACTTAACGCATAACAAAGTTTTTCACTTACCACCTCTAAACTTTTCATACTTAAATTAGCAGCAGTTCCCTTAATTAAATGCACAACTTCATATGCCTCCATATAATCTGAATTATTAATTAAAAATTCTATCCTCTTTATATACTCCACATAACTCTCACTAAACTTTTTCAACAAATTAAAAAACAGTACATTATCTCCTTGTAATCTTATCATTGCATCTGTATAACATATAAATCTAAATTTCATTATTCATTCCCCTCAATTATACCTAAATGTTTATTAAAAAACTTTTTCTAACTTTTCTATAAATAAATTCTTATTAATTGGCTTAGTTAAAGAATCATTTACCCCAGATTTACTAATTAATTTCTCACTTTTATTTAATGAACCTGCAGTCATAGCAAGTATTATAATACTTTCTGCATTCCAATGATTGCTATTACGTATTTTATTACAGCACTCATAACCATTCATTTCTGGCATTATATGGTCAATTAATATAAGATCATAATAATCCTTATCTGAATCAATAAACTTTTTATATGCCTCTTTTCCATTAATAGCAGCATCAACCTCAAACCCCAGACTATTTAAAAGTTCACATTCTATAATTCTACTTATCTCATCATCTTCAGCAAGTAGTACTCTTTTGCCTTGTCCTATATTAGAAAAATTTTTGTAACAACCTGCATTTATAAAATTAGAATCTACAATTTTTAATGGTAATGTAATATCAAATCTAGTTCCATGGGCTAATTCACTTTCTACTTCAATTTCTCCCCCCATTAAATCCACAATTGATTTTGTTATTGATAAACCTAAACCTGCTCCACCATTATGTTTAGAATTGAACTCATCTGCTTGAGTGAAAGGAAGAAACATCTTATGCATAAATTCTTTTGTCATTCCTATTCCATTATCCTCTACTGAAAATACAAATTGGCCGATGTTATTAGATTTAACTTTTTTAAGTTGAATAGATAAATGGATTTCTCCATTCTCTTCAGTAAACTTTGACGAATTAATAATTAAATTAATTAATATCTGTACTATCTTGTTTTCATCACATATTACGCTAATATCCTCTAAAGAACTTATATCTATGGTATATCTTTTTTTCTTTTGCTCTAAAATTGGTAAAACTATTGAGTTTACCTTTTGAATTATTTCTCTAACACTTACACATTCCTCATATAGTCTAAGTTCACCTAACTTTCCTTTAGTCATGGTTAATAAATCATCAAATAAGTTTAATAAATTATTAGATGCAATTAGTGTATTATTCAAATAATACTGTAATTTTTGTTGATTATCTTTGTTCTTTAAAGCTAGTTCTACAGAACCAATAACTCCATTCATTGGTGTTCTTATCTCATGACTAATATTAGATAAGAATCTTTTCTTTCTATAATTTTCTTCTTTTAATTCTTTATTTTTTTCCCTATATATTAGTAATATAAATAAACTAAATCCTATTAAAAATAAAAATAGTATTATTAAAATAAAACTTACTTTTTCAATACCAATAACACTGTTCTCAATAGATTTAGAATCAATAGATATAATAGAATAAAAATCTTCTGTCAATTTAACAGGATAAATACTTAGAATTTGAGTTTTATCCATATAATTTAATAAGTTAGTTGTACTTTGCTTATCTTTTATTTTATCTTGTATATCTAAAACTTCATTAACCTTATTATAGTTCTTTAATTCATCAAATAAATTTTCTCCAGTTTCAAAACTACTAAAATCATCTCTATAAATAATAGTTCCATCTGAATGAATAATATATCTATCTAATTCACTAACATCTTCCTCATAACTTTCATATCCTTCTATTTCACTAACTATCTCTTTAGCAAAAAGAACTCCCGTAAACTTTTCTCCTTCATATACAGGTACAGCTATGTAAAATATATATTCATTAATTTCTTCATCAAATGCATATTCAAAATCATATTTTTTTCCATTTATAATCTCATTGAAAAACCTTTTGCTTTTAATATCGCTATTATTAGCAGTTACTATATTTCCATTGAAATTAATAAATCCAATATCATAAAATTTAGTATCTATTAATATATCCTTCAATAATTTATTTTTTTTATCTTTATTAGTTTCCTGACTATATATATCTATAAAATCTGATAAAAGATATAGTGATTTAATGCTTGTCTCAAGTTTATTTTCTACTAAACTAAGCTGTGCTTCAGATATAGACCTTATATATTTTTTTCGATTAAGATTTAAATTTAACTTTACTAGTAATATATAGAATATAGAAATTAGTATTAGAATTGAAAAGACTCCAATAAAAAAAATTTCTTTCGTCCAATAATTATTGGATTTAATCCTTAAATTCATAACTAATTCTCCTTATTTCTTCAATATTATCTATATATCTATCAACTAAATAAGGATCAAACTGAGTTCCACTTTTCCCTTTTATATAATCTATTGCCTCTTCAATAGACCAACTATTCTTATAACTTCGTTTCATTAATAATGCATCAAATACATCTGCTATAGCTACTATTCTTCCCTCAATAGGTATCTCATTTCCCTTTAATCCATTTGGATACCCTAACCCATCGTATCTTTCATGATGAGATAAAGCTACTATACTTCCTTTTTTTAAATATTTACTGCTACGATTTTTTAATATATCATATCCTATTATTGTATGAGTTTTCATTATTTCAAACTCTTCTAATGTTAATTGACATCTTTTATTTATTATTTGGTCACTTATTCCAATCTTACCTAAATCATGTAGCTGTGCTGCATAATATATTTCTTCTTGCTCTTCTTCACTCATACCTAATACCCTAGCTAATAATTTTGAATATTTAGCTACCCTTACTACATGGTTTCCCGTATCCGAATCCTTTTTTTTAGCTGTTTCTACTAATACTTCTAAGGTTTCTTTTTCGCGCTCCATAATACTTGCAGTAGCTTCTTTTATTCCACGAGCTAATATGGAAGCTTTGTTTTCAACCCTTCTTTGATACTTTATTAACTCTAATAAATTTTTTATTCTCATAATAAATTCATATTTATTAAATGGTAAGTATAAAAACTCTGTAGCTCCACTTTCTAGTGCTTTTAACTTTATAGACTCATCACTAGCAGCAGTAATTAAAATAATAGGTACCTTTTTATCTAAACTTCTAACATTCTTAATAAATTCTAGTCCATTCATTTTAGGCATGATATAATCAACAATAATAATATCAGGTTTTTTCAAATTCACACACTTTAGAGCTGATATTGCATCATAAAAGTATTCTATATTAATATCTATATTCTTTAAAAATGAAGCAATAACATCATGATTAATTTTACAATCATCTATATAAAATAAATTAAAGTCTTTCATAATACTCTCCTTATGTAAACAAACCAACTTTCCAAAATAAAACAAACTTATTAATCAATTGTCATACTTATTAAATTATATTAAAAATAAACTTTTCATTAAACCTTTGTCATTTTTATTCACTGTGACACTTTGTGAATACAAATATATTATTATTACTATCCCGATATTCTTATTTATGTTAATCCAAAAAGTGTTTTACCAATTACTATCTATACATATTGATAATATCTGTAAGCTATCTTATAATATACTCTTAATTATTTTGAAAATGGAGGAGATAAAATGTATTCTAATGGATTTAGTTACTTATTAAAAAGCTTGAAAATTTCTCCATCGAAAATGGCACAAGCTCTAAATGTAGATAGAAGCTTAGTAAGTAAATGGAAAAATGGTTCAAGAAAAATAGATACTAATGCTGCTTACTTTGATAATGCTATTGATTATTTAATTGAAAGAAATAGAGAGCTAGAAATCGAATTCCTTGAGAAATTATTTTCATCAATTTATCACACACCTAATAATTTATTAGGTAATACTTCTTCATTAATAGCTTCAACAAAAAAATTTATCTTTGACGATATTAGTAACTACCAACAAATTATTGATAATTCTATTAACAATGGTTCTATATATTCAGCTAATATATCAATTTATGATGATGAAAAGAACGCACTTTTAGGAATTCTTAATTTTCTAAATTCATCTATTTCATATGGGAAACCTCAAAATTTATTATTTGTATTTTGTAAGTCATTAGATTTAATGATGAATAATAAATATTTCAGAAATGAATGGTTAAAAAAAACTTTAATGCTTTTAGATATGGGCTGTCATTTGAACTTTGTATATTCAAATAGTAGTAGCTCAACGCTAGGATTTTATTTATTTTCATTAATAAATCATAAAAATTGTAATTTTTCATATTTTGTTGATTCTCTTGATAACTATTACAATTATTCTTTTCACATAACGGAACATAATGGAGTATTTATGTCTTCAAACCAAATAGTTGGCAATGAAACACAGTTTTATAGTGCTTTATTTAAGGATCCAATTAGCATAAAATTTTATACAGGATGGGGTAAAAATATACTTTCCAGATCATATCCAACCTTTCACAACATAAATATTTCTGAAGTTTTAGATAAATTTGAGGTTAATAGCATTCAATTACCTAATAAGGATTCTATTAAAAATACTCATTATAACTATAGCTCTTTTCCAATACCATATATAATGAACGATGAACTATATTACGAAATACTTTGTAATTCAGTTGATAACGAAAAAGATATAGAATTTCATTTCAATTGTTTTAAATCTATTAAGAATTCATTATATAAGAATTCTAACCTTCTCGCTATAGATTTTTATTCTATTAATGATCTTATAGAGTTTTCAAACAAGGAAACTATTATATATGAAAGTATGTCAGAGCTAGTGCCAAAACTGATCCTTACCAAAAGACAATTTAAAAAACATATTTCTTGTTTAATAGATTATTTATTCAGTACTGACTCTTGTAACTTTTGTCTTATTCCTGATACATCTAAATTGAATAATAATTTATTCTACTGTTGGTGCAAGAAAAATGAATTTTTACTTGTTAATTATAAGAATAATTTTTTAGATTTTAAATTTACTACAAATACTCTTTTAGTTAATTCTATTTCGCTCTTACTAGAGAATACATACTTAAATACACCAGATAACTTTAAATCAAAAGAATATATAGCTAACTTTTTAAAAAGTTTATAAAAATACTTAACATAGTGGATGGTTAATTATATTATTTACCATCCAACTTTTTTATTAATACATATCTTTTAAGCAACGCTCCTTAACTATAAAATTATTTACTACTTTCCTCTGCTTTTACTCCAGTAATTTTACTATCAATAATATAACTTGAAGACTAACTCTCAAACTTTTTATGACTTCTACCAAATAAATATATAAATACAAAAATATAAGAACTTTTATTTTGTACAAAGATAAATCACCTAGATTACATTGCCATTTTTTAAATGTTATGTTACAATTTCTGGTAAGTAAATACAAGATACATATTTGCCGCCGGGTAAATATGTTAAGCGTCAGCTATCCTATCCTTAGGCCTTTGGAGATAGGATATTCTGGCGCTTTATTTTTGGGGAGGTCTATATGGAAAATAAATCTCAACTTAAGGAATTAAGCCGCTACTGTACATTAAATGTTTTAGGTATGATTGGATTATCATGCTATATACTAGCAGATACCTTTTTTGTTTCAAAAGGATTAGGCAGAAATGGTTTAACAGCACTTAACTTGGCTATACCTGTATATAGCTTTATTCACGGAAGCGGTTTAATGTTAGGAATAGGTGGTGCCACAAAATATTCAATTTTTAAAAGTAATAAAGAAAGAAAAAATGCAAATACCATATTCACAAACACTTTCTATTTAGCCACTGTTATATCTATTGTATTTGTACTAGTTGGTATTTTTCTTTCTAAATCTTTAACTACTGTTTTAGGATCAGATTCTGATGTTTTTAAAATGACAAATATATATTTAAAATGCATCCTTATATTTGCTCCTGCTTTCATTATAAATGATGTACTAATTTGCTTCATAAGAAATGATAACAATCCAAATTTATCAATGTATGCAATGCTAGGTGGAAGCTTATCTAATATAATTTTAGATTATATATTTATATTTCCATTACAACTTGGAATATTTGGAGCTGTATTTGCAACAGGACTAGCTCCTATAATTAGTATACTTATACTATCCCTACACCGTATAAAGAAAAAAAATCAATTTCATTTTATAAAAATAAAACCTAGCATTAAGATGTCACTCAATACTTTATCATTAGGTTTTCCATCGTTAGTTACAGAGGTCTCTTCTGGAATTGTAATCATTGTTTTTAATATGATCATACTTAATCTCATAGGTAACGCAGGT
Organism: Clostridium paraputrificum AGR2156; assembly: GCF_000424025.1. Lineage (NCBI taxonomy): Bacteria > Bacillati > Bacillota > Clostridia > Eubacteriales > Clostridiaceae > Clostridium > Clostridium paraputrificum. The sequence continues at coordinate 375,670 of NZ_AUJC01000001.1, forward strand.
GTTGCTGCATATGGAATAGTTGCAAATTTATCTCTTGTAGTTATAGCAGTATATACTGGTATTGCCCAAGGAATTCAACCACTTATAAGCAAATTTTATGGACATAATGATATAAAAAATATTAAATTAATATTTAAATATGCAATGATAACTATGTCTATTATTTCATGCATAATCTATCTAATTATATTTTTCTTAGCAGACCCAATTGCTAAAATATTTAATAGTGAAAATAACCTTGTACTACAGAGTATTGCAACAAATGGCTTAAAAATTTATTTTATAGCTATAATATTTGTAGGATTTAATATTATTCTACCTATGTTTTTTACTTCTATGGAAAAAGCCTTTTTAGCTCAAATTATTTCTTTATTAAGGGGATTAATTGTTATAATTCCTATGGCTTTTCTACTATCTGCATTAGCAGACATAACTGGTGTGTGGCTAGCCTTTCCTATTACTGAAAGCTTAGTTTCAATATTAGGTGTAATACTTTATTTAAAATCAAGAATGTAAATTAGTTAATAAAACGTACCACATATTATAAAATGGTACCTGTAAGCAGTACACTTTGAAAAAAAGCGCCTCGTTTATAGGTGCCTTTTTATTTATAATATTAATATCTTGGAGGAATACGAAATGAGCAAAATAACATTTGATGAAGAAGCTAGAATCAAACTATTAGAAGAGCAGGTAGAAATTCTAAAAAATTAGACGTGACAGAAAGGAGACTGGTAAACAACAGAATAAAATTAAATAGCAACGAAACTTTTAAATTAATAAATTAGACTATATCTAGCAATGGTTTTAAAAATATGGTCTCCTATTTTTTCAACCTTCTAAATATTTCACGTTCGGGATATTATAATTATTTAAATACTTTGGATAAGAAAGAAGATAGAGAACTTAAATATCTAGAAGCTAAAAATAATATACTTAAAGCTTCAAAATACAAAGATTATAAGAAAGGATTTCGTTCAATAAAGATTCTTTTAGAAGGTGAGTTTTCTATTATTTATAGTAGAAAGAAAATTCAACGTATAATTAGAAAATATGATATTAAATATCCGATAAGAAAAGCTAATCCGTATCGCCGAATGCCAAAAGCAACAAATGAACATAGGGTTATTCCAAACTTATTAGAACGTAACTTCAAACAAGGTATACCTGGTAAAGTATTATTAACTGATATTACATACATACCATATGGAGATAATCATATGGCTTATTTGTCTACCATCAAAGATAGTAGTAGCAACGAAATACTTGCTTATCACGTCTCAAATTCAATAACTCTTGATATCGCAACAACTACAATAGATAAATTAATATCAAAACATAAAAACAATTTACATAAGAATGCATTTATTCATTCAGATCAAGGTGTACATTACACAAGTCCTAAATTCCATAGACTATTGAAGAAAAATAAATTAAGACAATCTATGTCCCGTCTTAGAAACTGTTGGGATAATGCTCCACAAGAATCATTTTGGGGACATATGAAAGATAAAATTGATTTTAGCAGTTATAAAATGCTTGAGGATGTAATTTATTCTATAGATAACTATATTTAATATTACAATAACTATAGATATCAATGTAGCTAAAAAAAGATGCCCCATAAACAATTTAGAAATCATCTTTTATTAGCTTCTTAACTTTTTTATTGTGACCTTGACTTAGGGTCCACTTTATTCTTTAATAATGTGGTACTTTCTTTTTATATTATTTAATCCTAAAATACATCTCTGGTGTGTTTTCATCTATAACTCTAAATTGATACCCTTCATTTTTATAATAATCTATTATATCTGGAAGAGCCTTGTAAGTATTTTTATTCATATCTGTGCAATGCATTAGTAATATTATAGGATGTAAATTTTCACTTCCCTTAATAGCCTTCTTATACAAAACATTAGGATCAAGTTTTTGATTCATTCCATCTGTATTATCTAAGTTCCAATCATAAACTTTAAAGTTATTATCATGCAACTTGGATAAAAACTGTTTACTTAAGTGTTTGTAGCTTCCTCCTGGAAATCTAATTATATTAGGAGAAATCCCAACTACTCTATTTATCTCATTCCTACATTCAACCATCTCTTTTATAAATGTATCCTCATTACGATAAACATACTTAAATTTATGATTATATGTATGCAAACCTATACCATGCCCCTCATTATAAATTCTTTTTACTACATCTTCTTTATCTTTTATTTGATTTCCAATAAGAAAAAATGTTGCTTTTACATCCTTTTCTTTTAATACCTCTAACACCCCATCTGTTACCTTAGAACTTGGTCCATCATCAAAGGTTAGATATATAATTTTTTTATTAGCATAGTCTTCATTATAAGTCTGATCCTCTATATTAAAAACTTTAACACTAGGAACACTTGCACCAAACATAAAGGTTAAAATAAGCATACCTAAAGAAAATAATAAAGATCTCCTTACTCTGTATTTCACTTTTTTTCCTCCTTATTACTTATAGATTAAAACCCATTACAATTTATCTTGTACCATTTCATATATTTAATTCATTTTTTATTTAATAAATAAAAAGATGGGGTGGATATTTATTTTGCTTGTCCCGTTACTACGGTCCAAGTCACATTGAAACAAATATCCACCCCACTCGTACTAAAGGTAAGAAAATTAAAAAATTAATACCATATCATTCCACTTAGCTCCTCCATGTGAGGAAGCTGAAACACCTTTATGCTCAAATCCAAACTTTTTATAATAATGCACTAAGTAATCTTTACAAGTAAGTACAATTCCCTTCTTCCCACGTGCCTTTGAAATTTGTATAAAGTAATTTAGTAAATTTTCTGCAATGCCGTTTCTGCGATACTTAGGTAATACATCTAATCCAAATACGGTTTGATATGCGCCATTGGGATTATGAAGGGAAGTATCATGATACAATTCGTCAGGTAACTCTGGTGAATTTGTAGTACATCCATTAATAAAGCCTACTACTTCACCATCTTCAATAGCTACAAAAAAATTTTCTTTGAATGCAAAAAATCTTTTTCTAATATCCTCTTCCTTTGCTGATTCTGATTCTGGAAAGCACTCTTCTTCAATAGCTATTATTTCATTTAAATCTTCGTTAATTGCCTCTCTAACTTCCATATAAATTCTCCTTTTCATCCTATCTAAAAAACTCTAAGTTTTTTATTATAAACACTATTAAATACTTAGCCTGTAATATTGTCAACTTAATTCTTATATAAAAAAATGAGCTAGTCAATAGATTGTATCCACTAACTAACTCTAAACAAATATCTTAAACGGATGTCTGTAGCTCACAAATGTCCTTATTAATTTTTTTCATCTCTAATAATACAAGAGTATCTAAAATACTATTTAATTTTAAAATTTCTTCTGTCCCTCCATATTTGATGTATAGGTCCCCAACAATTATACCTAATTCTTCTCGGATCTCCTCCATCTAAATCTTCATCCTCCTTTAGTTTATCAGTATTAATTATATTTATATAGAATATTTAGTCAACTTTTGCTTATATTTGTAATTTATACATTTTTACTATGTAAGCGTTATTGTTTATTTTATTAATAGTTACAACAATACCCATTTAACATTCTGTAACTTTTTTATATAAATATTTATAAAATCGATATTTTTTCATTCTTATAATTTTGTTTTTGTAATTAAATTGTAACAATAATTACATATATATAACTTTCAACAAGATAAGATTAATTATCACACAATAATAGTTTTTTTATCCTTTTATAAAAAAATAGAAAACTAGGATACTTATTTTATCCTAGTCTTCAACATAATTTAATAATTTCTTTCATTAAATACTTACAATAATAACAAAATAAAAAAACCGTAAGCATTTCGCTTACGATCTTTGTGGCAGGGGTAGTAGGATTTGAACCCACAACCAATGGTTTTGGAGACCACTACTCTACCGTTGAGCCATACCCCTTTGAGACAAGTTTGATTATATAATAATATTATTTAAAAATCAACTTTTTTGTTCAAAAAATATTTCTTTCTGAATTATTAAATGATTATATAACCTTTCATAACTTTTACATCTTGAACTTATAAAAATAAAGCATGAATAAAATCTATTCATGCCCATCATTATTCTCTTTAACCGAAAAATAATTATAAAATACATTATAATTATCCAATAATACTTTTCTAGCTGAATTAGCTCCACTATATCCATTCAATTCAATAATATTAAAATTTATATCTTCAGTAACTGTTTCCTTATCTTTTAAAACTATTACCTTAGCTGGATCTATCCTATTTTCCTTAATAACATCGTCTATAGTTTTACCATTAAGTTTTATTGGAGATATACCTATATTTCTATAGAAATAATCTAGCTTATCATCTAAAGCAATATAACTATATTCCTTTACAACTGACTTTTTATCATCATATGTTTTTAATACTTCATCTATACTCTTAATAACCTTATTGTAATTCTCTTCATAAAGCTCCCTATTTTTCGGATCTTTCTCCTGAATAGCAACTTTTATATTATATAATGCTATCTTATACTCATCATATCCAACCATATAATACGGATTTTCCTTACCCGAGTTTTCTCCTGTAAGATTAATTGTTCTAATACCTCTAGAAGAATTAATAATTCCTAAGTTGCCCTTATTAAGACTTGAAATCAACTCATCATGCCAAGGTTCCATTATATTTCCATTATAAAAGAACAAATCCATATTTGAAATATTACTTATGGTTTCATCTGTATATTTAAAATCCTTAGATGCTTGTTCATCATTAAACATATATTCAACATTATGCTTATTTCCAACAATATCTTTTACCATTTCATATTGTATCTTATTACAAGTGATAATATTTAAATAAACATCTCTGCTTGTATCTTCTCTATCAACAGTATTTGCTATTAGTGGATTAGAAGAAACTCCTATCCCCAAAAATAATAGAAATGTTATTAATAACATTCCAAAGGTAACTCTCTTCAATAATATCACCCCCTGGCCTTTACCAGTTAATTCCCTATTACATATTATATCAACATATGAAATTTAAATGTATACAAAATTATTACAAATTTTCTGTTCATATAAAAAAAATTTTACACTTTCCTCAAAAAATTTTCAACCTTTAATATGTGGTAAGGGCATAAACACTTTTCTTTTATCTGCTTTTTGGATAGAATAATAAGATAGAATAGTTTTTGAAAGGGATTTTATATATGATTTTTGAAATAAAAAGTATAGATGAAACTACCAAAATTGGTTTCAACTTAGGTAAACTTTTAAATCCTGGTGATATTGTTTGCTTAACTGGTGACCTTGGTACAGGTAAAACTCACATAACAAAAGGGATAGCTAAAGGTCTTGATATAAACGAAAATATAACTAGTCCAACATTTACTATTGTAAATGAATATGAAAGTGGTCGTTTAAAATTAAATCATTTTGACGTTTATAGAGTTAGCGATCCTGATGAAATTTATGCAATAGGATTTGATGATTATATTTTCTCAGATGCTGTTTCTATTATAGAATGGGCTAACTACATAGAGGAAATATTACCAAGAGAATACATACATATTCACATTTCAAAGGACTTATCTAAAGGAGATGATTTTAGAAATATTAAAATCACCCCTTATGGAGATAGATATGATTACGTAAAGGAGGTAAAAATATGATAGTTTTAAGTATAGACTCTTCATCTAAGGTAGCTACTGTTGCACTACTTAATGATGATACTTTATTAGGTGAATATGTTATTAATGATAAGAGGGAACATTCTGTGTTATTAATGCCTATGATTGAAAATCTTTTAAAGGATTGTGAATTAACAATAAATGATATTGATGGATTTGTTGTTTCTAAAGGGCCTGGTTCATTTACAGGTTTAAGAATAGGTATGGCTACAGTTAAGGGATTAAGTTTTGGAGCAAACAAGCCTTATATAAGTCTTTCTTCTCTTGATGGGTTAGCTTATAACCTTTCTTACTTTAGTGGAATAATTTGTCCAATTATGGATGCATTAAGGGAAAATGTTTATACTGCTCTTTATAAAAATGAAGATGGCGAATTTAAAAATATAATGGAGCCAACCCCTATGGAACTTCCTTATCTATTAGAAATTCTAAAAGAAAAAAATGAAGAAGTAATATTTACTGGTGACGGATTACTTAAGCATAAGGAATATATTAAGGCAAACTTCCCTAATGCAAAATTTGCACCTAACCATGTAAGCTTAACTAGAGCTTCATCTATAGGTGAGTTAGGTCTTAATCTTTTAAAACAAGGATTTAAAGATGATCCAAACTCTGCTCCTGCTTATTTAAAGAAACCTCAAGCTGAAAGAGAATTAGAAAAGAGGATGAGAATGAGTGAGTAATATATCTATTACTTTAATGGAAGAGTGTGATTTAGAAGCTGTTTTAGAAGTTAGCTCTTTATCTTTAAAGGAATCTTGGAGTAAAGAATCTTTTAAAAAGGAACTTTTTAATCCTTTAGCTAAATACCTTGTTGCCAAAGAAAATAATAAGGTTATTGGTTTTGCTGGTGTTTGGACAATTGTTGACGAAGGACATATTACCAATATTGCTGTACACCCAAAATTTAGAAAAAGAGGAATTGGTAACATACTTCTCTCTTCTTTAATAGAACACTGTAAAAATTGGGGTTGTAACTCTCTTACTTTAGAAGTTAGAGCTTCAAACACCCCTGCACAAAATCTTTATAAAAAATATAATTTCAAAGAAGAAGGTATACGTAAGAAATATTATAAAGACAATAATGAAGATGCTATTATAATGTGGTATAGATAACTTTTTGGAATAATAGAGATAATTATGATAATAAAAATAATAAGGATTAAGATGAACTCACTTAAAGGGAGTTTTTAGGATAATAGGGATAATTATAATACTGAAGATAATACAGATATTGTAGAAATTCTAGCACTAGCAGAATATCCTTATCTTTATTATCTTCATAACCAAAAAGAGAAATGGCCCAGCCATTTCTCCTAATCATTCCACTAAATATTTTTCTAGTTCTTCTCTTAAAATACTTACATCTTTAAGATGAATTCCTTTTATTCCAACTTGTTCTCCAGCAATAACATTTTCATTTACATCATCAATAAATATGCATTCTTCAGGATTTAAGTTATATCTATCTAATAATCTTCTATATATCTCTAAATTTGGTTTAATTATTTTCTCTCTATAAGATACTACTCCACCATCAAATAATCTAAAAAACTTATATTCTTCAGCTACAATTTGAAATGCTTTATCATGAAAATTAGATAGAAAGAACAAATTATATCCTTTTTCTTTTAACTCACTAATTATTTCTACTGTTGACTCTATTGGCTCTAACAAGGAATACCAATTGTCAAAAACATTTCTAACGTCCTTTTCTAACTCAGGATTATTTCTACAAATTTGTTCAATAGCAGTCTCCTCTGTTATTGTCCCTTCATCTAGCATAATCCACTCTACACCTCCAAATATGATATCACGTAGCTTGTCTATCTTGTCATCATCTTCAATTTTACTTTTCAAATACGCTAAATTATCATATTTAAGAACTACATTACCCAAATCAAAAATTATGTTTTTAACCATTTCCCATCCCCCTCTATTTGTATTATAACTTTAATTACTATACAATCCTAGTTTTTAATATTAAATATCAAACCCCATACTTGAGTTTTTCATTATTTACTCATATAATTACATTAGCTAAATATTAGGAGATAATATAATGTTAAATAAATTTTATATAGACTTTTTAGAGAAACATACACAATTTTATAGTAAGTTAACCAAAGAAGATAAAGAACTCTTTAACTCTAAAGCTATTCTTGCAAGATATTCCAAAGATAATTCTCTTTATTTTTCTGATAGAGATTGTAATGGCTTTATAACTGTAGTTAGTGGAACTCTTAGAGCCTTTTTAACCTCTGATGAAGGTAAAGAAATAACCTTATATAAGCTTCAAAAAAGCGATTCTTGTATATTATCAGCTTCTTGCATTTTTAAAAATATACATTTTAATATAAACATAGATACTCTAGAAGATACTGAAGCCATAGTATTACCTAGTCATTACTTAGAGATGATTTCAAAAAATAATATGTCCCTTAATAAATATATCCTAGACTTAACCCAATCAAGATTTTCTGAAGTTATGTGGATTATGCAGGATATTGTATTTTCTAGTTTTGATAAAAGGCTAATAAAATACCTTGAAGGTTTTAGTGAAAAAACTATAAAAATTACCCATGAAAGTATAGCTAATGATTTAGGAACAGCAAGAGAAGTTGTTTCCAGAATGCTTAAATACTTTGAAAAAGAAGGAATGGTTAAGCTTTCTCGTGGATCAATTACTATAATAGATTTAAATAAAGAGAAATAGGAAGTTATAAAGATAACCTCCTATTTTCATATGAAATCATTAACTAAAATTATATTCAGTAACTATCTTTTCTCTACCAGTTGTCTTATCATTAAAGTAATCATAGAAACTTAATGCTAAAAAGCTTCCTGCTACATTATATATCTCTTTATAACCTAAGCTTTGAAGCAATAGGGCTACATTATAACTTCTTTGACCTGTCCTACAGTGAAGATAAACTGGTCTATCCTTTGGTATTTCATCTAATCTATCTCTTATTTCACTAAATGGAATGTTTTTAACACCTTTTATATGGCCTCTTTCATACTCTCCCTTTTCTCTGACATCGATAATAAACTCTTCATTCTTTAATAAATCTCTTATTTGGGTAATTTGAACTTGTTTAAACTCTTCATCTAATAAGTTTGATCCAACATATCCAGCATAATTTACTACATCCTTAGCTGTTCCCAAAGGTGGTGCATAGCATAAATTTAAGTTCTTAAGTTCTTTTACAGTTCCACCAAAAGCAATTGTGGTTGCTATAATATCAACTCTCTTTACTACATCTCCTTTTCCTATAGCTTGTGCACCTAAAACTCTTCCTGTAGGTTTTTCAAATAATAATTTAAAATGTACTGGAGAATTATCTGGCATAATTCCAACCTTATCATTAGCTATTATTCTTACAACCTCATAATTAATATTCATATCTAAGGCTTTAATTAATCCTTCACTTAACCCTGTAGATGCTCCATTATAATCAAACACCTTTATTGCAGATGAACCTATAAATCCATTATTATTTGTTTCTCTTCCATTAATATGGTCTGCTACAATTCTAGCTTCAACCAACGCTGGTCCTGCTAAAGATATTTTGCTCATCTTCTCTGTTAATGGATTAAATACTTCTATAGCATCTCCTACTGCATAAATATCTTCATCATTAGTTCTATAATCTTCATCAACTTTAATAGCTCCTGTTTCACCAAGTAATAATCCAGCATTAGTTGATAATTCAACATCTGGAGCCACTCCAATAGCCATAACAACAGCTTCTGTATCAATAGCTTTTCCAGACTCTAATATTACCTTATTATTATCAAAGCTACTTACCTTATCTCCTAAGAGTAAATCTACTCCTTTGTCCATCATTTCTTTATGGAATATTTGAACCATATCATAATCAAAAGGTTTTAAAATTTGAGGTAATGCTTCAATTAATGTAACATTAAAACCATCTTCATTAAGATTTTCTGCCACCTCTACTCCTATGAAGCCTCCCCCTATTACAGCAATATTTTTAAGATTATTTTCTTTTATATATCTATTTAAATATTCTATGTCTACAACATTTCTTATAGTAAATATCTTAACCTTATCTATTCCCTCTATTTTAGGTACAATTGGTTTAGCACCTGGAGATAAAATTAGCTTGTCATAACTTTCAGTATATCCCTCTCCTGTTAATACATTTCTAACTAATACCTCTTTCTTTTCTCTATCTATATCTATAACTTCATTGTTAACCCTTGCCTCTATCTTATATTGCTTTTTAAATTTTTCAGGGCTCATCATCACTAACTTTTCACTACTATCTACTTTACCACTTAAATAGTATGGTAAAGAACAATTTGAAAATGATACATGAGGCCCTCTTTCAAACATTATAATATCGTCTTCTTCACCTAATCTTCTTAATCTTGCAGCTGCTGATGCTCCCCCAGCTACTCCTCCAACAATTAATATCTTCTTTTTCATCTTAATATTCCCCCTATTTTATTTTTGTTCCTACATATAATCCTATACCGCCAGAAACATTTATAATTTTGTATCCTTGCTTACTTAAAATATTTGAAGTTCTACTACTTCTCATTCCTGATTGACACATAATATAATACTCTTTTTCTTTATTTAAATACTTTTCAGGATTTTTTAATAAATTATTCATTGGTATATTTTTTGAACCCTTTAAGCTTCTTGTTTTAACCTCATAAGGTTCTCTAATATCAATTAAATTTATTTTTCCTAATATATTATCTAAATCATTAACATTAACACTTTTAAAATCTTTTTTTCCAAATAACGAAAACATACTTTTATTTCTCCTTTTAAATTTATCTTATACTCCTGTTATATTCCAAACTGGACTTTTTTTATGTGACTTTATCACAGAAGATATTTTTTCTTTTAAGTATTATAAAAAAAATTAATATTGAGGGGAGAATTTTATGTTAAAAAAGAAAGCAGTTGTAGACAAAAGTTATTGTGTAGCTTGTGGTCAGTGTGAAAAACATTGTCCATTAAATGCTATTTCAATCTTTAAGGGACTTTATGCAGAAGTTAATTTATCAAAATGTATTGGATGTGGTAAATGCGAAAGAATATGTCCCGCTTCAATAATTGAAATAACTAACTTGGAGGTAAATTAATGAAAAAGCAGAAAAAATACTGGTATGACTATATGTGGATACTTTCATCTATATATTTAATTCTTGGAATATTTAACATTCTATTTGCTTGGCTTGGATTATTATGTTTCCTTATACCTATAATTATGTCTCTATCTGGTGGAGGAAAGACCTATTGTAATAAATACTGTGGAAGAGGACAACTTTTAAATTTACTTGGAGCAAAGTTTAAACTATCTAGAAATAAACCTATTCCAAAATTTCTAAAAGCCAAATGGTTTAGATATGGATTTTTAATATTCTTCTTAACAATGTTTATTAACATGCTATTTAACACTTATTTAGTATTCCAGGGCACTTCCTCTTTGAAAGAAGCTATAACAATTTTATGGACATTTAAACTTCCTTGGAACTGGGGAAATGTTTCCTTCATATCTCCTTGGGTTGCTCAATTTGCTTTTGGATTCTATAGTGTTATGGCAACTTCAACTATATTAGGTTTGATAACTATGGTCTTATTTAAACCTAGATCATGGTGTGTATATTGTCCTATGGGAACTATGACTCAAGGAATTTGTTTACTAAAAAACAGAAAAGTGTTGCATTTATCTATTTAATCATTTCTTAAATGAATTTTAGATTCCATTTATTATAGAAATAATGATAATATACAAAAAATCGTAAAGAAATAGGCTTTTAATACCAAAAGAATATTATATAAATTAAATCTTGTAAATTAAAAAAGTAACTTCGCTTTTAGGAGAAAGCAGAAGTTACTTTTTCACAGTCTTTGATATAATTAAATTAATTGATATTTGACCCGAGCATATTAGGAGGATAAATTTTAATACTATTTTATTAAAATTTATAAATAATTCTATCTTCAGTTATTATTCCTGAAACATCATCTAATTTAGCAAATTTATAGAATTCATCATAGTTATACTTCTCTTCTTCCATAACTAAATAGCTCTTATTAGAATTATCTATTATTGTTTTCTTTGTAGCTCCGTCCTCCATATTTAATGTACTCACCCAACCTGTTTCTTCATTTATTCCACAAACTCCTACAAAGGACTTATCAAAGGTAAACTGACTAATATATTGGTTAGTAAATGCGCCAATCATTGCCCCAACCTTTTTACTAAATTCTCCACCTACTATAATTAAAGTAATATTATCTTTGCTATCATTTAATACGGTTGCTACCTGTGGCATATTAGATACTACAATTACTTTTTTAGAACCACTCCCAATTATTTTCGCAAGCTCTAGATTTATTGAAGAAACATCTAAAAATACAATGTCCCCGTCTTCTATCTCATTAAAGGCTCTTTTAGCTATCTCTTGCTTTTTACCACTATTTATTTCTTTTCTCTCATTTATATGTTTAATGTCATTATGGCTTCTATTTGTTATAGCTCCTCCGTGAACCCTTTTTACTTTTCCACGCTTTTCTAGCTCTCTTAAATCTTTACGGATACAATCTTCTGTCACTTTAAAAATTGAAGATAGATCTTTAACAGACATCCTTCCTTTATCTTCAACCATTTTGATAATTTTATCATAACGTTCTTCTAAAAACATCTAATCATCCCCTTGAATGTATTAACTTAATTATATCACACTTTATTAACTTTTATTATTTTTTATTGTTTATTATTACTTGTTATTGTTTTTTATCGTTTTTAAGTATATAATTTGATTATAATATAGCGTAATAGGACATTTAGATTCCTAGCGTAATATATTAAAAGAGAGAGCTAATTGAAGCTCTCTTTTTATCATCGCCATTTTCCTATAAAATCTTTTGCCAATATCCAACGTTTAACCACTTATTATTTTTAAATCCTATTTCCTTAAACTCTGCTATCTTTTTAAACCCAAACTTTTCATGAAGCGATATACTTTCTGCATTGGGAATTGTTATTCCTGAAACAATAGTATGTACACCATAGTCTTTAGAAATCTCTAATAAGTTGGCAAACAGTTCCTTTCCTATACCATGACCCTTTTCATTCCTATCTAAATAAATAGACACTTCATTTGAATATCTATAAGCAGATCTACTATGCCATCCACTTAAGTATGCATATCCAACAACTTGTCCATTCATTTCATAAACAATCCAAGGATGCTTAGCCGTCTTTTCAATTATTCTTTCTTCCATATCATCCACCGTTAACTGTTTTTCTTCAAAGGTTATATTAGTATTTAATATATAGTAATTATATATATCAACTATCGCCTTTGCATCACTTAACTTCACTTCCCTAATCATAAATAACCCCCTCTTTCTTTTTTTAATTATAACAAAAAATGGCTAGGATTTTTATCCTAGCCATTTTTATTCTATAAAGCTTCTAATGCAATAGCATTTAATAAGCTCCATGGTTTGTTAAAGTGTGGTTGGAAGAAGAAATCAGTCATTGCTAATTCTTCAACTGTCATTTTATTTTGAATTACTACTGATAAAGTATTCATCATTTGTGTTAGATCAATCTTTGATATAATTTGACCTCCCAATACTTCCCTTGTATCTTTATTATATACAAGCTTAACCATTGCTTCTTCAAAAGTAGGCATAAACTCTGGTCTGTAATTATCTCTAATTGAAACAGAAGCAATATTAAAATTAGTTGTAGCCTTAGCTACTTCTTCTGTCATTCCAGTAGATGCAATACATTGGTCATATATTTTTATACCTGAAGTTCCTTGAGTCCCCATATACTTAAGTGTAGGATTTTCAATATTTCTCGCTACTAAAGTCCCCATTCTAACTGCATTTGTAGCTAGAGGAATATATCTTTCTTCATTAGCAGGATTATATTTAACAACACAGCAATCACCAGCTGCAAAAACATCTTCCCTACTTGTTCTCATATATTCATCAATTATTATTGCACCATTCTTTAATGTATCTAACTTACCTTGAACGATCTTAGTTGCTGGAGCAAATCCAATACAAAGTACAACTAAATCTCCTTCATAACTTCCCTTATCAGTTACAACTTTTTGAACTTTACCATTCTCTCCTTCAAATCTTGCAACCTTTTCTCCAAGAACTAATTTAACTCCTTTAGACCTAAATTCATTTTCAGCTATATCTGTGAATTCCTTATCTAAGTATTTTGCCATTATTCTTTCTTCAGCATCAATTAAAGTAACCTTCTTTCCCTTTAATTCAAAAGCCTCAGCAAGTTCAACACCTATGTATCCAGCACCAATAACAACTACATTTTTAGCATGTTCTGTCTTTTTAACAATAATCTCTGCATGGTCATGATTCTTACATAAAACTATATTTTCTAAATCTCCACCTTCAAACTTAGGTACTATCGGCCATGATCCTATAGTTAAAACTAACTTATCATAGTAATCTTCAAATTCTTCTCCATTTAGTAAATTCTTAACCTTTAACTTTTTATTATCAAAATCTATATCTAATACATCATGTTTCATTTTAGTTACTACACCAGACTTAGCTAATTTTTCTGGAGAGTTATAAAATAATTTCTTTGGTTCAGCTATTACTCCACCAACTTGTAAAGCTATTCCACAAGAAAGAAAAGAAATATTATCATTTCTTTCATATATAGTAACATCACATTCTGGATGCATTTCCTTTAAATTAACTACTGTTGCTGTTCCAGCATGAGTACAACCTACAACTACAACTTTCATTGCTTTCCTCCTCGGATAATTTATTTCTATTAATAATAATTCTCCTTAATTTTATATCTTAAATAACTTTTTGTAAATGTTAATTTTTTGTCATTATCCCTGTTACATATCTATTATCTCACTATAAAGCAGCTATTATTCCTAATTTCTTTCATTTGCATACTCTTAGAGCAAATATCTATGTAATCTTCCAAATTGTTGACATCTCTAAAGAAAGTACTCTCCTTAGGAAATATATATCTAACGCTTATATACTTTAATAATTCTTTAACTGAATAATTTTTATTTTCAATTAAAGATCTTATTATATTATTTATTTTTTTATCATACACTCCACAAAGAGGCTGGGATGAACCATTAGTAAAAGTTATTAAAGCATCTTCATCAAATTCATATATACCCAGTTTTTTTATATATTCTTCCCTTACTAATGGCATGTCACTTGAAAGCATTAACACTTTGCTGTTTCTGCTTTCATTTAAAGATTTATACATTCCTGAAATGGGACCTATATCTTGAATATCATCTTCAACTATTTTTGATATACCACTATAATTACTAAATATTTTTTTATTGCTACACGAAATTATAATTTCATCAAAGTTTGATATCTTCTCTATAATAATGTCTAAAAAATTTTTCTCTCCTATCCTCAAAAAGGCTTTATTTTTATATCCTTTACTACTTTTTCCCCCACATAGAATAATTGCAGTCTTTTTTATCAACATGTTTACCATCCTTTATTAATTTAATTTGATTTATCATACTTTCTAAGTTTTTATCTATAGTTTTTTTTAGGGCATTTAAACATCCGCTAAGCCCCAAAATATATCTCTTTGAATCAAAAGCTATAAATATATTGTCTGTTTTACTTAAATCTTTTTTCCAAAAGACTTGATGGAAATTTTTATTAATTACTTCTTTTCTTACTTTAGCTAAATTAGATGTATAAATAATAGTTGCATTAAAGTTATTATATAAATTATCTTCCTTAATAACTTCTCCTCCAAAATCTATTACTTTTTCTGTTATATATCTTCCTACTTCTTCTCCCCCATCTTTAATAATTATTGCCACAGGTACTCTATTTAAATCATTTTGATATTTGCTCATATTACAATTCCCCCAAATTACTTCTCTGATATATTTCTATTCATAAAAAAAGAGAAATTGCTATTAACAACTTCCCTTTTAACACAATATTATTTACTTTTAATTGTAAGCTCAACTTTTAATAAGTAAATTCAAGATTCTCTTTTATATTAAAAAAGTCTGCATAATCAATATCAAATAAAGGTTTCTTAACTCTAGATACATCTATTTTCTCTTTAATAAGTTGGGTTAAAACACCAGAATAAGATAAATCACCTTGAATGATAGCACCATAAATCTTTCCTTCTTTGTGAATTATCTTCTTATAATCTTCGCCTTCAACATCAATAACTTCTTCATAGCTATCATCAGGCTTAATTACTGTCCCTAAAGACATTGTAGCTAAATTACATATATTCATAGTATTCTTGCTTCCAAAAAAGTCTGTCATAAATAATTCCCTTCCAAGCATATTACTAGCAGCAATTATTCCTTCCTTAACAGCAGTTGGCCATATAGGATTGCGCCCAGTAACGTCACCTGCACCATAAACATCTTTAGTATCTGTTTCACCTTTTTCATTTATAACTAACCCAAACTTATCACAGTCTATCCCTGCATCCTTTATAAAACCTACATTTGATCTAACACCTGTTGCTACAATTACTAAATCACAAGGGACTTTATCTCCTGTATTTAACTCGAGTTCCTTTGGATTATTATCTTTATCAACTATAAGTTTCTCAGCTTTTACACCAAATCTTAAGTCTACTCCTCTTTCTTCTAACCTTTTGTTATAAGCATCTGCTGCATAATGATCTAATTGAAGGGGAAGAATTCTATCTCCCATTTCTACCAAATGAATTTTTACATCATACTTTAGTAAACCTGCTATTGCATCTATTCCTACTAATCCTCCACCTAAAACTATAACATCCTTAATATTGGGTAATAAATCTTTTATCAAAATAGCATCTTCTAAATTTCTAAGCCCTACAACATTTTTAGCCTCTCTTAGATTTTCAATAGGAGGAATAAAAGATGATGAACCTGTTGCAAGACATACCTTATCATACTCAACCTCTTCACCATTGTCTAAACTAAGCTTATGCTCCTTTGGATCTATTTTGGTTACTTCTCTACCTTTAATCCACTTAACACCATAAACTTTAAAGAAGTCATAAGGAGCAAAATTCAAATCGTCAATACTTCTAACATCTTCAATATAATGATGCAATATACATCTAGAAACCACATATTCATCCTTAGAGATCAAGGTAATTTCAACATCTTTATTTAATTCTCGTAAAGTCTTTGCACAGCTAATTCCAGCTGCTGAAGCACCAACTACTACACACCTCATATTTCTTGTACCTCCTCTAAAGTAATAGCATTTGTAGGACACCTTGCGACACATTGAGGATATTTTTCTTCTGTATTCCTACACATATCACACTTCATAATAATGTGATTTGTTCTAGCATCAGTTTTTAGAACTCCATAAGGACATGCCATTATGCACATAAAACAATGTGCACATCTTGATTCATCATATAAAACATATCCTGTTTCATTATCCCTGCTCATAGCACCAGACATACAGGTATAAACACATTCTGGTCTATCACAATGTCTACAAAAAATAGGCGAATATCTTCCATCACTATTAATAGCTATTCTATTTCTTGTATCATGTCCTCCATGGGAAACAATACAGGCTGTAGTACATGTTAAACATCCAATACATTTCTTCCTATCTATTTTAATCCTTTTCATTTACTATCCCCTCCTATATTGCCTTATTAATATTTACATGAATAAATTTATATGAAGGCTCCTTTGAATAAGGATCATAAACTGATGGAGTAATCTTATTACATTCAATGTAATGCATTGGCGCATATATATGATTTTTCTTAACTGTCCTAGAAAGCTTCGCTATAAATGTAGCACTTTCTCCATTTTGTGAATTTACAATAACCTTATCATTCTCTTTAATTCCATACTCTTCTGCTAATTCTGGATGAATATTTATATAAGCTTCTCCTGGAACTATTGCAGTTACAAACTCAATCTCATTAGTTCTTGTTTGCGTATGCCATTGACCAACGGTTCCTCTTCCAGTATTAAAATAGTATGGATAATCTTCACTTGGCTTTGGATTTTCTTCTGCTACCTCTTCATATATAAACTTAGCTTTCCCACTAGGAGTAAAGAACTTATTATCTTCATATAGTCTTCTTTGATTACTCTTTAATTCATCACCCTTTTTAAATGGCCATTGAATTCCATCACCGTCTTTTAACATATCATACTCAATTCCTGTGAAGTCACAAGGCATTCCCTTGGTACATTCCCTTATTGTATTAAAGGCATCTTCAGGTGTTTTCCACTTATCTAAATATTTTCCCATACCTAGAGCCTTACCTACTCCTAAGAAGATATCATAATCAGTATATTCATTCTCTTCCTTTCTTAAAGCTGGAACCACCCTTGATAAACGTCTTTCACTGTTTATTAAAACACCTTCTTTCTTAAGTCCAGATTGAGACGGTAATAATAAATGGCACATCTTAACACTTTCAGTATTATCATAAATATCTTGAACAACAAAGAACTCTAAATGTTCAGTGGCTTCTCTAAACTTTCTACTATTAGTCCATGAAACTATTGGATTAGTAGCAACAATCCATAATCCCTTTATTTCGCCAGTAATACATCTTTCTATTATTTGATCATATGGAATTGTTGGTTTTGTTGGAAGCATTTCTTCAGGCATATCTAAAGCTTTAGATATTGCATTTCTTCTATTCTCATTATCATAATCGCCACCACCATAAAAACCTGTGGTATTACTAAACAATCTTGATCCCATAGCATTACATTGACCAGTTATAGAGTTAGCCCCTGTTCCTGGCCTTCCAATATTTCCAGTCATAATTGCAAGATTAATTATTGCTTGCGCTGTTCTAACTGCTTGATAAGACTGATTTACCCCCATAGTCCACCAGAAAGACACTCTCTTTCCTTTATGAATTGTTTCTGCTAATTTCTCAACTCTTCCCTTTGATATTCCTGTTTTTTCTTCTACTTCATCTAAAGTATACTTTTTAACATGCTCCTTGAAGCCTTCGAAATCTTCTGTATACTTTTCTATATAATCTTTATCTATCCAATCTTTTTCTATAAGATAATTAGCTAATGTATAAAGTAATCTTAAATCTGCTTTTGGCTTAATATCTATCCATTCATCTGCTCTAATTGCAGTTTCTGATTGTCTTGGATCTATTACAATTATCTTTGGATTATTCTTGTTATTTCTAACTCTAGTCCAAAGAATAGGATGAGCTACAACTGGATTTGCTCCAATGAATATTAAAGTATCTGACAATTCTAAATCATCAAAAGTATATGGTGGTGCGTCAAAACCATAACTTTGCTTATGTGCAACTACTGAAGTAGCCATACATAGTCGTGTATTACCATCACCATTCATTCCAAGATAGTTTCTACCTATATGACCTAACAAAGCCATTTCTTCTGTTGTAAGTTGACCTGTACTTATAAATGCTACACTTTCTCTTCCGTACTTATCTTGAAGCTCTTTTATTTTAGAAGCCATTACCTTAAATGCTTCATCCCAAGATATTTGTTCCATATCTCCATCTTTACCTCTTATTAAAGGATAAACAGGATTAGGAAATTTAGTATTTTGTTTATCTAAGTTTAATCCCTTAATACAGCAGAAACCATTATTTACTGGATATCCTTGTGTTGGTACTACAGAAACTATTTCATTATCTTCTACATTGAAGTCAATGTTACAAGCTATTGAACAATAATTACAAGTTGATTGAACTTTCTTCATATCCACTATACAACTCCATTTCATTAAATTTCTTAATTTAGTCTTTGTAGTAATTTAAGCATTTATACCAATCATTATAAAACATCAATTAAGATGGAGTTCATATAAATTGGCTACAGTGATAATTCTATGAAATACGATATAACTTAGCTCTTCATAAATACAAGTATTTTATAAACTTTATAATTATTAATGAATCACTATTCTTTTGAATATAATATTATTAAAGAAAAAATATATTGAGATTTTAAATGAATGGAGATGTTTTTTATGAAGGATAAAGAAACTTTAAATGAATCCAATTTTTACGGTCAAGTTTTAGAAGAAGAAAAGAAGGTTGATACATCAAAGCCATGTGATCCAAGAAATCCTGATTATCCTTGGGTTTCATGTGGAGTAGACAAAAATAAGGAAAAGGAAAAAGAAAAGGAATAGATTAAATAAAGTTAGTGATTTAATTGTAATTATAATTTTTTAAAAAATAAAAAAGGTTGTAGTTTTAACTACAACCTAAAAAATCTAAAATTATCTTCTATTTTGTTCTTTTTTAGCTCTTCTACAAGCTACGCATCTTGTTGGTTCATTTTCGAATCCTTTTTCCTTGTAGAATTCTTGTTCTCCTACTGAAAATACGAATTCACTTCCACAATCTCTACATACTAATGTCTTATCTGTCATAAATATTCCTCCTAAAATTAAAGAATGTACATGGATATAATAATCTCTAATTTTCGAGAAACTATCTATCTATATAAACCTTTTTTGTTAGCATCTTTGCTACTTTTTTAGTATATCATGTTCTGTTCCAAATAGCAACATTTATTTTAAATTAGGCATCCTATAATTATAGTAGCTATATAAATAACATTAGTTATTACAAAGTTCTTAACAGCTAATACAAAAGTATCCTTTTTTGTTTGTAGTTCGAAAAATCTTTTGATATTTACATTAACAGGCTTTATAGCTACTAATACCAGTATTGATACTATTGGTAAAATTCCAAGAACAATACCAACAACTATACCTATAAATCCTATGTAATATAATGCTCTAAATAATTTTAATGCTTTTTCTTTACCTATGTATATTGGCAATGTAAATCTTCTATTTACGAAGTCATCATCTATATCACAAATATTATTTGCTAACATTATATTTGATATGCCTGTAATTGCTGGAATAGTAATTATGAATATAGACATTATCATTTTTATATCAATTAATACGCTTACGCTCCAATTACTTATATTAATGTTTAATACACCTTGATCAAATATATGTATATATATCGCTAAAAATGTTATAAAGAATCCCATTGTTAGACCTGAAAATATTTCACCAAATGGAGTTCTTGAAATTGGAATAGGACCAAATGAATAAAATATACCTATACCAAAGCATACTACTCCTATTATAAGAATTGCTATATCAGTATTTAAAAATAACATTATTCCTAAAGCAGCTGATATTATCAGCATTGTTATTATAATTCCTAAAACTCTTTTCGGCTTTAGCCTATACTTAGTTATAGCATTATGCTCTTCATATCCGAACCCTTCTTTTTTAATAGCTTTCATATAATCTACATAATTGTTTATTGCTGTAGTAGTCATATCAAAAACTATCATTGATAAAAAGAATAACACTGCTTGTTTTACATTAAAATTATCAAATTTATATAATGCAAAAACTGTACCTAAAATATATGGAATTACACTTGCAACCTTTGTTTGAATCTCTACTAGCCTAAAAAAACTTTTTATTCCCATTAACAATATTCCTCCTTCGTTTCTTTTAATTTTCTTCATTTTTCACTTTATAATATCATAAAAAAAGTGGCCTCTCCACCCTTTAGCGAAGAAGTCACTTTTTTAATTCATACCATAATTAACTACACTCCAACTTATATAATCTAAGTAGGATTGCATATTTACTATTTTACGTCAAACATATAAAGCGATTGAGATAAGAAGTTATCCGCTTTATCTTCATATATTATATACATACTATAAACAGCCTTATCAAGGTTTGAAACATCAAAAAAATAACTCCATTTTCATCTACTAATTCTTCTAAAGTTAAATCGACAACTTCAAAAGTTTTATTACTTCTTATAATTATTTCTCTTGGTTTTAACCTCTCACCATTTCTGTTTAAAACTCTATAATATAAAGTTATTGTATTATCTTTTGCATAAAGCATACCCTCTGTTATTATTTGAGTATTTCCATTTAAATTAGTTAACTTTTTAAGATTTTTAAATGGTGATAAATCCTTAATTTCATTATATGATATATCTAGTTCCTCTAAGTTTTTAGCATATTGTAAGCCTTCTAAACTTGAAATCCATGAACCTACTACTGATAGCTTTGTTAATTTATACATATCACCAATAGTTATATTATCACTTGATAACTTAAGTTCTCTCTTGATACTATCTTTTAAAGACTTATCTTTAATAGTCATAATCTCATTTAAATCTACTCTCTCCTCTAAGTTAGATATAGCTAATTTTAATTCATCAACCATTAAGTTTATTTCATCTTTGAGTACTTATTTTATCGACTAACATCTCTTCAGCTTTCTCTAAGGTCTCCTGTAATACCCTAAAAGATTCCTCACTATATATATGTCTTGCTCATAATCCTTAACTTCATGTACTAACGGCTCTAATTCTCCATAATCACCTTGTACATCATTTGCAAAATGAAGTTTAGCATCTCCCCAAGTACCATGATCTAATACATTTCCACCATCAGTTACTACAAGCTTCAATTCTTTAACTCCATTATATCAACTTCTAAATACTTCATTGACTCCTTTGAAGTCATTAGTCCACTATCAAATTTCTTCTCACCATCTACATATACTTCAAATGAAACTGATCCTACTGTATTATACATTTGTCTATCTACACCTACATATGAACTGAAGTATACATAATCTTTATCTGTTAAATCATATGTATTGTTGAAGTTGAGTGAGCTCATCCCCCTCTTTCAAATGACATTTCTTTCCCATTTTCATCTATTAATCTTAAAGCATTACCACTTATAGATATATCCTTTTTGGGTACAGTATAGTTATATTGAGCAGCTTTCCAGTCATAGTCTGTTAAGTAGCTGTAATCATTCATATCAATTACTGCTATAGTTCTAGTTTTAACTACTTCATTACCATCAGTATCAGTTACCTTATAAATTATTGGATACTTTCCTGTTTTATTAAAGTTTACTTTGCCAGATACTTCAACCTTATAAGTTATATCTCCATCTTCAGCATCTATTGCACTATATTCTTCATTTAAATCAATTTCTTCTCCAAGTTTAGTTGATAAGGACTTTGGGATAGTTAACTTAGGTTTTGCATTTGTGGTATACACTTTAGTGTCTCCCCATGAAGCAAAATCTCCAAGACCATTTTTATCTGCATCATCTGCTACTAGTTTAAGTTCTTTTACTCCTGTAACATCTAGATTCACAAATTCTGCTTCACTATCCTTTCTTATTACATCTGAAGAATAAACTTCTTCTCCATCTGCAAATATTTTAAATATTATAGTAGTTCTATTATCATCGCAGTTTTTATCAGTACACAAATATGTTGATAAATTAGTATAATTTCCATCTAATTTATATACTATTTCTGCATTTGTTGCAGCTCCTATACCCTTATCAAATTCTTTTATTTCGCCATTAATCTTAAGCTTTATTTTTTCACTTAAATTAACTGCTGAATCTTTATTTACATTCTTCCATCCTGATACTGCAGATTCCCAGTCTAAATCAGATAAATAATTACTTTCACTATAAACCACAACTTCCCTATCTTTAGTTATTACGTTTCCATCATTATCTGTTATAGAGTAAGTTAAAGTATATTTTCCTGGTCTACTTACATTAAAGTCACCCTTATCTATATTAACCTTGTTAGTTATATTAGCATCTTCTTGGTCATTTGCAGTAACGCCAGAAGGTAAGTCAAACTCACTGTTTAATTTAATATAAGTTATACAAAGCTACTCTAAAAGAGTAGCTCTATATTATCCTCATAAATAAGTATTTGTGCATAACAAATAAAAGCGCTGATACTAATTAACCTTAGAAACAAAAAGATGAATATATTCTTTTTAAGTAACTAATCCTAATAAATATAAATCATTATCATAGGATGTGTTTACATATGAAAAAATATCTAAAAATATTTTCTACTATTCTTTTAACACTAATCTACTTCATTGAACCTATTCACCATAAATTTAATACCTATATACAAACCTTTAACTACTCTATTATAGATAATTCTGGTTCCTATATTAAAAATTCAATTATACCAAAAAAACTTTATGTTATTTCTGAAAATGATATGACTAAGGCAGAACAAACAATGATTACTACTCTTCAAGGAATAGTTTCTTCTAAATCCAATGAACAAATTTATATACTTAGTGATTCTGAACCTGATTACAAACTATGGCTTGAAGATTTAAAGAAAAACTATAATGTTAAATACAAATTAATAAAAGATCCTTGGAAGTTATTAAAAATTTTTAAATCATATGTAGATGGGTACATTTTATATACAACCTTTAATCCTCCCTCTATAAATAACGCCTGCTCCCTTGCTTCATTAAAAAACTCCCTTGCTATTGATGAAGCTATAGAAGAGAAGGTAAAAGAACAAGGCTTAACAAAGTTAGTTAAAGACTGTAGAGATACAGATAAATATTGGGCATTCAATACCCTTTGGAATTCAGGATTAAATCATTCTACAGTTATAGAAATATCTCCAGATAAACCCCTGGCCTTAAGGGATTATGCTATAACATCAAAATCACTAGTTTTTTATGAGGATAATGTAAATGACTTCTCATTTAGAGAGTCAATTTTTAAATCCATGGATGATAATGGTCACTGTTTAGGTTGGGGACCTGATGAACATACTAACGTAACCATAGCTTCTAAGCATGGAATAGATGTAACTGCTGCTGATTGGTCTTATAATCTTTCTGTACTAAGCTCTTATACTTCTATCCCACGAAAACAAAAGCAAGAGAGTAACTTTAAAGGGGAAGATGGAGTTCATTATGTTACATTTATTATGTCTGATGGTGATAATCAGCAATGGATGCTTGGAAGTAATTATAGCTCAAAAAATTGGTTTGGTTCCCCATATAGAGGAGATTTCAATTTAGGTTGGTCTATAAATAAATCACTTTACTACTTAGCACCAACAGTTTTCCATAAGTACTATGAGAGTGCAGGTTCCTCTAAATACTTTGATAACTTTGTAACCTCACCATCTGGTAACGGATATATGTATCCTAGTAAATTTCCTATAAACAAATTAGATAGTTATACTAATACACTAAGTGAATATATGAAAAAGGTAGATCAAAATTATGTTCTTATATTAGATGATGAAGCTTTATATAAAACAAATATCTGGGATAAATACACCTGCCATGATAATATCCATGGGCTTTTATATCTTAACTATTATAAAAATAATAGCTATGAAGGTAAGATAGTATGGTCTAATAATAAACCTATAGTTTCCTGTCGAGATTTGCTTTGGTGGGGCTTAGAAAGTGAAACTAACATTGTTGATAATATTAATAAAAGAATTAACTTAGGATACACAGACATAAAAAACCCTAACTCCTACTCCTTTGTTTACGTTCATGTATGGAGTAATACTATGGATAACGTTAATAATGTGATTACTAAATTAAATCAAAATCCAAAAGTTAGAATAGTAACTCCAAATACTTTTATGAAACTTATTAATGAAAATGTAAAACCCAACTCATAATTATATTCAGTCCTCTATAGAGGATACCCTAAATAAGCAAAATAAAAGGAAAGAAATCGCAAATGAATTTCTTTCCTTAATTCTTTCTAATAAGTTTGGCCTAATAACCTATCAAGAAAATATATATAAATTATTATTAGAGGCTTAATTACTATCTATCTATGCTTTATTCTCACATCCACATACTCTTATTTTTTCTTTTACAAAAGCTTTGACTTCTTCCATTCCAGCCTTATTATATTTTTTAGGGTCTATTGTATCAGGTTTTTCTGCAAGATACTTATTAACTCCATTTGTAAAAGCTATTCTAAGTTCTGTTGCATAATTAACCTTACAAATTCCTCTTCTAATAGATTCTTGTACCTTTTCATCTGGAATTCCTGATCCACCATGTAATACAAGTGGAACTGATACAACTTTTCTTATTTCTGATAATCTATCTAAATCTAGGTGAGGTTCACCCTTATACATTCCATGAGCAGTACCTATTGCAACTGCTAGTGAATCAACCCCTGTTCTTTCAACAAATTCCTTAGCTTGAAGTGGGTCTGTATATGCATCACCATCACCACCATCTAAGTCATCTTCTTTTCCTCCAACTTTACCAAGCTCAGCTTCAACTGCTATACCTGAAGGCTTGCACATATCTACAACTGATTTAGATATTTCTATATTACTCTCAAAATCACTATGAGATCCATCTATCATAATGGAAGTATAGCCTGATCTATAAGCCTGTGAAGCTAATTCAAAGCTTGATCCATGATCTAGATGCATAACTACTGGTACATTTGCTTTGCTAGCTGCTACTCTAACATTTGCTAAGAAATAATCAAGTCCCGCATACTTTACTGTAGATGGAGTAGTTTGCATAATAACTGGCGCATTCATTTCCTCAGCTGCACTAATAACCGCCATTACCATTTCCATATTTTCAACATTAAATGCTCCTATTGCATAATGCCCCTCTTGAGCTTCTTTTAAAATCTTTTTTGTTGTAGTTAATTCCATAATAAATCTCCTTCCAAACCTATAACTTTTTCATCTTTGAAAAAGCAATCATATTAATTACTGCTGAATACACACTATATATTGCAACTAATGCGCTTAAAGCTATAAATATAAAATTAAAATTTTGTTGTATTGCATTTATAACAATAAGAATTCCAAAAAGCACATATGCACATGCCTTCATAACTGCCTTATCTTTTTCTTTACTGTTTATTATTTGATATAACTTAGAAGTTTTATTTTCTTTATTAAAGTTTTTTACCACCTTCAATTTATTAAGAAAGTATCCTCTAAAATATATTTCGCTTAATACCATTGCTCCAATACCTACTAAAAGAGTATTTTCTAATGACTTAAAATAATCTCCTAATAAAACAAGAACAATTACAATTAGCGAATATCTATAATAAATCAACCTAAATTTTTGTTCACTATTCTTATCTACAAGATAAGCTGTCTTATTAAAAATATTGTAATAAACAGCATTTCCATATCTATCTAAGTAAATATTAGGACCAGCTAAGCTAGATGTGTTCTTTCTCATTACAACATCACCTTTCCGAGACAATATGTTTGATGTACTGAGTAATCATCATTAAGTACCACTAGATCACTATCATACCCAACACCAATTCTTCCCTTATGCATATCTATCCTTAAACACTTTGCAGGATTAATTGTGCATGCATTAATAGCATAATTAAAAGGAACCATAGCCTCTTCAACTAATATTCTAAGACCTTCATTCATTCTTAATGTTGAGCCAGCTAACCCCTTTGTTTCAACTAAATGAGCACTACCATCTTCGTATATTTCAATTTCATTTCCACCAAATATAAACTTAGTACCTGGTTCAAATCCTTTTGCCATTAGAGCATCAGTAACCATAATCCCGTAATCTGGCCCCTTAGCATTAAAGAAATTATATAATGCTGCTACAGTTGAATGATTTCCATCGCAAATTACTTCTCCATACATTCCCTTAACTCTATAGGCTGCTCCAACCAGTCCATTTTTTCTATGATTAAATGGAGTCATGCCATTATATACATGTGTTTGAGACCTTGCACCATGTGCAAATCCCATTATTGCTTCTTCATATGTAGCTGCTGAATGACCCATACTAACTACCACTCCATTTTTAAATAAGTACTCTGTTAATTCATGTTCATCATCTACTTCTGGAGCTAAAGTTACATATTTTATTAATCCTTTTGCCACCTTTTGATAATATTGAAATTCCTTAATTGTAGGCTTAGTAATATACTCCTTGGGTTGAGCTCCCTTATACTCCATATCAAGATATGGTCCCTCAAAATGTATTCCTAATATTTCTGCACCTTCATACCCCTCTTCTACAACTTTTGCCACATTAGCTAAAGCATTAGTAAGAACTTCTTTACTTTGAGTTATTGTTGTAGGTAATATGGAAGTTACCCCTTCATTTACTATCCCCTTTGTCCACTTTCTAAGTCCTTGGGCATTAGCATCATTAGTATCAAATCCATAGGCCCCATGGCAATGAATATCTATAAAACCTGGAAGAATTCTTTTATCTCCGTAATCAAAAGCTCCCACTTTTTCATTATAGTTATAAATATCCGTTATTTTATTATCATCAATTTCAATTTGGGCTGGAATAAATTGATCTGCTATCCAAACCCTTTTACTTTGTATTAACATCCTATTCCCTCCTTATCCCACTTTACATCTATTATACCTAGGTTTATTCATCGAATATTTGCACTTTTTAACATACATATTATATCTTTCAGTACTTGCATTGTATAAAAAAAACTCTCAATTATAATTAAAATTAATAAATCTATATTCAAAATAAAAAGGGGGATGTATATGAACATTTTCAATATCAATGAAGAAAAAATGAATCAAACTTCTTCAACTAATACATTAAATGAAATTTATCAACAACCTAAGACATGGAAAAAAACATTATCTCAAATTGCAGAAAGTAAAGACTCAATAAAAGCTTTTATAGATGAAGTTATTAAATGTGATGATTTCGATGTTATATTAACTGGAGCAGGTACCAGCGAATTTATTGGAAATTCATTGTATCCTTATTTAAATAAGGAACTAAATAATAAAGTAAAATCTTATGGAACAACTGATATAGTTGCATCTCCAGAAAACTATTTATCAAAAAACAAACCAACTTTATTAATAAGCTTTGGTCGTTCTGGTAATTCACCAGAGTCTATAGGTGCAGTACAAGCTGCTAGTGCTGTTTGTAAAAAACTTTATAACTTATTTATTACTTGTAATAAAAATGGCGCCCTATCAAAAATGGCAGATGAACTAGATAATTGCTATGCAATAAATCTTACTGATGAAACACATGATCAATCTTTTGCTATGACATCAAGTTTTTCAAATATGTATTTAGCTGCATATCTTTGTTTTAATCTTGATAAGTTAAGCGAAAAAACAACAGTAATCAATGATATCTGTTCATCTGTTGAAAGGTTCTTAAATAGTGGATATGACGTAGCTAAAAGAATAGTAGATGAATACAATTTTGAAAGAATAGTTTACTTAGGAAGCAATACCTTAAAAGGTATATCTCAAGAATCATCATTAAAGATGCTTGAATTAACTGCTGGAAAAACAGTTGCAGTATTCGATACTCCATTGGGCTTTAGACATGGACCAAAATCAATAATCAATGAGTCTACATTAACAGTTGTATATGTAAGTGATGATAAACATACTTATAAATATGAATTAGATTTAATAAAAGAAATTAGTAATCAAAGAAAGAACAATAAGTTAGTTATAGTGTCTAACAATCCTTCTGATGAATTAGCTTTCTTAGCTGATTACATAATTCCTTACAATATTAAATCTAATATAAATAATGCTGAACTAGGATTAGCTTATATTACATTTGCTCAAACATTATCAGTATTAAAATCTTTATCTATTGGATTGACTCCAGACAACCCTTGTCCATCAGGAGAAGTAAATCGTGTAGTTAAAGGTGTTACTTTATATCCGTATACTTGCATTTAGTATATGGATATAAACTAAAGTATAATTTAGTATAGGAGAGGATTTTATGGTAGGATTAATAATTAGTGGTCATGGGAATTTTGCATCTGGTCTTCGTACATCATTAAAATTAATAGCTGGCGAGGCTTCAAACATCGAATATGTTGATTTTATAGAAACAGATTCAACTGAAAGTTTAATGGACAAGTATCTTAATTCTTTAAAAAATTTAGACAACTGTGATAGCATTCTAGCTCTTAGTGATTTGGCTGGAGGTTCACCATTTAAAACTTTAGTTGAACTAAAAACAAAAATAGAAAAGCCAATGGAAGTAGTAGGTGGCACAAACCTACCTATGGCTCTTGAAATTTCTATGACAAAAGATATTATAGATGACTTATATTCTTTATCTGAAACAGCTCTAGAAGTTGGTAAATCTGGGGTTGTAAAATTTGAATTTCTAGTTCATGAAGATATTGACTGTGAAGGTGGGATTTAGTAATGATAAACTGGGAAGTTGTTGCTTGGACCTGTATAACTATTGCTGTATTAGCTGGAATCGCTGCTCTAATACTATTCTTTATATCAGCAAAAAATGTAAAGAAAAGACGTTTAGAACTTAATGATCTACATGTAGATTTAAAGCCTGGAATGAAAGTAATGTTCTGTGGTGGGGTTTATGGAAAATTAGTTAGGGTAGGAAAAGAAACTGTTGAAATTGAGGTTGCTAAAAATGTAATAATAACAGTATCTAGATATGCAATTCAAGGTACTGTATAAAAAATCGACGACTGTAAAGCCGTCGATTTTTTTAGCATTTTCTAACTTTTGCAAATGTATGCAATCAAGAAAACAAACAGATATAATTTTATTTTTTATTCTAGAGGTATAAATAACTTTACATACTATTTAAAAACTGTTTGTGCATATTCACTAGGACTCATTTCATAATGTTGTGTAAAAGCTCTAGAAAAATAATGTATCGAATTAAACCCTAGCATAAATGCTATTTCACTAATAGTATATTTATTTTCTTTTATTAATTGTTTACTCTTTGATAATTTTAAATCATTAATATATTTTTTAGGAGATGTATCTAAATTATTTTTAAACAATGTTTGCAGTGATGATCTTGATACTGAGAACTTACTACAAAGTTCCTCTACCGTGATTGGCTCACAAACCATCTTGTTAATATAATCTACTATTCCTTCTAATAATTCATCTTGAAAATGCTGCTGAACTTCAGTAGGTAGCTTGGACTGTTCTTCTCCTAAATAATCATATTGAAATAACCTAATAATTATCTCATGAAAATTACTTAAAATTAAATTCTCTGAATATGGTATGGTAGATGATATATTTTTCGAAAAAACTCTTATAGCTTTGTAAAGCTCCTTTCTACAATGAAAAACTTTATTACAAATTAGGCTATCATCTTCACATTCCATATTAAACATAACAGTTAAATAAGAACATGATGAATCACTATTTACTGTTTGTGTATGAAATTGGTTCTTACCATAAATTATTAAATCATAGGGATTCAAAGTATAATCCACATTATCAATTGATGTATCTAACGTACCATTATCAACAAATGTAAGCTCATATACATTATGACTCTCACCCTTAAACTTATAATTTGGGCTCTTAATAGTATAATAATAAGCTATAATTTCAGGAATATTTATTGTTGATAAAATCCTATTATAAACATATGGTGGATTTAAAAACTCAATATTAAGATTATAGTTAGAATGTATTACTAAGTTAAATGTAGTTTGCTCTGTTAAAGGAATTATGTTAAAAAACATATTTGCTTTTATTTCTAAATTTCTATGAATTGCAAAAAGCTTAAATTCCCCATTACTTGAATCACTTATTAATATTGACGCTATTCCCTCTATCACTTCAATATATACTGGTTCAGAAAAATTATATAAGCTAGAAATTACCCTATCACTTGTCACAATCTTTTTTCGTATTAAGTCATCACTTTGTACGTTTTTAGTCTCATCATAAATAGAACCGTACTTTCTAAATTGAGGACTTGATGTTTTATTATACATAATAAATCACCTCTCTATTAAATATATCTACAATATCCTTTAATAAATTCCCATACTTCCCCAACATAAGTTTTAAATTTTCTTACCAGTTAATTCCTAAAAACTACAAACTTAACATTTTCTTCAACTATATATTCTTATGTTAACACACTCCATTTTATTATAAAATATAATTTTATTAAATTTCTATATACTTTTATAAGATTATACTTCCAAACTTTACATTTGTAAACGTTACTAAAAAAAATAAAATATATACCAAAAAGTGTAAAGATTCCTTTTAATCTTTCTCCTATAATTATTATCAAAGAGTAGATAACTTTTTACAAACTAATTAATGGAGGTGAAAATATGCCAAATATTCTTTTAACAAGAATCGATAACAGATTAATTCACGGACAAGTTGCAACACAATGGTGTAGTTCTATTGGAGCAAATTTAATTTTAGTAGCCAATGATGTTGTAGCTAGGGACAAGCTTAGACAAGGGTTAATGGATATGGCTGCTCCAGCCTATGCTGCAACTCGTTACTGGACACTAGAAAAAACAATAAGCACAATTCATAAAGCTAGTGCTAAACAACTTATTTTTATTGTATGTGAAACTCCTTCTGATGTTCTAACTTTAGTTGAAGGCGGAGTTCCAATAAAAAAGGTTAACATTGGTAATATGCATATGTCTCAAGGAAAGAGACAAGTTGCAGGATCTGTTGCTGTAGATGACAAAGACGTAGAAGCATTTAGAAAATTAAAAGAATTAGGAGTAGAGCTTGAAATTAGAAGAGTTCCTACTGAAAACTCAGAAAATATCGAAAAGATATTTAAATAAATTTTAGAAAGGAGAATGTCATATGGATTTTAATGTTGTACAAATTCTTCTGGTTGCATTATTTGCTTTTATAGCAGGTATTGACCAATTCAACTTCTTGGAATCATTATATCAACCAATTGTATCTGGTGCTGTTATCGGTGCAATACTTGGAGATTTACAAACAGGACTTATTGTAGGTGGTACTTATCAATTAATGACAATAGGTAACATGCCAGTTGGAGGTGCTCAACCACCAAATGCAGTTATCGGAGGAATAATGGCTGTTATATTTGCCATTTCATCTAGGTTAGAACCAGCTGCCGCTGTTGGACTAGCTGTTCCATTCTCTTTAATAGGACAATATTGTGTTACTTTCGTATTCACATTAATGTCACCATTAATGTCAAAAGCAGATAAATATGCTGAAAACGCTGATACAAAGGGAATTGAAAAATTAAACTACGGTGCAATGGCTGCTTTAGGATTATTCTTTGCTGTTGTAGTTGTAGCTGGTTTATTAGGCGGTAGTGCATTAGGTACTACATTATCAAACTTATCAGATAAATACTCTTGGTTCATGGATGGACTTAGCGCTGCTGGAGGAATGATGCGTTACGTTGGATTTGCTATTCTTTTACGTATCATGTTATCTAAAGACCTATGGGGAATTTACTTTGGTGGATTTGCACTTGCAACTATCATAGGTAGCATAGAATCATTATCTGGTTCAGCATTATTACTAATCGCATTTATTGGTATAGCTGTAGCTATCTATGACTTCCAAACTAATGTAAAAATTAAATCTACTGCTGGTGAAATATCTGTAAGAGGAGGCGATGACGAAGATGGAATCTAATAACACATTATATAAAGATTTGACTCCTGCTCCAAAGCTTGATAAGAAAACGCTTAATAAGATGGTTTGGCGTTCATTATTCTTGCAAGCTTCATTCAACTACGAAAGAATGCAAGCTGCTGGATGGTTATATGGTATATTACCTGGATTAGAGAAAATCCATACTAATAAAGATGACCTTTCTAAGTCAATGACACATAATTTAGATTTCTTTAATACTCACCCATTCTTAGTTACTTTCGTTATGGGTATTATATTATCATTAGAGCAACAAAAGGCTGATACAGCTACTATTCGTGCTGTCCGTGTTGCTGCAATGGGACCTTTAGGTGGTATTGGAGATGCTATCTTCTGGTATACACTAGTTCCAATTACAGCTGGTATTACTGCTAATATGGCAATAGGTGGATCTTTAGCTGGTCCTATACTATTCTTATTAATATTTAACGTAGTTCAATTTATAGCCAGGTATTGGTTAATGCATTGGTCTTATAACTTAGGTTCTAAAGCAATCGATATATTAACTAAAAATGCTAAAGAATTTACTCGTTCTGCTTCTATGTTAGGTGTATTTATAGTTGGTGCTTTAACTTCTAACTATGGTGCTACATCATTAGCAATAGAAATAGCAAATGGTGATAAACCAATCGTTATCCAAAGTATATTAGATGGTGTATTACCAAAAATAATTCCATTAGGATTAACACTAATGCTATACTACTTAATTAAAAAGAGAAAATGGAGCCCTGTTGCTTGTATAGGTCTTCTACTTTTAATTGGTATTATTGGAGGATTCTTCGGAATATTCGCTGTTTAATACGAACAATTTAGATTTAAAAAGGAAGTTGTAAATAATACAACTTCCTTTTGATTTAAATAATATATTACTAAAATTTAAGTCATATTCTGAAATATACCTAGAAGATTTAATAAGCCATATCCTAATTGTGGATTAGGATAAATATCACCTGGTCTCTTTGATGCCCCTCTAATTATATAGGTTTTTATAGTCTGAGAATATATATATGGATCATTTCCCTCTATTATTCCCCATTCTAACAACAATGCACATGCCCCTGCTAACACTGCTGCAGCAACACTACTCCCACTTACATATATCTCTTTTCCACCAGGATATAAAGCTAAAGTACTAATACCACCTGCTGCTAAATCTATTCTGTCAATATAATCATACTTATTAGCAACCCCTGAAAAATTTACCAAATTATTATTATTTTGATTATAAACCGCTGCTGTTACAATATACTTTGATGATGCAGGATTCATAATTGTTCCATATGGGTCAGAAGGATTAAAAAAAGCTTTAGAATTAATAATTCCACTTTGTAAAAGCCATCCATTGTATATTCCATCAGTTATAAATTGACCAGTTAACCTAAATAACCATATACCCTTTTTTATATTTTTAAACTTAATACTTATTAATTCATCTCCTGATAACTCTTCCGGAATATAATATTTAACTGCTATAGATGTATTCTCAAAAATAAATGTATAATAATCTTTAGAATTTATAATTGATGGTGTTATGCCAGTATTTTCTCCTGATGGTGAAATAACTTCAATTGTCATTATATTAGGTGAATCTATCCAAAACTCTACCGATAAAAAATCCATATCTTCAACTACATCTAATTGAATTGAACTTCTTTCTCCTGAATATGATAATTTTCCGGACACATGCCCTCTTGCTGAGCCTTCATTTCCAACTCCAGTTACAAATATAACTCCTCTATTCATTGACATATCTTCAATAAACTCTTCTAAAACCCCATTTCCCTTATGGTTTCCCGAATTAGTTCCTAATGGTAAATATAATACTAATGGCATTTTTTCATTTTGAGCATGATCGTACAAATACTGTATGGCAGTAAATAATGAAGTTATATTATATACAGGCACCTCAGCTTTAAATTTCTTTTCAGCTATTTTATCTTCTGCAAGCTTTACAACTGCTAAATTACACTCAGGAACCACTCCCTTTAGTCTATGTTTACTACCTCTTGCAGCAATAATACTACTCATAGAAGTACCATGTCCAACTTCGTCTCTACTTGGTACTATTTCATAAGGGTCGCCACCTTTTCTCCATAAATTAATTGCTTCATTTATTTTATCAGAAAAATAAACAGTTCCACCTGGAATTCTAGTATCTTCTTTCTCTGACATAATAGTTTGATCCCAAATACAATGCAATCTTGTTTTTCCATATTCATCCATAAAATCTTCAGATAAATAATCTATACCTGTATCTATAATCCCTACTAATATCCCTTTTCCAGTTAAGCTTAAAGTCTGAGAAATTTGAAACGAACGTATTTGAGCAGCATCAATAGGAGATATACTTTGTAATGTATAAAATTCAGGCTCTTTTATATAAACAATTGAATCAAATTTTATTTTTTCTAAATTACTACTTTCATCAAAATTACTACTTTTATCTGACTTAAAAGATAATATTGCATATTTATCGTTTATAACAGTTACATAATAATCTGGATTTTTAGAAACCTCTTCAACTATATTCCCCTGATACTGAACTACAATATTTAGGTAAGTCTCCGTATCAAAAACCTTTTTAGGTGTATTATATATATTTCCTATCTTAATCACCTCTTAACTCATGGTAGTCTTATAAATAGACTTCCTATATAAAATTCTTTTTCTCCATTACTGCTTCTATTACCATTGTTTGTATACACGCCACTAATAAATTGAAATGTTCCCAATAAGTTTAACTTTCCAAATCCAATTTCCTTGCTTGGATACTCAATATTTAAACTTCTATCTGCACCGTACATCAAATATGTTCTTACTTTCGTTGAATACATCGTCTTATCATTCCCCTCTACAATTCCCCATTGGAGCAATAATGCACAAACTCCACTAGTTAAAGCAGTTGCTGCTGAACTTCCAGACAATGTTGACTTTTTTCCACCAACTGATGTTGTTCTAATATTTATACCTGGTGTAGTAATATCAGGATTAACTAGATTATTACTATTAAATCCTCTTCCAGAATCAGATATAAAAGTATCGTTTATACTATTATAAAAACTAGGTGTAACTACTTTTCTTGCTGTAGAAGGAATAGTTAATGTAGTATATGGATCTGGAGTCAAAAATATTGTTCCTTGAGGTAACATTTCTTTTGGGGGTAACCAAATATCTACTCTTCCATCAATAACATATTCACCTTTAAATTGTAACTTCCATAATCCTGCTTTTATACTATTAAAGTACATGATAACTAATTGATGTCCCGTGAAACGTTCTGGTGCAAAGTGGTATACTTCTAATGTTGTATTAGTAAAAATGAATTTCACCTGCTCCTTTTTACCAATCTTAGGCTGTATAAATCTTGAGGCTTCTCCTGTTGGCGAAATTATATTAACCGATGCCTTATTGGGTCTTTTAACCCAAGCACCTATAGATAGAGTTTTAATCTCTTTAGGAATTTTTAGTTCAAATTCCTTAGTATCACCTACACTGGCTAAATTAGCAGATACATGGGTGCTTGATGCCCCTTCATTTCCAACTCCAGCTACAACTACTATTCCTCTTATATTCCCAATTGAAGTTATATATCTAGATAATAAATTATTTCCATCATGTGACCCTTCTGTTGTTCCTAAGGGTATACAAATCACCATAGGTTTTTTTGACTTTATTGAATAATTCTTTAGATATTCTATTCCTGCTAATATTTCAGATTCATTATAGATTGGCTTATATTCAACTCCATTTTCTAGTAACATTTTTCTATAATATAAAGATTCAAAAAGCTTTACTACTACATACTCACAATCAGGTGCTATTCCTTCTACTTCTTCGTCATATCCCCTAGCACCTATTATACTAGCGACCTTTGTTCCGTGACCAACCTCATCTTTAGTTGGGACTATACTATATGGATCCCCACCACTTTTTAAAAGATTAATGGCATTATTTATATCCTCTTCTGAGAATACTCTTCCTATAAACACATCTTTACTAGATGCGCCTTGAATACTTTGATCCCATATACTTAATATTCTTGTTCTTCCGTCTTCCCTAATAAATTCATTATTTAAGTAATCTATTCCAGTATCAACTATGCCTACTAAAACTCTACTACCTCTTAGTCCCAAATAAGGATTTTTCTTGATTTCCACAACTCCTTCTATATCATTGGGAGCTATCTCTTGTAGTACATATGGGGCCCTTATTTCTATAAATATAATTGATGGTACATCCTTTTTTAACCGTTCTATATTTTCATAGGCAGTAGATACTACACCTATGTTTTTTGTAATTTCATCACCACAGGCATAATCAACTCTATCAATCTCCTCCTTAAAATTCCCTCTATACTCAACTATGAAATCAGGTGAATCTTCGCTAAAATAGTTCCAACAGCTACTTTTCTTCTCTTCCATAATGACATCCCTTTTTATTACTTTAATATATATTTAATAATATGATTATTATAGGAAAACTATTTATATATGCATCTTAATTATATGTTTTTCCAAATAAATAAGAATGAACCTAAATCATTATTTAATCTAGGCTCATTCTTATTTATTTTTATCTTCTTGTTAAATTCTCTATATTACTTATTACAAACACCATTTATATGTTTATCCAAATTCAATTTTTAATAGCTTATAATAAGAAAGAGAAATCTTAAAACGATTCCTCTTTCTTATTATAAAAGCTCTCTAATGAAAGCTTATTATTCAATTATTCTTCTTGCTCTTGTAACTCTACTCCATGGGACATCAACTATTCTTACATCGGCATTTGTGTTTGGAGACTCTATCCACTTACCATCTCCTATATACATACCAACGTGATCTAAGCTTGAATAAAAAAGTAAATCTCCTGGCTTTATGTCACTCAAAGATACTTCTCTTCCTTCACCTATTTGAGCCCAAGTAGTTCTTCCTATTACAACACCAGCTTGTCTAAATCCCCATTGCATAAGGCCTGAACAGTCAAATGATCTATAACCTTTATCTACATATCTTTCAGCTCTTACATACCACCCTTTGGCAGTCTCATTTGGAAATTTTGCTTTTAAAGAGTTTAATGATGCTGTTGTTAAATACTCCCCTGAGCCTCCCCATACATATGGGCTACCTAGTTGAGCCTTCATAGCAGCAAAAGCCTTTTCATAAATTGAACTGCTTTCATCTTCAGTTAAATCTTCAACTATCTTTATATACTTTGAGCTAACATACCCAGGCTTACCATTAAAGATAATTTTATACCACTCTCCTGATGTTCCAGTTATCTCAACAACTTGACCTTCAAGTAGATATCCTAACACTAAAGAACTTGTAGTAGCTTCAGTTCTTACAGTTAAGCCTGAACCTCCAGTATTATACACTTTACCTCTTTTATTCTCGATTACTGGTGAATCGCTTCCACCTGAATTAGAATTTCCTTCGCTAACTTCTTTGACATATTCCTTACTTACGTAAGCCGTCTTTCCGTTGTAATTTATCTTATACCAGTTTCCACTTTCACCTGTTATATCTACTTTGTCTCCTGTATAAAGATATCCAAGTATTGAAGAATTAGTATTTGCTTCTGATCTTACTCTTAATCCAGCACTTGCATTTATTACTTCTCCCTTTTTAGATGTAACTTGGGAACCGCTGTTATTATTATTTGAATTACTATCTGTAACCTTCTTTATGTAATCCTTACTTGCGTAAGCTTCTTTACCGTTATAATTTATTTTATACCAACTACCACTTTCACCTATAACATCTACTTTAGTACCAGTATAAATATGTCCAAGTATTGATGAACTAGTTGACGCTCCCGCTCTTACTCTTAACCCAGCATCTGCATTTATCACTTCACCTTTAAAAGTAGTTTGTGTGTTTGGTGTACTTGGCGTTGTGTTAGTAGAACCATTTGAATTATTATCTGATGTACTATTACTAATTTTTTTCACATAATCCTTAGAGCAATAACCGGTTTCACCCTTATACTTAATAGCATACCAGTTTCCACTCTCTCCAATTATTTCAACTACTTCTCCATTTAGAAGATATCCAAAAGTAGATGCACTTAAGCTTGGTGCTGTTCTAACTCTTAAGTTACTTCCTTCTACCCCATAAACCTGTCCTTTTGTAACTGTTACTCCAGGTGATGGATTTGTTGGTGTATTTGATGAATTATTTTCTATAACTTGTACATAATCTCCATGGACAAAACCAATTATTCCTGCTGTTTTAATATTATACCATTGTCCACTTTTAGCTATTATATCAAATGTTTCACCCTCTCTAAGACTTCCTAAAATAGCAGAAGATGTACTTGCTGATTGTCTTATTCTTAAAGTAGAATTTCCTAAATTTACTGCCTTTCCCTTAGATGCAGCTGTAGTATTATCATTAGAATTAGATACTTTATGAGTGTAATCCTTTGAGACATATCCACTCTTTCCATTAAAGTTAATCTTGTACCAATTTCCCTTTTCTCCCGTTATCTCAAAAGTATCTCCTGCCTTTAAGTACCCTAAAATAGACGATGATGTATTTGCATCAGATCTAACTCTTAAGTTTAAAGTAACGTCACTATTTACTTGTCCTTTTTCCATACTTCTTTGATTACTTAAAATAGATTGCCCATTAGTATTGTTATCACTTGGTAATGGTGATGCACTTACAACATTGCCTGTTAAAGTAACTCCACCTGTAACAGCAGATGCTGCTGCAACAAACCTCAAAACTCTTCTCTTTTCCATATTTAAACGCCTTCCTTGACAAAATAATCCTTATTACCTTTAATTATACTTTAATTCATATCATTTTACATTAATTTTTTTTATTTTTTTGTAACTTATTCGTAATAATTTCCTAGGAAATAATAAAAAAATAGGAGTATTTGCATACTCCTATCTATAATTGACTAAAACTTATTAGTTCTATATTATTTTCCTTAATATATTCTTTTACCTTTCTACTTACTAATGTCTCCAATTCAATAGTTCTTTCTATTGTGTATGAAGTCCTATTTAATATATTTTGATCCAAATATCCTGGATGAGACATAAGCTCAACTGTTTCAAAATCTTTATATTCTTCTAGTAATCTAATTAAGTTATCTTCAGTAACCATTTCTTTTTCATAAAATGATTCACTAAACTTGCTTGTAGATTTTATTTCTTTATACATACTATCATAAGTTTCACCCATTAATCTAACTGGCAAATTATTTTTAATAGCAATTTCTTCAACCACTTCAAAAACTTTCTTTATTCTATGAACGTGATGATGAGTATCTATATGTGTTGGCTTTATTCCATAAGATAAAAATTTATTAAACTGACACTCTAGTTCTTTTCTTATATCATCTTTTTTTGATTTTTCTTCAATTCCTTCACTCTTTAGAAAGTTCCCTTCTTCATCCACTAATGAATCTACTCCCTGAGCTAAAGGCTTTCCAGCAGTTAAAACGAAGTGTATTCCAACCCCTATCCCTGGATTTTCATTTGCTAATTTAATTGCATGATCTACAGCTTCCATGTTGCACATTAAAGTAGTAGATTTTACAATTCCCTCATTATACGCTTCAATAATCCCTAAATTAATTGCTTTTGATATACCAAAATCATCAGCATTTACTATTAACCTCATACCAAATCATTCCTAACTAAATAATTATATACAGCTCCTATTTTTCCCGATGAATTAAAGTGCTTACATGTTTCTATCTTCCACCTTTCTGTATATGGATTAATTTTTCTTAACTCTTCTTTAATATCAGGTATAAGTCTTGGAGCCCCGCTTACTCCTCCACCTATTAAGAATTTTTCTGGATCAATTGAAAATCCAACATTATTTATTCCTATGCAAAGTTTTCTTAGCCATTTTCTATAAGCCTCTATTACAACTTCATCCCCATTTTCTATCATTTTAAATACTTTCAAACCATTTATATCTTTAAATTTCATTTCCTTAGCTAAAGCTACCTGTTTTAATAAAGGTTCTGTAGCAGAAGAAAAACTTAATGTAGGTATATTATTATAATCCTCAAAGTCCTCTATTATTATATACCCAAATTCTCCAGCAAAAAAGTTTTTTCCTACATGGATTTTATTATTTATAAACATTCCTCCACCAATTCCAGTTCCTATTGTCATACATACAAAACTTGAACAATCTTTTCCGTTACCTATCCACTTTTCCGCTAGTACAACACAATTGGCATCATTCTCAATAGCAACATTAAATCCCGTTTTTTCATTAAGTATTCCAATAAGATCAACTCCTGCTAAAACAGGTATTGCTCCTCCTTCAATAATAACTCCATTTTCATTATCGACTCCACCTGGAATACTAATACCTACCCCATCAATTTCTTTAGCACTTTTTATCATTCTTGATAATATATCAATTATTTTATCTAAATCATCCCTAACACTTTTTGCTGAACCACTTTCTTCTATGAACTCATTACCATTTTCATCAAAAATTCCATACTTTATTTCTGTTCCACCAACATCAATTCCTAGGTATCTGCCCATATTTCTACTCCTTTTATAAATCAATTTACAGTCTACCTATAAAATCTAGATAGACTGTAGTTTTAATTTTTATTGCTCTTCTACTCTTTGTTTATTAGCTAACATTACGAATGGTGCATAAGCAATTATTGAAAATATAAATGTACATGCTGCTATTACTGTTGCTCCAATACTTCCTCCTGTGGCTACAAATGCACTAATAACTGGAGGTGTAACCCATGGTTGCGCTATATAAACATATCCTGCTATAGGTACTATGGCCGTAAAGAACCAACCAACAAATACTGATATAGTTGGTACTAATATGAATGGTATACAGAAAATTGGATCTAACACTATAGGTAATCCATAAATAACTGGTTCGTTAATTTGGAATACTGATGGTGCTAAAACTAATTTAGTTAATTCTTTATGCTCCTGTCTCTTTGAAAAGATCATTAAAGCAATTACTAATCCTAAAGTTGAACC
This sequence comes from Clostridium paraputrificum AGR2156, assembly GCF_000424025.1. Taxonomy (NCBI): domain Bacteria; kingdom Bacillati; phylum Bacillota; class Clostridia; order Eubacteriales; family Clostridiaceae; genus Clostridium; species Clostridium paraputrificum. The sequence goes on from NZ_AUJC01000001.1 coordinate 417,734, forward strand.
CGATCCACCATGCATTCCATATATGTCTATTATATTTCTTGTAATTGCATGAATTGGCTCTGTATTATGAATCAAAATAGCTTCTGAGTTAGCTTGTAACGCTGGACTATATAATGTATCTAATACTGGTCCTACAATATTTGATCCATGTAATCCAAAGAACCATAAAAGTTGTGATACTAATGTTAAAATAATTATTGTAACTGGAGATTGTCCTAAGCTTGTTAACGGTCTTTGTATAGTTTGATTTATAAACTCCTTAACTGGTGTACCTACTCCAACTAAGAATATTGCAGCTATTATACCAAATACAGTAAATACAACTGCCGCTGGAATAATAGCTGAGAATGCTTTAGAAACTGCTGGTGGAACTTGTGGTGGCATCTTAAAGGTCCACCCCTTTTGTACTACCCATCTAAATATTTCTGTAGATAAAAATGCAACTATAATACCAGTAAACATAGCTTCCGAGTTAAAATATGTCCAGGAAAGTGTCCCCCATGGTGCTCCTTCAACTGCTTGTGGTGTTAAAATAAGATAAGATACTGTAGCTATTACACCTGCAGATAATTTGTCCACATTATAGAATCCTGCCAAATTATATGAAATAGTAAAAACAGTAAAAATAATACCTAGTGCTAATGTTCCCCACCACATTTGATTAAGAACAGGAAGTATAGTCTTATCTAATACTGGTTGAATGACTTCTGCATAAAAAGTAATACTATTTAATTTTGTTCCCGCTAAAGAATCCGCTGTCAAAATAACGTCTTTTAATAATACAACAATAGCTCCTACCATAGTAACTGGCATAAGAGTAATAATACCGTCTCTTAAAGCCCCTAAATGTCTTTGACGACCTAATACTTCGGCAACAGGTAGAATTGCCTTTTCCAACCAATTAGAAAATTTGTTTAGTAACGTGTTCATTTCCATCCCCTCTTTCTTATTTATTTAATCAAACACATTCGTGTCTAATGACTATTTAAAGTCCCCTAAATGCTCCTTATGAGCTTCCAGCATTTCATCCAAGATTACCTTTGCAAGATCATCTGAAGGTATTAATGGATTTATACAAAGAGCTTTTAATGCATCTCTGTAGCTTGAATTAACTGCTGCTCTAGCAGCTAATACTTCAAAATCTTTAATTTGTGAAACTAGTCCACTTATCCCCTCTGGTAAATATCCAACCGACATTGGCCTTGCACCATTTTTAGTTATTACACAACTTACTTCAATTGCATTATTATCTTTAAAATTCTTTATAGTACCATTATTTCTTGTATTAACAACTTGAATGTCATGCTTATCATTATATATTGAGCTAATTAAATTACATGCTGCATCACTGTAATATTCTCCTCCTCTTTGTTCTAATTGAGGTGGTTTTACATCTAATGTTTCATCTTTATATAATTCAAATAAATCAGCTTCTAATGCTTCTACAACTTGCCCTCTAACCTTACCTTCTTTAAACTCTTCTAACTCACTTTCTAACATATCCTTTGTCTTATAGTAGTACTTGTGATATGGGCACGGAATTATTCCTAAAGCTCGTATAAAATCAGCATTAAATGGAAGGTCTTTTATGTTTTGCATTGTCATTGAAGACTCTGCTAATCTTTCAACCACTTCCTCAGTAACATCTACTCCGTCTAACTTCGCCTTTAATCCGTAAACCATATGATTTAAGCCAGCAAAGTCAACCTCAACCCTATCTCTTTCTACTTTTAACAAATCTGCAACTCCAAACTTCATATTTATAGGAACATTACATAATCCTAAGAATCTATTAAAACTTGTATAGTTTAAAACCGCCTCTGTAATTATTCCTGCTGGATTTGCAAAATTTATAATCCATGCATTTGGACAAAGCTCTTCAACATCCCTTATAATATCTAAAATTACTGGTATAGTTCTTAAGGCTTTGAATAATCCACCTGCACCATTTGTTTCTTGTCCAATTACTCCATGAGATAAAGGAATTCTTTCGTCCTTTATTCTAGCTTTCATTGTTCCTACTCTTAATTGAGTTGTAACAAAATCTGCATCCTTAAGTGCTTCTCTTCTATCAAGAGTGTCATATATCTTTATTGGTAATCCAGCCTTAGCTACCATACGTCTTGCTAAATTACTAACTATTTTAAGTTTTTCTTTTCCTTCTTCTATATCAACTAACCAAAGTTCAGTTAAAGGAAATTCACTATATCTTTTTATAAAACCTTCTACTAATTCAGGAGTATAACTTGATCCCCCACCTATTGTAACAACTTTTAACTTATCCATATTTTCCTCCTTTTTTCCATCTTATATTTGTTATGATAAGACATAAATAAAAGGTTTTCAATGATATGAAAGTACAACTGTACTAGTATAGTTGCAGAGAAGTGTATACATTTTCATACTTTCTATATATAATTATTTTAAGTACTTTTATAGTTTTTTCTGGAGGCGACAATGAATCTTTATATAAAAATAGCAAAAGATATAAAAAAATTAATTATAGAAAATAAAGTTCCTAGTGGAGGAAAACTTCCCTCAATTAACTCACTTTGTAAAAAATATAATTGTAGTAAAGGAACAATTATTAAAGCATATGATTCCCTTTGTAAAGAACACCTTGTTTATTCCTTTCCTCAAAGTGGATTTTATGTTGTTGATAGTATGATAATAGAAGGTGATGAAAACTCATCTATATATGATCTTTCTTCAGGTAATCCAACAATTAATTCAATTCCAATACAAGAAATAAAGCATTGTTTAAATACTGCAATCGAATTGTATAGTAATAGTTCATTAGAACTTAGCCTTGCTGGTTCTCCATCTTTAGGTAAAATTCTTCCGGATCATCTTGCAAAACAACATGTTTACTGTGATACAAAGAATATCTATCTTGCCCAGGGAATACTACAAGTTCTAACCGTACTTTCTCAAATGCCTTTTCCAAATGGTAATGATACAATTCTTATCGAAGAACCATCCTATTCTTTTTTTGTTAGATATTTAAAGTTTGAAAACAAAAAGGTAAAAACTATAAAAAGAGATGAAGATGGAATTGACTTAAATGAACTTGAACAAATTTTTAAGAATGATAAAATAAAATTTTTCTATACAGCTCCTAGAAATCATAATCCTCTAGGAACGCACTATAGTAATAAACACGTACAGGCTATAATTAATTTAGCACATAAGTATAACGTATTTATAGTAGAAGATGACTATTTTGCAGATTCCAGTAATCTTTCAAGATATTGCCCAATTTACTATTACTCTAACTTTAAAAATTGCATTTATTTAAAAAGCTATACAAAGTGTATTCCATATATAAGGATAGGTGTTGCAATTATTCCTGATGAATTAATTGATGCTTATAATGAAGGAATAAGCTACTCATACTATTACTCATACTATATGCCATCCCTTGTTTCTCAGGCGACCTTAGAAAGCTATATTAAAAGTTCACTTTTTGATAAACATACACTTGCCATATCAACTACAGTTAATAATAAACTAAAATTAATAAGAAAAATTACAAAGAAATGGGATTGGAAATTAATTAAGCTTATTGGAGCAAGCTCAGGATATTACTCTACATTAAAACTTTCACCTAAAATAAATTGTAATAAACTAATAGAAAATCTTCGTAATAGAAATGTACATATAAAATCAAATATAGAAAGTTTTTATGACTCTAATAACTTTGATAATAGTATAAGAATTAGCGTTGCAAGAATTAATAAGACTAGATTAGAAACAGCTTTAAATATAATCTATGAAGAAGTTTTAAACATTACAAAGCAATACCACTCATAAAAAATGAGTGGTTTTTCTCTCTCATCATATATCCTCTCTACCTCAAAAAGTATATCTGCATTTTTCTAGCTATTTATTCTTTTTTACTTTACAACATATGTATATCTATATAAAAAAGGGGACTTTCTTTTGAAAATTAAACTATTAACTTTGGTTATTTGTACCTTAATAGTAGTATTTATAGCCTTATATTCAAGACCACTAAAGAAAAATATTGACCTTGTGATAAATGGGGTGCAATGGAAAATAGATAATGAAATTATTCAGAAAAAACCTCTATATCTATAAAAGGAACTTACAGCAGTTATCTACTAAAAAAAGATTATTATTATTGATCTTTATGACTTTATAAATAATTCATTGCCTCTAAACATTACCTTTGATGATGGAGTTGTTATAAGTGATACAGCAGAAAATCGTTAGGAAGCATTAGAAGTAGCAAAATTACTTTCACCAAAAAGTAAGTGGCTTTCTAACGGAAGCTTTTTAAAATAGTACTGCATTATTAAAAAACATAATTTTTTAATAAATTAAGGACTGTATAAACAATACAGTCCTTTGCATTTCCCCTAATTTTCTTTTCTTAATTCTTTAGATTTATCAAAACCTGGATCAACTTTAAATATACTTACAGATAATTTCTTATATACTAACATAGTTATTGCCGATACCAAAATAGCTTTTAGTCCGTTAAATGGTATTAAGCCTACCATTACATATTGAGTTATATCAATCTTTCCTGACATACCAAAAGCAGGCAGTAACAAGTATATATTTGCTAAAATTCCCGCTACCTCCATAAATAGTCCACCAACTATCATTCCAATAATAGCACTCTTCTTACTTTTATTTCTATGATAAATCATTGCTGCTGGCACTACAAAAGATACACCTATTATGAAGTTTGCAAGTTCCCCTACAAAACCTGTTCCAGTGCCTGTAATTAATAGATTTAAAAGTATTTTTAAACCTTCTATAATAACACCTGACATTGGTCCAAAGGCAAAAGCTCCTATAAGAACTGGTAACTCACTCAAGTCCATCTTTAACCATGGAAATAATGGTATTAGTGGTATTTCAAAAAGCATAATTACCACTGCAATTGCACTAAGTAATGCAATTTTAACAAATTTACTAAGATTTTTTGAAGTATTCATTTTCCCTTCTCCTCCCAAAAGTTAATCTTCTGGGGTAGCTTATTAGAATTTAGCCTTTTAATCATGTTTAATATAGCCTCCGGAAAACTATTTATACATTTTATTGCATAAAAACATGATTAAAAATAAAAAAGCCCTGATAATAATTATCAGGGCTACAAAAATACATTTATTATAGAGCTAGCTCTACTAAATCCTAATACGTTACCTTCTTTCATCCAGACTATACTGTCGGCCTCGGAGTTTCACCGAATCTGCTAAAAAATAGCTCGCGGGCTTTACCGCCGGTGGGGAATTACGCCCCGCCCTGAAGATTTATTTAATTTACAAATATATTATACATATATGTACAAGCATATTCAAGTTATTACTATATTTTTTTATAAACTAAAAGAGAGAAGTTTCCTTAGACTTCTCTCTAAACATTGTATTCTACTCATCTTCCTTAATATCTTTCATAGTCAAAGCAATTCTATGTCTCTTTGTATCTACTTCCATTACTCTAACCTTTATTACATCTCCAACCTTAACAATATCAAGCGGATGCTTTACAAACCTATTAGCCATTTGGCTCTTGTGAACTAATCCATCTTGGTGAACTCCAATATCTACAAAAGCACCAAAATCAGAAACATTTCTTACAGTTCCCATAAGAACCATACCTGGTTGTAAGTCCTCAAGGTTAATGACACCAGTCTTTAAAATAGGTTTTGGCATTTCATCTCTTGGGTCTCTACCTGGCTTTTGAAGTTCTTTAATTATATCCTTTAATGTCATTTCACCAATTTCTAGTTCTTTTTCTATATTCTTTAATCCCTTTTCTGAAACTCTATCCTCAATATCAGAAAGCTTATTGTTCTTTAAATCTTCACTGGTATATCCTAATAGCTTTATAAGTTCCTTAGCTTCCTTATATGATTCTGGGTGAACAGCAGTGTTATCTAAAGGTTCTTTACTTTCTTGAACTCTTAAGAAACCAGCACATTGCTCATATGCCTTTTGACCTAATCTCTTAACTTTTAAAAGCTCTTTTCTTGCTTTAAAACCACCTTGTTCATCTCTATAATCAACTATATTCTTAGCTATAGCTGCATTTATACCTGAAACATATGTTAAAAGGCTTGGAGTTGCTGTATTTAAATCTACACCAACCTTATTTACTGAATCTTCAACAACCCCCTTTAAAGATTCCTCTAACCTTTTTTGAGTGACATCATGTTGATATTGACCAACTCCTATTGCTTTAGGATCAATCTTAACAAGTTCTGCCATAGGGTCTTGTAATCTTCTACCTATGGATATTGCTCCTCTTACAGTAACATCTAAATCAGGATATTCCTTAGTTGCAAGTTCTGATGCTGAATAAACTGAGGCCCCTGCTTCTGAAACTATAACATAAGCTACTTCCTTTCCACTTTCCTTCTTAATTTCAGAAATCATTTCTGCAATAACTTCTTCTGATTCTCTTGATGCTGTACCATTTCCTAAAGAAATAACATCTACATCATATTTATATATTAATTCCTTTAATGTCTTCTTAGTTCCTACAATATCTCTCTTTGGAACTGTTGGATATACTGCTACATTTTCAAGGAATTTACCTGTACTATCTAATATTGCTATCTTACATCCTGTTCTAAATCCTGGGTCATATCCCATAACAGTTTTTCCCTTAATAGGAGCTTGCATAAGTAAAGCCTTAAGGTTTTCCTTAAAAATTAAAATTGCTCCTTCTTCACCCTTATCAGTTAATTCATTTCTTATTTCTCTTTCTATTGAAGGGAATATTAATCTCTTGTAAGCATCTCTAATTGCTAACTTTAACTGCTCATCTAAAACTTCATTTCCCTTAAGGATTTCTCTTTCCAAGTAAGATATAATCTTATCTTCTCCAATTGTTATCTTAACAGAAAGAATCTTTTCTTTTTCTCCTCTATTAATAGCTAATATTCTATGTGGAGGTATCTTTCTAACCTCTTCACTATAGTCATAGTACATTTCATAAGGAGTTGTTTCTTCTGAAGAGCCTTTAGATTCTATTAACCCTTCTCTCATTACTAATTCTCTTATGAATTTTCTGTATTTAGCTTCTTCTGAAATTCCTTCTGCAATTATATCTAAGGCACCTGATACTGCATCCTCTGCTTTTTCAACTCCCTTTTCTTCGTCAATATACTTAGAAGCTTCTTGAAGTACATCTCCTTTGAAAGCACCTTCTAATATAAGATTAGCTAATGGCTCCAATCCTTTCGCTTTAGCTATAGTTGCCCTTGTTCTCTTCTTTGGCTTATATGGTCTATATATATCTTCCACTTCTGTTAAAGTTTCAGCTTTCCCTAATGCTTCTGTTATTTCTTGGGTTAACTTTCCTTGCTCTTCTATAAGCCTAGAAACATCGGCTTTTCTTTCATCTAAGCTTCTTAAATAAGTTAATCTTTCAGAAAACTTTCTTAACACTTCATCTGAAAGCCCACCTGTTTTTTCTTTTCTATAACGTGCTATGAAAGGAACTGTGTTTCCTTCATCTAACATCTCAACTACATTATTTACCACTCCAAGTTTTAACCCTAATTCCTTGGCTAATCTTTCTTCAATATTTATCATCTTTTCCTCCTAAGATTTACCTATATTTAATAGTATTTTTCTATTATAAACTTTTTTATTCCTTTTGAAAATAATAGTTACTCTTCTAATAACTTCTTAAGCTCTATCCAATCATTAATTTCTATATAATCAACCATTGGTGTATATTTTTCTTCCCTAAGTGCTCCTTTAAACCATATAGGTTTTATGCCACTTAAACTAGCTCCTTCAACATCAGCAATTACATTATCACCGCAAAACCATACATCCATACTCTCTAAATTAGCTTTTCTTAGTGCTAATTCAAAGATTTTTTTATGAGGTTTCTTAAACATATATTCACTTGATGCAATAATAAATTCAAAATGATTATTAGGAATAAGGGTATTTATCCTATTTTTCAAGGTTTCGCCACTATAGCTTAAGTTACTAATAACAGCAGTTCTTATTCCTTTTTCATGTAAAAAGTTTAACAAAAACCCAATGTTTTCTACTGGTTTTCCTGGCGCTGAAGCATCCCAGAATATTTTATCCATCTCATTTGGAGTAAGATCAAACTCAATCCCAAAATAATCATATAAATAATTTTGAAAACAATAATTATGGACCTCTATACTATAAAAAAACTTTTTGCTATCCCCTTCTCTTCCAATTTCAATATTTAGCTCAGTATAAAAATCAAATAATTCTTCTGCACTAATATTATTAGGATTCTTAGTTGCTTTATCTAAAAGAACTTTTAATCCTTCTAACCTATTAAATTTTTCTTCTTCAATAATAGTCTGTCCATAGTCAAAAAGTATCATCTTTGGATAATCCATATATTCCTCCCCCTCCAAACCCTTTTACTATCCTATAATATCATTTTTTTCAATATTATTGAAATTACTTTTTTTCTTTCTTGTTATTTTTTCTTACTGTCTTTATAATAATTATTATTTATACTACAAAGGAGAAATTGTTAATGGAAAAGATAAACATGCTTGGTACAGGCTCTGCTATGGTTACTAAATGCTATAATACTTGCTTTACTATTTCTAATAATGATGAGTACTTTTTAGTTGATTGTGGTGGGGGGAATACTATTCTTACTAACTTAGAGAAATCAGGAATTACTATTAATAAAATTCATAATATGTTTATTTCACATAACCATAACGACCATGTATTAGGTTCTATATGGATTATAAGGGCTGTATGTAATAATATCCTCAATGGAAAATATGAAGGAAACTTAAATATATACTGTCACCAATCTTCAATAGATGCTATCAAGGGAATAAGCTTTTATGTACTACAAAATAAATTCACAAAATTATTTGATAACAGAATACTATTCATCCCAATAAATAATGGTGACGAAACTAAAATACTTGGAAGAAAAACTATATTTTTTGATATAAAGAGTACTAAACAACTTCAACATGGATTTAAAACTTATCTTCTAAATGGTAAATCTCTTACTTTTCTTGGTGACGAGCCCTATAGAGAGTATGTTAAAGATTACTGTATAAATACAGATTATCTTATGCATGAAGCCTTTTGCTCTTATGAGGATAGAGAAATTTTCAAACCTTATGAAAAGCATCATGCTACATCAAAGGATGCTTGTGAAAATGCAGCAAAACTTAATGTAGGAACTGTAATTCTATATCATGCTGAAGATAAAAACTTAGCTACAAGAAAAGAACGCTATATTAGGGAAGGTAAAGAAGTTTTTAATGGAACTATCTATGTTCCAGATGATTTAGATATTATTGAACTATAAAATAAAAAGACTAGAAAAGTTAAACATTTTCTAGTCTTTATCATCACATTCTTATCTAGAAGATATTAAGTTATTATATTTCTCTTCATCTCCAAAGTTTGTTGAAAAATAGGTATTTACATCAGTTGAATTCTTAAGGCTAATTGGTTCAGCTCCATTGATTTTACTTATCAAAACATCAAAACTATTATTACCTTTTAACACTACTTCAAACTCTTGTTTATTGCTTTTAAAGGTATAATTACTATTACTATTTTTAGAAATAGTTCCCCTATCAACCTCTCTTTGATCGATATATTCAACAAAGGTATTAGATTCTTTATCAACAGTTATTTGTACTATATAGTTATTATCCTGATTACTACTTATATAAGTACCCTTTAACTCACTACTTCCTTTAGAAATAAAAAAGCAAATTCCTAGCATACCAACTACAACTAATTCTATAGTTAGAATCTTTTTCATACAGCACCCAACCTTTCAATATTTAATAACACACAACCCTATACAAATATAGTACATTATTACTTTTTTTCACAACACACTGATGAATAAATTATTCTAAATTATTATGCTAAATAACGAAAATAACATTTGAGATATGCACGTATCACAATAAAAAACATAGAGTAAATATTTATTTTGCTTGTCCCGTCACAAAGTTCCAAGTTACATTAAAGCAAATATCCATACACTCATACTAAAGATAAAAAATTACAAATTTATTTTCCCTTAGAATTTATAAAAAATAAAGTAGAACTTATCCTTTCATATTATGTAACCTTCTGATATAATATAGATTGTAAATATTTTACAGTAGGTGGTTTTATGAATAAAATGATACAAAAAATAGTCTCTCTGGCATTACTTTTTTTAATAAGCCTCTTAGTATTAGATTATTTTAGAATAATAGAATTTAGTAATATTTTAGGGAATTCCCTGTCTTTTATAACAATTGTTTTAATAGTTTTTTCTTCTACATCTGTAATATGTACAAGCAAATCTGGATTAAATAAGTTTATAAACTATTTAATTTTGACTGCAATCACTGTAGGAATAGTTCTTAAAATTATTTACGGAAAATTAAATATGATTATATATGCCTCACTACTACTTACAGTTGTTTACGCATTAATGGATATGCTCTATAAAAGACCAGACTAACATAATCATAATATTCACCCTGAATTAATAGTATTAAATGAATAACTATTAACTCGGGGTTTTATTATGAAAAAAATTATTTACAGCATTGCCACCTTACTTTCCTTAACTGGACTCATAGTTTGTATATTTTTCAAAAGTAGTTACTACAACTTCAATCCTTCAAATGTAAAAAAAAATATAGAATATCTTTCTTCAAAAGAACTTAAAGGAAGACTTGCTGGAAGCTCTGAAAATGAAAGAGTTGCAAATGAAATAGAAGGACTATTTAAAGAACTTAATCTAAAACCTTTAAATAATGAATATAAACAAAGCTTTAATGTAAATGCTCCTATTTTCACAGGAGGTACCCCTACTCTTAAATTGTTGGCAGGAGAATCTGTTGTGCAAGAGTTTAAATTAGGCGATGAATTCAAAGAGGACATGCTTAATTTCAAAATAACCTCCATTCAATTTACAAAGAATGATAAGTATGACATCTATAAAAGCGGATTTGCATTCCATAAAAATAATGAAACATACTTTTTTACCTCTAACTTAAATAAAGAAGCCTCCTTTAGAAGCTCTTTTTGGAATGATGCTCCATATTCTTTTGTTATAGAGATAAATATTGATACTTTTAACGCAATACTAGATGGTATAAGAATGGGATATACCTTAGATGTAAGTTTGCCATATAAGGTTGAAGAAAAAACTATATACAACGTTTGTGGTATGATAGAAGGCACCTCGAAAGACCTACCGCCTTTAGTATTTACTGCACACTTTGACCATTTAGGTGCTGATAGCTTAGGAACAGTTTATTCTGGAGCTCTAGATAATGCATCAGGCACAGCCTTCTTGCTTGAACTAGCAAAAACCTTTTCTACTTTAAGGCTTCCAGAGCGTGATATTATATTCGTTGCTTTAAATGCAGAAGAATTTGGTCTACTGGGTTCTAAAGCTTTTGCAGATAAATATAAGGATGAATTAAATGGTGCAGAAGTAATCAATTTTGATATGATAGGGTGTGAAGATTACCCAATAACTATGATGAGTAGTGCATCTAATCTTGATAAAACTACTCCTTTAATAGATAGCTTAACTGAAATATGTTATAACTTTGATATTGAAAATAAGGTTACTTATCAAGATTCAAGTGATCATGCTAGCTTCTGTAATGATGGCTTTGACTCATTAACATTATCTCATTCTAATACCTCCAATATTCACACTCCAAATGATACTGTAGACAAAATATCAACTAAAGGAATCTCTCAAGTCTATGAAGTTGTAGAGTGCAAGACAATAAATTATGCTTACAATAATATAATATTAATTTTCTATAACTCAAAAACACTAATCCTTTTTGCCTTAACTTCTATTGCCTTATTACTTATTGGATTAGTTAAATTAAAACATATTGTAATAAAAGATGAAGATTTAAGTGCTTAAAAAAGTAGAGTGGATATTTATTTTCCTTGTCCCGTCGGAAGCTCTAAGTCACAGAAAAATAAATATCTATTCCCTTTCTACTAAATGTAAGGAAAATATAAAATTATTATCTTTGATTTTATATTTTCCTATATCATTTTATAATCTTCTTTCAATAAGGAATACCATGCTGCATCACAAATCCCCTGATTATTTATATCGGATTGTCTAAGAGTCCCTTCATACTTTAAACCGCACTTTTCCATCACCTTGCCAGAATTTATATTGCGTGTATCATGACGTGACTCTATTCTATTTACTCCAACTTCTTCTGTTAAAAACTTTATAACCGCTGAAAAAGCTTCAGAAGTAATTCCTTTATTCCACCAACGTCTTCCAATACAATATCCTATATGAGCACTTCCTACTTCTTCATTCAATCTAACTACCCCAATTGAACCAATTACCTGACCAATTTCTTTTAGCTCTATCCCCCAATCATAAGTTTTTGGATCACTATAATTACTTATTAAAGACTTTATATATTCTTTAGATATATCTAAACTCTTATGGGCAGGCCACATCAAATACTTAGTAACCTCATTATCACTTGCCCAATTATGAAACATTACTTCTCCATCATCCATGTTAAATTTTCTTAAAATCAATCGATTAGTTTCTAATGTTACCGTACCTAAATTCTTCATACTACACCTCCAAAATAATTATACCATTTTTATCCATAAATATATAAATACATAATTATATAAATAGGTTAATATGAAATGAAAATAATATGTATTTCTATGATTTCTTAATAACCTACACAAAAAAAGAAGCTACCCAAGGTAGCTTCCTTTTATTCTACTTTCTTTTTCTTTCTAATAACAACTACTGCTGCTCCAGAGCATAGCATTAAAGCAACAAGTACTATTACTACTGTCATTGAATTACTGTCTCCAGTTTTTGACGGTATTCCTTGAGTATTATTTGTATCACCAGGTTCTGTTGAATCTCCAGGCTTACTTGGATTATCTGTATCTCCTCCACTAGGTGGGGTTATTACAGCAGAATCTGAAACAATCTTAAAGTGTCTTGTAACAACTAAAGATTTATTTCCAGCCTTATCTGTAGCATAAGCCTCTAAAATATATTCTCCTTCAGCTGTAATTTCCTCTCCATAATATGAATTTCCATTTAATAAAAGAGTAATTGTAGCTTCTTCATCATTACAAACAACATTAGGTGTTACTGATTCTGTGAATTCTTGTCCTTCACCTATATTTGTAATGTTTACTTGTGGAGCTTCAGTATCTATCTTAACCTCAGCTAATGCAACTTCACTTACATTACCTGCGTAATCAGTTACTCTTGCATATATCTTAGAAGATATACCTACTGAGAATTGTCCGTTATATTCAGTATAATTTTCTCCATCAAAACTGTATTCAATCTTATCAATTTGAGTTTCATTAGAGCTAATTGTTACATTAACAGGTTTATTAGTTAATTCTGTAGTGCTTAAGTTTATAGAAGGCTTTACTGGAGCTTCCTTATCTAATATAACAGGAATATATTGAGCAACACTATTTCCCATCATATCAACAACTTCTACTAACACATTATTAACACCTTGTTGTAATCTTATATCCTTAGAGAACTCTCTTTGTAATTTATCTTCTCCCTCTACAAACATTTGATCTAAAGTTAATACTGCTTCACCATTTATATATAGGGAATATCCATGTAGACTATCTGTAACATTTCCTTTTAAAGTGAAATTTTCATTGTTAGTGTAAACTTTATTATCATCTCTAACATTTAAATCAAATGATACTGATGGTGCTTTTGAATCATAAAGAACTTTATAGTTCTTATTAACAATAACTTTTCCGTCCTTATCTTCCAAATAAACATTAATCCTATTTGTGCCTTGTTCTAGTTTTTGCTTAAATTCAAATGTTAAGTCATCCTTTACAGCTACATCTTCTCCAGAAATCTTAAAGACTCCAGGTTTATTGCTTAACTTACCTTCAATTGTATAAAAATCATTTTCTGTTAATTGAGCTGAAATAAAATTAAGCGCTTCTAAATTATAGAATTCAACTGATAAGTTATTATCTTCACTATACCTAGAAATAACCATATCTTTATAAGATATATTTCCAGCTGCATCTGCTGCTATTATAGATATACCATTTAATCCATCTGTAAGATTCACTTCCACGCTTCCTTTTCCATTTGCATCTAAGGATATAGGTTGTAAATCTTCACTATTAACTCCTAGGTATGCCCCAACATAATTTCCAGTAAACTCATTTATTTCAGAAACTGATACCTGAAGATTTATAGAATCTTCTGTAGTTGTATAGTAAGGTGATACAGTTCCTATGTCCGGTGTAACAGAGAGAGCTGGTGCAATAGTATCTAATAATACTAGTATACTTGTTCTAACTATAGTATTTCCGTCCCTATCCTCTGCATACAGACTTACTTCATTAACTCCCTCAGCTACTGATAATGGGTAATTAAATCTATTATTTTCTATTTCTACATCTTCACCATTTATCTTTAAAACTCCCACTGAATCATTAGCTAAACCATTTACAATATACTTACCATCAGCTAACATATCTGCTGAAATAATCATGCCATTAGATATATTAGTAAATTTAACATCTGCATTTGTAACATTTGAAATAACCTCTTCATCTAATCCAAAGTTACCTGCATTATCCATTGTAGCAACTACTACATCATTAGTAGTTTCAAGTGCAAAAGGAATTATAGCATAGTAGTTACCATTAGAATCTTTACTTATATTATCTTCAGATAATACAAGCATTTTATCTCCAATTATAACTACGAAAATATCACTTAATCCTGAAGCTTCATCATTAGACTTCCATTTTAAAACATAGTTAACACTATTATTATCACTTGCAATACTCTCAACTCCAAGAATATCTATTTCTGGAGCAACTGTATCTACCATAATTGGCATATCTAAATTTTGAGGTGTTGCATTTGGTAAATCAACTTTATTAACTACTCTAATATAATAATTACCGTCTTCAACATTTTCATATCTACCAGTATTCATATTATATAATGTTCCATCCCAAGCTCCTTCACTAACTAGCTTAGGACCACTAGTTCCATTAATATATTCTTCAAGAAGATTCTTCCTAACATTATTTTCTTTATATATTTCAGATAAAATATCTCCATTTTGATCTAAAACTTGAATCTTAAGTTCTTTAGAATTTCTAAGCATATATAAATATGGCATTACTTCATCTAAAGTACCATCATTATTAGGAGAGAAGGCCATCTTACTCTTATCAAATACTGTATATTGTCCATTGCTAACTGCTCCAATATAAGATAAATTTTCACCGGAAACTCCAATTAAAGCTGTTTCTGCAGTAATACTAGAAGTTGATCCATCAGTGTATTCAGGATCATCTACTATTTTTTCAGCAGACCAATCTCCATAGAAGCCCATAAATGGCATTACTAAAGAAGGTACATTTTCATTACCTACAAATTTTACAAATCCTTCAACAAACTTTTGTGCTGTAACAACTGATGAAAGATTTAAATTGCAAATTACTGTAGCAGTTCCATTCGCTGGTACTGTTACTGATGACTTATCAAAAGTTATTGAAGCACCTTCAAGTTCAACTTCATGAATATATCCAACTTCATCAGTTACCTCACTATATACCTTAACTTCTGGAATAGAATAAGTTATCTCTTCATTTCCATAATTCTTTAAATTTAAGGTAAAGCTTGTATTATTTCCAATTTCCTTTAACGCTACAGATGCTTGTCTATTAGAATTAGTAACTATTACCTTATTATTTATTGCATTTCTTATTTGTAAAAGCCCAGCTCCTTGTCTTCTTGGAGAATAAGGAATTGTTCCATTTCCATACTTGTCAGTCATAGGAACTGATGTATTCATTGCAGTATTCTTTGCAAATGTAACTAAATCTCTTCCTGATAAATTTAGTCCATTAGCTTTAACGCCCTGAATAATTAATGCTTGAGCACCTGAAGTATGTGGTGCTGCCATAGATGTACCACTCATACTTTGATAACTATTATTATTTGCAAGAGAATAAATATCTCCACCTGGTGCAGTTATTTCAGGCTTAAATTCTAGGCTTGATGTTGGGCCCCATGAAGTAAATTGAGACATATCACCCTTATCTATATTTTCGCTTGATAACGCTCCACCTTGCTCAAACTTTATTGTACTATCCCCTGATGTTATTAGAGATTTTAACTTTTCACCATCTGAATATCCTACACTAAATATAGGTTTATCAGCCACAACATTATCAACTGCCATAGAGATAGTTTCATTTCCACCATCTGCATGGTTATATATAATAACTGCCGAAGCACCTGCATTTATAGCATTGTTATATTTTTCTGAAAAACTTATATCTCCCCTAATAATTAAAGCTATTTTACCATCTGAGTTTGTACAATCACTTTCGCTACCTATACCACAATAAACTAATTCATGGTTATTAGATAATGAATCATACTTGCATCCACTTACCTTTGAATATTGAACTTTTCCAGTAGCATTGCCAATTGTTGTATAAGTTAATGCTGGCCCTATTGCTGATGTATTTTCCATGGATGCAACTGATAAAGCATCAGAAGCTGTTGATGGAGAACCTATTAAACCTGTATCAATAGTTCCAAATAAGTTATGAGGTTGTTCCCATGAGCTTGAACTTGTAGATACTTGTGCATTACCAGCTGATATTACACATAAAACACCCTTATCTGTAGCATTCTTTATGGCTACTTCTTGTGGATCATCAGGATCACTAAAACCTGCATCTGATCCTAAGCTCATGTTAATTACATCTGCTCCTAATTTAACAGAGTCTTCAATAGCAGCAATTATATCATCATCATATGCTCCTTTTATTTCAGGATTATTAGAAAATACCTTCATTGCTAGAAGTTGTGCCTCTGGGGCAACCCCCTTAACACCCATTAATCCTTCTACTTCATCTGAGGATCCGTTAGCTCCCACAATTCCAGCTACATGCATACCATGTTCTCCTGCAGCTCCAACATCAATAATGTCATTATTTCCGTCTGCATAGTTATATCCATATGGAATCTTATTGGTAAAGTACTTACCGTAATCAAGTTGTTCAATAGCAGTATTCATATTACTTTGTGTTAACTTAACATCATTATTTGTAACCTTTAAATCCTTATGCCTATAATCAATACCACTATCAATTATGGACACTACCATTCCTTCACCCTTATAACCTAATTCATTCCATACACCAGTAGCTCCTGTTATCTCATCTGCATATGCCATGGTTGGATAATATCTTCTAACCTCAGTTACAGACTTAACTTCTGATATAGATTTAATTTTATCTACATTTTTCCTTGTAGTACTTATTGAGAAACCATTAACTAAATATCCAAAGCTTCTTTTCACCTTTGTTCCTGTTATTGCTTCTACCTTCTTTATAACACTTTGTTGGGCACCTTTAACTGTGTTTTCCTTAGTTTTTACATTAGAATCATAACCATTAGATTCTGAAATAATAGCAGGCGAATCTTTTAACTGAACTATAACTCTAATCTCCTCATTTTCGTCTAGCTTATTGCCATTCTCATCAAAGTCTTTTCCAAATTCACTTTGGCCTTTGCTATGCTCTGAAAGTTCTCCTTGTGATTCTCTCATCTGTTTTAATAACTCAGATTTAAGTTTTGATGCTAAATCTTCTTTAGCACTAATCTTAACTCCATTACCGAGAATCATAGTAGTTCCTAACGCAATAGCCGTAAGCAATGATAAGAACTTCTTGTTTTTCCCCCTCATAATTACCTCCCCATTAATAATATTTATATATAAACATTACTTAAATTAAGTAATGATAATTTTTAATGATGAATAGCAATTAAGCTAGTACATGTTTATTTTTCTATTTTATAATTATACTATTTTTGTTTTATTTTACAATATATGTATTCTAAATCTATCAATAATTTAAGATTATTTTTATATAAGATATTTACCAATCTGTTACCACACACAAAGGTTGGGTTGATATTTATTTTATTTTTCCTATACAGCAAAAAAAGAGAAATTTAAAAACTTCTCTCTTTCTGATATTCAAACTTATATATAACTTTCTACTAATTCTTTATACTTTTCTCTAAGCTTAATAACTTCTTTGTTATTATTTTTCTCTTTTTCATATAATTCTTCTTTACATCTATCTAATTTATTTTTTACATTTCTCACGCTACCTAAAGATGAATCTATTTTGTTACTTACACTTATATCTGTAAATATATTATCAAAGAATACATCTACCAAATAACTTGATTCTATATTATTAAAATTTCCTGATATACTTATCATATTAATATCACTTAGCTCTTTTTCTAGCTTTGTTATAGCATAACCTAATCTCTCTATTTCTTTTTTAGCTGAGTTAACAGCATCATGTTTCATAATAGATGTAATAGCTCCTCCACCTAATACATCCCAAGTTGCCAACCCTGATGCATCATTAAGATATTTTAATGCAGAATTAACTGTAAAATCACAATTAATAGCTTCATCTATTGCTTCTTTTATCTCTATACCTTCTTTTACATATCTGTTTATTGAAGCTTCTATTTCTTCAATCTCTAACCTCTTATTTAAGTCTATTCCCTTTAATAGCTCTGACTTTTCTTGAATAAGCTCTTCATATCTTTCCTCATAATTACTAATAGATTTTATTCTACTTTTTGTAGTTTCTAAATCATTCTTTAACTCTTCAACAGTAACTCTATATTCTTCGTATCTTAACTTTGCCTCTAAATATTCTTGCTCTTCCTTGTATAACTTTTCTTCCCTATAATTAAATATAGTACTTATTATATTAGCCACTGATATTTTATTGAATTTCTCTACATCCTTAAACTCTTTATTCAGCTTTTCTTCTAACCCCTCTAATACCTTATTCTTTCTATAGTAGGTATCTTCTAAAGTAACTAATTTTTCTTCTAAAGTTTCCTTTAATAAAATATTATCCTTACATTCTCTTAGTTCTCTATTAATATCTTCAAACACTTATATCCCCCCTATAACTATTTAATCAACCAGTATACTTTATCATCTGATATGTCATAGCCTAATTTCTTCTGTAAATTTAAAGACTTAATGTTATCTTCTATAACTTGTCCATAAGCATAAGCTCCAGACTTTATTCTTTTGTTTGTAGCTACAGCCTGAAGTCTTAATGCTATACCCCTTCCCCTATATTCAGGTAACACCTCAAGCATACCTATTGAGCCTTCTTTATGATAACCAATAAAACCACATAAATCTCCATCAATAAAAGCTCCATATACTGCCTCATTTCTTATTCTATCTTCTATATATCCATCTAATACAGTTGTAGATTTAGAATATACTTCACTAACTTTATAAGCATAATCTTTTGATAATAGCTTTACTGTCACTTCTGAATTTCCAATATCAATTGGTTCTTCCTTCTTATATACTACATTAAAACACACCATCTTTTCATCAAACTTAAATCTATCTTCTAACAACCTAAAATCTAACTCCTTATGACCAACTATCAATTCAGCGTCTTTAGGAATTATATTAACTATATTTTTAGTTATCTTTTCATCTGATGCATACATCATATAAGCTTTAGAGACCTTTTCATATATCAATATTCCTTTCGAAGATAAATAAAGAATCTTTGCACTCCCTCTTCTAATAGGTTCTAGCATATCTACTGTCAACATAAAATTCTTCATTAATAATTCTACTGCTTTTCTCATAACACCCTCTCCTATAAACATATTTTACCACAAAATATTAATATCTTTTATAAACTTTTAATATAGGTAAATACTATGCAAATTTGTTAAATAAAAAAGAAGTCATCTCTTGATAACTTCCCTTTAACTGTTATTTCCTTTTTTAATAGTTAACCATAATAGAATTAAAGCAATTATAGTAATTATAAGTTTAATACTACCTTCATTTGTATTTATGAATTCATAACTTACCAAAGCCTCTAAGGCTATTGAAGGTATCTTTCCTAAAAAAGTTGTTACAACAAATATAAATGAATTTACACTGCTTAATGCTGCTCCTAAAGTTATAAATCCTGAAGGAATAAATGGTATTAATCTTCCTTCAAAAATAAGAACACCAGCTTTCCACCCTTTACTCTTTACTAAATTATCAACTAACCTATACTTTCCTAATATAGAGGTAATACTTTTTTTTAAACCTAACCTATAAACTTTAAAGCTTATATATCCCCCTATACTTTCACCAAGTAAGGATATTATAAATCCCCAAATTGGTCCAAAAAATATAATATTAGCTCCAGTTACAAATATGGATGGAACTACTCCTAGTAAAGCAATTATAATACTAATTATTATTGATATAAAAATTGCAAATTCTCTATATTGTCCTAAAATCTCTAATACACTATCAATACTAAACATTTTCTAATATATCAATTACATCTAATAAACTTTCGCATATTCTATATGATTTAGATTTCATATTTTCATCTGGCTCCTTCATATCTGGAATATTTACTCCTAACATTCCTGCACTATAAGCTGCCTCTATTCCAGCACCCGAATCCTCTAGAACCATACACTCTTTTGGTTCTACTCCTAGCTTTTCTGCAGCTTTTAAGAATATCTCTGGGTCTGGCTTAGAATTTACAACTTCATCCCCACAGATAACATAATCTGCTTTTTCTAATACACCGCCTAATTTAAGTAAATACTCTGCTCTATCTCTTGAAGTAGAAGTAGCAACAGCAACCTTATACCCATTCTCCTTAAGGTAATTTAAAAGTTCATGAATTCCTCTTTTTAGTGGTATACCATCTTTTTCAATAGCCTTCATTTGATGCTTTATCTTTTTCTCATATAAGCTTTCTAGCGGAAAATCTTCACCGAATTTTTCTATCATAAGCTTTCCAAATCCCTTAAGATTTCTTCCAATTAAAGTACAGTAGAAAGCTCTATCCATCTCATATCCTATTTCTGCACAAATATCTCTCCATGCATTAAATGATAGTCTTTCTGTATCAAAAATAAGACCATCCATATCAAATATTACGCCATTCACCCTTCTCATATATAGCCTCCTTAGTTTATCTGAGTTTATTTACTACTTGAAAGATATGAATTTATAAACAAATCAATATCTCCATCCATAACTCCATTAACATTTGATGTTTCCACATTAGTTCTATGATCCTTAACCATGCTATAAGGATGGAATACATAAGATCTTATTTGACTTCCCCATCCCATATCCTTTAAATCTCCAGTTAAGTCTTCTATTTTTTCTTTATGTGCTCTTTCTTTTAACTCTATTAACTTTGCCTTTAACATAGCCATAGCAGTATCTCTATTAGCAAATTGACTTCTTTCATTTTGGCATTGTACAACTATTCCAGTTGGAATATGAGTTATTCTTACTGCTGATTCTGTTTTATTAACGTGTTGACCACCAGCTCCACCTGATCTATAAGTATCTATCTTTAAGTCATCCGACTTTATATCAATATCTTGTTCTTTTGTAAGCTCTGGTAATACTTCAAGTGAAGCAAAGGATGTTTGTCTCTTACCATTAGCATTAAAAGGAGATATTCTTACAAGTCTATGAACGCCTTTTTCAGCTTTTAAATATCCATAGGCATTCTCACCTTTAACTCTTAGGGTAACGCTCTTTATACCAGCTTCATCACCTTCTAATAAGTCTAAAGTTTCAACCTTATACCCTTTCTTTTCACACCATCTTATATACATTCTAAGAAGCATTTCAGTCCAATCATTAGCATCTGAACCTCCTACTCCTGCATGCAAAGTTAAGATGGCATCATTACCGTCATATTCTCCTGATAATAATATCTCTATTTTATATTGATAAAGTTCCTTTTCCAATTCCCTTACTTCAGAGATTATTTCTTGTGCTGACTCTTCATCATCCTCTTCCATAAGCTCATAAAGAACATCTATATCCTCAACTCTTCTTACAAAATCATCATGTCTAGAAACTTTATCTTTAATTCTTTTACTTTCTTTTGTAACTTCTTCTGCCCTTTTTATATCATCCCAAAATCCATTTTCCTGCATTTGAAGTTCTAATTCTTTTAATTGTTTTTCTAAAGCTTCCTTGTCAAAGTGAAGCCCCCATTTCCTCTATAGTCTCTTTTAAGCTAGGAACCTTACTCATTTCCTTTTCTAGCTCAATTATCATATAATCATCTCCTTCACTATTAAAAAGGCTAACCATCAAATGGTTAGCCTATACATATTCTATGCTTCTCTTCCACAGCAGTTCTTATACTTTTTACCACTACCACATGGACATGGTTCATTTCTACCAATTTCTATTTTCTTTCTTACAGGCTCTCTCTTTGTTGACTTTGAATCCCCATCAGCTCCTGCATGAACAGCTGAAGTTTCCTTAGCTACTCTTTCTCTTTCTGGAGCCTTTTCCATTTGAACATGGAAGATATATTTAACTGTATCAGTTTTGATTCCTTGAATCATTTCATCAAACATTTGACTACCTTCCATTTGATAAGCTTGAACAGGATCTTGTTGCTTAAATGCTCTTAATCCCATACCTTGCTTTAAGTGGTCCATGTTATCAATATGATTCATCCACTTTGAATCAACTGTTCTAAGAAGAATTACTCTTTCAATTTCTCTCATCTTTTCAGAACCAAATTCTTCTTCTTTTCCATTGTAAATTTCAGTTGCTATATTCTTATACTTTTCAATGATTTCATCATTAGTAATCTTCATTAATTCTTCAACAGTTACTCTGTTATCTGGAACACATATATCATCTAAATATGCTATAAGCTTCTTCATTTCAACTTCAACATCGTCACCCTCAACACCATTTAAGTGGCTTAATACGGCATTTGAGATGACATCTGAAGTCATATTTAGAATTTGATCCTTTAAGTCTTCGCCTTCTAAAACTTGTGCTCTTTGCTTGTAGATAACTTCTCTTTGCATATTCATAACATCATCATATCCTAATAATGTTTTTCTTATGTTAAAGTTATTACCTTCAACCTTCTTTTGAGCATTTTCTATTTGCTTAGTAATTATCTTATTTTCTATAGCATCATCTTCTTCTAATCCTATCTTATCAACAACTGCTTGAATCTTATCAGAACCAAAGATTCTCATTAAGTCATCATCTAATGATATATAGAATGTAGAAGAACCTGGATCTCCTTGTCTTCCTGAACGCCCTCTTAATTGGTTATCAATTCTTCTAGACTCATGTCTTGCAGTACCAATGATCTTAAGACCACCAACTTCAACTACACCTTCTCCAAGCTTAATATCAGTACCTCTACCAGCCATGTTAGTAGCTATAGTTACCATCCCTAACTCACCTGCATGGGATATGATTTCTGCTTCTTGTTCATGATACTTAGCATTTAATACTTGGTGAGGAATTCCTCTCTTTTTAAGTATTTTTGATAATTCTTCTGACTTTTCAATACTTACAGTACCAACAAGAATTGGTTGACCTGTCTTATGAGTTTCTATTATATCCTCAACTATTGCATTAAACTTACCTTTTTCATTTTTAAATACAAGGTCTGCATTATCTACTCTTTGTACTGGTCTATGTGTTGGAACAACTATAACATCTAGTCCATAAATTTCTCTAAATTCATTTTCTTCTGTTAACGCTGTACCTGTCATACCTGATAATTTATTATACATTCTAAAGTAATTTTGGAATGTAATTGTAGCTAAAGTCTTAGATTCTCTTGCAATCTTAACTCCTTCTTTAGCTTCAATAGCTTGATGAAGACCATCTGAATATCTTCTACCTTCCATAAGTCTTCCTGTAAATTCATCAACTATGATAACTTCTCCATCCTTAACCATGTAATCCTTATCTCTTCTCATAGAGTAGTTAGCTTTTAAGGCTTGAGTTACATAGTGTTGAAGAGCCATATTGTCAGCATCTGCATAGTTATCTAGCTTAAATGCTCTTTCTGCTTTTTCTACACCTGCATCAGTTAACATAACTGCATTAGCTTCTTCATCTATTGTATAATCTTCTTCTTCTCTTAAAGTCTTTACAAAGTAATCTGCTACTTTATAGAATTCAGTTGATTTTTCACCTGCTCCTGAAATTATAAGTGGTGTTCTAGCTTCATCGATAAGAATAGAGTCAACCTCATCCACTATACAGAAGTTAAGTTGTCTTTGTACTCTTTCCTCTTTGTAAATAACCATGTTATCTCTTAAGTAGTCAAAACCAAATTCATTATTTGTTCCGTAAGTAATATCAGAACCATATGCCTCTCTTCTTTGGTCATTTGTAAGTTCATGAACAATAACACCTGTAGTTAAACCTAAAAAGTTGTAGATTTGTCCCATCCACTCCATATCTCTTTTTGCAAGATAATCATTAACTGTTATTATGTGAACTCCATTTCCAGATAAGGCATTTAAATACGCAGGTAATGTAGCAACTAAGGTTTTACCTTCACCAGTTTTCATTTCCGCAATTCTTCCTTGGTGAAGTACAATTCCCCCAATAAGTTGCTCTCTATAATGTTTCATTTGAAGAACTCTCCAAGATGCCTCTCTAACAGTTGCAAAAGCTTCTACTAGTATATCATCAAGAGTTTCTCCATTTGCTAATCTCTCTTTAAACTCAACAGTTTTATTCTTTAATTCTTCATCTGTTAACTTAGACATTGACCCATCTAAAGCTTCAATCTTATCAACAATAGGTTTTATTCTATTAACTTCTCTTTCACTGTATGACTTGAACAATCCTCCAAAAAGTCCCATAATTTCATCCTTTCAACTATATTATTAATAACGTTACTATATAATTTCATATTCTAATTTCTATATTTATAAATTATACCATTGTAACTTATATATATACAACAATTATAACTATTTATTAACATAAATGCAAAAACTCCATAGAGCCTTTGGATTTCTCCTTAACCCTATGGAGTATACACGCTTTATTTATATTCTGGTTCTATTAAACCATAATTTCCATCTTTTCTTTTATAAACAACACTTACGTTGTTTGTATCAGCATCTTGATATACAAAGAAGCTATGTCCTAATAATTCCATTTGTAGTACAGCTTCATCCGCAGACATTGGTTTTACATTGAAAGACTTAGTCTTTACAATTCTTGAGGTATCTTCATCAGTATCTTCATTCTTAAATTCTAGCGAATTAAATTCTGGATACCTTAATGACCCTGAATTATTCTTTCTAGAAAGCTTGGTTCTTTGTTTTCTTATTTGTCTTACAAGCTTCTCTTCTACAAGGTCAATTGACTTATACATGTCGTCTGTGACTTCTTCTCCTCTTAGAATAACCCCGTTAAATGGAATTGTCACTTCTACTCTTTGTCTATTCTTTTGTACACTTAATGTAGCTCTTGCTTCTACATTAGGTCCAAAATACTTTTCTAGCTTAGAAATCTTTTTTTCTACCATTTCCTTTAACGCAGGTGTTAATTCAATATTTTTTGCTATTACTGTCACTTTCATAAGCCCAGCCCCTCTCATA
Organism: Clostridium paraputrificum AGR2156; assembly: GCF_000424025.1. Taxonomy (NCBI): domain Bacteria; kingdom Bacillati; phylum Bacillota; class Clostridia; order Eubacteriales; family Clostridiaceae; genus Clostridium; species Clostridium paraputrificum. Next base: position 443,270 of record NZ_AUJC01000001.1, read on the forward strand.
ATTATTATGATTCTTTAGACCTTTATTAAGTTGTTTTTTATATTTTAATTTTACATAACATCTGAAAATATAGCAACTTTAAATTTTCAGAATATTCTCTTACTTCAATCATACTACTTCAACTATCTTAATATTCCTCTTTTTTTTGCAAAATATGTATACATTTTATCATTTGACATAATGCACTAATTATCTAATAAATAATTATACTCAAAACTCTGCTAACAGCATTTTTATTGAAGATACAAAAGTTCATATTGGACAATTAACTAATTATTTCAATAGGTTTAGCTAAGAAACCACTGCAATCAGCTTGCCCATTTTTCACAAACTTTACTATATCAAAATTTCCACCTTATCCTTATTATCTATCTTATCTATTTTATCTTTATTCTCTCTTACATTCTTAACTTTTTCAGGCAATAAAAAAAGAGCAGCATCACTACTACTCTTGTTAAGCTAGCTGACCTGGTCTTTGCCCCCACACTCGCCTACTGGAGATTTCGCTACCCAGAATTACCCTCTCACTACTAACCCTCTCAATTAAAATTGGTAGGACTTACTTCTATACCGCACCATGCTCATCAAAACTTTGTTTGAGTTACGTGGATCGTTTTGCCTGCGACTAGCCTCGACTTTCAACCACAGACCTAGCTTACATTAATATTATACATACGATTTTGCCATAGTCAACAATTTTATTTGAACAACCCCTGCTTCTTTTAATACTCGCTCTGCTTCATGAAGAGTTGCACCTGTTGTAATTACATCATCCAATATTATAAATTTCTTTCCTTTTACTTCTTCTCTATTAATAACTTCAAATACACCTTTAATATTTTTTAATCGCTCTTCTCTTTTTAAAGTCTTCTGTATCTTGTTATCTTTCACCCTTTTTAAAGTATTTAATATGGTAAAATTATTTCTTAATCCTAATTCCTTAGCTAAATACTCACATTGGTTAAAACCTCTTATCTTAAGACTTTCTTTTCCTATAGGAATATATGTTATTATATAATCCTTTTCTATAAAATTAACCAGTCTTTCCTCAACTAGCTTAATTAGTTCTTCTCCTGCATCAAATCTTCCCTTAAATTTAAACTTTAATATTAATTCCTTTAATACACCTTTATAATATCCAAGACAAAGCTCCCCATTATCACAATATGTAATTGAAAATTTACATTTATGACATAAACCATAGGTATTTTCTTCACCACATACTATACACTTACTATCCCTTGGATAAATTATTTCCAATAAACTTCTTTTTATTATTGATAAAACCTTTATAATCCTTTTTCCCATAACATCTTATTAAAATCTCTAGATACATCCCTAACCCTATCTATAGTATTATTTACTTCATTTGCTATAAATAATATCTCTGAAGTTTTACTTAATGTTTTTGATATTTGACCACATATATACATAAGTTGTTTATAGCTATACTCATTACTATCTGCAAATAGTACTATAGCATCTCCAATGTTAGTCCCCTCTAAAGATATCTCCTTAAAATCTGTTATTATAAATGTTGCCTTATCTTTTACTTTTAAAACATTTATCTTATTACTTTTATCTTTGTATACTTTTTTTATTTGAACCTTATTTAATTTAAGCTTATTTAAATAATATTCATATACATTTTCTAAAGCTTCACTATTAGGAACATATATGACTAAATTTCTTTTATTATCCTTAAACCATTTTATATAATCATATAAAATATATGGAATATCCTTATTTAAATCAATTCTAGTATTTATAACTCTAGGCTCTATAAATGGCTTTTTAGTAACTATAGGAGTACATTCTATTTTATCTCCTAACATAGTTACCTCTTCTAAGGAATATACTATTATTCTTTCTGACTTGCTAATTATAAAGTTATAAATATCTCTTAACTTTCTATTATCTATAGTAGAAAAATTTGATATATCATCTAAAATAACTAAATCGTATTTTCCTTCTATATCCTTTATATGTTTATACTTTACAAAGTTAATATCGCATTCTCCAAGACCACTTTCTAATTTACAATAAGTCATATGTTTATACTTATTACTTAATCCATCTAATAGTTTCTTTTCTTGATACCCTTCATCTGATATATATAAAACTTTCTTTCTCATGGAAATAAAATAGCTTACTATATCTACAAAAATTGTATTTGTATTAAAAGGACATGTACTTATAGATAAAGTTTTTATACCACTTTTATACCAACTATATATTCTTCTAGAAATATCTACTATCTCTTCTGATATATTTTTATTAAATATAACCATATTACCCTCTCTTTTTTTATTCTATTACATCACTATTAAGTAAATCTTTTATTCTGTTCTCTAGTGATGAATATCTCTCAGTACTATTAGTGTTTGTAACCATGTATTGAAGTGCCCTTGGATATCCAACCACTGTTACTAGATCCTTTGCTCTGGTTATTCCAGTATATATTAAATTTCTATTCATCAAGAAAGGTGATCCCATAAATGATGGAATAATTACAACCTTAAATTCACTTCCTTGACTTTTATGTATTGTAATTGCATAAGCCAATTCTAATTCATCAATATTTTCAGCATCGTATATTACCTTTTTTTCGTCATCAAATATTACTGTAATACTTCCTCTTTCGTTATCAATACTTTGAATAAATCCCATATCTCCATTAAATACACCTTCACCATCAAGATCTCCCTTGTCACTTATAGAAGTCCACTTTATTAAGTAATTATTCTTAGTTTGCATAACCTTATCCCCTTCTCTAAGAACAAGATTCTTTATCTTTTTCTCTTTTTTATCCTTTGAGGGTGGATTTAATATTTCTTGTATTTTTTCATTCAAATTTATTATTCCTAAAACTCCTTTTTTCATAGGACTTAAAACTTGAATATCTCTTCTTCTATCCCATGACTTATTGAAGTTTGGCAATCTCCTATTAACTAAGTCTAAAGTAACAGAAAGTATATTATCTATATTCTCTTCCTTTAAAAAATAAAAATCTTTATTCTTTTGATTCAAATATGGCATCTCTCCATTATTTATTCTATGTGCATTAGTGATAATTAAACTCTCGGCTCCCTGTCTAAATATTTCTTTTAATCTAACAACCTTGATTAAACCACTATTTATTAAATCCTTTAATACATTTCCAGGCCCTACTGATGGTAATTGATCAACGTCTCCCACTATAATAAGCCTTGTTCCAACTCTTATGGATTTTAATAAGCTGTGCATTAAAAATATATCTATCATAGAAGCTTCATCTATTATTACTACATCTCCATCTAAGGGTTCATCTGATTCATCATCTAAAGGTGTATCCTCATCCCCAGCCCCTATATCTAATAATCTATGTATGGTTTTTGCTTCTCTTCCAGTTGATTCAGTCATTCTCTTAGCCGCTCTTCCTGTTGGGGCTGCTAAAAGTACTTTCATTCCCTCATTTTCATAAATTTCAATTATGCTTTTTATAATTGTTGTTTTACCTGTTCCTGGACCTCCAGTTATTATTTCTATTCCATCAGTAAAAGCTCCAATAATAGCTTCCTTCTGAGAGTCTGCAAAGTTAATACCACTTTTCTTTTCAAACAAAGAAATTTCAAATTCTATATCTGTATTTATAGTTTGATAGTTTTGAATTGATAACCTTGCTATTCTTTCTGTTATACCTAATTCACTATAATAAAATATAGGTATAAATACACATTCTATATCATTTATTTTTTGTACTATTAGCTTTTTCTCTAAAAATGCATTATATATATTTCCTTCTATTAGTTCTTCCTTAACCAATAAAAGTTCTTTAGTTTCTTCTATAACCTTATTCTTAGGCATATATGTATTTCCAGCAGCACAGAATCTATTTATTACGAAGTCTATTCCACTCTTTATTCTAGAATCAGACTCTCTATTTATTCCTATCATTGACCCAATTCTATCTGCTGTAGCAAAACCTATTCCTTTTATTTCTCTACAAAGAATATAGGGGTCCTTCTGAACAATTTCTTTAGCATTAGGTCCAAATCTTTTATATATTTTTAAACACTGCCCATGAGTTATGCCAAAGCCTTGAAAATATATCATTATATCTTTTAAATCATGTTGTTCTAAATATGATTCATAGATAATGCTAAATTTCTTTTCTCCAATACCATCAATCTCTTTTATTCTTTCAATATTATTATCTAATATATCCATGGCCTCTTCACCAAAATGGTCAATGATTTTTTTTGCTGTAACAGGACCAATTCCTCTAATTATTCCAGATGATAAATACTTCTCTAAACCATCTATTGTAGTTGGCATAATCTCTTCACATTTACTAATACTAAACTGTTTACCAAATTGTTTATGCATTATCCAAGTACCAGTTAACTTTACATGTTGACCTTCTCTTAAGTAAGGAATTGTTCCTACAGCTGTTATAGGCTTATTCTCTATATTAATTTTAGATACTACATATCCTGTATCACCACTTTTAAAAAGTATTACTTCAACAAAGCCTTCTAAGACTTCCATATTATCTCTCCATATCCAATAAACTTATTTTTATTCTTGACTATATATATTATAATTATATCATAGGATTATAAAGTTTCTAAAAATTGATGGAGGTGTTTTAATGCTAATAAAAAATTGTAATATTATTTATTTAGACAAAATTGAAAAAGGTTCTGTACTAATTGAAAACGGAAAGATTAAAGAAATTAACCCTTCTAACGTTAACGATACAGAAGTTATAGATGCTGAAGGTTTATACCTTTCACCAGGATTTATTGATGTTCATATTCACGGTGCTGGTGGTTGCGATACCATGGATGGTACTGTTGAATCTATAAATACAATTGCAAAAACAATAGTTGAACATGGTACAACATCTTTTACACCAACTACAATGACAGTTGCTGCTGAAGATATCAGAAAATCTATGAAAGTTATTAAAAAGCTTAAAGAAGAAGGAACTGAAGGTGCTAATGTATTAGGAGCTCACTTAGAAGGACCTTTCATAAGCCCAAAAGCAATTGGTGCTCAAAATCCAAACTTCTTACTTGCGCCATCAGTAGAAAACTATAACAAAATAGTTGGTGACTATGGTGATGCTGTTGTATCTATCACAATGGCTCCTGAAGTTGAAGGTGCAAAAGAATTAATAAAGTATCTTTCTGACAATGGTGTTACAGTATCTATGGGGCACACAAAAGCTACTTATGATGAAGCTATAGAGGGAATAAAATGTGGTGCATGCCACTCAACTCACCTTTACAACGCAATGACTCCTTTTACTCATAGAGAACCAGGTGTTGTAGGTGCTACATTCGATACTGATATAACTACAGAAACAATTTCTGATGGTATCCATATTTCTTACCCTGCTTTAAGAACAGCCTATAAGCAAAAGGGAACTGATAAAGTTTTATTAGTTAGTGATGCTATGGAAGCTTGTGGTATGCCAGATGGCCAATATTCTTTAGGTGGTCAAGATGTTATAGTTAAAAATGGTGCTGCAAGATTATTAGATGGAACTTTAGCTGGTTCTGTTCTTACTCTTGATAAAGCTGTTAAGAATATATATAGCAACTCAAATTATCCTTTAAATGAAGTTGTAAGAATGGCTACTTACAATGGTGCAAAACACTGTCATGTTGAAGATCATAAAGGTTTGATAAAAGAAGGTTATGATGCTGACCTTATATTATTTAATGAAGATATAGAAATTCAAAAAGTTTTCGTTAAGGGAAAAAAAGTTTATAATAAATAATAAAAAGACTTATTGCAAATTATTGCAATAAGTCTTTTTTCTATAATAATTTTTTAATTTCTTCAACCTTGTTTAATTGTTCCCATGGAAGATTTAAGTCTGTTCTTCCAAAATGTCCATAAGCAGCAGTTTGCTTATAGATTGGTCTTCTTAAATCTAACTCTTTAATTATTGCACCTGGTCTTAAGTCAAATACCTTTTCAACTATATTAATTATAGTTTCTTCATCAACTTTTCCAGTTCCAAATGTCTCAACTTCTATTGATACTGGCTTTGCAACACCTATAGCATAAGCTAATTGTATTTCAAGCTTATCTGCAAGGCCAGCGGCTACTAAGTTTTTAGCAACCCATCTTGCTGCATACGCTGCTGATCTATCAACCTTTGTTGGATCTTTTCCTGAGAATGCTCCACCACCGTGTCTTCCCATTCCTCCATAAGTATCAACTATTATCTTTCTTCCTGTTAATCCCGAATCTCCTTGAGGCCCCCCTACAACGAATCTTCCAGTAGGATTTATATAATATTTAGTGTTTTCATCTAATAATTCAGCTGGAACCACTTCTCTTATTACGTATTCCATTAAATCTTTTTCTATTTGTTCTAAAGTAACTTCTTCACCATGTTGAGTAGAAATAACTATTGCATCTATTCTCTTAGCTGTGTTATTTTCATATTCAACTGTTACTTGTGTTTTACCATCTGGTCTTAAATAATCTAGTGTTCCATTCTTTCTAACTTCAGTAAGTCTTCTAGAAAGTCTGTGAGCCATAGCTATTGGTAGTGGCATAAATTCTGGAGTTTCATTTGTTGCAAAACCAAACATCATACCTTGGTCTCCAGCACCTACTGCTTCAACATCATCCTTATCACCCTTTTTAGATTCTAAAGCTTCATCTACTCCCATTGCTATATCAGCTGATTGTTCATCTATAGTAGTCATAACTGCACATGTATCACAGTCAAATCCATACTTAGCTCTATCATAACCTATTTCTCTTATTGTTTCTCTAACAACTTTAGGAATGTCAACATAACAATTTGTTGTTATTTCCCCCATTACCATTACTAATCCTGTTGTTGTACATGTTTCACATGCTACTCTTGCATTTGGATCCTTTGATAAAATCGCATCTAACACTGCATCAGATATTTGATCACATATTTTATCTGGATGTCCTTCTGTTACTGACTCTGATGTAAATAATCTTTTCATAATTTGTCTTCTCCTTCCAAATGTTTTTAGGCAATAAAAAAACCCTTCGATAAGAAGAGACTTTACTATATAATCTCTCTCATCTCGTAGATAAAAAATCTACAGGAATTGGCACCTTGTAATATAACAGGTTGCCGGGTTTCATCGGGCCCTTTCCCTCCACCTCTCTTGATAAGAGTTTTTTATTTAATTTTTGCAAACTTATTGTAACATATTATTTTTTTAAACTCAATAGTATTTATTATATAATTTCAACTTTTATCCACAGAAGCTTTTTTTCTATCCACAGATTTTATTAACTTAATACACATTATCAACTTTTAAGGAATAAAAAATGTGGAGTAGATATTTATTTTACTTGTTCCGTCACAAAACTCCAAGTCACACGGAAATAAATATCCACCCCTCTCATACTATTAGAATTTTATACTTTTATAGACATTAAAAAAAGCAAGTAAACTTGCTTTTAAATGGTGGAGGAGGACGGATTCGAACCATCGAAGCGAATCGCAACAGATTTACAGTCTGCCCCCTTTGGCCACTCGGGAACTCCTCCATTTGGAGCTGGCAATAGGAATCGAACCTACAACCTGCTGATTACAAGTCAGCTGCTCTACCGTTGAGCCATGCCAGCATATTATATTTATTTTTTAAGTTTTAAATGGTGGGCACAACAGGGATCGAACCTGTGACCCCCTGCTTGTAAGGCAGGTGCTCTCCCAGCTGAGCTATGCGCCCATTTAAATGGTGGAGGAGGACGGATTCGAACCATCGAAGCGAATCGCAACAGATTTACAGTCTGCCCCCTTTGGCCACTCGGGAACTCCTCCAATTTTTAGTTTTCTTCAAATGCTGTAAGCACCGAATCAACAATAGTTAGTATATATTCTATGCTCTTATATTTCAACTCTCAAATGAATGCATATATCAAGATTATCCTTAATTTACTCTACATCTATCGGTTTTACTCTCATTTAATATTACATCCGTTTTTTCTACACATTTTCTTTGATATTATTAAAATTTACATATGGAGATAATATACTCTTTATTTTCTCATAATCCTCGCTACTTAATCTAGTCTTTAAAACTGATATAGCATTTGTAATTCCACTTTCCTTATCTTCACTATTTATAGCATCTTCTATCATACCTATATCACTTGTTGACATTGTTGTAATAACCTTTTTTAGTTCTTCATAATCTTTCCTAGGCATTTCATTATATATATCCTCTACACTTACCTTTAATATAGGATTTACATCAACAGATACTTCTTTACTTTCCTCTTTTTTCTTGCTCTCCACTTCTTTTTCATCATTTTCACTTTTAACATCTTCATTTGTAACTCCACCTAAGTTCACAATATCTGCTACTGACTTTGGTTCCCATATAAAAATAGTATATATAGTAATAAAACTTGCCAAAAAAATTACTAATCCAACAAAAACTTTTTTCATTTTTTTCACTCCCTTCATATTTGATTTATTGCCACTTAGCATTTTTTTATTCTTATATACTATTTATTAACTCCCACTCATATATTATTGAAGGGGGTGTTATGGCTTGAATAAAAGGAAGGTTCATTATAGATCTGCACTTGCTTATTATGAAATTGCAGAAGGAATAAAAGATTTTATAAAGGATAATACAGCTATAGTTTGTATAGGAACTGATAAATGTATTGGAGATTGTTTAGGACCTTTAGTTGGTACTATATTAGAAGAGAATCTCTTTCCTTTACCAATCTATGGTACTATATCAAATCCCATTCATGCTTTAAATATAGATAAACGATTGGAAGAGATAAATAAATTACACCCTGATGCTTGCATAATCGGTATTGATGCTTGTTTAGGTGAAAATAAATCAATAGGTGAAATTCATACTAGAGACTATGCTATACATCCTGGAAAAGGAGTAGGAAAGACACTTCCTGATGTAGGTATGGCCTCTATAATAGGTATAATAGACTCAAGTGATAATGCTGACTTCTTTTCTTCTAGATCTATTCGCTTATCTCTAGTTCTAGATATGGCCAAAGTTATTTCAAGAGGAATTATACATGCATATTATTTAAACAAAGGAATAAATTTAAAAACATAATAATTTTCTTATATATAAAAAGTGAGAAACTCTATAAAGCTTCTCACTTTTTATGTTACTCTATTAAAATTACTTCTTGATTATTCAAGTTATTATCCAACTTATCAAAATAAGCAAGAACCTTTCCAGTTCCTTCTGCAACACATTCAACTGAGTCAGCTGCAACTATAGCACTTACTCCAGTTTCAAATTCAATAAGCTTGTCTAATCCGTCTAATAAAGCACCTCCACCAGTTAAAAGGATTCCCTTTTCTATAATATCTGCCGCTAATTCTGGAGGAGTTTTTTCTAACACTGCTTTTACAGCCTCTACTATTAAAGTAACAGGTTCTTGTAATGCTTGTCGAATTTCTTCAGTTGTTATTTCTACCTCATCTGGTAAACCAGTAACTAAATTTCTACCCTTCATACTTGAAGTTAAATTTCTGCCCCCTTTAAAGGCTGAACCTATTGTAACCTTTAATTCTTCTGCAGTCTTTTCTCCTATCATAATTTTATGTTTACTTCTTACATACTTTATGATAGCTTCATCAAATTTATCTCCAGCACTCTTTATTGATGATTTAACAACGATACCACCAAGAGAAATTATAGCTATATCACATGTCCCCCCACCAATATCAACTACCATTGATCCATTTGGCTTTGTTATATCTAATCCTGCACCAATTGCTGCTGCTAAAGGCTCTTCTATCAGATTAACTCTCTTTGCTCCGGAATTTCTTGCTGCATCTATTACGGCTCTTCTCTCTACTTCTGTAGCCTGTGAAGGAATGCAAACCATTACCTTAGGAGCAACCATATTTTTCTTACCAACAGCTTTAACTATAAATGCCTTTAACATTTTTTCAGTTACATCATAATCAGAAATAACCCCGTCTCTTAATGGACGAACTGCTACTATATTTCCTGGTGTTCTTCCAATCATCTTTCTTGCTTCTTCCCCAACAGCCAATACCTTATTATTAATTTTGTTTATAGCAACAACTGATGGTTCTTTTAATATAATACCTTTACCTTTTTCATAAACAAGCACAGTAGCTGTACCTAAGTCTATTCCCAGCTCTACCCCTGATCTCCAAAACCACATTTTTTTCACTCCCATATATAAAAATTACATTTAGATAACAATTTCTTCAAAATTCTGCCTATTCTTTATTATATATGGAATATTCCTATCATTCAATAGCTTTATACTTTAATTTAGTGGCTTTTCCGCCTCTAATATGTCTTTCTGCTTTATTAAGTTCTAAAATACTATGAGTTTTTTCTGCAATAATTGGATTTATTTTTGGTAATCTCTCTGTCATATCTTTATGAATTGTACTTTTACTTACTCCAAAAACTTTAGCAGTTTTCCTAATAGTAGCTTTTGAATCAATTATATATTGTGCTACCTCAAGAACTCTTTCTTCAATATAGTCTTTCAAAATGCTACCTCCTTCATTTTTTATTTCTTTATTCTTTTTAATTATTGACCAGTCATTCCTTTTTCAAGGAATGACTGATTAATATTATTTCTAACAAATTACTTTAGCTTATATGAAAAATACTTTAATGGATCTACTTGTTTTCCTTGTGAATTTATTACTTGTATATTTAAAAATTCACCAAACTTATCTCCAAATATCTTTACAGTATTTCCAACTTTACCGATAACAGTGCTTGATGTTACCTTATCTCCAGCCTTAACATTAACTTTAGGATCAAGATTAGCATAAACAGTCTTTAATCCATTAGCATGCTTGATAACAACTCTTGTTCCTTCTTCAACATCGCCAACACCTACTGTTTCTACAACACCTTCTGCTGCTGCTTTTACTTCCGAACCTATCTTAGATTTAATATTTACTCCAGATAAAACACGTTGATTTCCTTCATCATCAATAATTTGAGGAGTTGTCTTAAACTCTCTAATTAAAGTTCCTGAGATTGGATTAACAAATTTCACTTCCGTAGTATTTGATACAGCAGTAGTCTTTTCGGTATTCTTATTAGTTGTACTCTCCACTCTTTCTGCATTTTGCATGTTATTACTTACATCTTTATCATCAACATTCAACGAAATTTCTTTATTATTCTCTTCTTTTTTAGGATCTGTTTGTAAATTACGTGATTTCTTAAAATATACAGTTCCAAGTGTTGTGATAATACACAAACATAGGAAAAGTACTACGTAAAAACCCTCCTTCCTAAAAAAATCTTTTACCTTTTGTAAATTATTTTTGTCCATATAAACACCTCCTTTTTCTATTGTTTCCTTTTTGTATAAAATAATACATATTATCCATATTTTATTTATTTTTATTTTAAAAAAATAAGGATATAAAATAAGCCTTTGACTTATCTTATATCCTTACCTTATTAAAAGTTTTTAATCGCTATTTATATACTATTTTTTCAATTTCTATTCCTGAATAATAATGTTTTAATATATCTTTATAATTCTTTCCGTCCTTGCCCATAAAGTTTGCTCCCCATTGGCTCATTCCAACTCCATGCCCATAGCCTTTACAATTAATTTTAACCACATCATTACCATACTCTATTGTAAAATTTGATGACCTAAGATCAAATAATTTTCTAAAATCAATTCCCGAAATTGTTTTTTCTCCTAATGCTATACTTTTTACATACTCCGCATTAGTTCTAGACTCTATCTTTACCTTATCTTTTAAATTTGTTTTTGTAACTCCAGAATCCTTATATGTTTTATTTATTGTATTTACAAATTCATCAAATCCAATTTCCTTTGTTGTACTATATTTTGTAGCATCTTCATCCCAAGAACTATCTACTGATTTTAAATAAGGAATATCTCCTGAGAACACTTCTAAGGAATCCTCTGTCTTACCTCCACTTATAGCAAAGAATTGAGGATACTTAACTATCTCATCGCCATATATCATAACCTCACCCTCTGTAGCTTTAACAGAGCTAACAATCTTCTCCCAATAAGTTTCTGCTTTCGCACTTTCCCACTTCTGCATTCTTTCATCCTTACTCATATATGCCTGACAGTGAGTTGATGAACAAATTTCTGCTCCATGCTCTTTAGCTGATTTACAAGGAGAAATTCTCTTAGAAAAATAAAAAGTTCTAGCTGCTATAGATTGAGCCTTTATTGCCTCTTCATTAAATTCTGCAGGCATTTCTGCAGCTACTACTCCAACTATATAATCTTCTAAACTTATTTCTTCTACCTTTCCTGTGATAGTATTATATACCTTTACTTTATCATCGCCCTTAACTATTACCCCTTCATCTTTAACATACTTTATAGTATCATCGCTAAGTTCAAAAGAGCTTGTACGTTTAAATGGAGATGCAATGAATATACTACAAATTATTATTGTAAAGGAAATTATAAATATGCTTATATAAGAAATAACTTTAAATTCATTTTTCGCACCATTATAATTCATTTCTCCCTCCTAAAAAATAATTTCCTTTAATTATATGCTTACATAATTTTACTTATCACTACTCTCAATAAGCTTTATTATTTTCTAATATATACATAAGAATATATATTTATATATTTTTGCATAAAAGAAGCTACATCTTAACGATATAGCTTCTTTATAAAAAAATTATAATTCCTTTTTAATACTTAATTCTTTCAATATCAGCTCCAAGACCTCTGAATTTCTTTTCAATATCTTGATAACCTCTATCTATATGATAAATATCTCCTATTTCTGTTGTTCCTTCAGCTACTAATCCAACCAATATCATAGCAGCTCCTGCTCTTAAGTCTGTAGCTTTAACCTCACATCCAGTTAGTTTGTTAACACCTTCAATAAAAGCTGTTCTACCATCTATTTTTATTTTAGCTCCCATTCTAGTAAGCTCTGCTACATGCATAAATCTATTCTCAAATATAGTTTCTGTTACTATGCTAGACCCCTCAATTAAGCATAGCAAGCTCATCATTTGAGGTTGCATATCTGTAGGGAACCCTGGATAAGGTAAAGTTTTAATATCTACAGGCTTCTTAGGACCTGTTCCATCAACTATTACAGATTCTCCTAATTCTTCAAAGTTAATTCCACACTCTTTTAACTTTTCTATTAATGGTCTTAAATGTTCTCCATTTATACCATTAATTTTAATTCTACTGTTTGTTATTGCAGCACTTATCATAAATGTGCCAGCTTCAATTCTATCATATATTGGTTTATATTTAATGCCACCTAAATGATCTACACCTTCTATTGTAATCTTTCCTGTACCAGCACCGACTATATTAGCTCCCATTGAGTTTAAAAATTCTGCTAAATCCCATATTTCAGGTTCTTCTGCAGCATTTTCAATTATAGTTGTTCCTTCTGCTAATACAGCAGCCATAATTATATTCTCAGTTGCTCCAACTGAAGGGAAATCTAAATAAATTCTATTTCCTTTTAATCTATCTACCTTAGCTTCTACATATCCATGTCCAATATTTATTTCAGCTCCTAAGGCTTTAAAGCCTTTCAAATGAAGATCAATAGGTCTACTACCTATATTGCATCCTCCTGGAAGTGATAATTTGCAATAACCAAACCTTGCTAACATAGGACCCATTATTAGAAATGAAGCTCTCATTTTCCTTATTAATTCACTATTAGCATCAACAGGAATCAATTTACTTGTATTTATTTTTATCTTTTCATCCATTATTTCTAAATCGCAATTTAAACCACTAAGTAGGTTACATATAACCAAAACGTCTTCTAGCATAGGTATATTTTCTAATTCAATATTCTCTTTTGAAAGAATTGTTGCTGCAATTATAGGCAAAACCGAATTCTTCGCTGCGCTTATGTTTACCTCACCACTTAGTTTCTTTCCACCTTTAACTACTATCTTTTCCATATTCTCCTCCATAATGACTTATTAGTATGTTGAAAAAATTATTGGTGTACCAATAACTAAGTAAGTCCCTTTATCGTAGTTACTTACTGCAAAATTGACCCTTTCTCCATCTTGTAATTTAGCTGTTCCAACATAACCATTATGGATATCTAGGGCATTTATGTCTTTTATGTTTTGTACTTTATTAATAATATCTAATCCTTCTTCTGTATTATTTATTTTTCCCTTTATATATTTAAAATATCTAGGTTTACTTGAAGTATTAACTTGTAATTGTGATAAATCTTGTATTAAATTTAATAACTTTTTGTCTTTACTAAAATTAGTTATTACCGCATCTACTAATGTTTTTCCCTTATTTTCATAAACAATAATATTTATTTCTATATTATTGCACTTTATAGAAATACCATCATTAGTTATTTCAGAAACACTTGAACTATAATGCTTTTTTATTTTCTTTTGTATTAAACTTAAAGTATCTTCTAGTGAAATATTGCTTTCATATTCTATCTTCACGCCACTTTCTACAAAGGTACTTTCTTCTTTTATTAATTTTTCAATAGAATAAAAATCATTACATGACCAACTAACTATAGGAAAAGCACTAATAAAAATAACAGAAAAAAGGAAACTTAATACAAGGCATACTCTAACCTTCACATATACCCCCACCTTTCCTTCATAATTATGGTCATTTATTCCATTTTTTATACAATTACTTTATTTACTATTAGTATATAAAAGTCGTATTTTTTTGTGAAAGATTGTCAAAAAAATATAATTTTTTACATAAAAAAAAGCATTCATTAAATTGAATGCTTTTTTAAACCTATTCTTATATTTGCTCTAATTAATGCTGCCTGTGCTCTTGCAACATCAAACTTAGATGAATCTTTTAATCTTTCTTCAGCTCTTCCTTTTGCTTCTTCTGCTCTAGCTAAATCAATATCTTCAACTAATTCTGCTGCATCACTACAAAACATTATTTCATTATTGCTTAAATTAATTACTCCTCTAGATGTAAATAGCTCTTTCTTATTTCCTACTTTATCATAAAACACAGTAACACTTGGTACTGTACTCATTATAATAGGTGCATGATTAGGTAGAAACTCAACCATACCATTAATTGTATTTACAAATACTTTTTCTACCTCTTCGTTTACAACCATCTTACTAGGAGTTAAAATTTTTAATATAAAGGTTTTGGCCATTTTCCTCCACCTCTTATCCTAATGTTTTAGCTTTTTCAAGAGCTTCTTCTATAGTACCAACAAATAAGAATGCTGATTCTGGTATATCATCATATTTTCCATCTAAAATTTCCTTAAACCCTCTTACAGTTTCTTTTATTGGAACATACTTACCTGTCATTCCCGTAAATTGTTCTGCTACTGTAAATGGTTGTGATAAGAATCTTTGAATTCTTCTTGCTCTTGAAACTACTGCTTTATCTTCATCTGATAATTCATCCACACCTAAAATAGCAATTATATCTTGTAATTCCTTATATCTTTCAAGTATATTCTTTACATCCATTGCCACTTCATAATGCTCTTTACCAACAACTCTCGGATCTAGAATTCTTGAAGATGATTCTAATGGATCAACAGCTGGGTAAATACCTAATTCTGAAATACTTCTTGATAAAACTGTTGTTGCATCTAAGTGAGCAAAAGTAGTAGCTGGTGCTGGGTCAGTAAGGTCATCTGCTGGAACATATACTGCTTGAACTGATGTTATAGACCCATTAGTAGTAGATGTAATTCTTTCTTGAAGAGCACCCATTTCAGTTGCAAGAGTTGGTTGATATCCAACAGCTGATGGTATTCTTCCTAATAAAGCTGATACTTCTGAACCCGCTTGTGTAAATCTAAATATATTATCTATAAATAACAGTACATCTTGGCCTTTATCTCTAAAATATTCAGCCATTGTAAGTCCTGTTAAAGCTACTCTCATTCTTGCTCCAGGTGGTTCATTCATTTGACCAAACACTAATGCAGTCTTTTCTATAACCCCTGAATCCTTCATTTCATGGTATAAATCATTACCTTCTCTTGATCTTTCACCAACACCTGTGAATACAGATAATCCACCATGTTCTTTAGCTATATTATTAATAAGCTCTTGAATAAGAACAGTTTTTCCTACACCTGCTCCACCAAAAAGACCTATTTTTCCACCTTTTTGATAAGGAGCTAGTAAGTCAATAACCTTTATTCCTGTTTCAAACATTTCTGGTTCAACTGATTGATCTTTGAAGCTAGGAGCTGGTCTGTGGATTGGATATTCTTCTTTTGCATTTACATCTCCAGCATTATCCATAGTTTTTCCTAAAACATTAAATAGTCTTCCTAGTACTTCTTCACCAACTGGAACTGCTATTGGTCTACCAGTATCTACAGCTTCCATACCTCTTCTTAGTCCTTCAGTAGCTTCCATTGCTATGGCTCTTACTATATCATCTCCCATATGTTGCTCAACTTCAGCTACTAATACATCTTCTCCCATATTTATATGAATAGCATTATATAAATTAGGAAGAGAGTCTGAATTAAACTTTATATCAACTACTGGTCCTATTACTTGAACCACTTTTCCTATCTTGCCAGGCATCTAATATACCTCCTTACTATTTTTGTGCTTCTGCTCCTCCAACTATTTCTGAAATTTCTTGAGTAATCATGCTTTGTCTAATTCTATTATATCTTATATTAAGTTCTTGAATTATATCATTTGCATTGCTTGTTGCTCCATCCATAGCTTGCATTCTAGCACTTTGTTCACTGCATTTTGCACTTAACATTAAAGCCCTTAGCTTTCCTTTTAGATATATATCTAAAGAATCTGTAAGAACAGTTTTTAAATCAGGTTCTACTATTTGTTCTCCTACCTCTCCTACTGCTCTTTCAACAGGCAATAGTTTTTCGCTCTTAACTTCTTGTTTTATAGGAGATATAAATTCTGTATATACAACATTAACCTCTGAAACTTCAGCTGAAACAAAAAGCTTTAAAGCTTTTTCATAAACTAATTTAACTTCTTTTATAGTTGGTATATCAGGGATATCAACATATTCATCTATAGTTTCTAATCCGTTCCTTCTTAAATAAGATATTCCCTTACTACCTACACTAATTATTTTGCAATTATCCTTATCATCCTTGATTAAGCTATCTAAAAAAGCAACTACATTATTATTGTATCCAGCACATAATCCAGTATCAGAAGTGATTATTATATAAAGCTTATAATTACCATCATTTCCATCAAAATATGAAGTAGTAAGTTTTTCTTCTGATATTCTTGCTAAAGACTTCATGGTTTTTTCAGCTATTTCTAGATATTGCTCATTTATAGATAACTCTTTTCTACATTTTCTTAATTTAGAAGTGGCAACAAGTCCCATTGCATTTGTTATTTTCTTGGTACTTTCTACGGACTTTAATCTTCTCTTTATCTCTATAAGTCCAGCTGCTCCCATTATTCCACCTCCTAAAGAATTGCATAGCTTTTAAAAGCTATGCCTCTTGTAAAAATATCTTTTTATATTCAACGATTGTTTCTTCTAATGTTTTCTTTATTTCATCAGTTAAAACTTTTTCTGTTACTATTTTCTTTAATAATTCTCTTTGATGAGTATCCATATATTCTAAGAAACTTTTCTCAAACTTTCTTATATCACTAACTTTTATATCTGAAAGGAAGTCATTAACTGTTGCATATAAAATAACAATTTGCTTTTCAACAGCCATTGGTTCGTACTGATCTTGCTTTAATACTTCAATTAATCTCTTACCTTTTTCAAGCCTTCTCTTAGCATCTCTATCTAAATCCGATCCAAATTGAGAGAATGCTGCAAGTTCTCTATATTGCGCCAATTCTAATCTTAAAGTACCTGAAACTTGCTTCATTGCTTTAATTTGAGCATTACCACCAACTCTTGATACAGAAATACCTGCATTTACTGCTGGTCTTTGACCTTGATTAAATAAATCTGATTCTAAGAAAATTTGACCATCTGTAATTGAAATTACATTAGTTGGAATATATGCTGTAACATCCCCTGCTAACGTTTCTATTATAGGAAGAGCTGTTAGTGATCCTCCTCCATTTTCAGCTGACAACTTAGCTGCTCTTTCTAACAATCTTGAATGAATATAGAATACATCTCCAGGATATGCTTCTCTTCCTGGTGGTCTTCTAAGAAGTAATGACATTGTTCTATAAGCAACTGCATGCTTAGATAAATCATCATAAATAATTAGTACGTCCTTACCTTGATGCATAAAATACTCACCCATACTACATCCAGCATATGGTGCTAAATATTGTAATGGTGCTGTATCTGATGCTGTAGAACTTACTATTATTGTATAGTCCATAGCTCCCATTTCAGTTAATGTATTAACTATATGAGCAACTGTAGATTGTTTTTGACCTATAGCAACATAGATACAAATAACATCTTTACCTTTTTGATTTATAATTGTATCAATCCCTATAGCAGTCTTTCCTGTTTGTCTATCTCCAATTATAAGTTCTCTTTGTCCCTTACCTATCGGAATCATAGAATCTATAGCTTTAATACCAGTTTGTAGTGGTTCATTAACTGAACTTCTGTCAATAATAGATGGAGCTGGAATTTCCATTGCTCTAGTATTACTAGTTTTTATAGGTCCTTTTCCATCAATAGGATTACCTAATGAATCAACAACTCTTCCTATTAATTCTTCACCAACTGGAACTTGAACTATTCTATCAGTTCTCTTTACTATATCTCCTTCTTTGATTCCTTCTTCTGACCCTAGTAGAACACAACCTACATTGTCTTGTTCAAGGTTAAGAGCCATACCATATACATTATTAGGGAACTCTAATAATTCCCCTTCCATACAATCATCTAATCCATATACTCTAGCGATACCATCACCAACTTGGATTATTGTACCAGAATCTACTTTTTGAATATGCTTTTCATATCTTTCAATTTCTTTTTTTATAATTGAAGTAATTTCTTCTGGTTTTATATTCATGGACTCACCTCTATTCTCTCTTAAGCATTATGTCTTTCATTTCCTCTAGTTTAGATTTTATTGTTCCATCAATAACATCATTTCCAACTCTTACGTATACTCCACCTAGAAGACTCTTATCTATTTCTGTAGTCATAATAATTTTCTTATTATACTGCTTTTCAAGTTTTTCTTGTAAATTAGAAATTTCACTCTCTAATAATGGTACTGCCGTCTTCACCACTGCTGATAGAATATTTTTTCTCTCAAGATCAATCTTTTCCATTTCGTTAAGCTTTTCTCTTAAGTACAATATTCTATCTTTCTCTATAAGTATCAATAGAAATGAAAGTAATTCTTCATCTATTTTTCCTTTAAAAATATTTATAAATGTTCTCTTTTTATTTTTAGTACTTATTTGAGGATGTTTTACAACCTCATAAAAATCCTTATTATTTTCTATTAAGTCACAAATTTCTCTAAGGTCATTAATATACTCATCTACTTTGTCTTTTTCTTTGGCTACTTCATATAATGCTAAGGCATATCTCCTATCTAAATATTCATACATATTTAACTACCTACCTTAGTTATAAAATCGCCTATTAATTCCCTTTGAGTACTATCTTCAAGCTTTTCTTCTAGAGCCTTTGTAGATAATTCAATTGCTAAATTAACTACTTGTTTCTTTATTTCATATTGAGCTTTTTCTTTTTCTCTTTCTATTTCTAACCTTGCTCTATCAACTATAGCCTTAGCTTCTTTATTAGCATCATCTACAATTTCACTATATACTTTATTAGCTTTTTGTTTTTTCTTCTCTATTATCTTCTTACCTTCTTCTTTAGAAGACTTAAGAATTCGTTCATTTTCTATTAAATATAATCTTGCCTTTTGAGATTCATCCTCTGCATTTGACAATTGTTCTTGTATAAAATCTTCTCTGTCTTGTATAGCAATACGAATTTTTTCCCAAAAGAAGTGTTTAAGTATTAGTACTAAAATAAAAAAGTTTATTAACGTCATTAATAGAACTGATGGATCTATATCCATATTCTCTCAGCCTCCCTTCGGAGTCAATAATATCAACTCTTCTTAAACTATTTTATAACTATTAACATGATAGCTACTATTAACCCGTAAATAGCTGTTGCTTCTGAAAGACCTGCACCTAATATTAAAGCACTTTGAATCTTACCTGCTGCTTCTGGTTGTCTTGCAATTGATTCTGTTGCCTTTCCTGTTGCTATACCAATTCCTATACCTGCTCCAATTCCTGATAATACAGCGATACCTGCTGCAATTACTGATAAATCCATTTAAATTTCCTCCTTCAAAATTACATTCTAATGATGTTCTGCTGTCATTTTAATATTTATTATTGTTAGCATTGTGAATACTAGCATTTGAATGCTTCCATCAAATAAATCAAAGTATCCATGTGCTATAATTGGTGCTCCTATTTGAGCTAGCATTCCTATTGAACCTAAAGCTTCATAGATCATTTCTATAAGCATAGTAGCTGCCATCATATTACCAAAAAGTCTAAGGGCCAATGATATTGGCAACATTACTCTTTCCATAATATTTAATGGAAGCATCATTAAGAATGGTTCTCCCAAGCCTTTTGTATAACCCCACACACCATTTCTCTTAATTGCTGTATAGTTAATAACTAAGAATGATGTTAACCCAAGTCCTAAGGTAACGCTTAAGTTTTGAGTTGGTGGCGCGATTCCTATTATTCCCATCAAGTTAAGAACTAGTAAATATATAACTAAAGTTCCAACATAAGGAATATATCCCACATAACTTTCGCCCATATTATTTTTAACAAGTCCTTCTATAGTAGTATATAGGGTTTCTAATACTACCTGTCTCTTATCTGGCACCCTTTTAAGATTTCTTGTTAAAATATAGGCTGCGATTCCTAAAATCAGAATTACCGCCCATTGAACAATTATGTCTCTTGTAATGTTTATGGGGAAACCTCCGATATTAAAGGAAAAGATAGGTGCTACTGATTCCAACCTAAACACTTCCTTCCACTGTTAATGTACAATAAAGTCTTATTCCTTGGTCTAGTATTATTCCAACTAAATATGACAATACTAGTATAATATTGTGGATAAATGGTAATATAACTATTAATACTAAAAGAACTCTAAGAATAGATGTTGTTAAGATTAATATTTTATTTTTATGAAGCCACCTTTTAGTAGAGAATGATATTGCCAAATAATTTAGCATTCCAACTATTACACCCAAGAAAAAAACTATTGCAGGCTTAAACGAAAATACTAAGCTAATAATTAAAGACATAAATAAACCAACTAGCATATCATATTTTGTGATTTTTCGTTCCAAGTTATTCATCTCTTTACTCATTGAGCACTCCCCTCTCGCTTACCCTTATGTATTATAGCCCCACTATAAACTTTAAGAAAACCTTATTTTTACTTAAATAAACTTAAAATTGTTTAAATTTTGAATTTATACATGTAATATTAGCCATTCTCTTAACAAACATCGATAGTCTTCCTATTTTCAACAATAATACATAAATTTATTCATAATTATTCATTTGTCTTAATATTCTGAAAATTTAAATGTTATGCAAGTTTACTTGATAACATTTTCATTTAATACTTTGTTTAAATATTTTATTATATTTTCTAAATTTATTCATAGTTATAGTGTATTAACTACCATTTACTCTACCTTTTCATTATTATATTGAAATAGATTATTCCTATTTATTCATTTATTTATTTAAAATAAATGTTGCTTTCTTTAGAAATACTCCTATGATTATTTAATACATCAATATTTTTAATAGAAAATGCTCAAGTTTTTAACAATTTACTTCTTTATATATATCGAAAAATACTAGATTATGGTTATATTTTGAACTTTCTTATATACAAAAAGAATGTATTAGAATACCTCTAATACATTCCTCAAAATATGTGTATACTATACTCTTTCAACAATAAGAGCTGTTCCCATTCCGCCACCTATACAAAGTGTAGCTAAACCTCTCTTAGCATCTCTCTTTTCCATTTCATAAAGTAAAGTTGTTAATATTCTAGCTCCTGAAGCTCCTACTGGATGTCCTAAAGCAATAGCTCCACCATTTACATTAACCTTGCTCATATCAAAGTTAAGGTCTTTAGCAACCGCTAAACTTTGAGCTGCGAATGCTTCATTAGCTTCTATTAAATCCATATCTTCAACAGTTAAATTAGCTGCTTCTAATGCTTTCTTTGTTGCATGGAATGGTCCATAACCCATTATTGCTGGATCTAGTCCCTTAGAGCCATAAGAAACAATCTTAGCTAAAGGTTTAACCCCTAATTCAGCTGCTTTTTCTGCACTCATAACAACAAATGCAGCTGCCCCATCATTAATTCCTGAAGCATTACCTGCTGTAACTGTACCATCTTTAACAAACGCTGGCTTTAATTTAGCTAACTTTTCAACAGTTGTTCCGAATCTTGGGAATTCATCAGTATCAAATATTATTGGATCTCCTTTTCTTTGTGGAATAACAACTGGAACTATTTCATCTTTGAATTTTCCAGCCTTTATTGCTGCTTCTGCCTTAGCTTGTGAAGATGCTGAAAATTCATCTTGCATTTCTCTAGTTAATCCCCATTGTTTAGCTATATTTTCAGCTGTAACTCCCATATGGTAGTTATTAAATGCATCCCAAAGAGCATCTTTTATCATTGTATCAACTAATTTTCCATCACCCATTCTTTGTCCCCATCTTGCTTTATCTAAAACATATGGAGCCGCAGACATATTTTCCATTCCACCAGCAACTACGATATCAGCATCTCCTGCCTTAATCATTTGTGCTGCTAATGCAACAGTTCTTAAACCTGAACCACAAACCTTATTTATTGTCATAGCTGGTACTTCATTTGGTAATCCAGCTTTTAAAGTAGCTTGTCTAGCTACGTTTTGTCCTAGACCTGCTTGAATAACATTCCCCATTACTACTTCTTCAACTTGTTCTGGATTTATTCCTGCTCTCTTAACTGCTTCCTTAATTACTATAGCTCCTAATTCTGCTGCTGGAACATCTTTTAAAGTTCCACCAAATGAACCTAAAGCTGTTCTTGCTGCACTTGCAATAACTACTTCTCTCATTTCATATACCTCCTAAATTCAAAAAAACTCATTTATCTTTGTTAAACTATTAACACAATTACAATTATACCATTTTTCACATATTTTTCAAGGAAATTTTGTTAAATTTTAAACAAACTACCTCTTAAATTCCTCTACTTCTTTATCACTTAAATCAAAATATCGTAATATAGCATCTGCAATTCTCTCTGATGCCTTTCCATCACCATATGGGTTTACTGATTTACTCATTTTTTCATAAGCTTCTTTAATTTGAATTAATTCATTAGCTTCACTTACAATTTTATCTATATCTGTCCCAACTAATTTTACTGTACCGTATGCCACTGCTTCTGGTCTTTCTGTAACATCTCTAAGAACTAAAACCGGCTTTCCTAAGTGTGGTGCTTCTTCTTGTAATCCACCTGAATCAGTCATTACCATAAAACACTTATTCATTAAATTATGTGTTTCTTTTGTGTCTAATGGTGGCAATAAATGAATCCTATCGTTTCCACCTAATCTTTCATGAACAACATCTTTTACTACAGGATTTAAATGTACTAGATAAACTAATTCCACATCATTATTATCCTCTACAATTTTATTTAATGCTGTACAGATATTCTCTACTCCTTCTCCCCAATTTTCTCTTCTATGGGCAGTTATCATTATTACTTTCTTATTTACATAATCTATTTTATTTAATTCTTCGTTTTCAAATTTATAATCTTCCTTAACCGTATGAAGCATAGCATCTATTACAGTATTTCCTGTAATATAGATATCATTTTCGCTTATACCTTCTCTTAAAAGATTGTTTTTTGACCCCTTTGTTGGTGCAAAGTGTAAATCAGCTAATGACCCTGTTAGCTTTCTATTCATTTCTTCTGGAAATGGAAAGTACTTATCAAAAGTTCTTAATCCTGCTTCAACATGACCAACCTTTATTTGTTGATAAAATGCTGCTAATGCACCTGCAAAAGTAGTTGTTGTATCTCCATGAACTAATATCATATCTGGTTTTTCTTTTATAAAAACCTCTTCTAATCCTTCAAGCACTCTATTAGTAATACCAGTTAAAGATTGTTTACTTTTCATTATATTCAAATCAAAATCTGGCTTAATCTCAAAATACTCTAGAACCTGGTCTAACATCTCTCTATGTTGTGCAGTAACACATACCTTAGATTCTATTTCTTCTCTTTTTTCTAATTCCTTAACTAACGGTGCCATCTTAATGGCTTCTGGTCTTGTTCCAAAGATGGTAATAATCTTCTTTTTCAATTCACTTACCTCCAAATATAATTGTTAATATCCAAATTCTTTACTTATTGCTAATGAATCATCCTCATCTACCCATGATAAAACATCTATAACTCTATACTCACTTTTACTATCTCTAATAATTACATTTTCTATGCCTGAATTTATTATCATTCTTTTGCACATCGAGCAAGAATTTGCATCTTTTACATACTCTTTAGTATTAGCATCTTTACCTACTAAATATAATGTTGCTCCAATCATATCTCTTCTTGAAGCACTAATTATGGCATTAGCTTCACTATGTACACTTCTACACAACTCGTAATGAGTGCCTCTTTTAACATTTAATTTTTCCCTAATGCAAGTTTGCATATCTATACAATTCTTTCTTCCCCTTGGTGCCCCAGTATATCCAGTAGAAATTATTTCATCATTTTTTACTATTATAGATCCATAATTTCTCCTTAAGCATGTCCCTCTTTCTGCCACAGTTTCCGCTATATCAAGATAATAATTATCCTTATCTCTTCTTCTCATAACCTACTCCTTATTTACTAAATATAATTTTTATATTCTTATTAAATTATATATTAGTTTAATATCTCTGTAAATCACTGTATATTTTCACAAAAAGGTTGCGTAAATATTTATTTTGCTTGTTCCGTGACAAGCTCCAAGTCACAGAAAATAAATATATATTCCCTTAGTACTTAATCCTTGATTTTATATATTCCTAGACAGCAAAAATAAAGAGAAATTGCAAAGCAATTTCTCCCCCTTAGCTATTTAATTATCTACTAACTATTTAGTTCCAAATAGTCTATCCCCCGCATCACCAAGACCAGGAACTATATATCCTTTTTCATTTAATTGTTCATCTATTGAAGCTACGTATATGTCTACATCTGGATGTGCTTCTTGTACTGCTTTTATTCCTTCTGGAGATGAAATTAAACAAGCAAGTCTTAAATTCTTAGCTCCTCTTTCCTTTAATAAAGTTAATGCATCAGCTGCAGAACCTCCAGTTGCTAGCATTGGGTCAACAACTATTACTTCTCTTTCAGCTATATCTTGTGGTAACTTACAGAAATACTCAACTGGCTTTAAAGTTTCTTCATCTCTATATAAGCCTATATGTCCAACCTTAGCTGCTGGAATTAAACTTAGCATTCCATCTACCATACCTAATCCAGCTCTTAATATAGGAACTATAGCAACCTTCTTACCTGCTAACATCTTACATTTAGTCTTGCAAATTGGTGTTTCAATTTCTACTTCTTCCATGCTAAAATCTCTAGTTACTTCATAACCCATTAACATAGCAACTTCACTTACTAATTGTCTGAAGTCTTTAGCCCCTGTATCCTTACTTCTAATAAATGCTAACTTATGTAGTATTAGCGGATGATTGATTTCAACTACTTTACTCATTTCTTATCCCTCCAAGTTATTTATAATATTTTTTTTCAATCTCAGTTATTTTATTTATTCTTGCTAAGTGTCTATCACCTTCAAATTTAGCACCTAAAAATGTTTTTACAATATCTAGTGCTAATCCAGGTCCAACAACTCTTGCACCTAAAGCTAATATATTTGCATCATTATGCTCTCTTGTTGCATGTGCACTAAAAGTATCTGAGCATAAAGCCGCCCTTATTCCTGGAACCTTATTAGCTGCAATGCTTATACCTATTCCTGTTCCACAAATTAGAATTCCAAGATCACATTCCTTTGATGCAACAGCTTCTGCTGCCTTTAATGCATAGTCAGGATAATCACATGACTCTTTAGAATACGTTCCATAATCCTCTACATCATACCCATTATCTTTTAGGTACGATATAATCTCCTCTTTTAATTCAAATCCACCATGATCTGCTCCTAAAGCTATCTTCATAGTGCCACCTCCATTGCTATGTATATTCATAAAAAAAGAAAGAATAGGTATATACATACCTTAATCTTTCTTTATTTTTGACAATAATAAAGATACTGATTCTCTTATCTGATTGTAAGTGTTTTTATAAACAGAAACTGTGCCACCGTAAGGAGCTTTAATTTTATCCCCTACGCCAACATACTCAGATAATATAAATATCTTATTCTTATAATATTTTATTAAATGATCTCTCACATACTTAGTCATTGCTAAAACTAAGTATAATTCTTCTAGTAATTCATTCTCTATTTGTTTAGCTTTTTTATTTTTTAAATCAAGTTTAAGTCCTTTATAAATTAATTCAGCTGATTCCTTACTTATCTTGCTTCCTGGTATAATTGATATTCTAGCTGAATTTGAGGTAATATTATCATCTGTATTTAAGCTGTTAAAAACAGCTTCTGCTATAGGACTTCTACAAGTATTTCCTGTGCATACAAAGAGAACTTTCATATTTACCTCCAACTAAACATTTATAATATCAAAACCTGCAGATTTCTGTAATCTATTCATTATAGCTAAGCCTACACCTTCTTCTTCATAAGCCTCTGCAAGAATTATATCAACCTTTTTATCATCTAAACTTCTTAGTGCTTCAAATAAATTTTGAGCTACTTCAGATAGATTTTCCTTACTTCCAACTACTAGTACATCACCCAATTTATAGTAAGACGAGTTTTCCTTAGAAGATAGAATTCCAACCTTTTTACCTTCATCTATATAATTGTGTACCATCTCATTAATTTTTTCAACAGTTTTTTTTCTATTTCCTTTTATAATTTTAACTTTTGCATTTGGTGCATAATGACGGTATTTCATTCCAGGGGCCTTTGGCTTAAAATCCTCGCTTGGTTTTTGCATTATAGCTTTATCAATCTCTATATTAGGATCAATTTCTCTTAGCATCTCTAATGTTATGCCACCCGGTCTTAATACTATAGGAGGAGTAACTGTGCAGTCTACTATAGTTGATTCTACTCCTACTTCACTCTTTTCTCCACCAATAATATAGTCTACCCTTCCCATTAAATCTTCTACACATCTTTCAATATCCGTAGGGCTTGGTCTTCCACTAATATTCGCAGAAGGTGCTGCAATAGGTGTATTTGCAAGTTCTATTAGTTTCAGTGCAATGTCATTACTTGGCATTCTTATCCCTATAGTATTTAAATTAGCACTAGTTACATTAGGAATTATACTCTTTTTCTTCATTATAATAGTTATTGGTCCTGGCCAAAATTTATCCATTATCTTTTTTGCTACCTTTGGAACTTCTTCTACCAAATCACTTATTTCTTTACTTGCAACATGAATTATTAAAGGATTATCCTGAGGTCTACCTTTTGCAATAAATATTTTTTGAACTCCATTCTCATCTAAAGCATTAGCTCCCAATCCATATACTGTTTCTGTTGGAAATGCTACAATCCCCCCAGACTTTATTACTTCTGCTGCTTCTTTTATGTATATTAAATCATTTTCTAAATCATTAACTATGGCTACTTTTGTTTCCAAGTTTATTCCTTCCTTCTTTACACTAAAGTTTGTCCTCTTGCTATTTTTATATTCTGAATACATTCATCAGTATATGTAGCTCTCACACAATTTTTATATATCGTATCTAAAATCATATACTTCTTAAGGCCGCCTCTTCTTATTACTTGATAATAATATATGTTCTCTGGCTGAAGTTCTTTAATTCTCTTGTATTCCTCAGATGCTAGAGGATATCTCTTTAAAAATATAGAACCTATTGGTTTTAAGGACTTATTCTTAAAGTTTACTGTAGTTACAATAATAATATCCATATCTTCTTCCATTTTTTCAGTATGTACTAAAGCAACCTTATCACACAAAATCACACTTTCATTTGAAAGCAATCCATTCTTAAATCTTAATTTATTATTGCTACAACTATATTCTAATTTATAATAATTCATTTTATTTATAACAGCAACAAATATAAGAAATTCAATAAATAACAGATAACTTAAATAAAATGTATTATTAAGTCCAGTTAAAAATAGAATAATAGGTAAAGTAATAGCAAGAACAATCATTAAAATATAAAACTTTTTTAAGAACTTCTTTTCTCTTTTTATTGCCTTATATATATTCATACCATCCCCCACTAGCATAAAAGCCCTACATTTTTAAATGCAAGGCTTTCTTTAATATTACATATCTGTATTTCCCATTTGTTTCATTTTTTCAGCTTGATCTGCAGTTATAAGTGCATTTACCACTTCATCTATATCACCATTTAAGAAGGCCTCTAGCTTATAAAGAGTTAATCCTATTCTGTGATCTGTAACTCTACCTTGAGGATAGTTATAAGTTCTTATTCTTTCACTTCTATCCCCTGTACCAACTTGACTCTTTCTATCTTCAGCAATGCCTGCATTTCTTTCTGCTTCTGCTTGTTCATAAAGTCTAGCTCTTAATATTTTTAAAGCTTTTTCTTTATTCTTTAACTGAGACTTTTCATCTTGACATGAAACTACTAAACCTGTTGGTAAGTGAGTCATTCTTACAGCTGAGTCAGTAGTATTAACGCATTGTCCACCGTTTCCTGATGCTCTAAATACGTCTATCTTTAAATCTTTTTCGTTAATTTCTATTTCTACGTCATCAACTTCTGGTAAAACTGCAACTGTTGCAGTTGATGTATGAATTCTACCACTTGATTCAGTATCTGGAACCCTTTGTACTCTGTGAACTCCACTTTCGTACTTAAGCTTTGAATATGCTCCGTTACCCTTAATCATGAATACTACTTCTTTAAAACCACCAATGTCAGTTTCATTAGCACTCATTAATTCAACAGTCCATCTATTGTTTTCTGCATATCTTGTATACATTCTAAATAGGTTTGCTGCAAATAGAGCTGCTTCGTCTCCACCAGCACCTCCTCTAATTTCGACGAATACGTTCTTATCATCATTAGGATCCTTAGGTAATAATAAAATTTGAATTTCTCTTTCTAATTCTTCTTCTCTAGCAGTTAAATCAGAAATTTCTTCTTGAAGCATTTCTCTCATTTCTTTATCATTTTCTTCTGCTAACATCTCTTTATTAGCCTCTAGATCCTCAGTAACTTGTTTATAATTTCTATATGCATTAACTATTATTTCTAACTCGGCATGCTCTTTACAAAGCTTTCTCCATTCATTTTGATTGGCCATTATTGATGGATCACTTATCTTTACAGATAATTCATCATACTTATTTTCTATGAAAGCTAATTTATCTAATAACATGATATCACTCCGTACTTCATTTTTTCACATTTTAGTATTATATCATATAATCTTCGCTATTTTCAACAAGCAAACTTTCCTAATACTACTCTGTCTAATCCTGCTAAGTCCTTTACCACCTTAACATCTACAAATCTATTTTCTTCTAACAAGTTTTTTACACTTTCACCTTGGTCATATCCTATTTCAAAACAAAGCATTCCACCTTCTAATAAGGTTTCTTTACTTTGCTCTACAATCTTTCTATAGAATACAAGACCATCATCTCCACCACTTAAAGCAGTTTTAGGTTCATAATCCTTTACGTCTTCCATTAGTGTTTCTATTTCCTCTTCTTTTATATAAGGAGGATTTGAAACAATGATATTATATCTTTTATTTACTTTTATTACTTCATCTAATAAATCACTCTTTATAAAGCTCACCCTATCTTCTAAATTATTCCTTATTATATTCTTTTTAGTCACCTTTTCTGGAACTGGATATAAATCTATCTCATCAACTTTAATATCAGGTCTATAATGGGCTAATGAAATTCCAATTGCGCCACTTCCAGAGCATAAATCACATACTTCTAATTTTTTGTTTATAGGAATTAATTTCAGAACCTCTTCTACCAGCACTTCAGTATCACTTCTTGGGATAAGCACTCCTTCTTCTACATAAAAGTCTAACCCCATAAAATCACATTCTCCTAGTATATATCTAACAGGCATTTTATCTTGACGTTTTTTTATTAAATTAAAATATTTTATCTTATTTGAATTTGATACCTTTTCTGTAGAATTTGTAATCAAATATAATTTATCCTTTTCTAAAACTTTTCCAAGTAATAATTGTGAATCTAATCTAGATGTATCTATATCAGCATCTCCTAGTATTTTAGTCCCCTCATTTAAAAGCTCACCTATTGTCTTTTCCCTCTCTTCGATACCTTCAGCTGCTTTTAATGAAGCTATTGCAACTTCTATTTGTTTATCATCTGGTTCTCTTGTTGTTAACCCCTGAAGTTTTAGTCCTGGATAAGAAATTATTCTAGCTATAACACCATTGCTTTTACCTAACCACTTTATAATTTCATATGTTATTCCAGCTACAATTGGTATTAATAATATCCTTAATGCTATCCTCTGTAAAAATCCTCCCCATCCTGTAAATGAGAAAATAAACACACTTACAAACATAATTAAAAATAAAAAGTTAGTACCACATCTTGGATGAAATCTTGAAAACCTCTTTACATTTTCAACTGTAAGTTCTTCTTCAGCCTCATAACAAAAAATAGTTTTATGTTCTGCCCCATGATATTGAAATACCCTATACATATCATCTAACTTTGCAATTCCCCATATATATATTATCAAGATTGATATCCTTATAGCAGCTTCTATTAAATTCAATAATATAGGTGAAATACCAAATCCTTTAAATATAGTTGCTATAGCTGTAGGTAATCCTATAAACAATCCAATAGCTAGTAAAAATGCTATCCCCATTGTTATACTCATAATTATATCTTCAGCTTTTTCTCCATATTTTTTTCTAAGCCATCCTTCAAACCTATCTAATAGCCTTTCAAATTTTGATTCTGGTTCATAATCTTCATCCTCTTCAATAAATGAAGCTGAATGATTTAAAGAATCCATTCCTATTTTTAATGAATCAACTAATACAAATATCCCTCTTATAAGTGGAATATTTAAGAACTTATATTTTTTAGTTAATGGTACTACTTTTTCAACTTTAACATCAATCTCTCCATCTTCTTTTCTTACTGCTATTGCCATTCCTTTAGAGCCTCTCATCATTACTCCTTCAATAACAGCTTGCCCCCCAACATCTTTTCTTTTCATATTATCACTCACTTACTTCTCTTCATTTTTATATTTATAGTAGCATTGTCCACATAAAGATTCATATTCGACATTATCTACTGTATCAATAGCTATTTGATCTCCTGAAAAAACAAATTTTCCATTAATCTTTCTACCATTTAATAAAGCTTTATTCCCACATTTACATATAGTCTTCATTTCTTCTATACTATGAGCAATTAAAAGAAGTCTTTCACTTCCTTCAAAACCTTCCATCTTAAAGTCGGTTCTTAGTCCATAGCATATTACTGGAATTTCTAAGGTAACAGCTATCTCAAATAATTGATCTATTTGATACTTTTTCATAAATTGTACCTCATCCACCAATATACAATCTAATTTTCCACCTAATTCTATATTCTCCTTAACTTCACTAAGAATACTTGTATCTTTATCTACAATCATATCAACCTTTACTTCAACACCTAATCTAGAAACAAGTCTATCTCCACCCTTTTTATCAGTAGAAGGTTTGATTAATAAAACTCTCATTCCTCTTTCTTTATAGTTATATGCCACCTGCATTAAATGAGTTGATTTACCTGAATTCATAGCACCATATCTAAAATATAACTTACTCATCTAAAATAATCTCTCCTCTTATCTTTTGTTATAAAAATTATAGCATTTTACAAATTGATTAAAAAGTACTTTTAAAAATTACCTCTTCTTGACTCGAAATATACCTTGTGATATACTCTAATAGTTATTTAAGATGTTCATATTTAGTGGACAATTTCGAAAGAGGTGAAATAAATGAGAGAAGGCATACATCCTGAATACCACCACGACGCTGTGGTTAAGTGTGCATGTGGAAATACTTTTACAACAGGTTCAGTTAAAGACGAACTTAAAGTAGAAATATGCTCTAAATGCCACCCATTCTTCACTGGTAAGCAAAAGGCTGTGAACGTCGGCGGAAGAGTTGACAAGTTCAATAAGAGATTTAACCTTAACCAAGGTAAGTAAGAAATTATGGGAAAGACTACTAGTCTTTCCCATTTTCTTTTTCTTAAAATTACTTTAACATTGAGATTTTTTACATAAATCATGTTAAACTATACCTAGGAATTATATAACATGATAAAAGCGAGTGAATTAAATGAAAAAAATTTTAATCTTAACTACTTCTACAGGTCAAGGGCATAATCAAGCTGCAAATTCATTATTAGAAACTTTTGAATCTGAAGGCTTTACATGTATTAAGCATGACTTCCTTGAAGGGAATAATAAGTTTCTAAATGACATTATAGTTCAAGGTTATGAAATATCTGCATCAAAGTTTCCTAAGATATATGGCTGGGCTTATAAATTAACTGACCATAAATTTATATATAAGTTTTTACCTTTAGTTTTTAGAGGAACAGATAAAAAATTAAGCAAACTCATTCAAGATAAAAAACCTGATATAATAATTGGTACTCATCCTTTTACCGTTAACATAATATCTAGATTAAAGAAAAAAGGTATGAAGATACCATTTATCTCTGTGGTTACTGATTTCAAAGCACACTATACATATATTCATCCATCTGTTGATGCCTATATAACTGGTAGTAAATTTACTAAGAACTCTCTTATAGAACAAGGTATAGATTCTTCAAAGATTTTTCCTTATGGTATACCTATACGAGAAAGTTTCTTTGAAAGAAATGAAACGATACCTGAAATTAAAGATGATGAGTACTTCAATTTATTATTAATGAGCGGCAGTATGGGATTAAAAAATATATCTTATGTCTTAGATGAGCTTTTAAATAATAAACATAAATTAAGAATAACAGTTGTATGTGGAAAAAATAAAAAACTAAAATACTCTTTATTAAAGAAATCTCAAAACACTTATATAGATAAGAAACTTCATATTTTAGGCTTTTCAAATGATATAGCTTCATTTATGGAATATTCAGATTTAATAATTTCAAAACCTGGTGGGCTTACTGTAAGTGAAGCAATAGTAAAAAATCTTCCTTTAATAATTCCATTTGCAATTCCTGGACAAGAAATGGAGAATACTGAATTTTTAACATCTAATGGATATGCATATTATATAAATAATGTTAAAGAAATTAATAATCTCATAGATATGTTAATTGATAATCCCAAATATTTAATTGATGCTAAAAAAAATTTAAAAGAATTAGCTTCTACCTATACAATAAAAGCAATAGTAGATTTAGCTAACAATCTTATAGAAAAAAAAATAACTGGAAACTAAGTTTCCAGTTATTTTTTATTTCTTATCTATATCACTTTTTTCAAATATACGTATAAATTCTTTATTGTTTTTTGTTTTGGATAACATATTAATTAGCTTCTCTGTTATATTCTCAATATTTCCATCTCTGTACATAACTTTTCTAATTGAATATGCCACTTCTTTTTCTTCATCTGTTAATAATAGATCTTCTTTTCTTGTACCAGACTTATAAATATCTATAGCAGGGAATATTCTTCTCTCTTGAAGCTTTCTATCTAAGTGTACTTCCATATTACCAGTACCCTTAAATTCTTCAAATATCATATCATCCATTCTTGAACCTGTATCAACAAGTGCTGTAGCTAATATTGTTAAGCTACCGCCTCCTTCTATATTTCTAGCAGCTCCGAAGAACTTCTTAGGCATAATTAATGCTCCTGGATCTAACCCACCTGATAAAGTTCTTCCTGTTGGAGTAATAGTTAAGTTATATGCTCTTGATAACCTTGTTAAAGAATCCAATAGGATTACGACATCCTTACCTTGCTCAACTATTCTCTTAGCTCTTTCTAAAACTATTTGTGATACTTTTGCATGATTTTGCGGTTCTTCATCAAATGTAGAATAAATTACCTCTCCATTTATACTTCTTTGCATATCAGTAACTTCTTCTGGCCTTTCATCTATAAGTAACACTATCAATACAACTTCTGGGTTATTATTAGTTATACTTTGAGCAATCTTTTTTAAAAGTGTAGTTTTACCTGCCTTAGGAGGTGCTACGATTATTCCTCTTTGTCCTTTACCGATAGGACATATTATATCCATCATTCTAGATGATAAATCTAAAGGATTACTTCCCTCTAATCTAATTCTTTCTGCTGGATATATTGGAACTAAATTTTCAAAAGCTCTTCTTCCTATAGCCTTCTCAGGATGTTCTCCATTTACCTTTTCAACGTATAATAAAGCTTTAAACTTTTCTCCCTCTTTAGCTTCTCTAACCTTCCCAATAACTTCATCTCCAGTTTTCAGGTTAAATCTTCTTATTTGGGATGGAGAAACATATATATCTTCACTACTTGTTAAATAATTTTTACATCTTAAAAATCCAAAATTATTATTTTCTAATATTTCAAGTATTCCTCTAGCCATATGAGAATCATTTATCATAGCTTTCAGCTCTTCTTTTTTCTCACTACTTCTTACTTCTTCCCTATTAGTACTATTAACAACATTATTTTTAGGAGAAATCTTCTCTCTTAAAACTACCCCATCCTTTTTTATTGCATGAGCTTTTGTTGCTATTATTTGATCTATAAGTTCACTCTTTTTTAACTTTGATATGTTCTTAATTTCTAATGACTTAGCCACTTCTTTTAACTCTACTAAAGTCATATCCTCGTATTGTTCTTTGGTCAAATTGACACCTCCAAAAATATAAAATTATTAATAACTTAGTGAAAATAATTTCGAATGCACTTGAGATGAAAATAGATATGCATCTACGATTATAAAATAATTATATCATTAATGGCTATTTTAACAAGTCTTCTTCCATTTCAAAAAACTTTTTTCTAAAGTCTCTATTTATTAATAATTTTTCCTCTGCTCTTCTCACATTATTAGTTATAGTTCTTTTATTCTTAACATTAAATACTTCTTTAACTTTTTCTTGATCCATACATTTATATTTCTTTAGTAATAATAATAGTAAGTATTTATTATCTCTTTCTTCTAGAAGCTTTATCAAATCATCTGTACTCATCCCATAATACGTACATAGTACATGTAATATTTTTAAATACCTATCTTCTAAACTCATAATAAACACCACCCTTACAATTATCACCTATAAGAAATTATTTCCATTTAATATAAATACTAATCACTATAAAAGACTTTTATATATTTTTGTCAATAAAAAAGGTGAGTGAATATTTATTTTACTCGTTCCGTCGCAAGCTCCAAGTCATAAAAAAGAAAAGTTAATTAAAATTTTATAACTGGTCTAGATACTAAAAAAGAGAAATTGCACAAACAATTTCTCCATATATATTACCTTACTTATTAGCCCTTACATTTAATGATAAAGAGGTTGTTAAAACTTCTTGACCTGCAATAGCCATATCATAGTCTATTTTAATATTCCCCCCATTATCATTAACTTCAACGTTTAATTTCTTTGTGTTAATTGTTATTTCCATCATTCCATAAGGAGTATTGTATAAAGATACTGAAGGTTCCTTTTCATTAAACAACATCTTTGTGCTAGTTGTTCCTTCCCTCTCTAATAATACTTCCTTATCTTTTATTGTTAAAATTGTAGTTGTTCCTTCCATACCAGATATCTCTGTTTCTTCATAAACAGCTTTATATCCGCTATCCATTTTTATGTACTTTCCTGGAGAAACTACTTCAATAACGTCTCCATCTTCCATACTAGCATTACTGACTATACTTATAATCGCTTTCTTTTCCATATGTTCCTCCTATTAAAGCAAATACTTAGAAACTTCTTCTTCAGTTGCTGGCTTTACTCTCAACTCATTTTTAAATGGAGTACCAAAGTTTCCAAACTTAACATCCACTTCAGCTTCATCTCTTCCTTTACTATATCTTGAAACTAACTTACATGCTAGCTCTTTATCTTCGTCCTTTGCATCACCATGAATTATTGCCATAGCTCCATTAAAATGTGATGGTAAAAACACTAAATCTTCCTTACTTAATATTTTCTTTATTTCAGTTCCTTCTTCTGCAGTTCTAGTAACAATTATTTTAACATTATTAGAAGATATAAAATGTCTACCAAATCTTAATAAATCTATCTCCTTTTGAGTTAGATTTTCGTTTCTATTTAAAGCATCTCTTAATCTAAGAGAATAGTTAGGTTCTGTAAGTTTACAACCACCAGCAGGAGATGGATATTCCTTTATCCCCCACTTTTCTGCTAATTCCATTTGTGGTTTTCTGCTTCTACCAGAAATCTTTAATAACTTTTCTCTATCAACTAATCCATTAATCTCCATCTCTGTTGGATCAAGGTTCAAAGCACATAGTGGTCTTAATATTTTATTTGAAAATCCTGATTCCTTTTTAACTATATTTAAAGCTTGTCTATTTTGAGACATAGGTCTTTGATTCAATACTTCTCCAGTTATTATAAAATCAGCATTAAACTCTTCTAATAATCTTCCTGAATGTTTCATCATTAAAGAATGACAATCAATACATGGATTCATATTTTTCCCCCATCCATGCTTTGGATTCTTCACCACTTCAAATTGCTCTTCTGAAAAATCTACAACCTCAAGTCTGATTCCTATTTGCTTTGTCATCTTTATTGCATTTTCTTCATTAAAGAAATATGATTTAAAGCATATTCCTATCACTTCTATACCTTGATCTTTTATTAACTTTGCAGCTAGAATACTATCCAAACCACCTGAAATCATTGCTAATGCTCTAGTCATATTCTTTTCCTCCTAAAACTTTATTCAAATTATAGTTTATGATTATTACATTTATTAATCAAGTGGTAATTTATTTTTATTGTAATTTTACCCAAATATACTTTTAAAAAACTCCACTATCCTAAACTTGATTACAGGTTTATCTTCTTCTGTTTCCTCTGTTTTCTTATCACTTAATATTTGAGAATCTAAAGTTTCCTTACTCTTATCTTCTTCCACCTTTCCTTTAGTGACATCTATAAAACATAAAGGTGGAAACATAACACACCACCAGTTCTTCCCTTGTCCACTTCCTATAATAATTCTAAAAGCTTCATATCGACCTTGAGGTAAAGTTATATTACCATAAGACTTCTCTGGAAAATTCTCATGAGATAACTCAATTTTAACATTATAATTATAGCCATTATCAGTTATTACTTTATTGGCAATTTCTTTTACCTTATTTTCATTTTCTAAAAGGATACTTCTTGATTTTTCTATTGAATCAGAGTCCTTCAAATATGGATATAAATAATTAATAACCTCATCCCTAACCTTTAGCTTTAAACTCTGATCCTCATCAGTATCACTATTTGCTATTACATGAAACCTTATTAATGTATCCTTTACATCCTCATAATTATATACAGTTTGTCCATCTTTATCATAGTCTAAATTTGTACATCCACTTATAATGCTTGTACATAAAATAATTAACAAGACTAAAGTAATTCTCTTTTTCATAATAAAAAACCTCCTTATGGTTTAAATTGTTGCCATAAGAAGATTTTTTATACACATTTATACGGTTCTTGTTATAAAAGTATCATTATATTTCTTTTTCATTTCATCATAACATCTTTGTGCTTTCATCATATCATCAAAGAATGCAAAAACTGTTGGCCCACTACCACTCATCATTGCCTTTATAGCTCCTAAAGACTCCATTTCTGATTTTATAGAAGAAATAATCTTATGTTTTTTTAATGTTACATTTTCTAGTAAGTTCTTCATATTTTTTGCTACTTCATATAAGTTATCTTCATTCATATAAGCAATAACTTTATCAGTTTCAGGATGATTTTTAACTCTACCTAAGTCAAAATTCTTATATACCTCTTTAGTAGAAACACCAAATGGTGGCTTAACCAAAACAATTATATGATTTTTAAATGGTTTAAGAGTAGTTAACACTTCCCCTATACCTTCACAAAGAGCTGTTCCACCATCAATACAATAAGGAACATCTGCACCTAATTTCACTCCCAATTCCATTAGTTTTTCATTATCTGCATTCACTTGAAATAACTTATTCATTATTTTTAATACAGCTGCGCAGTCTGTACTACCACCTGCAAGGCCTGCAGCTACGGGTATATTCTTTTTTATATTTATTGATACCCCTGACGTAATATTAAATGTATCTTTAAATAGTTTAGCTGCTTTATATGCTAAATTTCTTTCATCTGTTGGAACATAAGGCTTATTACATGTAATTTCAATTCCACTTTCTATTTTTTCTATTGTTATAACATCATAAATATCAATATTTTGCATTATCATTTTCAGCAAATGATATCCGTCTTCTCTTTTCCCCACAACGTCCAAGGTAATATTAACTTTCGCATAAGCCTTTTCTCTCATGTGCTTCTTTCCTTTCTCCTATATATAATTAAATAAATTTTATCATATAGAAAAAAAATATTAAAGTTTTATACATAAATCCAAAAAATGGACATTTTCTAAATCGAAAATGATCCATTTCTTATAATCCTATTTAGAGATTTGCTAAATTCAAATTATCCTCTTCATGTTTATATTCTTTAATTAATTCTACAAGTGGCTCTAACTCCTCGTAAAATACTATAATAGTATCTCCTATAATACTGGAACTCAATGCCTTTCTAAGAGCCTCAACCTCATTCAAAATTACTCTACAATCTTTGCAGTTGCTTTCATTAACACCTTCTTCAATCAGCTTAGCAACTTCATTTATCTCTCTTCCCCTTCTGTCCTTATCCTCTTTTATAATAACCCTATCCATAGATTCACCACATAGCTTACCTATATCCTTCATCATCTTATTAGTTCTATCTCCAGGCACACCAATAACACCTATTAAATTATTTTTTATATCTATGTTAGATAAAGCTTTTAGCACTCTCTTATAACCATCAATATTATGGCCATAGTCTAGAATAACTCTTACTCCATCTATATCATATATATTAAACCTCCCAGCATTACAACTGTCATTCAGCTTAAAAGATTTAAAGCCTTTAGCAATCATGCAGTAATCAATTTCTAATCCTATAAGCGCTGCACATGCTGCCATGACATTTTCTAGGTTATAATCAAGTACACCATTTAATGTTATTGGAATATTATTAACATTTAAAATCTTATACTCTCTATTATTATTCATAACTGTAAGGGTATTATCTTTAATATATATAGCTATTCCACCTGATTTTATATTTTCTATAATTAGTGGATTATCGCTATCTTTAGAAAAGAAAATCTTTTTAGATTTAAATCTACTTAATATATTTTTACTCCATTTATCATCCGCATTAATGACAACATATCCATCCTCTTTAACAGCTTCACCTACTAATGCTTTTACAAAGGCTAATTGTTCAATGTCATTTACATCATCAATTCCTAAATGGTCTTCTGTAATATTAGTTATAACAGCCACATCCGCTACATCATAGGCTAACCCTTTTCTTATAAGCCCTCCTCTAGCAACCTCCAATACAGCAACTTCTACATCCTTGTTTTCAAGTATTGTTTTAGTACTGTTATATCCTGTATCATCACCTTTATCTATACATTTCCCATCAACATATATCCCTTCAGTTGATGTCATTCCCACCTTATGTCCCATTTGTTGCAATACATGAGATATCAACCTAGTAGTTGTCGTTTTTCCATTAGTACCTGTTATAGATATAACAGGTATATTACTAGGTACTCCATTATATTGCATATTTAATATAGCTTCACCTATATCTCTTGGTTTTCCTTCACTAGGATACAAGTGCATTCTTATTCCAGGAGCTGAATTTACTTCCATAACTGCTCCTCTACCATACAAAGGTTTAGATATATCATCAGTTTTAATATCAACTCCACATATATCTAATCCTATAGCTTTAGCAGCACGTATACATATTTCTTTATTTTCTTCACATATATCATCTGTACAATCTATAGCCATACCACCAGTTGATAGATTTGCATTTGCTCTTAAGAATATTCTCTTTCCTTTTTCAGGCACAGATGACAAAGTAACCTCTTGGTTATTTAACTCATTTATTATTTGATTATCTATCTTTACCTTAGTTAAAGGTTTTTCATGGTCATACCCTCTATTAGGGTCATCATTAAGCTTTCTAATTAACTCTTTTATATTATTAACTCCATCTCCAACTACAAAAGGAGGTACTCTTAATGAGACTGCCACTACATTATAATCAACAACACAAATTCTATAGTCATTACCTTCAATATACTTTTCTATCAATAGATCATCAAATTCATTTTTTAACAAATTATAATGTCTTACTAAATCATTCTCATTTCTTATATTAATTATTACGCCTCTACCTTTACTCCCAAATCTAGGTTTTATAGCAAGTGGATATCCTATTCTTTCTCCCTCTTTCAATACCCCTATTATGTTACATACTTTATCTCCTTCTGTAACAGGAACATTTTGTCTCTTTAAAAGCTCCTTAGTAAGAAGTTTATCAGATGCTATATCAGATGCAACACAACTAGTATTAGCACCTATTGTTGCCTCAATAATTCTTCCTTGTTTTCCATACCCTATTTGATAGAGTCCACTATCTCCGAGTTCAAAGAAAGGTATTCCATACCTCTTAGCTGCATCCAAAATAGACTGTGTGCTAGGGCCTACACTCTCCTTAACCATAAACTCTTTTAATAATTTAAACCTTGCTTCGTAATTTATAGCTTCCTTATCTATTAGAGAATTTATTATATCAATAGCTAATCTAGCTACTTCCACTGCTGTATTCCTATATTCATATTGAAATATAATATAGTAAATGTCCCCTTTTATTTCTCTAGACTTACCATATGCAACTTCTATTCCTAACTTATTTTGAATAGCTATTATTATATGCTCACAAATATGAGCAAGATATGTTCCTTCTTTTAATCTTTTAACAAATCCATGTTCTTCATCAATTCCGCATCTATGTTCATATAGCTCTGGAATAATTTTTAATAATCCTTCATTAAACCCATCTATATTCCTACTTGGAATTTCAGAATAACCACATAAATCAACATCTAATCTAATACATTTTTTATGAGAGTATATATTTT
The DNA here is from genome assembly GCF_000424025.1 of Clostridium paraputrificum AGR2156. Taxonomy (NCBI): domain Bacteria; kingdom Bacillati; phylum Bacillota; class Clostridia; order Eubacteriales; family Clostridiaceae; genus Clostridium; species Clostridium paraputrificum. The sequence continues at coordinate 484,739 of NZ_AUJC01000001.1, forward strand.
TCCCTTCAAATACTCTCTGACTTATTATCTTCATTGTTAATTAAATCCTCCTCAAAAGGTACCTTTCTAACAAGATCAAATTTATTTCCTTCTTTTAAAACATGAAGCTTAACATTGTATATGCTTAATACCTCTTCAGAATATTGCTCTGATACATTTGTATACGATATTTGGCTTCCATCTATAAAATATACTGCCCCTTCTCCTATAACTTCCACATTTCCATTCTTATTAACAATAATTGCTGTATTTTCATCTATTCCTATCCCCAACACTTCTGGATTCTGAGCAACTCCTGATAATAATCTTCCTACTCTACCTCTTTGAGCAAAATGTTGATCAATTATTACATTATTTATTAAGCCTAGCCCTGGAGACATCTTTAATGTACACTTTCTTGGTGCTTCTTCATCATTTCCCTCTATTATCATAGTATCGCTCATAACAGAAGCTCCTGCTGAAGTCCCGACTATATATATTCCGTTATCTGACACTTCCTTAAGAGCATCATAAACTGGAGATCCTCCAATAAGACTAGTTATTCTAAGCTGGTCTCCTCCTGTAAAAAAAATTAATGATGCATCTTTTATCATGGCTACATTCTCATTCTTAAATGCATCTTCTCTCTTACTTATATCTAATATATCTATGTTTAAAATTCCCAACTCTCCAAATGCTTTTCTATATTTTTCTGCTGCTTCTTCTGGATATTCTGTTGCAACTGTTGCAATAACTAAATCATCATCTTCCTTCTTAATACATTCACATACTTTTTTTAATATTTCTTTTCTACCCTCTTTATCTTCAGCTCCTCCGATAATAATTAAATTTCCACTTAATTTTTTATTCATTAGATCACCTCAAATCATGCATTTGTTATTGTTTCCATTGCTCTAAGTAATTATTCAAAAATGTATATAAAATAAAAATTTCATCTATACCATTCTAAAATATACATTCTACTTTCTTAGACATAAAAAAGGCAGATTAAAAGCCTATATGCCTTTAACCTACCTTTTGACTCTAGTTTTAAGTATTAAAAAATTGCTCGTCCAGGTATTATTAACTTATCTCCAATTTCAATACTGTCTGGATTTTCTATGGAATTCATCTTAACTATAGCATCCACAGTTGTATTATATTTTTTTGCTAATGACCACAAAGTATCTCCCTTTGTAACAACATATATAGTAATACTAGCCTTTTTCTTTTTAGGTTCTTCATCTAATTCAATTACATCAGAAATAAATTCTTTATTTACTTCATAGGAAAGTTTAGCCCCTACAGATATTGTAGCTTTAACGGCAACTGTATTGGCTTCTATAGATGCATCAATAGCTTCTAGATTACTATTAACTATTGCTTTCATACCTTCTTTAGCTCCATTAATATCTAATACAACAGTAAATGGTATATCACCACTTATTTGTGAATAGCCAACCTCTTCATCTGTTGTCTTATATATAACATTAGCCTTAATTACGCCTTCTACTGTAACCTTATCATCTGTAACTTTTTTGTCTGTAACTATTATACTTCCTGTTGCTCCCACAATAAATTCAGGCTTATAATCACCTTCCTTTACTGTAATATTATCCTTTATTATAGCCTCTGTAGCTTGAGACCCATGAATAACTCCTATTTCATAGCTATCTTTTCTAAGTTCTAATGGGAATTTTGGAGAGTAAGCGTCTTTAATTATTTCTAATACTTCATCAGAGAATACCTTAATGCTACATTTTACCAAAAATTCAATATTCATTATTCTAGTTTCGCCTAGGTCATCTTCTTCTAGACCTATATCAGTATTCTTTATTTCATAAATAGCTGATGGTAACATATTAGATAGTACACCAACCATTTCTTCTTCTTTTGAAAGGTACACATCATCTTGTAGGCTTACTATTTCTTTAGAATCAGCACCTAAATATAATATGTTTAACTTACAGTAACATCCTAAATAAACCTTATCTTCTGCAACTTTAACCTCTCTTTTATGAAGGGTCATAGAACATTTAAGGATTTTTGAAACTTGTGGTTTATCCATGCCAACTCTTAGAACTGATTTTCCTATAAGGTCAACCTCTTTGCTACTTACTAACCTGTTGATCGATTCTGTATTTTTTAATACTTCTACACCTTCAGTACCTTCTATGTCTTTTACGAAATCAAATTCAACACTTTTATAAACTTTCCAGTCTAGGTCAATAACGCCTTCAATAGCTATCTTTCTTTCATTCATAATATTAGCATCAATATGTTCTACCTTGCATTCTACTTCACAAATAACTTTATGTTCTCCTTCATCAAGGTCCAAGTAATTAGTAAACTTCTCAGCATAGCTCACAGAATTAACCATCATATTATCTTCTCTTGGAATGTAAAGCACTGAATATTCTACCTTACCTTCCACCATGACTTTATCCCCTAAAACCTCTTTATTACTAATAACAGGTCTAGCTTCTACTGATAGAATCTGTTGTACATCTGGATGAGTATCAGGAATTAAATACTCATCTTTCAATATTGATGTTGAGCCATTTTCTCTTATCAATTGTTGAAATTGAACATTTTCTTTTATAACATCTATCTTTGACATTTTATCCCTCCCATAAAATACCTACTATTATTTATATAATTCACACGGGAGATTTATGACTTAAATTTAAATTTATGTTTAACTTTATAAATGTAATCGAATTCTGTCTATTTATTAAATTTTTTTCGTATTTTTCACTAAAATTATGTTGACAATTAGTTTTATTTGTCGTAATATTATCTTGGTTATTGACCATATAACCTCTCATAAATTCTCAATACCCTTTTATACCATAGTTGAAAGATGGAAACCCACCATCTTTCTTTTTTTATTTATATTTATATCTATACCGCACTTGGAAATATGCTCTTCTTATATAGTTAATCTAAAAATGTTAACAAAAGAAAAAAACTCCGATTTAAAAATCGAAGTTTATTAGTTAACTTGGAAATACCAATTGAACTGTCTTAGTTAACACATCTGAATAACTATATGTCACTGTCCTTTGGGTGTCACTTTCTAATCTAATTACAAAAATGCTAGGATAAACGCTTTCTAATACTCCATCATTAACTAAAATCTTTTTGCGTCCACCGTTAGCCTTTAATGTAACCTTCTCACCTAAGTGCCTTTCGATGTCTTTTTTAATGGTAGCAATAGTTTTAATCTTTTCCATTCAAACACCCTCTTTCCTGACTTTAGTATACATCTTTTCCAGTTTTATGTCAATAGAAATTTAATATTTTATCATTTCTAAACACTATTTGTCAATATATTTTGTAATTTTTTTTACTTACTTTTATATTATTCTAAAAGAAGACTATTTTTATGCATCAATTAAAAAAGATATAACATTAAAGATAACTTTTATATTATCTAATAAACTAGATTCAAATTTACTTTAAAATATATTTAGTTTATATATATGGAGATTTAGGATATCCTTCCCTATACTTGCCCCTAGTTTGTAAACCTCCAATCCCCTTTATACCAGTAATTGTGTTTTCAATAACATCAGTTATAGAAACAACTTGATCAATTCTTGTATAGGCTATCTTTTCACATACAAACACAGGATCCAAACAGTGAATTAATACTCTATTAGGACTAGATGCAAAATTAGCTCCAGCATCTAACATACATTCATAACAACTTTGGCATGCACCTGCAAAAATAACTAATTCATCGTAACTTGCATTATAATTTCTTAAAGCCTTCACTGCTTCAATATAATACTTGGAATTTCTATAGCACTCCACATCTAAATAGTTATCTGCATTTTTTAAAACACCATCATGACCAGTAAGTACTACTATGTCTGGTTTAATTTCTTTTACAAGATCTACAATAACTTCTGGTTGCTGCCTCTCACTAATTGCTTTACCAACAGCATCCAAAGACAATTGTTTATATACCTTTAAGCAAGTCTCCATATACTCACTATCTCCATCCACATGAAGTATCTTACCCGGCCTACCAAACATTAATTCCTTACTGGTCATGAGTTTTGGGGATTTACTCATTCTAGTTAACACATCCCCTCTAAGAGCTACTGCATTCTTAATTGCTTTTGAAACTCTACTATTAAGTATTTTTTCTTGTGTTCCAACATAATCTTCATTTACCGTCTCTAAATCCTCTGCTTTTGAATCAGCAATTATTCTTATGCTAATGCCTTTAAGAATATATACTGGCTCTCCATTCTCTTCTCTAATATCAATTACCTTAAAAGTAATATCCCTATCATAAGATTTTCTAACTACTGTATCTCCTATAACCATAGCTTCCTCACTTTTATTGTTGTTACTATTATATGAAAGCAAACAAGAAACTGTTCCTTTGTCCAAAAGCTTATAAAAATAAATAATCATAATTTCTAATATTCATATATTTTTATATTTATATATTTATATATTTTTATCCTAAGTAATTGGACACTGGTCAATATCTTAGCATATTTTCACTACTCACTCTCTTTATTCATAAGGTTTTTCTACTCGCAACTTTTTATATTTTCAAAACGTAAAAAAAGACGACCTTCTGGTCATCTTTTTTTACAACTCATATTCAGATTTAAAGTCATCTAATAACTTCAAATATTTTTCTTTTTCATTTATTATACTTTGAAGTTTATTAGTAAAGGTACCTTGTCCCCAATTCACTTCATTGTAATAGTACCTATTTGCTAATCTCCAATATCTTTGAGGAAATTGTAAATATGCATATAAAACCTGATATTCTTCTTTTGATAATGGTGATACAGAGTTATAGGATTCAACTATTGCTTTTGCAAAATTAATATCCCAATCAACCCTTTTAAGTACTTTAATCATAAAATTAGATATGTCAAAGGTTCTAACTTCACGCTTACAAAAATCGAAATCAATAACATGAACGTCATTATTATCATCTAAGATTATATTATGATAGGTAAAATCATGATGGCAAAAACTCTTTTCTTTTTCTGTTACTGAACATAAATCATAATAGGCTGAACCTTGTAAGGTATCAAACGCCTTTTTACCCATTTCCTTGTAAAACTCCATAGATTTTAAGTATAATAGGTCAAACTCACTCTTGTTATTTTTCTTTCTTATCATATCCCTCATTTTATCTAGTGACTTAATTCTTTTTTCCATTAGATGTGGCCAACGACCTAAATCACTTTTTAACTTTGAGTTTTCAGGAGGATCATATCCCTTAGAAGCTTCATGCATAGTGGCTAATGTCTTAGCTGCAAGCTTTACTTCCTCCACATTATGAAAGTCACACTCCCTACCTTCTAACCACTCAGAAAGTGTATATAAGTCTTCATTAACTAGTGCATAAGGTTCTCCTTCTATATTCAAGAAGTATCTATCAACCATATTAAAACCATTTTTAATAAGATGTTCTTTCGCACCATATACAAATAGTAATTTTTGAGGCCCGTAGTTAATCTTTTTTAAACACCTTTCTCCTTTGTTAGTCCTTAAATAGTAGACTCCTTTGTTTGCTTTTAATACCTCAATTTTAATGTCAAACTGTCTTTCTATTTCAAATTCTCTCATCATAGTCCTCACCTCCTTTATATTTATATGTACCTTTTATTTCTTTTATTAACAAAACTTAACTCATTTTAATATAATAGAGCGAGAGTACTATGAAAGGATACATCATGAAGATTGGCATAGACGGCAGGGCCGCAAAATGGTACAGGGGGACTGGTATAGGCACCTATACTCATCAACTTATTTCCAGCTTAAATAATGTAGACAAAGATAATGATTATCTAATTTTTTTGCCAGATGGTTCTTCTTTAAAAAATTTAAATGATAATTTTCGTGTTGAACCAGTAAAAGCAAATTTACAGGAAAACTTTTGGGATGAAGTTAGCGTTCCTAATATCCTAGATGATCATAGTATGGAGCTTTATCATGTTCCTCAAAATGGTGTTGGACTTTCAGAAAATATAAATTGCCTAAAGGCCATCACATTACATGATATAATTCCTTTAAGAATGCCTGAAACTGTAAGTGACAGATACCTAAAAATATTTAATAATGAATTACCCAACATGCTTAAGCAATGTGAAGGTATAATAACTGTGTCTGAATTTTCTAAAAAGGATATTGCTAAAGAATTTAATTTTCCTGAAGAAAAAATATTCGTCACCCCTTTAGCTGCCGAGGATATTTATAAACCACTAAGTAAATGTAAATGCAAAAAAATAATAAAAGATAAATATGGTATAGAAGATAATTTTGTTCTTTATGTTGGTGGATTTAGTCCTCGTAAAAATATTATAGGATTAATAGAAGCTTTTTCTTTAATCCCACCTGCTAAAAGAAAAAATTCTAAATTAGTCATTACAGGCAATAAAGGCTTTTCCTATCCTAAATATCAAAAAAGGGCTGATGATTTAGGAATTTCAAATGATGTTATATTTACTGATTTTATTCCATTAGAAGACCTACCAATATTTTATAATGGTGCTGAAGTTTTAGTATATCCTTCTCTTTATGAAGGTTTTGGTCTTCCACCACTTGAAGCTATGGCATGTGGAACACCTGTTATAGCCTCAAATATAACTTCTATTCCAGAAGTTTGCTATGATTCTGCTCTACTAATTAATCCTTACAATATTGATGATTTAAGCTATGCAATTGAAAGAGTATTAAATGATAGTCTTTTAATGCTTACCATGGTTAAGAAAGGATTATTGAGAAGTATGAATTTCTCATGGCAAAAGACCGCCCAATTAACTACTAACGCCTATAAGACAATGATTAATAATGAACATCGTTAAAAAACGAGTTAATAAAAAGGAAGACGTAAAAGTCTTCCTTTTTAAATTAATTATTTAATAAAATAACTCTTTATATTTTTCTTTATATTTAACTAGAAATTCATGTCTAAATTCCTCATTCATAAGCTTATTATTTAATCTACTTATAAATACTTCTTCATCCCAATCTTTTTGTTTATGATAATAATCTCTAACTATAGAATAAAAATCTCTTGGATAAGAAAGTAATATATAAATAAATTTATACTCCTCTTTTTCTAAAGGACATACTTCGTTATATGCTTCTATTATATTTACCGCCTTATCTACGTCAAAAGCAGCATTCTTTATCCCCTTTAAAATTAAATCCGTTAAATCCATAATTCTAAGATCTATCGAGCAATAATCAAAATCAATTAAATACATATCATCATCTTTAATCAAGAAATTATGCTCAGCTAAATCATTATGACATACCACTATATTTTTACTATTTTCCCTATAAGAGCTATAAACACTAAAAGATAATAATTCTGCAGCTCTTTCAATCTCTTTTATATAATCATCTACTACCTTTAAAAATTCTTTATCAAATTCATTTTTAAACCTATATGATTTAACCAGTTTTTTTATATACTTTATATCCTCTAAACTATCACTAAATTTCTTAACTAAACTTTCCTCCATTAATTCTTTTGCATTACAGTTCAGCTCTTCTTCTATTTTTACAAGCCCAGCTTGTGAGGCTAAATGCATTTCCCCTAATAATCTACCGCTCATCTCATATTCTATAGGATTAGTAAATGTAACCTCTCTGCCTTCAATAAGATCCATAATTAAATAGTAATCACCTTTCCACTTCTTATATACATTACCATCTTCAAAGGTTCTAAAAGATATCACATAAGGAAATTCTTTATATATATTTTTCAAACATATATTAATAAAATCAATTCTTTCTTTACTTAAATCCATCTTCTTTAATATCTTTTTGCCTTCATCAGTATGAAGAATAAATACCTTTCTTAAAGGTGTAACATCCAAAACCTCTAAACCTAATTCATCAAAAAAGTCCAAACTTAAATCATATGTGGATAGATACTTCTTTTCAGGATATCTAACTCTAATCATTCTCTCACCTCTTATTTTATATTTCATACTCCATTGATGCTTTAATATTTTTTAAGTACTCTTCTGGAAGTAGATTTTTCTTATTATATTTATATCTATACCATTGCTTTAAACTATCATATGGAATTGATAGTAATATAGAAATATAATCCTTACTATGCTTATTTAGATGAGATAACCTTATATATTCATCAATATATTTATCTAAATCTCTCTTTTTATTTCTTCTCTTTATCCTTTTTAGATAATTATAAATATCTTCTTCAACAAGATTATAGGTTGCCCCTTTTAAGCTTCCAACTTCAATTGTTTCAACTATTCTAAGGTTTCCTTCATCCACTCTTCCTAAGCAAATTTCATTTTTTTTCATACTTCTTTTTATAATTCCTAAATAATCAATTTGATTCAAATCTTCAATAGCTTTACCTACTCTATTTAATAACTTTTCTCCATTCTCCAAAATAAATAAATCCATACAATTTATCTCTTTTATATCCCCTCTTAAAGCTATATCTTTATTTAATCTTTTTTGCATTACTTTTATACTCTCTACTCTTTTACCAATACTACTATTAATTCTAGTAAGGCCACTACAATAATATCCTGCTAATACCTTATGAACACTTTGAATCACAATAAATTGACAAGAAATATCCTCTTCTGTAACACCTCTATATCCTCTGAAGTATTCTTCTGTAACTACAATATCATTTTCTAACAAATAATCTTTTAGAGTTAATTCTTTAATACTAACCCCCTCCTTTAAGAAAAAAAACTTTCAACAAACTGTTCTCTCTCTTCTCTATCATTTAGATACTTCTGAAGCCTTTCAATAAAGAATTTCTCTTCCCACGGCTGTTGTTCCCAATACATTTGTATACCTAGTTGCCAAAAGCCTTGAGGAAACCTAATAAACTCTTTCATTAATGGAAGTTCCTCTTTTATCAAACCAGATGTCTTACAGTAATTATTAATTATTCTTTCTGCTTTATTTTTATCCCACTTTCCATTTTTCATGGCTCTAATTAATAGTGATGATAAATCATGTATATGAGTATCTAAAATACAGTAATCAAAATCAATAATATTTATTTCTCCCTTATTATCTATAAGGACATTATGATTAGCATAATCATGATGACAAAATCCTCTTTTAAACATTTCCTTTTCCATAAGTTCATAGTAATTTAATTTAGATAACTCCCTTACACTCTGCTCCGCTCTGTTTACTTCACTCTCTATATTTTCTAAGTATATCTTGTCGAAGTCAGATTTATGGGCTTTTTGGCTAATGCGATGTTTAAAATCTAACATTTCATCTTTTCTAGTATCAAAAACCTTTAACCAAGAAAACCACCCTATTCTAGGTTTCATACTATCTGTTATAGTAAAACCTTTGCTAGACTCATGCAACTCACCTAATTTCTGTGCCACTAAATCAAGCTCAATGGGATTATCATAATTACTTTCTCTAGATGGAATCCACTCTGTTAAATAAGCAAATCTTCCTAAAAGTTCAATATAATATTCATCTCCCTTAGTCTTTAAAATAGTTGGGATTTTATCAAATCCCCTTTGCTGAAGATGAAGTATAGCTGATAAAATAAAATAAAAATGAGGGAATTGATATTTTATTACTTTTACACAATACATCCCCTCCTTTGCATTTACTTTATAGGTGTTTTTAACTTTTTCTATAGATTTAATGTCCAAATTATAGTTAAGGGTGATAATTCTTTTTATCTCTTCCTCATTCATGCACTTCACCTAAGGATTAATTCTATTTATTATATGTATGGTATCTTTTCTGTGTGATTTCATTCACCAAATCAATTTCCTTTTAATACTTTATACTATAAAAATTTATAGAGGTGACCTTATGAAAATAGGTATTGATTCTAGAGGAGTAAACTTATACTCAGGATCTGGTATAGGTACTTATACAAAGAATTTGATTATAAATATGATAAATAATAATACTAAAGATACATTTAATTTAATTTGGACTGGAAAAAAGAATGCTAAATTTATAAGAGATAACACAAAGCTCTTTTATACCTCTGGAAGATATGGTGGATTTTACGAAACATACTTCACCCCTAACCTAATGAAAAAGGAAGATATAGACCTATTCCACATCCCACAAAATGGCATAGGCTACCCTTTTAACTGGGACTTAGATGTTGTAGTAACAATACATGATTTAATTCCATATACAATGCCAGAAACTGTTGGAAGAGGTTACTTAAATAGATTCTTAAAAGATATGCCAAATATAATAGAATCAGCTAAAGGTATACTAACTGTATCAGAGTACTCTAAGAGAGATATTTTAAGATTCTTCCCTAATATATCTCCTGATAAAATCTACGTAACCCCATTAGCTACTAATGAAAACTTTAAACCTATACCTAAGGATGTATGCAAAAATTATATAAGTAAAAACTTAAAAATAAATGACCCCTATATTCTCTATCTAGGTGGATTTAGTGCCAGAAAAAACGTTAAGGAATTAATATTATCCTTTGGTAAAATTATAAAGGACCTGAAGAAGCCTCATAAGCTTTTATTAGGGGGTGCAATAAGAGATGAGGGTAATATTTTAAGGGATATAGTTCTAGAGGAAGGTCTACAGGAGCACATTTTATTTACTGGCTATTTAGACGATTCAATATTACCAATATTATATAGTGGTGCTGAAGCTTTTATATACCCTTCCTTGTATGAAGGATTTGGATTACCTCCTTTAGAAGCCATGAGCTGCAAAACCCCTGTAATAACTTCAAATTTAACTTCTATTCCTGAAGTTACTAAGGATGCAGCTATATTAATTGATCCCTTTAACAAAGATGAGCTTAGTTATAATTTACTAAAACTATTAAATGATGATTCTAAAAAAGAGGAGCTTTCTGAAAAAGGGTATAAAAGAAGTCTCCAATTTTCATGGAGACAAACTGCTAATGCTACTTTAGAGGCCTATAGAGATATATTTAAATCATTGACCTAAAATTTTATTTTTTACTTCTAAATATAATTCATAATCATTTATTTCAGGAGCCTTCTCATATATGTTGCTCATAACAACTAGAGGGCTCTTTCCACTAAAATTCTTTATTGACTCTTCTATTGATTTATTTTTATAAGTAGACAAATAACTGGAAAAAAACTTACCTTCTTTAACATACTTAATAGATTCTTCTGTATTTGTAGCTAAAAACTCCAAAAACCTCTTAATAAGAGCACTATTTTCTTCAGATTCATTTAACACTAATAAGTTATATCCCTCTGCTACATAAAATTTATTACTTCCATTTAATTTAGCTGGTGCATTATTAACAGTCCACTCACATGGAACATCTAAAGCTGTTAGTTCTCTCATAGAATTTATTGATGATATTCTAGCTAAAAACTTACCATCTACCTTTGTGTTCATAATATTGCTTATTTCACTTAATTTAGTTTTAACTAGTTCTTCTATCTTTCCTTTATCATTACTCCCTTCCATTGCTTGCATTACAAGTAGTGAAATTATATCTTCATAATCTTGACCTACTCCATTAAGTATTCTTACCTCTCCAGAGGTTTTCTCTAAAATATCTTTACCAACTCTTTTTAAATCATCCCAGGTATTGATATCTTCATATGTATACCCATACTGTGCCAACATATCTTCTCTTAAATATAATGCTAAAGGTCTTGATGTTAACGGTACTCCCACCAATCCTTCCTTATCATTGGCCTCTTTAATTCTTGCAACTGAGAAGTTACTTGAGTAATTATCTACTATACCTTTTTCTTCTGAAATATATTTTCTTAAATCATTCTCTTTTATTAACCTTCTAGACTCATTAGTGGATAATTGGATTATATCGGGAGTTGAATTATCATTTATGGAAGATAATATCTTATCTTTATAATTACTACTATATATTAACGATATTTCAATCTTAGTTTTATCATATGATTCCATAAATAAATTAGAATATTCGCATAAATAATCATATGTGTCTTCATTTGCCCAAATCACTATATTCCCTTTTATATTTTCCTCTTTATTACTACTTCTTATATTATTTAATAAAAAAATGCTTAATACTATAAAAATAATAATAATAAAATATCTAACCTTTTTCATACTCTCCTACCTCCCTTATTAAATTATATTATAAACTTATTCTACATCATAGTTCTTTACATTATCTAATACTTTTATTATAATAAGTAAACACACTAAAGAAAAATAAATATTATAGGAGAGTCTTTATGCATATAGAAAACTTAAGATTCTTTTATGAAGTTGCAAAAGCAAAGAGTATTTCAACAGTAGCGAAATCCTCTCATATATCACAATCAGCCTTAAGTCAACAGCTCTTAAAGCTTGAGGATAGTTTAAACGCCAAATTATTTATTAGAAGTAATAAAGGTGTAACCTTAACAACTGAGGGTGAAATTGTATACAAACATTGCAAAGTTATATTGAATACCTATGAAAAAATGCTATATGAAGTTGAAAGTTCAAATTCACAAGAAAGTCACATTAATATTGACGGGATAAATATCTTAACATCTACATTAATACCTTCTGCTATAAGTAAGATAAAAAGATCATTCCCAAATCATATTATAAAAATCACATCTTCTGAAGATAATTCTAATAATATAATACATAATATTTCAGATATAAATATATCATACAATAATTACAATAATATAAATTCTATAGTTTCAAAGGAAATATACTCAGATAGAATAGTTTTTGTAGCTGACTCTACATTTAAAAGTGATAACTTAACCATTAACAAGTTTATGAATACTCCTTTTATAATGGTTAATGATAACTTAAAATTTAGAGATATGCTTGCATCAAAACTAGAAAACTTAGATTATGATATTCAATTATTAAATATTCTATTTTCAACTGATTCCTATCAATCTGCTATAATAGGAATTAAGAATATACAGGCTATATCCGCAATCCCATATGGGATATATAATTCTGTATACAAAGATTTAGGATATAAAATTATTGACATCGAAGGCTTAGAATTTCCTCTTTCAATGTATATAAACTTTGAAGAGCAACTTTATAAGAGAGAAAAATTGTTTATCAACAAATTAATATCAACAATAAAAGGATTCTTAAAATCTTAAGAATCCTTTTAATATTTTCTAAGTATTAATTTTTCTGCAAGTGCTCTTAGCACCTCTTTATATTCATTTTCAGGCAGCTTATCTATATCTTTAAAAGCTTTGTCCGTATACTTTTGAGCTAAATCTATCGCTTTATTTACTCCATTATTTTGCTTTACCAATTCAATTATTTCTTTTACTTCATTATTAGTTATAGAATCAGCTTCTAAGTATTTCTTAAAAGCATCTTTATCATTATAATAAGCATAAATAAATGGTATGGTAAAAATACCTTGCTTTAAATCATTTGCTGCTGACTTCTTAATACTCTCATCATTACCTACATAATCTAAAACATCATCAATAATTTGAAATGCCATTCCAATATTATGTCCTATATTCCATAATCTTTTAGCAAGTTTTTTTTCACAACCACTTTCAGCTGCTCCTAAATATAGAGACAATGAGAATAATTCTGCGGTTTTACCTGATATTCTACTTAAATAATCCTTTACTGACAACTTAGTAGAAAATCTAGAATTAAGTTGATTAACTTCACCCATACAAATTCTAGACATTGACTTAGAATCCATTTTTATGCTTGCTAAAGATGCATTGCTAGCTAATATCTTAAAACATACACAGAATAGGTAATCTCCTATATAAACTGCATAATCTTTTCCATACCTTGATTGAACTGTTTCATTACCTCTTCTTAACTTAGCATCATCTATAACATCATCATGAACTAAGGTTGCCATATGAAATAATTCTAATACAGCACCTAAAGCTTTTACTCTTTCCTTATCTCTATTACCAAAGTGAGATCCAATTATAACAAAGGCTGGTCTAACCATTTTGCCGCCTGATTCAATTAAATCTTTTATAGAATTTTCTATAACTTTATCTTTGCATTTTGTTTCTTTCTTCATTAAAGCAACTATGTCTTCTAATTCTCTTTTTACTTCAACATAGTTATCCCAAATCTTATCCATATCTATTTACCTCATGTAACTTGTTTGAAATATGGTATTTTTTTTAAATGTTCAACTAAATAATTTGATGTAATTCCTATAAATATTCCAGTTACTATACCAACTATAGATAATACCGGTAAATATAGTGTAACACCTATATTATGTACAATTGCAGAAGCTACTAAAATTTGTCCAATATTATGAAATACAGCACCAGATGCACTAACACCTATTATACTTATCTTGTCCTTAAATACTTCTTTTATAAAAACCATAGATAAAAAGCTTAAAATTCCACCTGCAGCACTGTACATAAATGCTGAAAGACTTCCACCAAAGATAGACCCTAAAGTTAATCTTAAAAATAGCACCAACAATGCTTCTTTTTTGCTTAAAGTATATAAAGCTAAAACTGTCACAAGATTGGCTAGTCCAAGTTTTGCCCCTGGAGTAACAAAGGGTACTGGAATCATATTTTCAAAAATATGTAAAACAAGTGCTTGAGATACTAATAGACCTATATATACAATTTTTCTACTTCTCTTCATTTGTTTTTTCTCCTAATATGAAAGTATTATATCATCGTCATTTTCTCCGATAACTTGTACCATTACTCTGTGAGGTAAGCATACTATGCTTTGGCCTGGTTTTGATATAAATCCTGGCTCTAAACATACCTGATCTGAACAATCTGCATCTACTACTGCTATCTGCTCATCTTTTACAAGTATCAAATTATTACCCCACTTAGTGTTTACTTCTATAGTTTCTTCTCCCTTATGTCCCGTAAGTGCTACCTTTTTATATAGCTTGCCACCTATAGTAATTTCAGCGTATGTAATATTATAATCTTTTTTCATTTTTGCACCCAAAATTATTTCAGGTGTAAATGATCCTAATAATAATAGAATTATTATTATAATATCCCATTTTTTAAAAATATTCTTATCTTTAAACATAAAATATCCTCACCTTTATATCCTTATGTTATTTATATAACATAGGCTTGTCTATCTTATTATAACTTCAAAAATAAAATAAGGTAAGGATGGTTATCTACCATCCTATCCTTATTTATGTCAAATTACTATTTTTGTTTATAAACTGGAACTCTCTTACCTAACCACCAGTTACCAGCAATCTTATTTATCCATGGCATAACATAATAATCTAATCCAAATGTTCTACCAGCTCCGCCCATTAAAGCAATTGAACCGAAGAAGAACCATAGTATATCCCATCCTGCCATAGCTGAAAGAACAAAGTTACATACCATAAATGCAGATGCTCCTGAAGCTAAGAATGTGAATAATCCTGCGATTAAGCATAAACCTATACCAATTTCAGTTATAACAACGATTCTTTGGAACCAAACAGCTATTTCTGGGTTTGGTATAAATATTTGCATTATTGCTTCATAGAACTTAGGCATTTTTTCTAATATTGGAGTTGCAAATTCAGTTGTTGCTTCTCCTGATGCAGAAGCACCTGAATCAGCAGCAGTTTGTAACCAAGCAAATGGCATTTTAATGTTTCCAGCCTTTAACCAGCTGTCTCCACCAACCATGTTTCCATTAAATAAAGCTTTTATTCCATGATTTTCCCATGTTCCTTCACCAACAAATTTCTTAAGACCTTCTAATAACCAAAGTACACCAATATATAATCTTAATGGTACTAACCATAATCTATTTGACTTAGATGATAAATGACCTCTCATTATACATCTGTTATCTTCCATTGAGAAGAATTCATGTTGTAGGTAGTGATAACAAGCATTAACATTGTTAACACCCCATAAGTAGTGTAAGTTAACTAAATGCTTCATTATCATTGCAAAGAATCCAGCAAGCTTGATTCCAGCTAAGTTAGCAACACAGTACTTACCACCTATTGATACCATAAATCCATGGTAGTTTGATTTAAACTTAGTTAAATCCTTCTTCTTATCCATTAAAGCTATTATATTCTTAGCGATAACATCACCAGTTTGAATTGCAGCTTCAACTATTTGAGGCGTTCCTTTTCCTTCTTCTTCTTCATAGTAGTTTAAGTCACCAACTACGAATACTTCTTCTTTATTAACTGCTTGCATAAATTCGTTAGTAGCTAATCTACCAGCTCTTGCAGTTTCTAACCCATATTCTTTAACTTCTTCATTTGCTTGAATACCGCATGTCCAAATTAATGTGTTAGTTTCGATTTCTTCTCCACTCTTTAACACTATTTTATTTGGAGCAACTTCAACTATTGGGCTATTCTTAAGAATAGTCATTCCCTTCTTAACCATGTACTTTTCAGCCTTATCAGCTTGTTTTCTATCTAACATGTTAAGAATAGTTCCCATAGCTTCAACAACCATTAGTCTTACTTCATTTTCGTCAACATTATGTTCTTTAGCTAATCTAGTCTTCCACTCTAAAAGTTCTCCAGCCATTTCTATTCCTGTGAAACCAGAACCAGCCACTACAAATGTAAGCATTTCTTTTCTCTTAGCTTCATTTCTTTCTTTAGCTGCAAGCTTGAACATTTTTTGAACGTGATGTCTAATTTTCATAGCATCTTCAAATGACCATAAAGTAAATCCATTTTCTTTTACTCCTGGAACACCAAAGAATGCTGGTTCACTTCCTGTACCTACTACTAGATAGTCATAAGTATAGTTACCATTTGTAGTTTTTACTGTTTTATTATCAGTATCAACTTTTTCTATTAAATCAGTAACAACATTAACCTTTGTTCTAGCAAATATTTTACTTAATTCAATTTGAACTGATTCAGGATGAACTCTTCCTCCTGCTACTTCATGTAATTCAGTCATTAATGTATGGAATGGATTCTTATCAATTAATGTAATTTCTACATTATTATTCTTCTTATATTTTTTTGCTAATTTTTTAGCTACATGGACTCCACCATATCCAGCACCTAATATAAGGATGTTTTTCTTATCTGACATAATTTCACCTCATATATAAATTTTTTGTTAAAAATAAAACTTAACCAAAACAACAAATCTGATTCTATAGATTTCTATATGGTATGTCTATAAGAATAAACTAGTATCATATACCTCTTATATTTTTACTTTTTTATACAAATTCCCTAAACCCATTGATATTACTACCTTTTTCTTTAATTAAATCAAATTTGTTATAAGAATTATTAATGTACCATAACTTATTTTAATACCCATTAGTTTGTTTTTTGTGTATAATTAACTAGTAATGTCGAATTTGAAAACTTTTTCGACATTCACTTGTCATAATTTTAACGTAATATAAAAATGTTATTTTTTTAAGGGGGATTTTACTCATGAACAAAAAGAGAATTTTAAGCTTAGTTGCTGCTACAATGCTTTCTGTTGCTGTTTTAGCAGGATGCGGAAGCAAAGAAGAAGGAATGAAAGATGGTAAGTACGAAGTTGAAGCTGCTGCAGCTGATAAAAACGGATACAAGTCAACTTTAACTTTAGAAGTTAAAGATGGTAAGATTGTTGCTGCTGACTATGATGAAATAAGCACTGAAGGAGCTTCAAAGCAATCTGATGCAGAATACAACAAGAAGATGAAAGAATTCGGAAAGGTTACAAACCCTGAAGAAGCTTTCCCAGCATTAGAAAAAGCTATCGTTGAAAAGCAATCTGCAGAAGTTGATGCTTTCACTGGTGCTACAAGCTCAAGCAATAATTTCAAGAAATTAGCTGCTAAAGCTATCGAAAATGCTACAGCTGGAAATACTGAAAAGGCTATAGTGGAATAGTTTAATCCATATTCAAAGACTTTAGGGATTCCCTAAGGTCTTTTTTTCTACATATTATATTATCTTTGGGAATACTAAATATAATAAATCTTAGGAGGTAACTTATGAAAAATAGAAATAAAGTAATCAGCTTATTAATAGGAATTTTTCTTATTTTTTCTCTTATCGGATGTACTAATAGTAAAGATGATTCAAAACCACTTTCTAAAACTGAATATTTCATGGGAACTGTTGTAACAGTTACCCTATATGATAATAAAAGTGAAAAAATAATAGATAAGGCTTTTGAAGAAGTAAAAAAAATAGAACAACTTGTTAGTATAAATATGGATGGTACTGAGCTAGATGAAGTTAATAATAACTCTGGAATAAAACCTGTAAAAGTAAGTGATGATACTTATAATATAATAAAAAAAGGTTTAGAATACTCTAGTCTTACCAATGGCTCCTTTGATATAACTATTGGTCCCCTAGTTAAACTATGGAGTATAGGACTACCAGAAGCAAAAGTCCCTACACTTGATGAAATAAAAGGAACCCTTAAATACATAAACTATAAAGATGTAGAAATTAATGATTCTGAAAAAACTGTATTTTTAAAAAAACCTGGTATGATTATAGATTTAGGGGGAATAGCAAAAGGATATACTGCAGATGTTATTGCTCAAACCCTAAAAGATGAAGGCGTAGAAAAAGCTATTATCGACTTAGGAGGAAATATCTATGCATTAGGCGAAAAATCTGAAAATACACTATGGAGAATAGGAATTCAAAACCCTGATCAAACTCGTGGAGAAATAGTAGGATCCATAAATGTAAAAGATAAGTCAATAGTTACCTCTGGAATATATGAACGTTTCATAGAACAAGACGGAGTGAAATATCATCATATCTTATCTCCAGAAAGCGGATATCCTTATGATAATGAAATAGCTGGAGTTACTATAATTAGTGATAAATCTATAGATGGCGATGCCCTTTCTACTTCAGTTTTTTCTATGGGAATAACTAAAGGATTGGAATTTATAAACTCACAACCTGATACAGAAGCAATCTTTATCACAAAGGACCATAAGATTTACTTAACAGAAGGTTCTCAAGAAATATTTAAATTAACAAATGATGATTTTGAGATAATGAACTAATTAAGGTAAAAAGGTAAGGAAAAAAGCTCGCCATTCGGCGAGCTTTTTGTACCTTGTACCTATTTTTCTATATAATTCATAACATGTTTTATTATCATGTTTATACTTCCATCTCCATTACGTTGAATTTCAAATCTATTATTATCATGATACACTTCTTCATTTATGTAAAGATCTATATCCTTATCTATCTTAAGCCTTACTCTTTTTAGTTTCTTTTCTACCCATGTTTTATCTACTTGAACATCATCATTTAATCCTTGAGCTTTTACAAAAGTGCAGAACTCTTCTTTTGCTTTTGGCTCATCCTTAAACAATTCATGAGATAGTTCATCTATGTTAACTATATCCTCTTCCTTAAGTTTTCCCTTTACAGTCGTTCTTACCTTTTCTGCAGTAACAGCATCTTCAGAAAAGTTTTTTCTAGTCCATGTTTCTGCAGCTTTTAAAAATGTTTTAGTCATATCCCTTTCATTAGCTACAATAGTACAACCTAAGAAGCTGTTTATAAAATAATTAGCCCCATATTCATCTTCTTCTTTGCTCTTCTTCTGTTTATCTAGCACCATTAAATTATATGTATCTTCTTCTTTTATAGGTTTTATAAATGCTGCTTTTTGTATCTTCTGACCACTTCCAGGTAAACCTGCTGCTTGTGGAACTATACCAATTCCAATCTTATCATCAACAAATTCTATTTCATGAGTAAAATTCTTTACATAATCCATCTTTAATATAGCAATCATAGGGCCTTGGTCTGTTATTATAGATGCCACAATTAAATCACAAGAAGGTATATTTACATTTCCCTTCATTATAGAAAATAACTGCCTAGACAATTCTTTAGAAAGAGTAATTAAATCATTATTCTCTCCATTAAGATAATCTTGACCAATTTCTTTAACAATATTTCTCTCTTCATTAAATTTAGCATATTTTAATTCTTCATCATTAAAACATTTCTCTATATGTTTATATATAAATTTATATGTATCTTCTTCCATCTCTAACTTATATTCGTTTAAGATAGGCTCTATGCTATTGTTATCTAATATATGAATAACAGCTTCATTTATATTTATGTCATTAACGTAATCCATTATCTTCACCTCTATTATTATTCCATTATTATTTTAACAATGAAAATTTATATTAACAAGGTAAAGAGTCTTAACTACATAATTGCTTCAGCAATATTATTAGAATGATCTCCTATTCTTTCTAAATTACTTATTAAATCTAAGAACATTGTACTAGAATTAGCATTACATGATTTTTCATTTAATCTCTTAATATTATTATTTCTAAGCTTCTTTTCATACTTATCTATTCTTTCTTCTATAACAGAAATACTTTTTGCACCCTCACTATCTTCATTCTTATAACTCTCTATAGCTAAAGTTAATGCCTCTAGTGTCTTATTATACATTGATACCACTTCTTCAGTAGCTTCTTCTCCAAAAGATATTTCTTTATTCATCTTTTCAATTGCCATATCAGCTATGTTCTCAGCATGATCTCCAATTCTCTCTATATCATTAATAACGTGGAATGTAGCACTTAATATTTTACTGTCCTTCTCTGGTAATTCATGTGATGACAATAATACAAGATAGTCTGTTATTTCTTGTTCTAAATTATTTATTACCTTTTCTCTCCTATAAACCTCTTTTACTTTTTCTTCATTACTATTTAAAAGTGCATCCATTGCCTCTTCAATATTCTTCTTTGCTATCTCACCCATTCTAACTGTCTCTTTATAAGCTTGTCCAATAGCTAATATAGGAGTTTCTAGTAAATTTTTATCAAGATATATTGATCTATCTGTTTCTACTTCATCCTCTTCATTCTCCGGCATCATAGCATCTACAATCTTTATAAGATACTCACTTAATGGCAATAGGATTAATGTTACAGAAACATTGAATATAGTATGTGCATTAGCAACTTGTCTTGCTACATCTGTAGGATTTATATACTCAACTATAATAGCAAGATAATTTAAGAATGGTAATACTATTATTACACCTATCACCTTAAATAATAAATGTATTATTGCAGCTTTCTTTGCTTTTTTATTAGCACTAGCTGAAGCCAATAATGCTGTTACACATGTTCCTATATTGCATCCTAATATGATAGGTAAGGCTACATGTATATCTATAGAACCTGTTGTTGCAAGAGCTATAAGCATACCTGTAGTGGCTGATGAACTTTGAACTATAGCTGTCATTCCAAGTCCTGCTAGAACGCCTAAGAATCTATTACTTCCCATTACTTCAACAACATTCTTAAAGGCATCTGATTGTGTTAATGGCTTCATAGCACCAGACATTATACCCATCCCTAAGAACAAAATACCAAACCCTAATACAATAGAAGCTAAATCTTTAGATTTCTTTTTCTTTACTGATAATAGAGCTATTGCACCAATACCTACGAAAATAGGTGCTAATTGATTTAAATTAAAAGAAACCATTTGTGCTGTTATAGTAGTTCCTATACATGCACCCATTATTACTCCTGTTGCTTGGCTTAAAGTCATTAATCCAGCGTTAACAAAACTTACAACCATTACAGTTGTTGCACTTGAACTTTGTATTACAGCAGTTACAACTGCTCCAACTAATACTCCAATAAACTTGTTACTAGTAACCTTTTCCAGAATATTTTTCAACTTATTTCCTGCTGCATTCTCTAGGCCATCTCCCATCAGTTTCATACCAAATAGAAATAAACCTAATCCTCCAAATAATTCAATGATCATATTGAACTTGTCCACTATAATATCTCTCCTTCAAAATGCTCTTTTTAACTTATTCTTAATACATTTTTAATTTTTCTAACAATATTATAACGTGAATTTAACAATTAGAACATAAAAAAATGTAGAAACACCTACGACTTTCTACATTTTTTATTTAAACTATATATTTAAATCTATTTATTTATTAGTTTTCCATGGATTAAAAGCCTATTATTTTCTTGTTCATAGGAACATGTTGACAAAGTTACTATTTTATCCTCACTTGTAAGTTCATAATCCACAAGTTTATGCATAGACTTGTTCTTAAGTTCATTCAAATACTTTACATACTCTTCATCTGAACTAAAATTAAATCTATATGGATTAGTATTTGCTTGCTCAATGTATATTGAAAATATCTCATACTCTAAAGTTCCATCTTTTGTAGTTATATAAAACTTATTATTTAATTTTGCAAATTCACTATCCTTATAGCTATGAAGTGAACCAAACATACTCTTATCCTTCATATAATGTCCATGTATTATTGTATTTTTTTCATTGAAAGGGTCTGGATTATCACAAGATATAAATATTCCTCCACCAGCATTATATTCTTTCTTGAAGTTATGAGTAAGATAATAATCATTATCTTCTCCCTGAAGCACTGGATAATTAACTTTAGTGCCAGGTATCATAATCCATCCTTTAAATTCATTATTTATCTCATAAAGCTTATTATAATCTTCTTCCTTAAATACATATGCTTTAACATCTTCCTTATCTTTAGGATTATTATCATTATTCTCTACTACCTGTGGAGCATACTGTTCAATATCCTTATAACTACTAGCATTTTTCCTATACTCATTAAAAATAGTAAATAGCTCATAAGCTGACCATATAAAAACTATCAAAGCAATAACAAAAATAATTTTTCTAATAACTTCTCTCCATTTTTTACTCATATAAATCCCCCAAAATATCCTTTTATTTATAAATACTATTTAGCTAACTCTAATGCTATCTCCATCATTTCAGTAAAGCTATCTTGTCTTTCTTTTGGAGTAGTTTCCTCTCCCTTAAAAATATGATCTGAAATCGTAAGTATTGATAAAGCTTCTACACTATACTTAGCAGCTAATGTATATAATTCTGCACTTTCCATCTCTACTGCTAAACATCCATAATCTGCCCATAGCTTTATGGATACATCAGTATCATCATAGAATAAATCAGATGATAATATATTCCCTACCTTTACATTTGCTCCCTTACTTTTTGCAATATTATATGCTTCTAATAATAAATCAAAACTAGCTGTTGGAGCATAATCCATTCCATGAAATCTTCTTCTGTTAATTCCTGAATTAGTTGATGCACTTTGCGCTAAAACTATGTCTCTAACATTTACATCTTCATTCATAGATCCTGCTGAACCTATTCTTATTAATCTCTTAACTCCATAAAATCTAATTAACTCATTAACATATATAGAATGAGATGGCAATCCCATACCTGTACCTTGTACAGAAACTCTTTTACCTTTATATGTTCCTGTATATCCATACATTCCTCTAACTTCATTATAACACTTTGCATTTTCTAAATAATTTTCTGCTATAAACTTTGCTCTCAATGGATCTCCTGGTAATAATACAGTTTCTGCTATAGCTCCTTCTTCAGCCATTATGTGTAAATGTTTAGCCATAATAAAATCCTCCTAACAAAAATGTAATAAATTCTTTGTTTTTATTATATCCTATTTTAATATGTAAATTCTAATTCCTTTTAAAGTTAAATACAAGACTAGAAATTGTTAAATTTGAAAAACTATATGATATAATAGTAAATAAAATAATTTAATGGAGAGATTATTATGAAAGAACTAGAAACTAGAATAATAAAAATTGATGTAGCTGCCATTAGAAACACACTTGTTGAAAATGGTGCTCTTAAAGTTAAGGCTGAAAATCAAATAAACGATATATATGACTTTGAAGACGGAAGACTATTAGCTGAAAAAGGATATGCTAGAATTAGAACTGTATCTGATATATTAAATAATAAAGAAGTTATTTACATAACAGCAAAAAAAATGCTTTCCCAAGGTAAATTTAAAGAGATGGAAGAATATGAATTTGAAGTAGATAATAAAAAAACAGCAGAAGGAATGTATGAAGTACTAGGACTAAAATTACATCAATCTATAAAGAAATATAGGGAAAGCTATCAATTAGAAGATGGACTAGTAGAAATTGACATAAACGATACTACATTCTGCCCCTTTCCATATATAGAAATAGAAACTGACTCAGAAGAAAAGTTGGAAAGAATAGTTAGGTTATTAGGATATACTATGGAAGATACAACTTCTAAAACAATATATGAATTAATTGAAGAAAATGAATAATTAAGGTAGAGAAATTGCTAATGCAATTTCTCTTTTTATTTATAAAAACTCCGCAAAAGCGGAGTTTTCACCAAAGTTATTCATTATTTATTTTATAATTATACATTAAAGTTTCTCTCTTCTTTCAGAAGATTTTCTAAAATACTTCATAAGAGTCTCTTTATCGTTATCATGTATAGCCTTTTTTATCAAATCTAGCTCTAACTCAAAATTATTGATAGCTTTCAACAAATTATTCTTATTTCCAAGGAAAAGTTCGCTCCATAATTCTTCATTAATATTAGCAATACGAGTTAAATCCCTATAACTATCCCCAATAAAACTTCCTGTATCTCTACCTTCTTCATCACTATTAATTAGAGCTACAGCCATAGCATGTGGTAATTGTGATGTAAAACCTATCATTTCATCATGAAATTCTGGAGTTATCCTTTTTACTCTTTTAAATCCCATTTTCAATGCTATATTTTCTACTAAATCTAAATTTTCTTTTTTATTTCTTTCTATTGGAGTTATTATATAATTTGCTCCTTTAAACACATCATTAGTTGCAAAATCTATTCCCTTTTTTTCTCTACCAGCCATAGGGTGTCCAAAAATAAAATCTACATTTTTAGGTAAAATTTCAATAATGTCTTTTATAAACATTTCTTTTATACCAGTTGCATCTGTTATTACAGAGCCAGGCTTGAAATTCTCCTTATTGTCCTCAATAAACTTCTTAACTAACTTAGGATAAATTGCTAGTATGGTCAAATCAGCTTCTTTAAAAAAACTTTCTCCAGTCTTGCACCCTTCTTTTATTAGCCCTAGACTTTTAGCCTTAGTCAATGTATGTTCATCTACATCGACACCAAATACGTTATTATATCCAGCCTCTTTTAGTCCCATGGCAAAGGAACCACCAATTACCCCAAGACCTACTATAACAATATTCATCTATAATCCCCCTAATAAGATTAAATATCTTTACCTTCCATCTTTGCTATAACCTTAACCTTATCCATTAAGTTCTTAAAGCTTTCAGGCTTAATAGATTGTTGACCATCACTTAAAGCATTTTCTGGATCATTATGAACCTCAATCATTAATCCATCTGCTCCTGCCATAATAGCTGCTTTAGCAAGTGGCTCCACAAGATACCAGTATCCTCCTGCATGACTTGGATCCACTATAATAGGTAAATGAGATAATCTCTTAACCATTGGAACTGCACTTAAGTCTAAAGTATTTCTAGTATATGTTTCAAATGTTCTTATTCCTCTTTCACAAAGAATAACATTTTCATTACCACCAGCCATTATATATTCAGCTGACATTAACCATTCTTCAATAGTTGCTGATAAACCTCTCTTTAAAAGTATAGGTTTATTAGTTTTACCTATTTGCTTCAATAAATCAAAATTTTGCATATTCCTTGCACCTATTTGAATTACATCTACATTTTCTACAAAATCATCAATATAATCTGTAGACATTATTTCTGTTACTATTTGAAGACCAGTCTCCTGTTTAGCTACCTTTAATAGCTTAAGTCCCTCTAACTCAAGACCTTGAAAGCTATAAGGTGATGTTCTTGGCTTGAAAGCTCCACCTCTTAAGAAGTTTGCACCTGATACTTTAACACTCTTCGCTACTTCTACAATCTGTTCTTCGCTTTCAACAGAACAAGGACCTGCCATTATTCCCAAATGGCTTCTACCAATTTTAACTCCATTAACATCGACTATTGTTGGTTCTGGCTTAAATAATTTATTAGCTTTCTTAAATGGCTCTTGTACCTTTAATACTTTATCAACGCCATCAATTCTAAGCATCTTATCTGGATCTAATATTCCAGTATCTCCAACACATCCTATTATGCAATAAGTTGATCCCTTAGAAAGGTTGGTTTGTAACCCCTTTCCTTCAACTATATTTACCACCTTGTTAATTTGTTCATCTCCACATTTAGGGTTCATTATAATAATCATATCTATTCCTCCTATACTAACCATATTTATTACTACCACCTTTGCTTCATTTAAATTACATATTATAAATTATAATGCCACAAAGGTGTATAAAACAATCCTACTATCCTACATATTAGTTTTTTTACATACTTTCTAATGCATTAATTGCTAGTATGTATCCAACTTCTCCAAAACCAGCTATCTGACCTACACATGCTGGTGCAGTAACTGAAATCTTTCTAAATTCTTCTCTTTTATGTACATTAGATAAATGTACTTCAATAGTTGGTATGTCCACTCCTTTAATTGCATCATGAATGGCATAACTATAGTGAGTAAACGCGCCTGGATTTATTACTATCCCTTCGTATTTTTCAAAATAAGCTTTCTGAATAAAATTAATAATTTCGCCTTCTATATTACTTTGAAAAATTTCTACTTGGTGACCTCTTTTTTCACCTTCATTCACTATATATTTGCATACATCTTTATAATCTTTTGTTCCATAAATATTTTTTTCCCTTATACCTAACATATTTAAGTTAGGACCATTAATAACCATAATCTTCATAACTTTACTCCTTGATTCTACCATTAAGGCTTTTCTTAATATTATCAATGGTATCTCTTATAAATCCATCATTTAAAACTTTTATATGTGAAGTTTCTTTATATAATTCATATCTTTCTTCATATAGCTTATAAACTTCACCAGCTCCATTTTTTAATAAAGGTCTTGTATTTATGTCTACATCTCCAATAATATTTTCAACAGGTCTATCTATAAACACTACTAAACTATTACTTCTTAGTATTTCTCTATTTATGGAAGTTTTTATCACTCCACCCCCAGTAGAAATTATGCTATTTCTCTTTTTAGAAAGCTCTTTACAAGCTTCTGTCTCCCACTTTCTAAATACTTCTTCACCTTCATTAAACAATTCATGGACTTCTTTTCCTGATATATCTACTATATATTTATCCATATCATAAAATGTATAATTTAGCTCTTTAGCAAGTACTTTACCTATTGTAGTTTTTCCACACCCAGGCATTCCTATTAAAAATACCCTATCCTTTAACATACTCATGAAAATTCTCCTTTTCTAGTTGAATTCACCATTAAGTT
Organism: Clostridium paraputrificum AGR2156; assembly: GCF_000424025.1. Classification (NCBI taxonomy): domain Bacteria; kingdom Bacillati; phylum Bacillota; class Clostridia; order Eubacteriales; family Clostridiaceae; genus Clostridium; species Clostridium paraputrificum. Next base: position 511,933 of record NZ_AUJC01000001.1, read on the forward strand.
CTTCATAAATAATATTTGTTACCTTATTATCTATATTCATGTCTTGCCATATTTCTTGTGCCTTCACTGCTTGACCTAATAACATATATAATCCATCACAACTTTTTTTACCATTTAATTTAGCTAGCCTCAACAATTCTGTCTCTCTTGGGTTATATATTAAATCAACTATAGCTTCAAATCTTTTTATAACATTTTCACCCACAGGAGATTTTCCTACATTAGGATACATACCAACTGGAGTTGTGTTAATAAGTAAGTCACCTTCTAAACTCTGTAAGTCAGAATAATCTATTAGATTAACTTCACCACTCCAATTATTCTTCATCTTATTTCTACTTACTACAAATAGTTCCTTTACTCCTTTGTCTTGAAGATACGTAACAACTGCTTTTGCAGCTCCACCTGTTCCTAGTACTACTGCTCTTTTATCTTTAACTTCAATTTTACTAATATCTAGCATAAGGCCAAATCCATAATAATCTGTATTATAACCATAAAGTTTTCCATTCTCCAAACTTATAGTATTTACTGCCCCAATCTTTCTAGATTCATCCGATATAAAATCTAGCTGATCCATAATTTCTTTTTTATAAGGAATTGTTACATTCATACCCCTTATTCCAAATATCTTTATACTCTCTCCAACCTTCTTCACCTTATCCTTAGGTATAGGGAATAGTTTATAAGCCCCTTCAATTCCTATTAAATCAAATATTCTATTATGAATTTGTGGTGATAAACTATGAGATAGCTTTTCTCCTAATAAACCATAAAACTCCATACTACACTCCTTAGTTAGTTTTTCTTTCATAAGCACCTAACAATTTAAAGTATGCTGAATTTTCTTCTATAAGTCTTAGCGCATTCTTAACTTCTTTACCTTCTATATCTCCTTCGAAATCTAAGTATAAGAAATATCTCCAGGAAGTATCTTTCATTGGTCTAGATTCTATCTTTATAAGGTTAATATTATTTTCTGCAAAATGCCTTAATAATCTATATAATGTTCCAGCTTCATTTTCAAGTGAGAAGACTACACTCACCTTATTTGCCTCTTCTACCACCTTAAGCTCTCTTGATATAACAATAAATCTTGTAAAATTATCCTTTTGATTATTAATACATTCTTTTATTACTTTAAGTCCATAAATATCAGCTGCTCTTTTACTTGCAATGGCTGCCTTTGTATTATCACCAAGATCTTTAATAAGCTTTGCACTTATTGCGGTATTATGGAAAGGTATAAGTTTCCAATGATGATACTGCTTTAAAAATTCACTACTTTGCTCAATACCTTGTGGATGGGAATATATTTCATCTATTTCTTCTACTATAGAACCTTCTAATCCTACTAAGTGCTGTTCAATTCTAATGCATTCCTCACCTAAAATATAGAATCCATACTTTCTTAACAAATCATAAGTATCAGATATTCCTCCAGTTGAAGAATTTTCTATAGGAATAATTCCATAATCTACCTCTCTATTTTGAAGAGCAATAAACACATCTTCAAATTCTTCATAAGCACCTCTTTCACATTCTTCTCCAAAGAACTTTATTAAAGCCTCTTCTGTAAATGCACCACTTACTCCTGGAAATCCCACCTTCTTATTTTTATTAATACTTTCTCTTTCTATATTTATATCCTTAAACTTTTCCTCATCTTGGATTTTTCTTTTTTGCAGCCCTCTGCTTATTTCCATAGTCGCATTCATAAATCTAACTACTTCATCTGAATAGTCTTTATTATTTAATGTATCTACTGCTTTTTGTATTACTTCTGCTTCTCTTCCTTTTTGAAGAACTTCTAATTTATTATCTTTTTTATACTTAGCAACATTAAGTACGACGTTCATTCTTTTTTCAAACAAACTAGTAAGCTCTCTATCTATATCATCAATCTCTTTTCTATAGTCATCTAAAGCTCCCATCCATATCGCCCCTTTACTAAATCAAGAATTCCTATTGCACACACAGCCTCAACTACGGGTATAGCTCTTTGAACTATGCAAGGATCATGCCTGCCTTCAATGATTAAAGATTCATTTTTATGTTCTCTTATATTTATTGTATTTTGCTCCTTTATTATAGATGCAGTTGGCTTTATAGCACATTTAAATATAATAGGCATACCATTTGTAATACCTCCTAGTACTCCACCATTATTGTTACTTCTTGTTTTTACTTCCTCATTTTTATAGTAAAACTCATCATTAGCTTCTGATCCATATAATTCAACAATATCAAAACCTAATCCAAACTCTACTCCTTTAACTGCTGGAACTGAGAATAAAAGATGCGATAATGTTGATTCAACTGAATCAAAGAACGGATCACCAAGTCCTGCTTCTATCCCTATGACACCACATTCAATTACGCCTCCAACGGAGTCTCCATTAGATTTAGCTTCCAAAATAACCTTTCTCATTTCCTCTTCCTTTTCAGGCTTTAATAAAGGTAATTCTTTCTTCCTAAGTTCATCTAATAGTTCTCTAGATATGTCGGTATAATCAAATGATTCATCACTTATACTCTTAATTTTCTTTACATGAGCACCAATATATATCCCTTTAGCTTCTAATATTTGTTTACATATAGCTCCTGCAAATACTAAAGGTGCTGTAATTCTTCCAGAGAAGTGCCCTCCCCCTCTGTAATCATTAAAACCAGCGTATCTTATATTACCTGTGTAGTCGGCATGACCTGGTCTCATTAAATCCTTTAACTTCCCATAGTCTTTTGATCTTGTATCTCTATTTCTTATCATTCCACAAAGAGGTGTCCCAGTTGTTTTGCCTTCAAAGAACCCACTTAAAATTTCAGGAACATCACCCTCTTTTCTAGGAGTAGATAATTTGCTTCTACCTGGTGCTCTTCTCTTCATTTCATCATCTACTTTATTTAAGTCTAATTCTATTCCCGAAGGAAGACCATCTATAGTTATTCCTATAGCATTTCCATGAGACTCTCCAAATATGGATACCTTTATGTTATTTCCCCATATGCCACTCATCTAATCTTCCTCCTAGCTTCTTAAAATCTTCAAAAAAGTGTGGGTATGATTTTGATACACACTCATAGTCTTTTATAATAATAGGAGCCTTACATCTTGTTGAAGCAATAGCTAAAGTCATTGCTATTCTATGATCCTTATGACTCCAAACTTCTACTCCACCTTCTAGTTCCCCAACACCTTCTATAATTAATCCCTCTGACTTTTCAGTAACTTTAGCTCCCAATTTATTTAATTCCTGTGTAACTGCTGCAAGTCTATCACATTCTTTAATTCTAAGTCTTCCTGCATTAATAATTTCTGTTTTCCCATTGCTTAATGCTGCCACAGCTGATAATACTGGTATAATGTCTGGACATTGAGATGCATCAATTAATGTAGAGTTTAAATGCTTAACTTGTCCATTCATTCCTAAATTAGTCTTTTCTATTACTACCCCCATTCTTTCTAATATATCAACCACTTCTCTATCACCTTGAAGAGAATCCTCTTTAAGATCAAGTATTGTAACCTCATTTCCTAAAGCATCGGCTGATAAAAAGAATGCACCTTGAGAATAGTCTCCCTCTACTCTATAGTCTCTACTTCTATACCTTTGATTACCTTTAATAATAAATTCTTTATATTCATTATTTATAACTTTTATGCCAAAGTCCTTCATAGCAGAAAGAGTTAAATCTAAATATCCTTTAGATTCTAGCTCTGTTGTAATAGAAATTTTAGAATCTCCATCTAGTAATGGTAATGTAAATAGCAAACCTGTTATAAACTGAGAGCTTATATTTCCTTCTACTTCATAAGTTCCTGCCCTTAATTTCCCCGATATAACTAAATCTAAAACACCATTTAAATAGCTATACTCTATGCCTTGACTATCAAAAATATCATAGTACGTCTTTAACGGTCTTTTTCCAAGGTTCCCTCTTCCAACAAATCTTGTTACACCTTCAAATGCTAGAGAAATAGGTACTAAAAATCTTAATGTAGATCCAGACTCATTACAGTCCACTACCCTTTCAAAATCTCTATTAACACTTAACTCTTTAGAGTTAATCCCTCTTACTTCTAAACATTCATTTTTCTCCTCAATAACAGCTCCTAAAGCTCTCATCCCATTTATAGTTGCTATTATGTCATCTGAATAATCTATATTACTAATTTTACTTAGTCCATCTCCTAATGCCGCACATATTACAGCTCTATGTGCCATACTCTTTGATGGTGGAATTTTCACTTCTCCATTAAGTCTACTTGGATATACCTTTATATCTGCCACTATCTCACCACCTTAAAGAAATCTGATGTTGTATCATATATAATGCTTTCACCTATACTCTTTAATAAAATTACCTTTAAAACATTTCCTATATTCTTTTTATCTAAAGAAATAGTATCTATAATCTTATTATTATCTTTAATATCAACTTTATATGGAAGGTCATAATTTATAAGAATTTCTTTTATTTCTTCAGCTACACCTTTTTCAGTTATCCCCTCATCTTCGCTTTTTAAAGAAATATTATACATTCCAATAGCCACTGCTTCACCATGACTATATCCAGTGAAATTATAATATTTTTCTATTGCATGACCTAAGGTATGACCAAAATTTAAAAGCATTCTTTCTCCTAAATCTTTTTCATCTCTTTCTACAACAGACTTTTTAATATAACAACATTTATATAAAATATCTTCTATATTATTCATAACTTCTTCTCTTGATTTTAATGATTTAAGCATATAGAAGAAATCTCTATCCTTAATACATCCGTATTTAATTACTTCTGCCATCCCATCTTTATAAAATTTTTCAGGCAAGGTATTAAGTACATCAGGATCTATAAAAACTGCTTTAGGTTGATAAAAACTTCCTACTAAATTCTTTCCCTTTTCCAGGTCTACAGCAACCTTACCTCCTACAGAACTATCTACTTGAGCAAGCAAAGATGTAGGAATCTGTATAAATGAAACTCCTCTTAGGAAAGTGGAGGCTACAAAGCCTCCTAAGTCTCCAATTACGCCTCCACCTAAAGTAATTATAAGTTCTTTTCTAGTTAGCTTAAAATCTAAAAGTTCATTATATATACTTGGTAATGTGCTAAATGACTTGGTCTTCTCCCCTGGAGCTAAAACCATTTTTCTAGTTTTATAACCGATCTTATCTAATTCATCTTTAACCTTAGAACCATAATACTTATCTACATTTTCATCTGTAATTATAAATATCTTTTCACCAAAATATATATTCTTAAGTTCTTCACCTAACTTGTTTAACAATCCTTTTTCTATTAAGATGTTATAGCTATTTTCTTTTAGATCAACAAATAAATTTTTTTTCACTTATAATCATCCTTCTAATTAAATTTCTCTTCCCACTGCTTTAGCAATAACTCTTAATTCTTCTAGCAAATTACCATATACATCTGGTTTAATTGATTGTTGTCCATCGCACCATGCATTAGCTGGATCATTGTGTACTTCAATTATTAAACCATCTGCGCCTATAGCTACTGCTGCTTTTGATAGTGGGTCTACCATCCACCACTTTCCTGCTGCATGACTTGGGTCTATTACAACTGGTAAGTGACTTAATTTTTTAACTGCTGGAACAGCACTTAAATCTAATGTATTTCTAGTATATGTCTCAAATGTTCTTATACCTCTTTCGCAAAGAACTATATTTTCATTGCCACCAGCCATTATATATTCAGCTGACATTAACCATTCTTCTATAGTAGCAGATAATCCTCTTTTCAAAAGAATAGTTTTTGATGTCTTTCCTAATTCTCTTAAAAGATCAAAGTTTTGCATATTTCTTGCACCAACTTGAATGACATCAACGTTCTCTTCAAATACCTCTATATCATATGGTGACATAATTTCCGTTACTATTGGAAGTCCTGTCTTTTCTCTAGCTATCTTTAGTAATTCTAATCCATCATATTTTAATCCTTGGAATGAATATGGTGAAGTTCTAGGCTTGAATGCTCCACCTCTTAAGAAATTTGCCCCTAATTTCTTAACATCTTCAGCAATTGAACAAATTTGTTCTTCTGTTTCAACTGAGCAAGGCCCTGCTATCATAGCAAGCTTCTTTCCACCTATCTTATTTCCTTTTACATCAACAATTGTTGGTTCAGGGTGGAACATTTTATTAGCTTTTTTGAAAGGCTCTGCTACATGCATTACTCTTTCTACATTTCTATTTGCTTCTATTTGTGTAGGATCTAATCTACTTGTATCTCCAACCAACCCTAATATAATTAAATCTTTTCCTACTACAGGATTAACCTCAACTCCCTTGTTTTTAAGAGCCTCTGTTAATCTGTCAATCTCTTTTTGCTCTGTGTTTGGTTTTAAAATTACTATCATGTTTTTGCCCCCTTAAAATATATAATATTTAATTTTATTTAATAAAAAAGAGAGCCTTTAATGAGCTCTCTCTAATAATTACATATAAAAATATTCAACCTTAACTTAAATTATTAAATACTCATTTGAAAAGAATTATTTATTTTTTTGCAGAAGAAGTAGCCAGCGCTAAAGTAAAAGCCCCAGAATATAAAGTATATAAAGCTATAAAATTTTGCCACTAATGCTTCTATAATTCCTTTCATAATATCCTCCATCCCATGTGAAAAACACGGTATCTTTTTTCATTAATTATATCAAACTCACTTCCAGTGTCAATATTTTTTTATATTTTTTTACAAAATTGGAGAAAGTAATCTTATTATAGATTCTTTCATTTTAAGCCAGTTACTCCTTCCATTATATTCTGCTTTAGTAATTAGCTCTGAATCATTTATATCTACAAAAAATTGATTTTCCATATCCCTTGCTACATTTGCATCATATATAAAGACATTAACTTCAAAATTTAACTTAAAACTTCGTATATCCATATTAGCTGTTCCTACACTAGCCACTTGCCCATCAACAACAATAGTTTTAGAATGTATAAATCCATTTTCATAGGTATATACCTTACCACCAGCTTCAATAATATCTCCTATATATGAACTTGCAGCCCATTTCATAAATATATGATCAGGCTTTCCTGGTATTATTATTCTAACATCTACACCTGACAAAGCCGCTAACTTTAATGCTTCTAACATAGGTTCATCGGGAATAAAATATGGAGTTTGAAGATATATATTCTTTTTAGCATTATTAATCATTTTAATGTAAGCATGCTTAATATACTCTTCTTTATGGTCAGGTCCACTTGTAACTACTTGTATTCCTTTATCTCCATCTTTGTAAGGATATTTGGGATAAAATACTGTAAAATCATCTATTTTTTCTCCAGAAGCATAACACCAGTCTAGAAGAAATCTTTCATTTAAATCATTTACTGCTTCCCCTCTTATTCTTACGTGAGTATCTCTCCAAAATCCTACTTTTTCATCTAAATTAACATATTCTTTTCCAACATTAAAGCCACCAGTATAGCCATATTCACCATCAATAACTACAACTTTTCTATGATTTCTATAGTTAATACGGGTATTTATATGAGGTAATATTCCTGGAAAGAATATTTCAAACTTCCCTCCATTTAGTATATACTTTTTTAAACTTCTTTTTGTAAGTTTATATGAGCCCATACTATCAACTAAAAATCTTACTTCTACACCTTCAGCAGCCTTCTCCTCTAATACTTTTATTATCTCTCTGCCTATACTTTCTTTTCTAAATATATAATATTGAATATGTATGTATTTCTTTGCACCTCTTAAATCTTCTAATAACCTTGCGAATTTATCTTCTCCATCATAATATATTTCAATATCATTTCCTATAGTATATTTAGCTCCAGAATGATTGTAATTCATTCTCATTAAATCTAAATATTCATCATTTCCAGAATGACCTTCACTGGACTCAGTAAACTGAATAGATAATTCCCTTCTTTTATTTTCATCAAGAACTGTTTTTTCTTTAAACAATCTTTCTCTACTAAGATTTTGACCAAGAAGAAGATATATAATAAATCCTATTCCAGGAAGTAATATCATTATTAACAACCATGCCCATGTTGTTGTTGGATCTTTTCTTTCTATAAAAATAAGAGAGAAAGAAAAGACTATATTCATCACTAGAATAAGAATACCTATAGCAATTGCTATTTTCATAATAATTCTATCCTCCTAATTATACTAATTATTAAAATTATATCTTTTTTGAATATAGTAATCAAATTTAAATATATAACTTATGTAAACTTTCCATTAACTTTATTGACATATTTTGTAAATTGAAAGTATACTAAAATTACATTATATAGGAGGTTTATTATGATTATTTTATTATACATTCTTTTAGTTTTTGTCATTTTATTAATTATAGGTTTAATATGCGAGGAACTCTTATCCTTTCTTGAAAATAAAAATCTGAAAGCTCCGGGAGATATGATAAAGTTAAACACCGGTAATACTCATATATTTTCTAAAGGAAATGGAAACAATACTGTAGTATTTACATCAGGTCATGGAGTAACTAGCCCTTATTGTGATTACTATAAGCTTCAAGAAAATGTATCTAAGTTCTCAAAAACAGCATTATTTGAACGGTATGGATATGGTTTTAGTGACAATGTAGAATATGATGCTAATATAGATGCCATTGTTGAAAATTTAAGACAATCTCTAAAAGCATCAGGTCACACTCCTCCATATGTAATAGTTGCCCACTCTATGGCAGGATTAGAGGCATTACGTTTTGCTCAACTATATCCTAACGAAGTAAAAGGAATAGTTATGATTGATGCATTAAATCCTTGGTTCATAGAACACAAGAAAAAAACAAGCATTATATCAATTCGCCTTCTACAAATTTTAAAATATACTGGTATCTTAAGATTATTAACTTTAACTCCCTATTTTAAAAATAAACTTCAAATTAATAATATGGCTGATGAAGTAAATAGAATAAAAAAAGCTTTATTTACAAGAAACTTTTGGAATGAAGATATGATTAACGAACTTAAGAACTTATCTTCTAATTGTACTAAAGTATTAGATAAATCTCAGTCTATTGGAGATATACCTTTAATTATTCTAACAGCAGAAAATGAAAAAAACTTCAGCAAAGAAGAAAAGGCCGCTTGGGTTAACACCCAAAAAGACTTAATCACTTGGTCTTCAAGGAGTAAGCAAGTATTTGTTAAGGGAGCCGATCACTTTATTCATCATACTCACCAAGATGTTGTTTTAATTGCAATAAAAGAAATCCTAGAAGATTAATCTTCTAGGACTTTTTTCTATTTACTAACCGAAATATCTATTTAATAATCCCTTGAATGCTTGACCATGTCTAGCTTCATCTTTGCACATTTCATGAACTGTATCATGAATTGCATCTAGATTTAATTGCTTAGCTAATGTAGCTAAATCTTTCTTACCTTGGCAAGCTCCGTGCTCTGCATCAACTCTCATTTGTAAGTTAGTCTTAGTATCTGCTACTACTACTTCTCCTAATAACTCAGCGAACTTTGCAGCGTGTTCTGCTTCTTCAAATGCTATTCTCTTATATGCTTCTGCAACTTCTGGGAATCCTTCTCTATCAGCTTGTCTTGACATTGCTAAATACATTCCTACTTCTGTACATTCTCCCATAAAGTTAGCTTGTAATCCTTCTATAACTCTTGGATCTATATCCTTAGCTACTCCTACTCTATGCTCATCAGCCCATGTCATATCTTCTGATTGTTCCATGAACTTTTCTGGTCCTACTCCACATAATGGGCACTTTTCTGGTGCGCTTTCTCCTTCATGAACATATCCACATACTGTACAAACAAATTTTTTCATATCTTTTCTCCTCCTATATTTTAAACCTTATATTTTAATCTTATCTAGTAAAATCTTTTTGTTATTCTCTACATTTTTTATTATATAATAATAATTATTACTTGTAAATAGTTTTTTTGTTATTTTTTTATATTATTTTTTTATTTTCAATTTCATTAGAAAATACTCTAATTTGAAGTTAAGGATTTTCTTATTCAAATCAAAAAAAGATAGACGATTGGTTCGTCTATCTTTCTCTATTTATTAACCAAAATATCTGTTTAATAATCCCTTGAATGCTTGACCATGTCTAGCTTCATCTTTGCACATTTCATGAACTGTATCATGAATTGCATCTAGATTTAATTGCTTAGCTAATGTAGCTAAATCTTTCTTACCTTGGCAAGCTCCGTGCTCTGCATCAACTCTCATTTGTAAGTTAGTCTTAGTATCTGCTACTACTACTTCTCCTAATAACTCAGCGAACTTTGCAGCGTGTTCTGCTTCTTCAAATGCTATTCTCTTATATGCTTCTGCAACTTCTGGGAATCCTTCTCTATCAGCTTGTCTTGACATTGCTAAGTACATTCCTACTTCTGTACATTCTCCCATAAAGTTAGCTTGTAATCCTTCTATAACTCTTGGATCTATATCCTTAGCTACTCCTACTCTGTGCTCATCAGCCCATGCCATATCTTCTGATTGTTCCATGAACTTTTCTGGTCCTACTCCGCATAATGGGCACTTTTCTGGTGCGCTTTCTCCTTCATGAACATATCCACATACTGTACAAACAAATTTTTTCATATCATTCTCCTCCTCTATATATACAACATTAATTAACTTTTAAAATTCATCTTTTGTTTCTTAATATTTATTCTCTTCTGCTCTACATTTGTTATTATATAATAATAATTATTGTTTGTAAACACTTTTTTTCATTATTTTTTTCTATTTTTATCCTATTATATAATAGGATTCTTATTTTTTGCAAATAATTATTTTAATAGACATCTTTTATATATGAAGATATAATTTTATTGTTAATAAATTAATCATATTAAACTAAGGAGAAAAATATGGAAGATAATAATTTAAAAAGAGAACTTGGACTAACTGCAGCTACAGCTATTGTTGTCGGAAATATGATGGGATCAGGTATTTTTACTTCCCCCCAAAGTCTTGCTCAAGTGGCAAACCCAACAACAACAATTCTTGCTTGGATAATTACAGGAATAGGTTCTGTTCTACTAGCTCTTTCTTTTGCTAACTTAGGAACCAAGTACCCTGCAACAGGTGGTCCTATAGTATACACCCATAAAGCATTTGGGGAATTTACTGCATTTTTAGTAGCTTGGACATTTTGGATTGGTTCATGGATTGGTAATGCTGCTATAATAACAGCAATAATTAGATATTTAACTCCTTTTTTTCCAATACTATCTTCAAATGGATTAATTGCTTTTTTAGTTTCTTCTGCATTCTTATGGATAATGACCTATATAAATTATAAAGGTGTTAAAGAAGCTGGAATTATTGGAATAATTACTACTACATTAAAATTACTAGTTATACTTGTATTCTTAATAATAGCTGTAATTGGATTTAACCCTGAATATCTTAAGACTTATTCTTCTTCTGAGGTTACTGGATTAGGATCCCTTGCACCTGCAATAGCTGTTACCTTATGGTCATTTGTTGGATTAGAAAGTGCTGTTGTTTCAGGTGGTGAAATAAAAAATCCTGAAGTTAATATTAGAAGAAGTACAGTAATTGGAACAATTTTTGCTTCTATTATATACTTATTGCTTTCAATTTTAGCTATGGGTGGATTATCACAAGCAGATCTTGCTTCATCTAATGCACCTTTATCATCTATAATAAATAATATAACTGGAGGCACTTGGGGTGGAACATTTATATCTCTTGGAGTAGTTATTTCAGCTGCTGGAGCTTGTTCAGGTTGGATAATGACAACAGCAAGAATGGCTTATGCTGCCGGTACTGATGGATTATTTCCTAAATTCTTCAGTAAATTACATTCAAAGTTTAAAACTCCTGTAGTAGCTTTATTTATATCCTCACTTTGTACTAACATACTTTTAATTGCTAATTATGTTTCAAGTTTAACTTCAGCTTTCGACTTTATGATAAATCTTGCAACTTTATCATTTATTCCAGCCTATGCTTTAAGTGCTTGTGCTGAAATTATCCTTACATATAAATCAGGAAATAGATTAAGCTTTGGTAGATTTATAAAGCATGCCTTCTTTTCCTTATTAGCATTTGCATATTCACTATATATAATCTATGGATCAGGATCTGTTTCTGCAATGTGGGTGTTTATATTAATGCTTATAGGAATACCATTTTACGTATATAAAAAATTACAAGATAATAATAATTAATAAAAATAGCTGTAGTGCAATATATGCACTACAGCTATTTTTTTATTTTATCTAATTTCTTTTCCAAAAGGCATTAATGATAACTTTGCCAGCTTAAAACATTGTGCAGCAAATGGTATTCCTACAATAGTTACACATAATAAAACTGCACTTACTAAATTACCTATACATAACGCTAAACCACCAAATAATAACCATAATATATTCAATAGTAGATTTCCTGCACTATCGCTTACAGTAACTACTTCTTTACCAAAAGGTGCAAATTGTAAACTTGCCATTTTAAAACATTGCAATCCAACTGGTATTCCTACTATAGTTAAGCACCAAAGTAATCCTGCAAATAACCATCCCAATGCATTAAAGAATCCTCCAAATATAATCCATATAATATTGCCTAAACAACTCATCTTTATCCCCCTACGATTTTATTTATATATTATATACTACATTTTTAAGTTTTGAATAAACTTTTTCTTAATATAATATAAAAATTTGAAACACACTTAACTTTTTACGACTGAATATACAAAAGTACTTTCATACAATGTAAATATTAAAGGATATCATATATAAAAGATTAATTTATTTAATATAAAGGAAAAGAAATTCAGATGATAGATGATTTAAATTTTGTGAAAAAATTACAGAATTAAATGTTCTAAATACTATTCCAAGAAAAACTTTGTCTAAGCTTATACTTTTTATAATATCTGTTTGTAATATTTGCATTATTTAATACACTTGGGAATGTATAAAACCATGTGCCCCATGTAAATATTTGGTATAATAAACTTATCGATTTGATTATAGGGGGAATATAACATGAAGATTACTAAAAAGCTTATAAAACCATTTACTACTTTATTACTAGGTGTTTTTACACTTGTCGGTTTAATTGGATGTGGAGATAAAACACCTGTAGCTGAAGGATATTTATGGACTGCTACTAAAGGGGATATAACAATTAATTTAATTGGTACTATGCATCCTGCTCCTAGTACTCATAACTTCTTTAATAAAAAGGTAACTAAAATACTAAAAAATACAGATGTTCTATCTGTAGAAGCTGATATTACTGATATGGCTAAAGTTAATGCTTCTCAAGATAAATTGCTAAACACTTCTGATAAAACAGCTAAAAATCAATTGACTGAGGATGAAATAAAAAAAGTTAATGAAATATTGGCACCATCTAATATGAACATTAGTGCTTTATCTGTATTAACTCCTGCTGGTATAGTATCTATACTTGAAAGCACTATGTATCAAGGAGAAAATTATACTACTTCTTTTGATGAACTACTAATAAAAAAATCTCAAGAAAAAGGTATTGAACTTCATGAACTTGAAAGTGTTGACTTCCAACTTGATTTATTGAATAACTTATATACTTGGGATGATGTAAAAGCCACTATATCAACAGTTGCTGATTCTACAAAAAAAGAAGAAACTATTAAATATCTAAAAGATACTTTTAACGCATATGTTGATGGGAATATAGAATTTCTAGAAGAAGATGTTGCAAATATGAAGAAGGAAGTTCCTGAATTCTATGATGCTTTAGTTACTCAAAGAAATATAAAAATGGCAGAAAATATTGATAAGCTAGTGGAAGATGGAAAAAATCATACTATAGCTGTTGGATGCAAGCACTTTATTGGTGAAGATAGCGTTTTAAAAGAATTAGAAAAGAGAGGCTACACTATAAATAGACTATAGTTGACTTTAACTCATATAAAATATATAATTATTTATACTATTGAATATTTTAGTGCGTTGATTAGAAGTAGTACCATTTAATTATAACTTTAGAGAGCTGTTGGTTGGTGGAAAATAGTGTTGTAAACTTGGGAACTTGTCTATGAGCATACTTGTAAAAACAAGTACGGGTAAGCCCGATATAGTTATTGAGTGAGGATATTTTTTATCCTAATAAGAGTGGTACCACGGAAATTTTACCTTTCGTCTCTTAATATAGAGATGAAGGGTTTTTATTTTTATTACAGATTTTAAGGAGGATTTTTTAATGGGAAACTACGGAACTGCTGTTGATAAAAAATGGCAAGAAAAATGGGAAAAAGAAGAATTATATAAGTTTAATCCTGAAAATTTAGATAAGAAACTTTATACTTTAGAAATGTTCTCTTATCCTTCAGGTAGCCAGTTACATGCTGGTCACTGGTTTAACTATGGACCAGTTGATACTTGGGCTAGACTTAAGAGAATGCAAGGTTATAATGTATTCCAACCAATGGGATTTGATGCCTTTGGTTTACCAGCTGAAAACTTTGCAATAAAGACCGGTATTCACCCTCAAGATTCAACTTATAAGAATATAAAAACTATGGAAGAACAATTGAAGGCTATGGGAGCTATGTTTAACTGGGAAAGCGAAGTAGTGACTTGTGATCCAGAATATTATAAGTGGACTCAATGGTTATTCCTTCAACTTTATAAGAAAGGATTAGCTTACAGAAAGAATGCACCTGTTAACTGGTGCCCATCTTGTAATACAGTTTTAGCTAACGAACAAGTTGTTGATGGTGCTTGTGAAAGATGTAATACTGAAGTTACTAAGAAAGAACTTACTCAATGGTTCTTAAAAATAACTGATTATGCTGATGAATTATTAGATAAATTAGATGATTTAGATTGGCCTGAAAAAACTGTAGCTATGCAAAAGCACTGGATTGGTAGATCTACTGGTGCAGAAGTTACTTTCAAAGTTAAAAACTCTGATTTAAGCTTTGATGTATTTACTACAAGAGTTGATACGTTAAATGGTGTAACTTATGTTGTTTTAGCTCCAGAAAATAAGCTAGTAGATAAACTTACTGCTGATGAGAATAAGGCTGCTGTTGAAGAATATAAAGAACTTGCTGCTAAGCAAAGTGAAATTGAAAGACAATCAATCACTAAAGAAAAAACTGGGGTATTCACTGGTTCTTACGCTATTAACCCAATCAATGGTAGAGAAGTTCCAATATGGATTTCTGACTATGTACTTGCAACTTATGGTACAGGTGCAGTTATGGCTGTTCCAGCTCATGATGAAAGAGACTTTGCTTTTGCTACAAAGTTTAATCTACCAATTGAAAGAGTTATTGCAGCTAAAAAAGGTGAAGAAACTGAACTTCCATACTGCGAACATGGTGTTTTAGTTAACTCAGGTGAATTTGATGGATTAGAAACAGCTGAAGCTAAGGAAAAGATAGTTGAAAAACTAGCTTCTCAAAACTTAGGTTCAATGAAGGTTAACTTTAGATTAAGAGATTGGTTAGTTTCAAGACAAAGATACTGGGGAGCTCCAATTCCTATGATCTACTGTGATAAATGTGGAACTGTTCCAGTCCCAGAAGATCAACTTCCAGTTAAGTTACCTTATGATGTTGAATTTGCTCCAGATGGAAAATCACCACTTGCTAAGAGTGAAGAATTTAAGAAGTGTACTTGTCCACAATGTGGTGGAGAAGCTACAAGAGAATGTGACACTTTAGATACTTTCGTATGTTCATCTTGGTACTACTTAAGATATCCTGATAGCAAAAATTCAGAAAAAGCATTTGATCCCGAAATAATTAATAAAATGCTACCAGTTGATAAATATGTTGGTGGTCCTGAACATGCTTGTATGCACCTTCTTTATGCTAGATTCATAACTAAGGCATTAAGAGATATGGGATACTTAACATTTGATGAACCATTTACATCTCTTACTCACCAAGGATTAATCCTAGGACCTGATGGTCTAAAGATGAGTAAATCTAAGGGAAACACAATTTCTCCTGATGATTATATCAAGCAACATGGTTCTGATGTATTTAGAATGTACCTAATGTTTGGTTTTGCTTACACAGAAGGCGGAGCTTGGAGTGATGACGGAATTAAGTCTGTTGCTAGATTCGTAGATAGAATTGAAAGAACTCTTGATTCTGCTAATGAAGCTATTAAAGCTGGAAATGGTAAGTCTACTATAGATAAGGCTGAAAAAGAACTAAACTTCTGGAGACATACTGCAATAAAGGGTGTTTCTGAAGATGGAGATAAGATGCAATTTAACACAGCTATAGCAAGAATGATGGAATTCGTAAATGCATTATCAAAATACATGCAAGAAGAAACTAAGAATCTTGATTTCTTAAAGGAAGTTATCTTAGACTTCATCAGATTACTTGCACCATTTGCTCCTCACTTCTCTGAAGAACAATGGAACTTAGCTGGCAACGCTACATCAGTATTTAATGAAGCTTGGCCGACTTTTGATCCTAAGGCTTTAGTTAAGGATGAAGTAGAAATAGCTATACAAATTAATGGTAAGATAAAAAATAGAATAAATGTTGCTTCTGACCTTGATGAAGAAGGAATTAAAGCAGCTGCTTTAAACGATGACGTTATTAAACAAAATACTGAAGGAAAAACAGTTGTTAAGGTAATTGTTATAAAAGGTAGATTAGTTAATATAGTTGTTAAGTAATAGAAAGAGTGTATCTAAAAATTTAGATACACTCTTTTATCTTTGTGTACTAACAACCATTAATTATAGCCGTAACTAATGGTTGTTCTACTATTAACTATTCCATCCCTTGATTAAGTACTTCTTTAAATCCAGCTAAAACCTTACTTACTAGTTCTTCATCTAACTGCTCATAGAACTTAATATATCCTGATTGATCTAATGCTTCTGATAAATCCTTACACATAGCCATCCATGTCTCTGGTACATATACCCAAACTATTTCATCATATTTACAGCTCAATAAAAAGTGTTCCATCCCAAAGAAGGAATATTCTTTAATATCATGTAATTTATTAAGCTTAATGTAATCTTCTACTACCTGCATAGATAATTTATATTCATATATATCTGTATAAAAGAAATCAAAGCTATCTTTTGATGCATTGAATGCATCACCTACTATAATTTCTATCTTTTCATTTTCTCCAAAATTTCTTTTATAAAGCTCAACTACATCCTCACTAATTTCATACACAACTACTTTTTCAACATCTTGCTTTTTAGCTAACTCCTGAGCTACATATCCTAATCCTAAACCTACAATACCAACTTTACCAGTTGCAAATTTTATAAATTCGTATGATCCTTCTATTTCTTTAGGACTTAATCTCATCCAAACTCTCTTATTCTCTCCTATTAACTCTGGTATTGGTCCAGTAATATTATCATATTTCGTATATAAGTATCCTTCAACTTTACCATTTAAAGAATCTCTTTTTAAAATTTCAAATCCCCCTATTGCTCCACTATCTATTTTATCTTCATACTCTTTTATTTTATCTATTATAAATTCTTTATTATACGGTAACATTAAATCAATTCCCCTTGCTGTAGTTATTTGTATTTCAAGTATAATAACTTTACATATTAGTTAAACTATACATGATAATATTATAACCATAACTAATAACTATGAATAGTATTAATATAAAAACTTCTTGAAAAAATTTGAAGTTATGTTATACTAGTTGTAGTGATATATATTATCAATTAATAGAAATTATAAGTAGGTGAAGTTAATGAAAAATATAACTATAAACGAAGAAGCATATAAAGAATTTAAAGAATTCTTAGACGAAAATAAAGTTGAATCTTATAATATTAGAATCAACTTAGGAGGATATGCATGTAGCGGTCCTGTTTTTAATATTTCTGTAAGTGAAGCAACAGATGCAGATGTAACAGAAGTTGTTAACGACATTACTTTTATTATGGAAAAGAGCTTAGTTGATGAATTCGGTGGATTCATTATCGTTTCAAGCGAAGAAAATCAAGGTAGAGGACTTTCATTAAAACCAGTAATCGCTCCAGAAGGTAGCGGATGTGGAAGCTGCGGTGGCGGTTGTCACTAATTTAAGCATAAAAAGGATGTTGCAATTTTAGCAACATCCTTTACTCTATCTAATATATTCCCCTACATTTTCTTTTGTAACAATTACATGTGGAATTCTTATATATCTTGCATCTATACCGTTATCCTTATCTAATATACTTTCTGATGACACTCTCAAAGCAGTATCAAATATAGCTTTACCTTGTTTATAGGCATCACTAATTACTGTCCCTGTCATTTCTCCATTATCTATTGCTTTAAGAGCATCCTTAATTCCATCTACTCCTACAATTAAAGGCATATTATTTTTAATTTTAGACTTATTTAATACATCTATTGCTCCTAAAGCCATATCATCATTATTACTAATAATAAGTTCTACTTTATCGTTATATTTTTCAATCCATCTGGCCACTTTTTCTGACGCTTCAGTTCTTGACCAATTAGCAACCTCACTACCTAACTTTTCTACTTTAATTCCATTGTCTACTAATCTTTTTATGCTATATTCAGTTCTTATTGAAGCATCTTGATGTCCTTGCTCTCCCTCTAACATAACATACTGTATTTTTCCATCACCATTCTTATCAACATCACTTGGATTATTTTTATATTTTTCTATTACTATATCTCCCTGCATCATCCCTGATTGTTCTGCTTGCGCACCAACATAATATACTTTATTCCACATATTCATATCTTCTTCTACTGGTTCTCTGTTAAAAAAGATAACTGGTATATTAGCATTTTTTGCTTTATTAATTATTGTTGCCGCAGATCTTCTATCAACAAGATTTATGCACATTACATCATATCCTTGATCAATAAACATATCGACTTGCTCATTTTGATTATATTGGTTAGACTTTGCATCCTCTACATTTAAAGTTATACTATAACTCCCCTCACTTCTTTTTTCTTTTGTTATATTTTCTATATTAGATATAATGCTAGAAATAAAAATGTCATCTTGCTCATATACGCTTATTCCTATTTTTATATCATTTAAATCTTCCTCTTCATTATTACGGCTATTACATGAAATTAATGAACTATACATATAAATAGTTGATAATACTAATATAAATCTTCTCATACTCTTTCTCATCTTTATACCATCCTAACCATATTATTTCTATTTTATAAAAGGAAATAGTATTTTTTGATTATCATTCCAATACATATTACTTTTATTAATAATAGAAAAGTCTATTGTTTTGCCACTAGTATCTTTATTATTTAGTTTATCTACAGCTATCTTTACCCCCAAATAGCCTAAATTAAATTCATTTTGTACCGCAACTGAATTAATGATATCTTCTTCTAAATAAGATAATATTTTGTTTGTTCTCCCCATTCCATACAACTCTAACTCTAATTTATTTCCCTTTTTAATCTGAGCTAATTCTTCTAATATATCTCTTTCAAATGTAACTAAAACATCTATATCTTCTGACTTTATAAAACTATTTATCTGTTGACCAAAAGTACCAATATTTCTCTCTACATTTAACTCTTTACAATTATTTTTACTATAGTTCATTTCCGATAAAAATCCTCTGTACATATCCTGCAAATTACTTTTATTTTTATTAGTTACTATTATTCCTATGTTATTTCTTGTATTTCCGTTTCTAATAATTTCATCTGCAATCTCTTTACCAACTTCTTCATTATCACAGGATATTATAGGCATACTCTCAAAATCAGTAATCTCAGAATTTATTAAGACAATAGGAACATCTTTATATACTTCTTTAATCGTCTCAGTTAACTTATTACTATCTGATGGATCCAATAATATTGCATCCACCTTACTTTTAACTTCTTTTTTTATTAAATCTATTTGAGCTTCTACTTCATTATCATTAGCTAAAATATAACTTTTAACTTCTACTCTCATGTCTTTGGCAGCTTGATTTATACCTTCTGCTATTACTTTTATATCTTCACTCTTGCTTGTATCCGATATATAAGCAATATTATATATTACTTCTCTATTATCACGTCTTAATAAAAAGTCTAGAATAAACAAAAATAGTATTATTGCTATTCCTATAAAAATTACAAATATCTTCTTCTTTTGTTTACTCATTTTTCTTGTTTCCCCCCTTTTCATAGTCATCATACTTTATTATAGGTATGTGTATTTTTATAGAGGTTCCCTCATCTGGCTCACTATTAATCTCTAGTCCATATATAGATCCAAAATATAATTTTATTCTTTCATTAACATTTCTTATTCCAACACCAGAGCCTTTTTTGCTAGCATGTACCTTTTTAAG
Organism: Clostridium paraputrificum AGR2156; assembly: GCF_000424025.1. Lineage (NCBI taxonomy): Bacteria > Bacillati > Bacillota > Clostridia > Eubacteriales > Clostridiaceae > Clostridium > Clostridium paraputrificum. The sequence goes on from NZ_AUJC01000001.1 coordinate 532,291, forward strand.
CAATGATTCTACAATATCTTCTGTCATTCCAGGTCCATTATCCCTCACCTCAATAATAGCCTCATTATTTTCACTATAAGCCTTAATATCTATCTCTCCATCCCCATCCATATACTCCATACCATGATATATAGCATTTTCTACTAACGGTTGTACTACCAATTTGATACATGCTAAATCTAAAACATCATCTTCAGCTTGTATTTTATATGAAAACTTATTCTTATAACGTATATTTTGTATTGTTAAATAATTGCTTACATGCTCTAATTCATCCTTTAGCTTTATTACATTCTTTCCTTTACTTAAGCTTATTCTAAAAAATCTTGCTAATGCTGTAACCATAGTTACTGCTCCTTCATACCTTTCCCCTTCTACCATCCACACTATGGAATCTAATGTGTTATAAAGGAAATGAGGATTTATTTGCGCTTGAAGAGCATCTAGTTCAGTCTTTCTCTTTAACTCTTGCTCTCTAACTATATTATCCATGAGTAAATTCATCTGAGCTACCATTGAGTTTATAGCTTTACCTAGGTGTTTTACTTCATATGAACCTGATGTAGAAAAATCAATATTTCTTACACCCTCTTCAAATTTTCTAACTTTATTTTCTAAACTTTTTATAGGAGTTGCTATTCTAGATGATACTACTATATTTATTATTGTTAATATTAATACACCAAAGAATATAATTAGAACTAAAAATATTCTCATATGGCTATAATTTTCTGTAATATCTTTCATAGGGGTTACTGCTACTATCTTCCACCCAGTATACCCAACAGTTTTTGTTGTAACTACTCTTTCTTCATCATTAAAACTTTCTACTATAGTTCCATCTTCATAATTTACAGCTTCCTCATTATTTTCATTCATCAAATTGGAATAGATAAGCTGTTGCCTTGGATGATAAATTATCTCCCCCTTACTATCTACTAAATAAACATATCCTGATTTACTTATATCTATATTTTTAAATATTTGCTCTATCCCACTAAAATTCATATCTACTAATAATATACCTTGGCTTGTCTCACCATTATAGGTTAACTCTACAGCCCTACTTAATGAAACAACCCACCGATATCTATATGATGGATCTACAAAAAGATTCTGTACATGTGGCGTAGAAAAATGTAGATTTTCTTTTTTATTTACAGCATTAATAAACCAAGCATTATCTCTAGGCTCTATGGATTCTTTTAATTCCTTAAAAGGATATCCTGCTACTATTTCTCCATACTTTGAAAATAACGTTATGCTTACAAGAAAATCTTTATTAGTTTCATATAATAAATTCAATTCATTATCTATACTATCTTTAGAAAAATCTACTTTTTTAATTACGTTATAGTACATTCCATCAGATATTTTCATTATATTTCTTAGGTAGCTATCTAAATTTAAATTTACCTGATTAACTATAGCTTTATTATTCTTAGATATTATTTCTTCATTTAATCTAACAAATCTAATATATAAAATTTCACCTAATGTAATCATTCCTATTACAGCAATTATTGTGAATGATATGGAAATTATGTATTGTATACTTTTGTTTTTATATAAATTTATCTTCTTCATAGTTATTACCTACTTAACGTTTCTATACTTTGAGGGAGATACTCCAAATTTCTTTTTAAATACATAACTAAAATAATTAGCTTCAGTATATCCAACTTTTTCTGCTATCATATATGACTTATAGTCTGTTGTATTAAGTAAATTTACAGCCTCATTTAATCTGATACTTGTTAGATAGTTTATAAAATTACTACCAGTCTCCTTTTTAAATAAAGTAGAAAAATAGGTTGGACTAACATGTAGCTGAGAACAAATAGCTTCAACAGATAGTTCAGGATTACTATAATTTTGGTTAATATATTCCTTTGCTTTTTCAATTAATAATTTGGAAGAATCCATTCTTTCTCTTTTAATTAAATTATTAATTCTTATTGATTTTTCTATAAACCACTCTTTAGCTTGATTTATAGAATTAAAATCATCTAAGTGACTATAACAATTAAAACCTTCCCCAAAAATCTCTTCCACTTTAATATTGTAAGCTTGTACCACTTTTAATAAGGATGTTGTTATTTCTATAAAATAAATTTTGTACTTATTAAAAGGCAATAGCAGCTTTTCTATTCTACAAAATAAGTTGCTTATAGAGTCCTTTATTTCTCCACCCGATTTTAACTTAATAACATTTAATAGCTCTCTCTCATCATTTTCATCAAATTGAAGTTGAACTGAATTATCTGGTTCCACATCTTCAATATATATAGCTTTTCCTGTTCCTAATACCATTCTGTAATGGAGTGCATTTCTGGCCATTTTATAGGAAAATCTAATTCCCTCATACTCTCTAACTATCTGTCCTATGCCGGCGGATACTTTCTGCCCTAATACTCTTTCACAATTTTTACAAACTTCATTCAATCCATTAATCAAATTTATAATTCCATCTTTATTATCTAAATTACTAATTATGATAACCTTTCCAGAATAGATAAAACTAATAGTTTCACAATAATTAACTAATATCTCATCAACTATTTGTTTAATTGATATATCAACAAAATCGTTTTCTTTATGCTCATTACTAACTATAAGTTTATCGTTATATAGAACACCAATAGCAAAGTATGGAAAATTAAACTCTACTCCAACCTTCTTACCGGCTTGTACCCAACTGTTACCTTCTATTCTTCCCTCTATAGTCCCAACCAAAAACTTTTCTTTCATTATTGGAAGACTTTCAAGATAATATTTATTTAACTTCTCAAAATTCTTTTTTTCATTATACTCTTCATCCATAGTATTCTTTAACTTCTTTAAAACCTCAATTAATTCTATAGAATTTATAGGTTTCAAAACATATTCAACTACATTTATTTTAATAGCTTTATGGGCATATTCTAAATCATCAGAGCCTGAAAAAATTATAATCTTAGTTGATGGAGATTCCTTATATACATATTCCCCCAATTCCAATCCATCCATAAAAGGCATCTTAATGTCTGTCATAATTATATCTGGCTGAAACTTTTCAACTTTATCTATGGCATCCTTTCCATTTTCAGCATCACCTACTACTGTAAATCCATACTTCTCCCAATCAATCTTCTTTATTATTCCATGCCTTATTTCTTCCTCATCATCTACTATCAATACCTTATACAAGTTCATGAACCTACCTCCTATTTATGATAGATTTTTTCTTTTGATACATTTTATACCTGAAAATATTATCTCATCACATTAATATATATTCAACGTAATAATTTTATATTAAACTTATTTTTATACGACAAAAAGTAGAGAATATAAAATCCTCTACTTCTACTATCTATTAAAATATTGCTCCAAATAATATTGAGAACCCTAAAAGAACTAGAACTCCAACTATAAATTTGTCAACGCTTTCAACAGATACATCTATCTTTCCATATAAGCAATCTCTAAAATCTTTTTTTACTTCTTTTTCTGGTACATTTTCATCTGTAACTTCATTACTCATACTATCACCTACTTTTTAGTTAGATACTTTCTAACGTCCAATGAAACTGCTACTATAATAATTAAACCTCTTATTATAAATTGCCAATAAGCATTAACTCCAATGAAATTAAGACCATAGTTGATAACTTGAAGAAGTACTGCACCTATTAATACTCCAGGTATTGTACCTACACCACCTGTAAATGACACACCACCTACAACACAGGCTGCTATAGCATCAAGTTCATAGTTTAAACCAGTAGCTGTAGTAGTTGAACCAGCTCTACCTGCTTCCAAGAATCCAGCAACACCGTAAAGAATACCTGAAATTATGAATATTATCATTATATTCTTAGCTAAGTTAACACCAGATACGGCTGCTGCTTCTGGATTTCCACCTATTGCAAACATATTCTTACCAAGCTTTGTCTTATTCCAAATAAACCACATTATTCCTGCTACAACTGCTAAATATATTATTAAATAAGGAAGTTCAATTGGTCCTAACTTAATTGATCCGTTAACAAAATTTGTATATCTCTCATCTAAATTCGCAACTGGTTGTGCTCCTAGTGGAGGTCTATCTATATATAGACATGATATACCATAAGCAATAAGCTGAGTTCCTAATGTAATAATGAAGGCATGTACTTTAAGTTTAGCCACACCAAATCCATTAATTGCTCCAAAAATACCACCTATAATTACTGCTGCTAATAATGGTAGTATTAATGGTAATGCTGGTAAATCAGGATACATTCTTGCAGCATAAGTCGTAGATTGTAAAAGTGATGCTGATACAATTGCTGTTAGCCCTAAAATACGTCCTGCTGATAAGTCTGTACCTTGTAATACTATAAGTCCTGCAACCCCTAGTGCTAAGATACCACGAGTTGATGCTTGGCTTAAAATCTTTGTAAAGTTGCTAATTGATAAAAATGATGGCTCCTTTATTATAAAGAATACTATCATTGCTGCTAAAACTATATATAAAGCATAATTAACTAAAAAATTCGTTACCTTTTCTCTGTTTATTTTTGCTTGTTCCATCTTCTACACCTCAATCTTAAATATATTTAGCTGCTAAAGTCATTATCTTTTCTTGATCTAATTTATCTGTGTCCTCTATTCCTGCAACTTTTCCATTTGACATTACAAGAATTCTATCACATATACCTAATAACTCAGGCATTTCTGAAGATACCATAATTACACCTTTACCTTTATTAGCCAAATCAATTATTAGTTGATATATTTCGTATTTAGCTCCTACATCAATACCTCTAGTAGGCTCATCTAACAATAATATTTCTGGATTGGTTAATAGCCATCTACCTATGATTACCTTTTGTTGATTACCTCCAGATAAACTTCTAATGGCAGTTTTTTGAGTTGGAGTTTTAACCTTCATACTATCGATTGTCCACTTCGTATCTTCTGTCATTTTTTTATTATCTAAGACACCAAACTTACTATAACTATCAATATTGGCTATTGTTGCATTAAACTTTATATCTAAGCCACCAAATATACCTGTTGCTCTTCTTTCTTCGGTTAATAATGCAAATCCATTTTTAATTGCTGCTCTTGAATCTTTATTATTTACTGGTTTTCCATGTAGTAAAATTTCCCCACTACTCTTATGAGCTATACCAAATATAGTTTCTATTAACTCAGTTCTTCTAGATCCAACCAGACCTGCAACACCCAAAATTTCTCCTTTTCTTAACTTGAATGATGCATCAATTACTGATGGCTGATATGCACCTGTAAGATTCTTAACTTCTAATATTGTTTCTCCTGGCTTATTAGTTTTAGGAGGGAATCTATGAGTTAAATCTCTACCAACCATTAATTTAATAATTTTATCTGTTGTTAGCTCTTTTGCTGGCAACGTGTCTATCCACTTTCCATCTCTCATAATTGTAACATCATCTGAAATTTGAAGAATTTCTTCCATCTTATGAGATATGTAAATAAGACCACACCCTTTTGCCTTAAGCTTATTCATTATTTTAAATAAATGATCAACCTCTTCTTGAGTAAGAGATGAAGTAGGCTCATCAAGTACTAAAATCTTAGCATTATATGAAGCTGCTTTCGCTATTTCAACCATTTGTCTTTGTGAAACAGAAAGCTTGGCCATTTTTTCTCTTGGATCAACATCTATCTCTAAATCATCGAAGATTTTTTTAGTCTCTTCGTACATTATTTTCTGACTTACAATTCCATTTTTACTTGGATATCTTCCAAGCCATATATTATCCATTACATCTCTTTGTAAAACTTGATTTAATTCTTGGTGTACCATTGAAACACCATTCTCCATCGCTTGCTTTGGATTTGAAAACTTACATTCTCCTCCATCTATAAGAATTTCACCTTCATCTTCTATATAAACACCAAATAAACATTTCATTAATGTCGATTTACCTGCACCATTTTCGCCCATTAAGGCATGTACAGTACCAGGACGTACCTTAAGTTGTGCATGGTCTAAGGCCTTTACCCCTGGAAAGCTTTTGCATATATCAATCATCTCTAACACATACTTCGATTTTTCCATAACTGCTTTCACCACTCTTTTTGCATATTTTATAAGTTACACTATATTTTAAAAATATAGTGTAACTTTTAACTAACTTCTTTAAAGACTACTTCTTTATATATTCTTGATAAGGAATACGAACTGCTACACCTGTATCATCAAACTTATAGTCAGTACCTTCTGTAGCACTCTTACCAGATGCTAAATTCATACCACATTCATAAAGAGCTTTTGCCATAGCTGGAGCATCTTGAAGAACAGAACCTGTCATAAATCCTTTAGCTATCAAATCTTGAGCTGCTGCTGTTGCATCAACACCTACAACAGGAATAGTCTTAGCTGCATCACCATTGTTATATCCAGCTGCTTGAAGAGCTGCTATTGCACCTTGAGCCATACCATCATTATTAGCAATAACCACTTCAATTCCGTTACCATATCTTGATAACCATGCTTCCATGTTGTTTTGAGCTAAATCTTGTTGCCAGTTACAAACTTGGTTTGCTAATTCTTCTGTCTTAATTCCAGCATCATTTATAGTAGATACAGAGTACTTAGTTCTTGCAATAGCTTCTGGATTATCTGGTTCACCTTTAAGCATTACATATTGCATTACTCCATCACCATTCTTATCTAAAGATGGATTAGCTTTCCATTGGTCTGCAAGAATTTTACCTTGTAAAACACCTGCTTCTTGTGCATTAGTTCCTATAAATACAGCTTTATCATAAGCTTTTATAGACTCTGTAGCCGGCTCTCTATTAAATAAAACTACTGGTTTTCCTGCATCTTGTATCTTCTTAATTACTGTTGGTGCTGCACCAGTATCTACAAGGTTTACCATTAATAAATCAATATCTTTTTGTAGTATTGTATCTATAGTATCGTTTTGTATTGATTGGTCACCCTTACCATCAATAAATTCAAATTCAACCTTACCTTCATTTTCTTTTTGAATTTCTTGTAAGCTTTGACGTACTGTTGAAATATAAGTATCATCGAACTTGTATAGGAATACTCCTACCTTTACTGGATCACCAGATGCTGTACTTCCACCATCTTTACCTCCACATCCAACGAATAAGCCACCAATCATTAAAGTTGCTGTAGCCATAGCAAGTAATTTTTTAATCTTTCTCATTTTTTACCCTCCATCCATAATTGAAATCTTTTGAAATCTTGATTACGTTTTCATTTTAATTCTAATTTCCTTTTTACTCCATACAAAATTCTTAACACTTTTATCGAATTTCTAAGATGTTATATAAAAGCTGAGGCCGATATTTATTTTGCTTGTTCCGTCGCTGTACTCCAAGTAACAGAAATATAAATATCTATTACCATCGTACTTAAGGTAATAAAAAAAGAGAGCCTTAAAGCTCTCTAAAGTGTAAAATCACTATTTATGTACTTTTGATTAATTTCATTTATGTCTTCTAACATATCTATCCAGTAATATTTTTTTATAATAGCTTTTTCTCTATCCTCTATATCGATTGAAGATAAGTTTTTAGCATAAAATTCATCGTAATAGCTATCTATCTTATTAGATATTATTAAAACAGAATTAAAATTTTCTAATGTTTTTCCTGTTAATTCAACTTTATATGATTGAGTTTTCATCTCTTCGTCCATTAAACTTCTAAAGTATTCTTCTATGGTTCCATATATATCATTAAACACTACATTATTTTTATCTATCTTTTTCTTACCAAAATCTAATATGAATATGTTCTCTTCATAAAAAGAATACTCATCCCAAAGGCTAACCATACTATCAGATAATTCACCATAGTTTTTGTATAACTTTAATAACTCCATGTTATCTAGGCAACCGGCCTTTATAGCATTATTTAGTATTTCGTTATTAGTTTTATTTGTAGATTTAATCTTTTCTATATTAGTATATGATTCTCTACCAACCCTGTATCTAAATTTATAGTTATCTATAGAAATATAAACGTTTACTAAAAAACTCACCAATAAAACAAGAACTACAAATAACATATAGTCACCTGGTCTCCTGACCCTCTTAAACATATTATATCCCCCCTATTTTATTTAATTTTATCATAAAACTCCCCTTTTAACCATAGTTACTTTCTAAGTTGTTTCTCTGTTCATATCTCTTACAACTTCTCTTACTAAATCTAAGGCAAAAACTTTGTCTTCATTTACCTTGCTTTTTTTATTTATTCTTTGTATTTCGCCTAATGGATTCTTTAGTGAAAACTCTTCATCCCCAGTTAATACCCAAATAATCCCTTTATTTAATGGCTTAACCTTTAATTCCTTTTCACCAACTCCATCAGTAAAGTATATGACAATGCTATCACTTAAATTCTTTTCTCTAATATATTGAAAAACTGGAGAAAATGCAGTTGAACCATTTTTTTCTGACCTTGGCTTTATATCCTTAGGAGACCTTAACGCATATACCCTTCTAATCTCATTGTCACATTCTACCACAGTAATTTGGGCTTCTCTATTTCTTACTATAGCTAATATTTCTACCATTATCTTTCTTATATCTTCATCAGTCATACTAGCACTAATATCTATAGCTATAATTAATTCAGGAATATGATTTGCAAGCTTTCCCCTTAAATCCATCCTATCAGGCTGTCTTCTATCTCTTCTTGTTATTGTTTTTCTATAACCTGATTTAACAGTAGGAATCATTCTCTTAAGTATATTCTGCCATGACAATTCTTCTTTTTCTTCAAATTTACTTATTAGCTTTAATATTTCATCTGGTTTTCCACTACTTTTCAGACTTAAAGCTATCTTTTTTACATTTTCTTTTACACTACTATCACTTACATCTATGTTATCCCAAATTTCATGAGCCTTAGCTATATCTACCTCCCTTGCTAAAGTATCACTATTTTTGTCCTTTGATGACTTTTCTATTCGTTCCTCAATAGCTTTCTGAATTTCTTTTGAGTACTCCTCAATACTTCTGTTCTCTTTCAATTCAATATTAAATTCTCTATTTACTCTCTCTATCCTATAAGCTTCCATTGGCATGTTCTTTACAAACTGATTTATAGAAATATCTATAGCCATCGATATTACTTCATTGCTATATTTATTTTTCAGATTATTTACTCTTTCATAATGCATATACATCATGTGATATATTTCATGTTTAAATAAAGCTGCCATTTCTTTTTTATCACATTGTAAAAATAATAATGGATTAAAGTACATAGTAAACCCATTTATCTTTGGTACTGTTGCTAATGGCCATGTAATATCAACTCTTATCTCTCTTTCAATTTTTATCATAAAGCCACCAAAGAAATTATCTTCACTACTAAGCATATCTATTATTACTTTTCCAACTAAATCAAAAAACTCTCTTTTAAAATCATCCCTTATATCTTCATTTTTTTCAATTTTTAATGCCTTGCTAAACAAGGCATCTCTTTCTTCTATAAATGTCATATTATCACCTATTCAGACTATAGATAAATATTAAAGAAAGCATCTATAAATCCATCACAATCTAATAATTTTTCATATAAATCTTTAGGGTAATCCTTCTTTATTTCTTTCATTATTCCTAATCTTAAATCTCTAGGATATACCATTAATAAATCAGAGAATAACTCTATATTTGAATCTTTCATATTATCCCCTAAATAGTTTAAGCAATTTTTAGCTAAAATATATAGTCTTGAATGTGACTCATTTAATAAATCATCTCTTAATTCAACTGGTAAAACCTCATGAGCAAATAAATCTTCCATTGATATTAATGGCTTTTTAATATTAGAGATATAATTAGCAAAATCTGTTGCTATACTTTCACCTACATTTCCTCTAACTACGTTTAATAATGTATTTATTGAATAGCTAGAACCTTTAGCTTTATATAACTTATAAGCCTTTGATATTCTCTCCCAGCTTCTTGGAGTAGCCTTTAAGCTTTCTCTTGAACCTGGTGTATGAAGATATTCTGGAAATGTAGATATAAACTCAATTATATCAGGATATATATTTCCATTATTCATTCCCCACTTTATCCATTCTTTAATATCTGACTCCATTTGTAACCAAACAAACCTATCTTCTTGAGCCGGGTCCATATCTACAACTTGATATTCACTTTCATAAAACCCTTCATATCTGTTAGATGGATTCATTGCAGCAATTATATTTACACCTTTATCTAATTTATATCCATTAATTTCTCTATTAAGAATTAAGTTCATAAGTTCTTGCTGAACTGCATGGTCACATCTATTTAATTCGTCTATAAATAATAATACTTCCTCCCCTTTTTTAACTGCTTCGCTTATTTCAGCTAATTTGTGATGAGTAGCATATACTGTAAACCCATTTATTACTGTTGGAAGACCTCCAATTTCTCCTTCTTTTAAAAGGTTAGCATCAATAGTCACTAGATGATAATTGTATTCTTTAGCAACTCTATGAGCTAAAGCAGTTTTCCCTATTCCACTTTCACCTATAACAAGAGGTACTTCTCTAGATTCTATTACTAATTTAATTGTGTCTAATACTTCTGTAAACTTCATTTTTCTTCCTCCTGATTATTTTGAAAGTATGTGATCTACCACTAGTTTTTTAGCCCTCTTACTACCAAAATCCCATACTAATTTACCTTTATCCATCTCAAGCACCTCTAAATCTAAGAAGCTTCTCATATATTCTTCATCTATATCGTCTTTTTCTAACTTTTCTACTAATACTTCAACCACTAACTCAGGCTCTATTGATTCATAAAGGTACTTTACTATATTTATGTTATCACCAATAAAAATCTTTAAATCATCCAAATCATAATTGTTTATAAAGTGAATTGCTTCCTCACTTTTCATTATAGCTTCTCTATTTACTCTTATTGAAGGATTATCTATAAATCTTATAGCTCCCCAGTAATTATCAATAGCTCTTAGCTGCACCTCTTCAGATGGATTTTTTATATATTTAATAGAATCATAATCTTTTTCAACTGCGATAATACATAGTTCCTCACTTGGAGCTTCTATGTATTGAATTGCCCACCCCTTTGTCTTTACAGCCTCTTCCTGCACTTTATATGATGGATTTTCTATTAATTTTAGTGAATTCCAAAGAAGTCTTACAGCCATTATTTGAAGCTCTTCTTCTAAATTCTCCATATATTCTATTGATAAAGGATTGCTTTTTATTGCTTCCTTTTTTAACTCAAAAGATGGATTATCTATAAACTTAATAGCAATTCCACTTTTCTTAACTGCCACCTCTAAAATCTCGTAACTTGGATTTTCTAAGTTTTCTATAATCATTGGATTTTCTTTTACTTGTTTTAATAAAACTTTATCTTCCATTGCTTTTCTCCCAAAATATAATATATTATAATTTTATATTATTTAATAATTATTATCAAGTAATAGAATTAACAAATAAAAAGTTATTGCAAATTTGCAATAACTTTTTCTAACTGTCTCTATACTTTTCTATATCTTTCTTTATAGCATAAAGAAGATTATTTAATTCCCACACTTCTCCATCCTCAATCAATTTATTTAAAGCCTTTTCATGCCTACTGGCTTCTGCTCCTCTACCTAAAGATGTTAGTGTAAGAATACCACTCATAATATTAGATATAATATCTGACTTAACTTCAAATAACTTCTGAGCATCCTTAATTTCATCTTTAATTTCAAGCATTTCTTCATCAAGCCTAAAAGCAGCATCTGCAGCACTCTTTAGTTTATCTTTTAATTCCTTAGGTATTTGTTGCTTATACTTATAATTTAAAGAATGTTCAATTGTTGCCCAGAAGTTCATAGATAGAGTTCTTATCTGAAATTCTGCTAAAATCTCTACTGGTCCACTTGCCATATTTACTGGATACTTAATTATCATATGATAACTTCTATATCCACTAGGCTTAACATTCATTACATAATCTTTTTCATATAATATCTGCATATCTCTTCTACCACGTAGTATTTGTACAACAGTATCTATATCATCAACAAATTGACACATTATTCTTATTCCTGCTATATCCTCTAGTTCATATGCAACTCTATCTATAGGAATTCCAAACTTATTTACTTTTTCTAAAATACTAGATACTTCTTTCACTCTACCCGTTACAAACTCTATAGGAGAATATTCATTTTTTCTTCTATACTCTTTTCTTATACTTTTCAGCTTTACCTTTAATTCCTCTACTGCTTGTTCATAGGGCATAAGAAAACTCTTCCAATCATTAATAGCCATAAAATCACCCTCGTATATTCCTTCAGATACATTATATCAAAAACTTATAATATTGTAGATAATCTTTTATCTTTAATAGATTTTTTAATATGTTATAATTTAGTATATATTATAGAAATATGTAGAGGTGTGTAAATGAAACAACTAGATGTACTAGAACATACTTTTGACAAAGCAATAACTTGCCCTGTTTGTTCAAGTAAATTTAAAATCAAATGTGTAAAATCTAAATCTCCAAGAATATTATCTAAAGATAGTGACTTTTTTATACGATATAAAGGTATTAACCCTTATTTTTATGATGTGTGGATATGTAACTCTTGTGGATATTCAGCAATGAAAGTAGATTTCCATCAAATAAAGAGTTACCAAAAAGATTTAGTTTTAAAAAATATAACATCTAAATGGAAGCCTAGAATATATCCAGATATTATGACTGAAGAACTAGCTATTGAAAAGTATAAACTAGCTCTTATTACTGCTTTGTCTATGGAAAAACAAAATAGCACAATAGGAATGATATTATTAAAAATATCTTGGATGTATAGATTATTAAATAATACCGAAGAAGAATTAAAATATATTTCACAAGCATTAACTGCATTTGAAAAAGCTTATATTAATGAAAACTTTCCTATGTATGGACTTGATCGTGATTCACTAACTTATTTAATTGGTGACTTGAATAGGAGATTAAATAATAATGATACAGCTCTCCAATGGTATTCTAAAGTAATCACTACAATTGGCGCTTCCTATCGACTTAAAGAACTTGCAAGAACAGGTAAAGATTCAATAAAAGGTAATTAAACTAGAGAAATTTGTAATTTATTTAGTTACTTTATGTTATAATACATTTTATAGGAATATAAAGGGAGGATTATTATGGGACTATTTACAAACAAAAAAACTATACCTACTTCTAATGTACCAGTAGAAAATACTACTACTGAATCAAACACTACATCTGTAATAACAGATCAAGTAAAACAAGAAATTAATTCTTTAAGAAGTACAAGCAATAATATTGCTTCATCAATAAATGAGGTAACTGATTCAGTAAATACTTTAAGTAACGCTACTGTTTCTCAAAGTCAGGAGATTGATACTGCTGCAACAATACTTAGAGACTTCAGCGATAACATGGAAAAGTTAGCTTATAATGTAACTAATGTTCAAATTAAAGTATATGATACTGATGAACTATCCAATAAAGGTATAACTTCTATTGAAAAATTAGATTCATCATTAAATGACCTACAAAGTGCATTTACTGTATCAAGTTCAACAGTAAACGAATTAGTATCTAAGTTAGAATCTGTTAATACAATTACTGATTCCATTAGCCAAATAGCAGGACAAACAAACTTACTATCTCTAAATGCTGCTATAGAAGCTGCTAGAGCAGGTGAAGCTGGTAAAGGTTTCTCAGTAGTTGCAGGGGAAGTTAGAAAGCTTGCAGATAATTCTAAACAAGCAGTACAAAGCATAACTAAAATACTTGAAGAAATTAAAAAGGATATACTTAATGCTTCCGCAGCAATGAATAGAGGAAATGAAGCTATAAATATTCAACAAGAAACTTTAACTGAAACAAAAGATAGCTTCCAATGTATAAAGTCTTCTATAGATGATGCTACTAATGAAATTAATGATTGTATAGAAAATCTTGCCATGGCTTCAGCTCAAAAGGAAGAAGTATTAACTGCAGTAGAAAAAGCAAATTCTATCTCTCAAGAACATACTGCCTTAGCTGAAGAGATTGCTGCAACAATGGATCTTCAAACAAGTAACATAGAAGAATTTAATTCAACTTTAAATTCATTAGCAAAAAAAGTTGCTGAATAAATATATAAACATATAAATATATAAATAAAGAAGGTTTATTTCAAACCTTCTTTTATAATATCCTTTTAGGAGAAAAATTTATAAAATCTGCTGATGTTAATATATATTCAATCCCATCAATATTTCCATTTAGAACACGTGATAACGCCACCCCATGCAAATGACCATAAATTACTTTCTCTACATTATATTCTTTTAATATTTTTTGCACTTCAGACTCTTCAAACTTCTCATTTGTAGGCGGGTAATGTAACATCACTATAATTTTTTGATATCCAGCGCCTTTAGCCGCATCTAAAGATAATCTTAATCTAATTAATTCTCTTAAATATATTTTTTCATCCTTTGATGTAAATTTATCTGAGCCTGGACATATCCATCCTCTAGTACCGCAAATCGCATAATCTTCATATACATAAAAGTTATTTTGAATAAACTTGGTGCTCTCATATAATTTATTTAATTTTGTTATACTTCCCCACCAATAATCATGGTTTCCTTTGGAAATAATCTTTTTTCCAGGTAACTTATCAATCCAATCTAAATCTTCCTTACTTTCACTTGGATTCATAGCCCAAGATATATCTCCAGCAATTAGGATTAAATCATCTTCAGTAACTTTTTCTATCCAATTATTTTTTATTTTCTCATCATGTTGTACCCACTTTTCACCAAATATATCCATAGGTTTATCTGAACTGAAAGCTAAATGTAAATCTGATATAGCATAAATTGCCATTAAGTAATCACCTTTCTATTAGTTTATCTAAATCAGTAATATAAGCAATAACATGAGCTACAGCATCGTATAACTCTGGTGGAATATATTCCCCTACATCTACATTGCATAAAAGATCTGAAAGTTCTTTGTTATAAACAATAGGAACATCATTTGATTCTGCTTTCTCTATTATTTTATCCGCTATTACTCCTACCCCTGCTGCACTAACAATGGGTGCATCAAAGCCTTGTTCATAAGTTAAAGCTGCAGCCTTTCTTCTTTGTTTCATGTTATCCCCCTAAAATGATTCTCTTTTATATTATATCCTTAACCCTATATGGTCAATCAACATTCTAAACCTTAATATCTATTCCACTCACGGCTTTATCGTTAAAGAACTCTCTACAACTAGCTAAGGTTATATCTTCTTCTCTCATAGATACTTTAATATTAATATTAAATCCTAATTTCTGCAAATCATTTGATAATTTACTTTTTGATAGTTCTAAAACCTTCATATAATTTTTATCACATTTTAACTCAACATCTAATCCCTTATCTTTTACAGACAAGAATCCATCTACTACTCCTAAATTAACTGTTTTTACTGTTACCACTATTTTAACATCCGTTCTATCAATCTTTTTGCCATCTTTTCTATTATCCTTGATAATTAACTTACAAGGATATTCAGTCATTTCTCTATTAATTGGAACATCTAAATAATAATACTCATTACTGATAGTATTAAACAATTTAAATTCACTTATACTATTTTTAAGTAATTGAATCACTTTATCTGCCCCTTCACCTTCCCCCTTAGATGCTACTAAAAGTTCTTTTATTATGTCCTTTATACCATCTATCTTTTTGTTAATATCATTTTTTATAAGCTCATTTGCAGATAGTATTTTTTTGTGCCCCCCTGTAATAACTTCTTGTTCCAATGTAGTTATTGTTTTGTTAGCAATATTATTACCTATTAGCTTCTCTTCATTAACCCCTTCATTATTTAACTCAAGTTCTTGAAATTTATATTCTATAACATCTTGTATCTTTCTTAATTCTACTTCTCCCACTTCTATATCTTTACCAAAAAAGCTACGTAAAATAATATTAACAGTATCCTTTGAAATTTCTTTTATCTCCCCACTTTTCCCTAATACATCTTTCACTATATTAATAAAATCTTCATCTGATAAATTATTTATCTTACCTAAAGCAGTATTATATTCATTTGTTGTAAACTGCTCTTTTTTTCCTATTAAAATATCTTTTATAGGCTCCCTTAATAAATTGTCATCTCCACCAGTCATAGACTTCAAAACTGCCAACATACTTACTTTTGATTTTGACATATCATTAGAATCATATAGCTTAGATACTAAAGAATTATATCCTAGCTTATCTTTATTTATTTCTTCCCCTAAAGCCTTAATAGAGTTATCTAAATGTTTTTCTCCAACTTTAGAATTTGAAATATTGTCTTCTAATTCTTTCATTTCCACTTCAATACCAGCAAAATCATTTTTTATATTATCAAAAAATTCTTTTACTGTATTTCCATTAGAACTAAATAGTTTGTTATAGCTTTCTATATTCTCAGAGGTTAATTCAATATTATTCTCCAAGAAAAATAATATTTCTTCTGGCTTCATATTCTTAAAATTAACAAAAAACTCTTTCAGAGTATTTATTATTTGTTTTCCTTGTTCACTTTCTCCACTTATTCCTTTACTGTCAATATATTTTAATATAAAATTATCAATCTCATTATTGTCCATATTAATCTTTGTATTAAATTGAAGTAAACTCTTAACAAAAGTTATATTTTCTCTAGTTAATGGTATATTATGTTTCATCATTTTTTTTAGTATATCTACATCCTCTTTACCTAACCCTTCTTTATCTATAACTTCTGAAAGGCTATCATTGGCAAGATTATTAGAATCTGCTTCTTTCTTAACTATTTTTAATTTTAACTTTCCATCTTCATATCCTTCCACTTGCAATTGCAAAGGAACATTTTCTTCACTTTCTATACTTCCATCTATAGTTGCAGAAAATTGCCATCCATCAGCAAGTTTTACTGTGGCTTCATTTCCTTCACCCTTAGAAATAATTTTCCCACTAAATTTTTCTCCTACTTCAAAAGTTAACTTACTTGAATATTTTTTATTATTTACATTATAACTATTATTTACATTCCAAATTGCAGGCATAATTCATTCCCTCATTCTCTATTTGATATTATATTTATCGTGCTTAAGTAGTAAATATTTAACATACTATTATTTCTAATTCTTATATGGTAGAATTTATTATATAAAAGTTATGTGGAGGTATCATCATGTCAAGGCGAACAAATTCACCTGCCTATTTAAAGATTGCATTAGATATAGCATCAAGAATAGTAAATGGTGACTTTATTGAAGGTAAAAAGCTATCTGGTCGTTCAACTCTAGTTGGCATTTATAATGTTTCTCCTGAGACTATAAGACGATCTATCGCTTTACTACAAGATATGGACGTAGTAGTTGTTGAAGAGAAAAGTGGTATAACTATAAAAAGTAAAACCAATGCTAGTTCATTTCTTGAAAAATTTAAAACAAAAAATGAATTTGCTACAATTAAGCATGATATATATTCATTAATTGAAGATAAAAAGAAACTTGAAAGTAAACTTGAAAATAAAATTAATGATCTTATTGAATTTGCTACCCAACTTAGAAATGTAGGATTAATAGTTCCTTATGAAAGCTTAGTAGAACCTAACAGCTTAATTATTGGAAAAACTTTAGGTGAACTTAATTTCTGGAATAATACAGGTGCTACAATAATTGGAGTTAAGAGAGAAGGTAAATTATATCTGTCACCAGGACCTTATCTCGCTATAAAAAATGGAGATATTATTGTTTATGTAGGTGAAAGCGAAGTAATTGAAAATGTAAATAACTATATAACTTCACAAGTAAAATAGAAATTAATAAAGGGCTGTTACACTAATTATTTAGTGCAATAGCCCACTTTTTTATTAAATTCATATAAAATAAACTATGCTAATTCAATTTTGTTATAATTCTTTTTACCTCTTTTTATTAAGGCAGAACCATCTTTAAAGTCTTCTTCCGTTAATGCTCTAGCTACCTCAGCAACCTTTTCGCCATTAATTGATAAACCACCTTGTTGGATTAATCTTCTACCTTCTGACTTAGATGGAACTATCTTATTGTTAGCTAAAACATCAAGAAGTGAAGTTCCTAGTACATCTCTTGATACAGTAACTGTTGGAACATTACTCATATCTGCTCCACCAGAGAATAAAGCATTAGCTGCATCTTGAGCTTTTTTAGCTTCTTCTTCTCCATGAACTAACTTAGTTACTTCATATGCAAGAACCTTCTTAGCTTCATTTATTTGAGCCCCTTCAAGTGAACCAAGCCTTCTTACTTCATCCATTGGTAAGAATGTTAATAATGCTAAACACTTTTCTACATCTGCATCGTCAACATTTCTCCAGTATTGGTAAAAATCAAATGGTGATGTTTTTTCTGCATCTAACCATAAAGCTCCCCCTACTGTTTTTCCCATTTTTTGACCTTGGCTATTAGTTAGTAAAGTACAAGTCATTGCAAAAGCTTCCCCTTGTGCCTTTCTTCTAACTAACTCAACACCAGCAATCATATTAGACCATTGATCGTCTCCACCTAATTGCATTTTACATCCATATTTTTGATTTAATACGTAAAAATCATATCCTTGCATTAGCATATAGTTAAATTCTAAGAAAGATAATCCCTTTTCTAATCTTTGTTTAAAGCATTCTGCTGATAACATTCTATTTACAGAGAAGTGAGTACCTACATCTCTTAAGAAATCAACATAGTTAAGATTTAATAACCAATCTCCGTTATTTACTAATATAGCTTTATCATCTGAAAAGTCTATAAATCTTTCCATTTGCTTCTTAATAGAATCAACATTATGTTGTATTTGATCTTTTGTAAGCATCTTTCTCATATCAGTTTTACCACTTGGGTCTCCTACCATAGCAGTTCCACCACCAAGTAAAGCAATTGGTCTATGTCCAGCTCTTTGCATGTGAGCCATAAACATTAACGCAATAAAGTGACCAACATGTAAACTATCAGCTGTTGGATCAAATCCTATATAAAAAGTTATTTTCTCCTTTTCTAGCAACTCTCTTGTTTCCGCTTCATGAGTAAATTGCTTTATGTATCCACGGTCCAATAACTCATCTAATACATTAGACATTTTTTTACCTCCTAATACAATTCCATTTTTGAATATATATTTATTAGTATAACCTTAATGCCCTCTTTTATCAAGAAAGAAAAAGAGAGGGCTTCCCCCTCTCTTTTATACCTAATCTATATAAAACGTAATTGTTTTCATTTTAAGCGACGTATTCTTTAATAAACTCCGGTATCTCTTCCTCTGCATAATTAATATTCATATACACATTAAAATTGTATTTATTTGATAAATCATATATTTTTTTAAATAAATAAGCTGTATCCTTTATACCACATGAAACAATGTTTAAAACCCCATCAATATAGATATTTTCTATATCATAGTTTTCTGAAATAATCCCACAAATCAAACCATAGAAACTTTCACAATCCATTATGCCAAATTCCCCTGTTGATATAAACCTAATCCTTCTGTCCACCTGCCTAATGTAACTGGAATCATCATCAATATAAACTGAATCCCCCTTAGATCTTAATAGTTGGCCATTTGCTAAATCAATTAGCTTCTTAGTTTTTCCTGAGCCTCTCTTGTTACAAAATACTTGAATCATTAGGACCACTCCTTATTTATTTTTTTACGATATAAATCGTTAGACTAATTATATAATATTCAGAATATTTTTACAATTTAAATTAAAAAATATCCTTTTTTTCTAATACATTAAATACTCCCCTAATTTCCTAATTCATAATCACCTCTATACAGTTATTGATCTCTAAATAACCACTTGATATACGGCTACTTTTTCACCTATTCTATTTACCTCAAACAGGATAATATTTATCAATATAAATTATACCTGCATTTTCTATCAGGAAATTTTTACTCCCCTTACTAATATATATTCCCATTTTTCAAAAATATTTATCATTTGAATTCATATTTAAAAATCTATTTTACTTATCTAAACAATAAAAGCACTCCTATAAATTAAGAGTGCTTTTTTCTACTTCAAAAAATCTGATATTAATACCATATTCTTTCCCATTGCTTTGCTTCTATATAAAAACTTATCTGCTACTTTTATTACTTCACTTATATCTTTTCCATCCTTAGGATAATATCCTATTCCAAAACTTGCTGTAATACTTCTTGCTATATTATCTTTTATAACATTATTATTTTCAACACACTCTCTGATGGTCTCTATTCTATTATAAACATCCATTACACCTAAGACGTTATTAATATATATTATAATCTCCTCACCACCATAACGTGCTATTATATCATCAGGTTCTAACATATTTTTTATAACTTCAGTTGTTCTAATTAATATTTCATCTCCAAATTGATGCCCATATGTGTCGTTAAACTTTTTAAAGTTATCTAAGTCAACCATTACTATTGCATATTCTTTATCTGGATTTTCTTTATTATGCTTTTCTGCAACTTGAAAGAAATATTTCCTGTTATACACACCAAGTAATGGATCCATTTTTGCAGTCTGCTGTAACTCCCTATAAAGCATAGAATTTTCTATTGCAACAGCAATTTGATTTGCTATTGACCTTAAAAACTTTTCATGCTCTAAATCTAAGAAATTATAAACGCTATGTTCTACAACTATGAAACCTATAAATTTATCCCTAATTTTAATAGGCATCCCCATTGCTGATCGTATTTCCAAATCATATTCACTATAAACTCTTAGTGCTTCTTTAGAATTTATAAGATAACTCTTTCCTATCCTTATGTAATTATATTCATCATTGCTCCAACAAATATCCTTTTCTTTTATATTAGTAGCTTTAACCACTAATTCACCGTTCTCCTCTAGTAAAATTGTTGATTTAGAAACTCCCAATAAGCCAAGAATCATATCATTTATCATAGCAATTAAATTTTCATCACTTAAAAATGAATTTATATACTTACTTATTTCAACAATATTTGTTAAAGCATTCATATCTTTTTCTAACTTCATATTTCTATTAGATAGTTTTTGCATTTGCAGTTCAACAAAACTTTGATATGTTTCATATTCTTTCTTTAACTTCTCATATCTTTCTTTATATTCTCCCATTTTAACACCCCACCTAATATGGATTGAACTATAATATAATTTAATCACTCCATATACATATATAATACTTTATTTACCATTTATTTTCAATAACATCTAATTTTTTATTAAAATTTATTTTAATTATATGATTTTTATAAACTATCTCTAACCAAACTGCTTCCATCTATCACCAGGTCAATATTTAATTTTAATTCTGTGGAACCTAATATATCCTCAACACTATTTACAGGATAATATTCCTCTACCAACCTTCTAACTCCTAATATATCTATTCCTTTTTCCTTATAATTTTTAAAGAAATCATTTAAATATATCTTTATTTTTTCTTCTTCATCAACTTTTAAAGTTTCTAAAGCCTCATCATCAACAATCAAGCTTCCTTGTATTTCACCTATAGATACCTTTAAATTTATATTCTTTTCTAATATTACTTTATCCCCATCTATTCTTACCTTTGTATTAAGATTATCTTCTAATATATCTAGTGTAACAAACTTATCTTTTTCATCTGGATTAGGAATTTCTAAAGTCCCATCATTTACTCTCCTAGTTAAAAGATTATAACTTACTACATCCTTTTGTTCCAATCTATCTATCATATGGTTATCTTTCATTATAACTCCACCATTTAACTCTATCTTCTTATCTAAAGCATCCTCATTTATAATAAAAGCCCCCATATAACTTATATTACTTGCTACTAAACTTTTTGTTATATAATCATTAACATTTGCGCTAATTACTTTTGCATTATTTCTATTTTTCTCTACTAGTTGATCTAAATATAATCCAAGATATTCTTCATCATTACTAGTAACATCTAGTAATGTATCTACATCTCCAAAATACGTAAACATATATGGTTTAAACCCAAACTCTTGATCATTATTAATTAAGTCAATATACTTTTTTACACCCTTTCTTGCTGCTTGTTCTGTAAATATGTAAGCTCTTACTTGACTAAAGTTTATTCTGTTACTTGATTTTACGTTCATTTCCCTAATAGCCTCCAATGAAGTTTTACCTGTTCCCTTAAAAATAACTCTTCTACCTCTATCTGAACTTTCATTGGCATTTCTATATGGTCTTACACAGTCTATGTACAAAATCACATTATCATATTCATCTCTATCAAATATTATTGATGTTGCAAATGTAATTTTATTTATTTCTCTATAGTTAAAACAACCTATAAATAAAATTGAAAAGATAATAATAGATAAAATGCTAGCTAGTTTTCTTTTCATTATTATCTTCCCCTCCCTTTTCTACTACATGTTGTGATATATGCCTTAAATCCCCTCTAAATATAATATCTTTAAACTTATATGTTTCTACGCTACCAAGAGGGAACAAATAAGAATATCCTCCAGTATCTAAATCTGCTAATTTTGCAATTAAAACTAAAGCCACTATAAAGAATCCTGGCAATCCAAACATAGAACTTACCACAGTTATAATAAGAGACCATATGGACATAGCTCCATATAACTTAGGTGTTAAGAAATAACTTAATGTGCTAATTGCTACAACAATTATTGTTATTCTTGATGCTATACCTGCACCAACTACAGCATCACCTAATATTAAACCTGCAACTATACTCATTGCTCCACCAATTGGCTGCGGAAGCCTTAATCCTGCTTCCTTTATTAATTGAAAGGCCACCATCATGATTAATACCTCTACTATTGTAGGTAATGGAACTCCTGCTCTAGAAACAGCCAACCTAAATACAAATAAGGACGGTATTAATGCAAAATGGTGAGTTAATATTGCAACATACAAACCAGGCATAAATGTAGCTAAGAAAAATGCAATCCACCTAATTACTCTTGTGAAATTCACAAAATACTTATTTAAGTAGTAATCGTCTGGTGCTTGAAAATTTTCCAAAAAGAAATATGGTACAGTTATAACAAAGGGAGTCCCATCAACTAATATGGCAACTCTCCCTTCTAACATCTTAGCTGCTACTTCATCTGGCTTTTCAGTATATCCTACTGTATCAAATACACTTTTCTTCTTTCTAAGGGCATCTTCAATATAATTAGTATCTAATATAAATTTTAAATCTAATTTATTTACTATCTCTTTTACATGTTCAATTAAATAATCTGGTGCAATTCCTTTTATATAAGAAATACAGACAACAGTTTGACTCCTATTACCGACATATATAGGTTCAAACTTTAAATCAGAGTTCTTTATTTTTCTTCTAATTAAAGAAACATTATCTACAAATAACTCTGTGAACCCTTCTCTTGGCCCTTTAACTACTGATTCTGTAACTGGTATACCAACACCTCTTCTTACAAAACCTTTAACTTCACAATAAATTATTTTTTCATGGTCATTAAATAATAAAACTACGTCTCCTGATAACACATGAAGAATTGCATCTTCAACATCCTTTGCGTAGTTTGCAATATTTATCCCTAAAACATTAGGAATTACATCTTCCACACTCCAACATTTATAATCCTTCTTGCCTAAAGGCGTAACAATATACTCACTTATAAATTGAACACTACATAAGTCATCTATAAAGACTAAAGTGCACAATCCTAATGAAGTCATGATCTCCCTATATTTTACGTCAAATGCACCCTCAAATCTCTTTTTAACATATTCTACATCTTTTTTCATAAGCATCACCCAAAGATATTATTCCTCTATGAAGGTTTAATATTCCCTTTTTTGTTAATACTAATGTTGAATTAAAAGGAGGCAGTATTAATTATGGATAAATTATCAAGTAAACATTTTATGTTTTTTATATTAGGATGTAGCATGATAGCCCTTAGAAGCTATAGTTCTATATTTGTCCGATTAGGGGGAAGAGATACTTGGATTCTTGCTTTTTTTGCTTCAATAATTTTTATAATTATTACAATGTATCTTTTAAATATTTGCATTAAATCTCAAACATTTAATATAAAAGATATTTTCTTTTCATCATCCAATTGGTTAGGCCAAATATATATGTTTATATTTGCAGTAGGTTTATTTTCATGTGCTGTTGAATCTGCTTCTGTAGAGGCAAGTTCTATACACACTAATTTCTTTCTTTCTACGCCTAACTGGTATTGCTTATTGTTTTTGATAATTCCTGCAGCATATATATTAACAAAGCAAATGAACACAATTCTAATATTAGTAATTATTACTGTAACACTTACATTAGTTGGGGATGTCGCTTTATTAGCATTAGTAAGTAAATATCTAGATTTTAATTATTTACTTCCAATATTAGGAGAAGGTATGACTAAAGGAAATTGGATATGTATATTTTTAGTTCTTGGTTCACTTTCTTCAGTAGCTATCTCTTTTCCTTTCTTAAAATTCTTAACAAAGGAAAAAGGGTTAAAAACAGATGTTTCTCTTTCTTTAATTATTTGTGTTTCTCTAGTTATAAGCTCACTTATTTCTATAATTACTTTCTTTGGTCCTGCAAGAGCAGGAAATATATTCTACCCAGAATATGTTGAAGCTCAAAGGGTACAAATTGCACACTTTTTAGAATTTGGTGAAATATTTTATATATTTAGAAGCGTATGCATGTGGTTTATAAAATACCTATTATCTTCTTATGGAATCCTATTACTATATGAAGATAAAATAAAAAATAAAAAAATATTTATAGGCATATTCAGTGTTCTTGTTTTTATATGTTCATGGTACTTAACAGAAGGTCAGTACTTTCTTTTTTATTCACTGAAATTATTGCAAGGATTTTTGCTTATACCATTTAGCATAATCCCTGTAATAGCCTTTACTACCCATTACTTTAAACACAAAAAATCTGTTAAAATATACAAATAGTTTGTTGAATTTAATTCCAATTATGGTATAATAAATATAATAAAAATAAGTAGGTATTTTTCTATCTGATACTAAGACTTCCCTTCAAAATTCAAGAGAGGTATTATTATCAAGTCAAATAATCCTATGAATTTTAAGGAGGTTTATCAATGGAAGATAAGAAGATTATATGTAAAGATTGTGGAAAGGAATTCGTATTTACTGTAGGTGAACAAGAATTCTTTAAAGAAAAAGGATTTGAAAATGATCCTGTAAGATGCCCTGATTGCAGAAGAGCAAGAAAAGCTCAAAAAATGAATTCTAGAAGATAATTTAATATGTTTATTTTGCTCTAGTCAATATTGACTAGAGCTTTTTTATATATTCTAATTAAATATTCTTTTCTTTATAGGTATTAATATCAAGCTTAAAGGCATAGCTAATACTATTCCAACAGAAACTTGAACAATATTAGTACCTATATCTTTAGCTGCTAATACCAGCCCCTGAATTAATCCTACATTACCTGTTAAAAAAGCAGCTATAATAGTTCCTGCTAAAAAGTAGGCTATTACCATAAATATACCACCTATAGAAAAGGCAATAACTTCATCTTTTTTTATTACTTTATGCTCTTCCCCATTGTCTAACTTTTCAAGAATAGCTCCAGCTATATATGCCATTCCCCATTTAATAACAAATGTAAATGGTGCCCATACATAGTAGCCTGATGTAATATCAACTAAAGCCATACCTATAGCACTTGAAAAAGCCCCTCTTTTTTTACCAAGTACTACAACTGATAAAAACACCATACAATCCCCAAGATGCACATAACCACCTACCGTAGGTATCTTTATAATCATAGTTGCTATAAATACAAATGCAATCATTAAAGCTGTAAGAATTAAATCCCTAGTTTTACTATTAATATTATACATATATCTAACCCCCTTAACTTATTTATATAAAGCATTATATTTTTAACAAACATCTTTTGCAAATATACCGATACAATGTTTATGTATCTTTTTTAAGATTATGCACATAATAATATTAATACATGTAAGGAGGGATATTTATGAAGGTAGCTAAATGGCTACTGGGATTAATAATTTTTCTAGCTCTATCATTTCTTATACTAGAGTATGGAGAAGTTTCAATTAATCTAATAATCATAATTGCATTTGGTGTTTTTATACTATCTCTCATCCAAAATAGAAGAAAAGAAAAAAAGCACTATCAATAGTCAACTATTAAAGTTGACTTTTTATTTTATACTAAATTCTGATTAATTGACAGTTATATTGGTAAATCCTATAATATAGTTATTACATTTAAGTTTAGAAAGGGGTGTTTCTATTGTCAGAAAACCTTAACAAAAAAATAATCTTTAGCGGCATTCAGCCATCTGGCGACTTAACTTTAGGCAACTATCTTGGAGCATTAAAAAACTGGGTTAAGCTACAAGACGAATACGATTGTTATTTCTGTGTTGTAGATATGCACGCAATAACGGTTAGACAAACTCCTGCTGATTTAAGAAGAAGAACTTTAGAACTTTTATCAATATATATAGCTGCTGGAATAGATCCAGAAAAAAATACATTGTTTATCCAATCACATGTTCCAGCACATGCTGAATGTTGTTGGTTATTAACATGTAACACTTATATGGGTGAATTAAGTAGAATGACTCAATATAAGGATAAATCTCAAAAGATGGGTTCATCTATTGGTGCAGGGTTATTTACTTATCCAGCACTAATGGCAGCTGATATTCTTCTATATAATACTGATTTAGTACCTGTAGGTAAAGATCAAACTCAACACTTAGAGCTAACTAGAGACTTAGCTGAAAGGTTTAACAATACCTACAGTCCTACATTTAAAATACCAGAAGGGTATATACCTAAGGCTGGAGCTAAAATTATGGACTTACAAGAACCTAATAAAAAAATGTCTAAGTCATCAGACAATCCAAACTCATTTATTTTAATTATGGATTCTCCTGACATAATAAGAAAAAAGATTAGCAGAGCAGTTACTGATAGTATAGGAATTATAAACTATACAGATGAACAACCAGGAGTTAAAAACCTATTAAATATATTATCAGCTATTAAAGGTATCTCACCTGAAGATTTAGTTAAATCATATGAAGGAAAAGGATATGCTGATTTAAAGAGAGATGTTGCTGAAGCTATTATAGGAGAACTATCTCCAATCCAAGAAAAAGTAAAAGAGCTTTTATCTAACAAAAAATATCTTGAAGAAGTTTATCAAAGCGGTGCTCAAAAAGCATCTTATGTTGCAAATAAAACTTTAAGAAAAATGCAAAAGAAAGTTGGATTCATACAAAAATAAAGGAAGGTTTTCACCTTCCTTTTTTATTCCCAATCTCTACTTTTTAAGTAATCTAAAAATCTATCTCTTAATTCATCTTTCTTAAGAGCAAATTCAATTGTTGCTTGTAAGAATCCAAGCTTATCTCCTACGTCATATCTTCTTCCTTCAAAATTATATGCATACATAGCTTCTTGGCTAATTAAAGTCTTAAGGGCATCTGTTAATTGGATTTCTCCACCCTTTCCAGGCTCTGTATTCTCAAGAATTTCAAATATTTGAGGAGTAATTATATATCTACCTAAGATAGCAACATTACTTGGTGCTTCATCTACTGATGGCTTCTCTACTAAGTCTTTAACCTTATATACTCTATCTTCTATATGAATACCATCTACTATACCATACTTATTAGTTTCACTTTCTGGAACTGTTTGAACTCCTAATATGGTAGTTTTATACTCTGAGTAACAGTCTATTAATTGCTTTAAACATGGTACTTCACTATCAACAACATCATCACCTAATAGGACTGCAAATGGTTCATTACCAACGAATGTCTTTGCACAATGAATAGCATGACCTAATCCTTTTGGTTCCTTTTGTCTTATATAATGAATATCAACCATATCTGATATATCTCTTACTAACTCAAGTAATTCTGACTTTCCTGCTTTCTCTAACTCCATTTCAAGTTCTACTGACTTATCAAAATGGTCTTCTATGCACTTCTTATTTCTTCCTGTAATTATAAGTATCTCTTCTATTCCTGATGCAATAGCTTCTTCTATAATATATTGTATTGTTGGTTTATCAACTATTGGTAACATTTCCTTTGGTTGTGCCTTTGTAGCTGGTAAAAATCTTGTTCCTAATCCCGCAGCTGGTATTATTGCCTTTTTAACTTTCATAATACTTCCCCTTCCTTCTTTTACATACAATTATATTCTATCATATTTAAATAATTATGTTAACAAAATATAATCAAACAAATAACTATATATATTTTTACATTTTAATAAAAACATATTATTTTTAATATTAATTTCTCAGTTTTTTGTCTTATATTGTATCTTTTTGTTGATACTCATAAAATTAAATGGTACTATTGTTAATAGTACAGTCATTGTTGAAGGAGGACTTAAGATGAATAATAAAAATAAAGATATATTGATTATAGGTTTTGCACTATTTGCTATGTTCTTTGGTGCTGGAAATTTAATTTTCCCTCCATACTTAGGACACGCTATAGGAAGTGAATATATAATTGGAATGCTAGGATTTATAATAACAGGGGTAGGATTACCACTATTAGCTATATTATCCTGTTTAAAAGGGGATGGAACCTTTGAAACAATAGCATCTAAAATAGGACCTAAATTTTCAATTATTTTTGCTTCAATTTTATTTATTGCAATAGGACCTATGCTAGGTATTCCTAGAACTGCAGCAACAACCTTTGAAATAACTATACAACCATTATTTCCATCATTCTCACCAATTTTATTTATGATTATATACTTTGCTTTTAATCTGATTTTTGTTTTAAACAAATCTTCAGTTATAGATACAATTGGTAAATATTTAACTCCAACATTAATAGTAATACTTTCTTTTGTAATTATTAAAGGTATCATAGTTCCTCTTGGTGAAATCAGCACTACTGGTGCTGCATCTGTTCTATCAAATTCACTAATTGAAGGATACCAAACTATGGATGCTTTAGCTGCATTACTTTTTGCAGCAGTAATAACTAATACTTTAAAAGAAAAAGGTTATAATAAAGATCAAATGGTTCCTATGGCTTTAAGAGCTAGTATAATAGCTGCTTTAGGTTTAGCATTTGTTTATGGTGGACTAACTATACTTGGTGCGCAAACAACTACACTTGTATCTACAGATATTTCAAAAACTTCATTACTACTTTTTATAGCTCATGGAGTATTGGGCAATATAGGAAGAACAATAATTGCAATAGCTATGAGTCTTGCTTGTTTAACAACATCTATTGGTTTACTAACAGCTGGATCAAGCTTCTTTGAAAAAGTATCAAAAGGAAAACTTCCATACAAAGTTAATGCAGTAGTAATATCTCTAATAAGTATAGTAATTGGCGCACTAGGTGTTGATAATATTATAAAAATATCTGGCCCTATTCTTAACATACTATATCCTGTGGCAATAACATTAATTGTTACAACATTATTAAATAAGTATCTTACAAATATTAAAGCTATAAGGCTTGGAATTTATACTTCTCTTATTTTTGGTATTTTAGCTGAAATAAAAGTTTTTGATTTAAGTTTCATTCCATTAGCTAGTTTAGGATTTGCTTGGTTAATTCCAACAATAGTTGCTATATTAATAGGTAATATCGCCTTAAAAAAGTCATAAAAAAATAGACCCTAGGGTCTATTTTTTTATTATTTCTCTTTCAAATCTGATGGTAATATTGTCCCCTCATCAATACCTTCTGTGCTTTCAGACATAAATAAAATCTTTATAGTCATTAACATAAGCTTAATATCTAGAAATAACGAATACTTTTCAATATACATCATATCTAATAACAACTTGTCTCTTGGTGTTGTATTATACTTTCCTAATATTTGCGCATATCCTGTTAATCCTGCCTTAACCTTTAGTCTATATGCAAATTCAGGCATTGTTTTTTCATATTCTTTAGCTATCTCTGGTCTTTCCGGACGAGGTCCAACTATAGACATATCTCCCTTTAAAATATTTAGCAACTGTGGAAGTTCATCTAATCTTACCGCTCTAATGAACTTACCTATTGGAGTTATTCTATTATCATTTTTACTAGCTAATCGAGCAACACCATCTTTTTCAGCATCAACAATCATACTTCTAAACTTATACACTTCAAAAACTCTTCCATCTATAGTAAGACGTTTTTGTTTAAATAAAGCTGGCCCTCCATCATATAACTTAATTAATAACGCAACTATAATCATAATAGGAGACAATATGATCAAAGCAAATCCTGAGAATAATATATCTATTAATCTTTTAGCAAATCTATTTTCTGGTGATAATCCCCTATTTCTAAGTAAAAACATTGGAGTATCAAACAGATGTATTGTATTACTATTGCTTATTATAATATCTTCTACTGTAGGTATTATATAAACTCTAATACTTCTCTCGTAACAGTATTGGATTATGTAGTTCCTATCCTTAACATCTGCTCCACTAATAACTACTGCATCAAAATCCTCTAGAGAATCACATATATGTTTAACTCCTTCTTTTATAGACGCTTTATGAGTTATAGTAAACTTTTCTTTGTGATTAATCATCTTCTTCATTATAGCTTCTGAATCAGATCCATCATAAATCAACATTGTCTTTCTTGGCGGATAAATCCAAAAATATATCTTATTTGATATAACTGCCCATAAAGTAATTATTATTCCTTGTAATATAGTTAACTTTATCATTGGAATTATGTTCAAAAAAGCTCTTCCTATTAGACTTATTTGAATATATGTAATACAATTCACAAACATCATTGAAATTACCTGTGAATATATTATTTCTGAAAGTTTTAAAAATCCAACCTTATATCCATTATAGATTTTTGTAAATATATATAATAGTAAGCAATAAAGTGCTACCATTAAAAAATTACCCTTTTTATAAAAAGGTATTATTATTGTTTCACTATAGTATTTATCCCATATATAATAAAAGGAAAGTGTTGTGGCTAGCAGAATTATAACTGTCGTTATAAACATGACAGTTCTTTTTAATCCCATTACTTTTTCTTTCATAAATACCTCCATTGTATTATTTTATCTGTTAAGTCATTTGACTATTACTCTTTAAAACTAAAAGAAACATAATAAGTTTTACAATAAAATCAATATCAACTAAGAAAAGAATTGAATAAAACATAAAAACTATATAATTTAAAAAAACGAGTAATTATATGAAAAACAAAGCTTTTTTTCATATTATCTTAACAGATTCATTACTTAGAATCAATATTTTTATCGTAACATATATTCACTAAAAAGACAATGTCAGTACATTAACATTCAATTGTAAAATACTTTTTTATAAAATAAGGAGAAAGATAACCTCTTTCTCCTTATTTTCAGTTTGTTGACCCCCCTGTTAAAAACAGAGGGTTTTTCTTGCATAATTATAGGCATAAATTAATGAAAAATTATATAAGTATTTTTCTAAATAACATAAAAAATCAATACCGATTTCTTTAAATCTAGAAAATAGCTTAGTAGCTATCTTTTTCATGTTCTGAACATCTACTGTTAGCAAGCATTGTTCTCGAACATTTTCATTTCCGCGCATACGCGCATAGCGAAGCCCATGGAGATTCTTGGAATCCGCAAAGCTTCGCTCAACTGTTTCTTTTCTTCTTTTATATATATTTTTACCTTTTTCTGTTTTTAAAAAGCTTTTATTATCATCTTTATGGTCTTCCCATACATGACGCCTAACTATTTTATATTTACTTTTTTCGTTAATACACTTATCTTTTACTGGACAATTAGCGCATATTTCTTCAAAACACCTATATTCTCTATACCCTTCACGAGTCGTAGTTTTATATATAAGATCAAAATTATTAGGACAAATATAGATATCTTTATCAAAATCATATATAAACTTATTTTTAGTAAACATTCCTTTTTTATGAGGCGATCGTCTATATGCAACTACAGGGAGTAAATCTCTATCAACAAGTCCTTTAAAAATAGCATTAGTAGAATATCCTAGGAACCACCTATATGCTAAATTAACTTCAATATCTTTTACTAGCTGCCTTTCGGAGCGAATGCCAAATAAATACCCTATAAAAAGCATTTTAAACAAAACAATTGGATCTACACCTGGTCGACTATTTGTATGACAATACAAATCATAAGTTAGATCTTTTATAAATGAAAAATCTATATATCTATCAATTTTCCTTAAAATATGGTCTTGTGGAACTAATTGCTCTAGCATAACTATTTCCATAGCATTTTGAACTTTTTCTCTCTCGTGAATCATAATTTTCTCCTAAAATCTTAAATTATAACTTTGAGATTCTATCATAACTTTAAATAAAAATAAAGACTGCTGACACTTTGTCAGCAGTCTGAAAATAAGGAGAAAGATAACCTCTTTCTCCTTATTTTATAACTTTATATCATATCTCTTAAAATATCATCTAAATCTTTATTTATTATATTTATATCATACTTTTCTGCATCTGTCCTATTGTATTGCTTTATAACTTTTAGCTTATCAATATTTTCATACATATAGTCTATTTTTGCACTTAAAGTTTTATAATCATCTACTTCAACTATATATCCATTATTTTTAGATATAACATCTCGTGTACCTCTTATATTATTTCCTAATAAAGCAACACCAGCGGCCATTCCTTCCATTAAACTTTTAGGCAGCCCCTCTCTCTTAGAAACTAAAGCTAATATATCAGAAACACTAAGTATTTGTGCTACATCTCTTCTATACCCCAAAAAGGTAACATTATTCAAACTATTATTTTTGCAATATTCCTTTAGATTTTGCTCTAGGTCTCCCTCACCTACAATAAAAACTTTAATTTTATCTTTATTTCTACACATGTTATAGGCCTTTAACAATTGAATTTGATTCTTATTTTTATTCAATTCCCCTACACAAGTAACTACAAACTCATCATCTGATATGAATAACTTTTCTTTATATATATATATTTCTTTATCACTAT
The DNA here is from genome assembly GCF_000424025.1 of Clostridium paraputrificum AGR2156. Classification (NCBI taxonomy): domain Bacteria; kingdom Bacillati; phylum Bacillota; class Clostridia; order Eubacteriales; family Clostridiaceae; genus Clostridium; species Clostridium paraputrificum. The sequence goes on from NZ_AUJC01000001.1 coordinate 565,364, forward strand.
GGTTAAAGTCACTTACATTTATGCCCACTCCATTAATGTAAAATATCTTATTACCTCTTAAAGAGAAATTTTTCTTTACAAGATTAAAATCCTCTTTATTTATTAATATAATAGCATCTGTCCACCTTGCTGCTATTTTCTCTAATGGGTAATATATTATCCAATTAGCTATAGGCGATCCTTTAAAGAAATGTAATCCGTGTGCAGTATATATTGTCTTAACATCAAACTTTCTTAAAGCTGCTCTTCCTATAAATGCTGCTATTGGAGTATGAAAATGAACCAAATCAAATTTCTCATCATTCTGTAATTGTTTCAGCTGTTTATACGCCAACAAATGATCTTTACTTATAGTTCTTCTTGCAAAATCTATATTATGAACTTTTATGCCTTCACTAATAAATTCATCTATATCCTTATTTATATTGCATGCTATATGAACTTCATATCCTTTATCCCTTAAATGCATTAAGTACTTTATATGAAAATACATATGCGTTAAATCTCTAGAAACGTATAATATCTTCTTCATATAATCTCCACTTTTCCTCTATTATTGATATCCCATAGGATTCATTGTTTGCCACTTCCATGAATCTTTACACATATCATTTATATCTCTTTCAGCCTTCCAACCTAGTTCTGAATTTGCTTTACTTGGATCTGCATAACAAATTGCAACATCTCCAGCTCTTCTTTCAGTTATTTCAAAAGGTATTTCCTTTCCACTTGCTTCAGAAAAGGCTTTTATAAGCTCTAAAACACTGTAACCTTTACCAGTACCTAAATTATAGGTTACCAAACCGCAATTAGATTTTAATTTATCTAATGCTTTAATATGCCCTTTAGCCAAGTCTACTACATGTATATAGTCACGAACTCCTGTACCATCTATAGTTGGATAATCGTTACCAAAAACATTAACTTGTTTTAATTCTCCAATTGCTACTTTTGTAATATATGGCATAATATTATTTGGTATCCCATTTGGATCTTCGCCTATACGACCACTTTTATTTGCCCCTACAGGATTAAAATATCTTAGAATAGCTATATTCCATGAATTATCACTAAAGTAAACATCTCTAAGTATGTCTTCAATCATTAATTTTGTTCTTCCATAAGGGTTAGTAACGCTAAGAGAGAAATTTTCTTTTATAGGCATCTCTTTTGCATTACCATAAACTGTTGCAGACGAACTAAACACAAAATTTTTAACACTAAATTCTTTCATTATTTTCAAAACTACTAAAGTATTTACTAAGTTATTATGAAAATATTCTATAGGCTTCTCTACTGATTCACCTACAGCCTTCAAGGCAGCAAAATGTATTACCGACTCTATTCTATTTTCGTTAAAAACCTTTCTAACATCCTCTTCATTTACTAAATCAATATTATAATATTTAACTCCCTTATTAGTGATTTCTTCAATTCTATCCTTTACACTTAACTTACTATTTAGTAAATTATCAACAATAACAACTTCCTCATTATTTTCTAACAATTCAACTACAGTGTGACTACCAATGTATCCAAGACCTCCGGTTACTAAAACTGCCATATTTGCACCTCCACATATTCTAAAAAGTTATATATTCTATTTATATAATACCACAAAAATATTTTTTTTTATTATAACATACATTTTTTTTTATATATTAGGTTAACAACTTGTTATATATTTGAAAATCAATTATAATTCTAAACGTAGTATATAAAAATTGTAAATTAGGAGAAAAAATATGAAGAATATAAAAAATCTATTAGTATCGTTAATTATATTTTTAGCTGCTCTATTCATTTTGATGCCAGAAATAGAGAATATAGCCTCTGATAATATAGAAACTCTTAAAGTTTATTTAAAAACAACAAATAATGATGTTCTAAAGAATGAATTAAAGGAAGTTGCTGACTCTTTAGGTACAACAGTTCAATATGTTTCAGATTCTAAATATGCTGATATTACTCTTGAATATGGAAAAACAGAAAGCTCCGAATATACATACTTACCATATTCATCTGACTCTGTATATTTAATATATAACTCTACAATAGACTCAAATTTATCTTTTACAGATATAATAAATATATTAAATAATCCTAATCACAGAGAAAACGATTTTAAGCTATTATTATCCAATAGAGCATTTAACTTATTGAAAAAAGATAACTACATAACACAAGATAATATAATTTCTTCAAATAATATAGAATCGCTTATTTTAGAAGATCCTTCTTTTATGGGAATTGTATTTAAAAATGAAGCTAGCAAAAATTCTAATTTAATGTTTTTACAGCTTAAGGATGAAGAAAATAACATAATTGAACAAAAAACTTATTTATCTATAAAAAAATCTTCGAATTTTTATACAGAACTTATTAATAAATTTACTAATTAGAAAGTATTAAAGGTGATGAACATGAAAAAAACTATAAAATATATATTTTCTCAATACAAATTATTAGTATGTATTATATTATTATTACCTCTTATTTTAGGTATAATAACTCCAAAAAAATATTTAAAAGAAATGGAAGTAAGGTTTTATTACTTCCCTAATTATAAAGTTTCGAATTCCGTAGATAAATCTCTTTTAAAGACTATAAATTCATTAAATACAACTTTCAAAAAAAGTTATTCAGATAAAAACTTAAGTGTAGATATTACTCCAATCTCAGGTGGAGAAAATCAATACAAAATATCAATACAGTCTCATAACTATATCGATGACAATACAACAAATAAAATATATTCTACATTTAAAGACATACTTTTAGAGAAAATCCCAGAATTATATCATGTTTCTCATATAGAAAATAACGACTATCTATATATAAGTTCAAATATAAATAATATAATTTGGAATTATATAAAAACTCTCGTTCTGATTATATCTTCTTTATTACTAGTAAGCTTACTTAATAGCGAAAAAAAATCATTAATAAATAAAAGAAATGTTATAATATACGCTATATTTTTTATATTATCAACTTTACTTAACTTATCATTAATGATGTCAGCTATTCTATTTACAGCATCATTAATCTATCATTATTCAAAAAAATTAAATATTAAAGATAATATTGTTAAACTACTAATATTAGCAATTTCAATAAGATTGATTATAGGTATAGCTTTAATGACCTTAAACTTATTTAAATATGGTAGTATTTATTCTTATTTGCAACCAGATGAAATTTTTTATTACTCTTCAGGTGATACTATAGGAAATTATTTAAGAAACTTCTCTTGGCCAGATTTAAAGGCTATTACAGGAGTTGACCAGTACGGTTATAATCTATTCTTAGGATTTATAAACGCTTTAACAGGAAAAGACTTCTTTATTACTGTAAAAATAATAAATGTATGTTTTAGCTTAATACTTATTCCTATAACTTATGATTTAAGTTTTTCAATAACAGAAAATAAGCAAGTTTCAAATTTAACTACTATAATTATGAGTATTATGCCTACTTTCGCATTATTCTCTAACTTTGCATTAAGAGATATTCTTATTTCTTTATGCATGTGTATAATAATATTACAAACTATAAAGCTCAACAAATATGGTTTAAAAAGAAACTTTTCTAACATCTTTATCCTATTTTTAGGGGTTGTATCACTTTGGTTCTTAAGAAAATTTGCTGCGCTAATTTTAATTGGTATTTGTATTTTTTATACTATATTAAAATTATCTAATAGAAAAAAAATTAGTATTATGATAACATTATCTACTATATTTTTATCTGTTGCCTTGGTATTAAGACTAATAACTACTGTATATTCTATTGATATTATTTCTATGATTGAAAACTATATAAACTCCTTAGGTATATCTAATTTAATTAAAGGATTGTTTTTAAGTATTGTTAACTTAGATTTTCTATCAAATACAAATGCCAACCTATATGAATCAGTTAAACTAATTGGTTTAAGAGGATTATACCCTGAAACTCTATTCCTTATAATTTCATTTCCTGCATTCATTATTGGTATTATAAAAGGTTTGAAAGTAAATAGAGAATTTGTAATATCAATACTGGCATTTATATTTGGATTAATACTTATTTATAGAATTGAATATGGTGGCTGGTTCTTAAGAATACAGCTACAGACACTTCCATATCAATATCTATTAATATCACTTGGAATATGTAAGTTATTTGGTAATTCTAATTTACTAAAAAAACTTAATTAAAATAAAAAACTCCTATTATAGAGTAATACCTATATCAAGAGTAAAAAAAACTAAAAGCTGACTTCTGCATTTGGCAGAAATCAGCTTTTTAATTTATTAATTTAAATGCTTATAACTTACCTTTTAACGACCACTATACTATATATGGTAAAGATTATACTTTTTTTATTTCTTTATCTTATTAATTAAAGATTGCATAAGGCTTAACTCACTCTCAGTCAACCCAAGTTTGTAATATATTAATAGTGACATAATATAAACTGTTACACCTACTATAGCCGCCATAATAAAAGTATCTTTAAACAACATTCTAGATAAAATTAGAATGATAGTATCTATTACAATTACAACAACTACCTTATATATACTTTTATCATAAGGCACCATATTCATAACTTTCTTTACCTGAATAGTTTTTAACAAATTACCTGTAAACACTGCAATTGCTCCTGCAATTGCAGAACCAACTATGCCTACCTTGGGTATCAATATAAAGTTTAAAGAGATATTAACAAAAGCAATTACTACCCCATTCATCATTGAATATCTTTGATTGCCACTCATTGATAATAACGATTCATTAGGACCTACTATAATATTCGCTAATTGACCGATCACTAGGATTATTAATGCAGTACTTCCCCCAACGAATTCGCCACCAAAAATAGATAATATTGATTTTGAATAGAATACCATTACTAACACTATTGGTATAGATAAAACCAAAATTATCCTAGTTATATCTATATATAATTTATTTAATAGTTCATATTCCTTATTATAGTATAATTCCGAAACCATAGATACGAATATAGAATTAAAGGAAACATATATAAATATTATAAATGAAGATAACGTTTGAGCATTACTATATATCCCTACCTCCGATGAAGTTAAAAACATACCAACTATAGTTGAATTTACATATAACATCAGATAGTTCGTAAAATATACTACTGACATTGAAAAAGAATATCTCCAAAATTGTTTTTTATCAATTTCTTCTTTATGAATATCCCTATTAAATAAAAAACTTGAGGATTTTCTTACTCTAATGAACAAATATACTAATGATGCTATAAATCCCAAAATAGTACCAATTATCAATCCAAATAATCTAAAGTTAACTAAATACAATAATACAAAAATAGCCACCTTAACTATTTTATTAATAAATTCCTGAGATAAAAAGTAATCTGATGAAGATTTTATGCCTCTACTATATCCACCTATTACTTCGATTAAAGAATATGTAATTAATACAAATCCAAAAACCGGCAATATATTTATCAATCTTGATTCATTAAAAATATTCTCAGCTATATAACTTCTAAAGATTATTAAAACCAAACTACATATTAAAGAAAATATGGTTGTCATCTTAATTGAATACCAAAAGTAAGACTTAATTTTCCCCTTTTCTCCATTATTATTATGTTGGCTTATAAATCTAATATTTGCGCTATCCATACCAAATACACTTATCATTAGTAACATCATGACAATATTCATGCAAGTTTGATATAATCCTAATAGATCTGAACCTAACATGTTAGCAAATAATATTTGTGATAAAAAAGCTATAACATAACTTATTACTTTTATAATAAAGGTTTTACTAGCTTCATTCGCAGCTTTTCCTAAATATTCATTATTACTACTCATTACTCTACCTTTCCATCAGAAAAATTACTTTCTATCAAATTCTTTAATATTAGCTCTTGTATCCAATATCTTCCTTCCTTAAAGGTAACATTATCTTCTTTTTCATTATAAGAATATCTTCCCGCAATAGAACTTACTTCCAACTGAATATCTGTATCAATTCTAATAAAATTAGAACACTCTATTATATAAAATTTATCATCTACTTTTGATTGTAGAAAATCTACTGCTAGATTATTAAAACCTAATCCCTCTTTTACTTTTAATGCAATTTTAACCGCTTCTATAGGTAAATTTTTCTTTTCTACAATCCCATATCCTGAAGCTCTAAATTCATTTTTTACAGTATTTCTAAAATATCCAAATATATTATCCTTATCAACAACTATTATTCTCAAATCAAATCCATAGTTTTCTACAAAACTTTGAAAATATATATAATTTTTTTGCCTAATAAATGGCCAATATGTTTTTGCTCCATCCGAGAAAGCTTTCTTTATTATCGATAATGCTTGGGATTTACTCTTAACCAATTCAACTCCCTCTGATCCTGAACCTGCTTTTATTTTTGATACACATGGTGTAACTAACTTATTATTAATATAGTCTATACACTCATTATAATCATAGGAAATAAATGTATCTATTACAGGAAACCCTTTTAGCTTTAACAAATCATACTGATATGTTTTGTTTTCATAAAAAAGTATTTCTGAATAAGAAGGATAAGCCACCTTCCCCATATACTTCTCTAATATATATATTTTCTCCCTAGCTTCTTCTAGCTCCCATGGAACCGATAAAGGTCTCCAAATTACACAATCAAACTCTTTTACATCCCCTAACCAATTTGCACTATGTATATTAAAGAATTTATAGTTTATATTGTTTTTCTTTAATAGCCTTTCAAACTTAGTATAGTATGGTGCAGAATCTATATCCTTAACAATCCCTATGTTAATATTCTTTTTAACATTGTCACTTAATAAAATATCTTCTGCAGTACTTAATTGATCATAATCCTCCACATATTTCAAGTCATTAATCTTAAACTTAAATGCAATATTCCTTACAAACTTATTGATAAAAACGCTTTTTATCTTCATATAAATCCCCCAATTTTTTACTTCTTAAACCACTTTACAAACTTTGATATTCCTTCTTCAAATGTTGTTTTAGGCGAATAACCTAATACTTCTTTTGAATGAGAAATATCAGCGCATGTTCTATTAACATCTCCCGGTTGCATAGATAACTGATTTATTCTCGCCTTTTTACCTAAAGTTTCTTCAATAACTTCTACCATTCTCTTTAACGATACAGTTTTGTCTCCACCCAAATTGAATATATCATACTTCTTTTCTTCACCTGCACTTAACCACTCTGTAGCTTTAATGATACCATCTACAATATCATCTATATAAGTATAATCTCTTGAAGTACTTCCATCTCCAAAAAACGGTATTTCCTTGTCTTCTAAAATTAGCTTTGTAAATTTATTAATAGCTAAATCTGGTCTTTGTCTTGGTCCATATACAGTAAAGAATCTTAAACAGGCAAAACTTATATCAAATAAATGATGGTATGTATAACATAATAATTCTCCTGACTTTTTAGTAGATGCATAAGGAGATATTGGATTATCTACCGGATCTGTTTCAGCAAATGGTACCTTCTCATTGTTACCATAAACAGATGAACTTGAAACGAATGCAACCTCTTTAATATTATTTTTTCTACACTCTTCCAATATATTTAACGTACCTACTATATTTACATCATAGTATAACTTAGGATCTTCTATAGATGGTCTTACCCCTGCCATAGCTGCTAAATGTACTATAGAGTCTATTTTATTCTCTGAAAATACCTTAGCTAAGAATGCCTCATCTCTTATATCTCCTGTACAAAGTATAAAATTTTCACATGATATATTATTATTCTTCATAGCTTCTCTAACAGCTGCAATGTTAGAATGTTTTATACTAGGGTCATAAAAGCTATTAAAGTTATCTATAACAACAACCCTGTTTCCTTCTAATACTAGTCTTTCACTTAATGTAGAGCCTATAAAACCTGCTCCACCAGTAACTAAAATTGTTTTCACTTTATTTTCCTCCTCTTATTGCCTAACAAATAATAATTAAGTAACTACTTTTATAGCTTTTCCAATTCTGAATAATATTTATCCGAAATAGAACTTAAGGAGAATTCATCCCCTCTACTTTTACTTTTTTTAGAATAATGCTTTTTAAGTTCATCATTTTTTAATAATAATATTATTGCTTCAGCGAGCTCTTTTTCACAACTTTCAATATTATTACTTTCCACGAAATCTGGAGTTATAATTCCATAGTCCGCCTCTGTAAATTTATTATATACTTTATTCTTATCATATATATCACATAATATTTCTCTTGGGCCTGACTTGCAATCTGTAGAAACAATAGGTGCTCCACATATCATAGCTTCTAACATTGTATTAGGAAATCCCTCAAAAAGCGAACTTAAAACATATACTTCAGATTTATCTATAAACTTAAATGGATTTTTTTCAAATCCAACGAAAAATACACTATCAAATATTCCTAAGTCTATTGCTAATTTCTTTAAGCTTTCCTCTAACTCTCCCACTCCTACAATAACAAGATTTATATCTGCTATTGATTGCTTTACTATCTTAAACGCTCTTAATAAGTGATCTTGACCTTTTTGATTAGTTAATCTACCTACATTAACAATAAACTTCTTATTATTAACATCATAATCACTAATTTCTTCCTTGCACTTTTCCTTGATATCTTCAATATTATATGGATTATATATAGTTATAATCTTTTCTCTTTTTACATTGAAATTTTCTATCATATCCTCCTTAATTAGCTCAGAACAAGCTATAACTAAATCAGCTTTATTATAAAAGGTACTAATCATCATTTTGTCAATTTTGCCAGTAATCCCATTAACCTCTCTTGATTTATAATTTCTTACTGATACAATAACTTTATCTCTATATCTACTTAATATATTAAGAATACTAGGCATATCAAGTAAACTTAATGATATATCTATATTGTACTCTTTTTTTATCTTTCTAATTTGAAAAATCTTTTTGAAAAATCCATAAGCTTTACCTAATACACCTTTATAGAATTTACTTTCAAGACAAATTATATTATCATTGTGAGCATATTCATTTTCAGTTCTATTATAAACTATAATAAAAACATTATAATACCTACTCAATCCAATTGATAAATTTGCAGCAACTCTTTCAGCCCCACCTATAGATAACGTAGGTATTAATATAGCTAAATTTTTCACTTTGTTACTCCTTCCCAGCAATAAACATATCATATATTTTTTCTAACTTTTTATCATATACTTCTATATCATAATTATCTTTTATATTCATATAGGCATTTTCAGACATCTCTAAAATTAACTCATTATCATTTTTTAATAAAGCCAATCTACTAACAAATTCATAATAGTTATCTTTTGAAATTAAAATCCCATTAGTTTTATCAGTGATTACTTCTCCAATTCCACCTACATTCATTGCAACCACTGCTTTTTTAAATGCCATAGCTTCTAAAATTACCATAGGTAAACCTTCATATTTAGATGGCAGTATAAAAATATCCATTAACGGATAATATTTGTACACATCAGTCTGATATCCCAACATAATTACAATATCATTCAAATCAAGTTCATTAATTAAATTTTTCACTTCTTCTTCTTGCTCGCCACTACCTATTAAAAGGATAACACTATCATCAAATTTCTCTTTGTTAGTTCCTAATGCTTTTATAAAAGGTACTATACCTTTTATATCACAAATTCTACCTACAAATCCAATAACCTTATTTTTTTTATCTATATTTAATTCTTTCTTTAAGCTCTCTATATTTACCGAAGAAGAATAATTGGCTATAGACAGTAAATCTATAGCATTAGACAAAACTGTACATCTATTCTTATCAATATAATTTGCATACCTAAAGTAATACTCTTCAACATCTTTACCACATATAATATTAAAATCATATTTTGGTCTTACTACACTATCAACTTTCTTAGCAATTCCCCCACTCTCTAAGAACGGATAACAACTATGTATATGAGAAATAACTTTTATATTAAGTCCATATATTCTTTTTATTAAATATGCCACTATAGATGCATAGTTATCATGTCCATGTATTATAGTAACATTATTTTTTTCAATTATTTTTTTTAGCTTTTTTATATATGTCAAAATTTTTTTAACTGAAAATTCTAGTGAATAACTTTCAATTCCCTTATCTTCAAAAACCTTTTTTAAATTATCGCCACCACAAATAACTATTGGTTCATACCGATTTAAATTTTCACATAAAATTAATGCCATCTTTTCAGCACCACTTAATTTATCTCTTAACAAAATATGAATACATTTTTTCATAAAACTTCACCATTTTCTTATATTTTTAAATACCATTAAATTATATCATATCCGCATAACTATTAACACATAACAAAAAAATTGTATACTATAATGATGTATTTATTTATAACTGTAATTATATATAACACAAGTATTTTTTTGTATAATAATAGATGATTATATATATTTGTCTGCATTTATATTATAATATAAATTAACATCATATAGTATGAAAGGGTGGAAACATGAAAAAATACAAAGCAATACATAAATTATATATTTCTTTTACTTTTTTGATATTATTCATTGTAAACTTTTGTTTGGGAAGCATTCCAACATATGCATCTACAACTCCAACCTTAAGTTATGCTTTATCTAGTAATGGACTTGTTGGAGATACCATAGATATCGAGGTAAATATTTCTAATATCAACAACTTATATGGTGGTTCATGGGATTTACTATACGACTCTAATTTATTAGATGTTATTTCTATTGAACCAGGCTCTCTTATTAATAGTAAAGTAACAACAAATGTAAGTAATAAAAAAGGACATGCTTATTTTTGGTTCACTTCAACAGGCAATAACAGTCCAATATCAGGTAGCGGATCGATTGTAAAAATAAAAGCAAAAATTTTAAAAGAAGGTAAACTAAATTTAATTACTACAAATAAGAATAGCGATTTTAGTTTAAATAATAAGAATTCTCTTATAAAATTATCTGATAAGTCTGGAAATCCAGTGTCGTATAACTCAGATAATAATAGTTTTTCTTTTATTAACGGCACTATAAATAGCTATGAAGAAAATAATCCCCTTGTACATTACTCTGGTAACTGGACTACTGAATCATTACCTTCTTATAGTGGTGGCAGTTCTAAATATTCAAATCAAAAGAACGCTACTATAAGTTTTTCATTTAATGGTTCTGGTTTTAAGTGGTATGGTTTAGCTAATGAACATAAAGGAATTGCTAATGTTTATGTGGATGGTGTTAAGTACTCTGTTGATACTTACTCATCTACAACTGTAAATCAAAAATTGTTTTTCCAAAAAACAGGTTTAACACGAGGCGAACATACAGTAAAAATAGAAGTTACCAACACCGGTATTGGAAAACATATTAATATTGATAAAATTGATATTATTGGTGGTTCTTTAATACCTATAATTAATAATTATGAAGAAAATAACCCTCTTATAAATTACTCTGGCAATTGGATTTCTGAATCATCACCTTCTTATAGTGGTGGTAGTTCAAAATATTCAAACGAAAAAGATGCGTTCATAAACTTTACTTTTAATGGTACTGGCTTTAGATGGTATGGACTAGCTAATGAATATAAAGGAATTGCTAATGTTTATGTGGATGGTGTTAAATATTCTGTTGATACTTATTCTACATCTACAATAAATAAAAAATTATTCTTCGAAAAAAATGATTTACCAAATGGTAAGCATACAGTTAAAATAGAAGTCACTAAATCTGGTAATGGACAATATATAAATATTGATAAAATTAATATATTAGGCGGTTCTTTAATATCTGATTCAACCACTTATGAAGAAAATAACTCCTTAATTAAATATTCAGGTAACTGGACTTCTGAAGCTTTATCTTCTTACAGTGGAGGAATATCAAAATATTCTAATCAAAAATGGGCTACAATTACTTTTTCATTTAACGGTACTGGATTTAAATGGTATGGACTAGCTAATAAATATAAAGGTATTGCTAATGTTTATGTAGATGGAGTTAAGTATTCTGTTGACACTTACTCATCTACAAGTGTAAACCAAAAACTATTTTTTGAAAAAACAGGATTAACCAACGGAACTCATACAGTAAGAATTGAAGTTACTGGTTTGGGTAATGGTTCTTATATTAATATTGATAAACTTGATATTATAGGTGGAAACTTAGTACCTGTAGCTATAAACACTTATGAAGAAAATAATCCTTATATTTATTACTCTGGTAGTTGGAATACTGAATCTATGAATTCTTATAGTGCTGGAGTATCTAAATACTCTAATCAAAAAGGTGCATCAATCAACTTTACGTTTAATGGTACTGGTTTTAGATGGTATGGACTAGCTAATATTCATAAGGGAGTTGCTAATGTTTATGTAGATGGTACTAAATACTCTGTGAATACTTATTCCTCTACTACTATTAATAACAAGCTATTCTTTGAAAAAAACGGTTTACAAAATGGTAAACACACAGTTAAAATTGAAGTTTCAGACACTACACCTGGAAAATATATCAACATTGATAATATAGACATTATTAATGGCTCTATACTCTCTGATGCAAAAACTTATGAAGAAGATGATTCTTTAATTAAATATTCAGGTAACTGGATTAGCGAGTCTTTATCTTCTTACAGTGGGGGAAAATCAAAATATTCAAATCAAAAAGGTGGTACAATTACTTTTTCATTTAATGGTACTGGTTTTAAATGGTATGGACTAGCTAATAAATATAAAGGTATTGCTAATGTTTATGTGGATGGTGTTAAATACTCTGTAAATACTTATTCTGCATCTACTGTAAATCAAAAATTATTCTTTGAAAAAACTGGACTAACTAACGGTACTCATACAGTAAGAATTGAGGTTACTGGTATGAGCAATGGTTCTTATATTAATATTGATAAGCTTGATATTATAGGTGGGAACTTAATACCTGTAGCTATAAACACTTATGAAGAAAATAATTCTTTAATTAAATATTCAGGAAATTGGTCTAGCGAAGCTTCAACATCTTACAGTGGAGGAAATTCTAAATTTTCTAATAAAAAAGGGGATTTTATATCCTTCTCATTCAAAGGTACTGGTTTTAGATGGTATGGTTTAGCAAACAAATATAAGGGTATTGCTAATATTTATGTAGATGGTGTTAAATATTCTGTTGATACTTATTCTGCATCTACTGTAAATCAAAAATTATTCTTTGAAAAAACTGGTTTATCTAATGATCGTCATACAGTTAAGATTGAAGTTGCTAATACAGGATCTAATTCCTATGTTAATATAGACAATATAGATATTATTAATGGTACTCTAATAAACTAATATAAAATAAACCAGGTTCTTTCAAGAACCTGGTTTATTTTATAATCTATTTTGAAATTTATTTATTCTTTGATCTATAATTCTTCCTTCTTTTATTGCTGTTGCTTTTTCTAATACAGTACAATCTTTTTCTTCAATTAAAAAGTCTAAGTACTTAACAACTTCATTACTAATTGACTTAGATGCTGTTTTATATAATATGCTAGGAGTATGATCTACTACATAATGAAGAACATTCTCTACATAATATACAGGATCCTGTATAGTTGTTGGTATACTAGTTTCTACTCCACCATTTCTATCGCAGCTTATATCTATAATCATGGAATCATTTTTCATTTTCTTTAAATCTTCTTTATATATTATATGATCATTTCTTTCTGTATCCCATAGTATTCCATTTACAATAACATCAAATTCATTAATTCTTCTACGTAAAAGCTCTTCCATTCTTCTATCAAACACTTCTACTTTAGCTCCTAAAGAAACTAAAGTTGTCAATGCACCTCTTGCAATATTACCTCTACCTAAAAGAGCAACATTAGTTTCATACGGTTGCTTTCCATAAATACTGTAAGCATGCATTATTGCTGCCTCACCTGCTATTTCATTATTGCGCCAAAAAGTATGTCTTCCCAATTCATACATATCTTCCCATGCTACTGCAGTAAGTTTTTTATCTAGAAACTTATCTGTAATATCCCTGTTTTGCACAGCATGTATCCATCCAAATATAGTTTTACCTTTATCTAAATCCGTTAGATATTCACCGTCACCAGCTTTAGGATCACAAATTATATCTTGTTTCAATACTTCTTCCTTACTTACAACATTTGCGCCTAATTCTATTATCTTTTCATCAGAAATATTAAACTCTTTGAAATATCCTTCTTGAAAATATAATTTATTAATATTCTTGACTTTTTTCAAATCATCTAATACAATTGCTCTTCTTTTTTCATTTTCTTTTGTGCTAATAACAAAGCCTACAGTTTTCATAAGCTATCCCACCTTCATTCAAATTTTATCTTCCAACAGAATAATACTCTACTTCAAGCTCATCCATACTGCTAACATCATAAATATTTCTTCCATCGTATACTAAAGGCGTTCTCATAAGATTTTTATATTCTTCTGGTTTAACGGCCTTAATATCTTTCCATTCAGTAAATATAAAACATATATTTGCATCCTTTAATGCATCTTGAGGAGTCTTAACATATGTTATGCTACCTTTATCAATTATTCCCTCTGGGTACTTCTTTTTAAAGTTTTCTTCTCCTACTGGGTCATATGCATAAACATTTGCTCCACCTTGTAATAATAATGGTACATTTTCTAAAGATGGTGCTTCTCTTAAATCATCAGTGCCTGGCTTAAATGTTAATCCCAACACCGCAACTTTTAATCCATCAAATGTTATAAGTCTCTTGCAAGCCTTTTTATATAATTTTGTCTTTTGACTTTCATTAACATCTATAGCAGCTTTTATTGTTCTTAATTCATATCCATTTTGTCTTGCTAAATACTCTAGCGCTTTAGTATCCTTTGGGAAGCAAGAACCACCATATCCTATTCCTGCATTTAAGAATTTACTTCCTATACGTTCGTCATAACTCATCCCCTTTGCTACGTCTTGAATGTTCGCTCCAACTAACTCACAAAGATTTGCTATATCATTCATATATGAAATCTTAAGCGCTAGGAAATCGTTTGATGCATACTTAATCATTTCAGCACTTCTTCTATTAACAGATACTATTGGTAAATTAAATGGTTCATATATCTTCATCAACATATCTTCTGCCCATTTACTTTCTGTACCAATAATTATTCTTGCCGCATGTAAAGTGTCATGTACTGCTGTACCTTGAGCTAAGAACTCTGGATTTGATGCTACCTCAACCTTTACATCATTAACTAAAAAGTCTTTTATAAATTGTTCTACTTTGTCATTAGTACCTACTGGAACAGTAGACTTAACTACAACTAAACAATCCTTTTCAATGTTTTCTGCAATTTGTCTAGCAACAGTTGCTATATAACTTAAATTAGCAGACCCATCTGGTTGCTCTGGTGTTCCTACCCCTATAAATATTGCATCAGCATCTTTATAAGCCGCCTTATAGTCAGTAGTATAATTTAGCCTACCATCAGCATAATTTTTTTGCATTAACTTTTCTAAATCTGCTTCATAAATTGGTGATACTCCAGATTTCATCAATTCAACTTTATCTTTATCTACGTCTACGCATAATACATTATGTCCAACCTCAGCAAAACACACTCCTGCAACAAGTCCAACATATCCTGTTCCTGCAACTGCTATTTTCATATATTATCCCTCCAATTAATACTATTTAATACAAAAATACTTCCTTTTATTAACTTTATATATAATTATACCACATTATACTTTTAAAGACTATTTACCTTATATGAAATCATATAAAGCTTTTTTATTAATTTATTCATTTGTACCATCATAATGATATGTATAATTTATATTATAAAAATCTTTTCAATCCTACAAATTAATATTCAAATCCTTCACTACAAACTTAAATAATAGGGCATATATAATTTAAAATTATATATGCCCTATTATCCTTATTTAATTATATAGATTAATCCATTCCCCTAATGTACAATCATCTTCTGGATTATTAAATTGATCTAATCCTGATGCCTCATATAATGTTATTTCTCCAAAATATAATTTTCCATTTACAATATACCAATCAATTCTAGCATGACATGATATTGATGACAACTTTTCAGACATCTTTATCATTTTATCAAATTCTTTAGGCTTTTCATAAACATTATTAGAACTAGGACCATCTTCCGCAAGAGCAACCCTATTCCACTCATTATCATATATATCTAGATTATGATTTTTAAATCTATCTATATGAACTTCAATTAATTTTGCTTTAGAATTAAAACACATAACCTTATAATCATCTGGAGTCGAATCTTTATCACTTATATATTCTTCACATATTATTCTTGGTTTAACATTTTTATATGGCCATTCCCTATGTACCCAATAATATCTTCTCTTCATCCATTTATTTACTTTCCTTTTTAAATCTTTATAATCTATTTTAGACTTATCCTTACAAATAAATACATTACCTGATGTATGCGTAGGCTTCAATACAAATTTATTAGGTAGCTTACTAAAATCAATTTCATCAAACTCATCCCAGACACCTATTAACGGAATTAAATATTCTTCCCCTATCTTCTGACTAATATATTCCCTAACCTCATATTTATCTACAATTTTAGTATAAATATCTTTTCTATCATTTATCTTTAACCATTGTAACTTCTCATTAAAGGTTTTAGGATTATCTAAATTCAACTTTTTATTCATAACTAAATAATATTCAATCTTGATAAATATTTTATCTGGCAACAATCTAAAAAACTTTAAATTCATAATATTTATTATTGCTATCTTTGGTTTTTTTAATGCCTTAATAATTTTGTTCATTACTCTTTCTTCCTTTTTTTATTAAAATTTTAGCGCTTTATCTATTAGTATGTTACTACAAAATACAAGTAAAGCATTTACAAATTTATTACAAAATACATTATTTTTTTCCACATATTTTTATCAATAAAAAAATAGCACACCTAATACTTAAAATTATGTGTGCTATATATAACCCAAATAAGTCAATATAAAAAAGTTTTTTGATAAGTCTGCTTCTTAATTATCTATCATCATGTACTAATACTCCAAATTCTTTTTTCCTTAATTAGTATAAAATCAAGTATTATACTACTTCAGCTTTTTATTTTTATATAATTTAAATAATATATATCCACCAATTATTAAAATAATAAAAATAATTATAATAAATAATACCGAATTATTCTTATTTTCTTCAACGTTACTACTTATACCTGTATCTAATTTACTATCATTATTCTCCTTTTCTGCTAATAGTTCATTTTTATCTTGTGGTTCTTCCTTAATCTTATCATTGTCTTCATCAATGGTTACATTCTGTTTCTTATCATTATTCTCACTATTGCCACCAATTATAATATCATTAGAACTATTCGTAGATGAGTTATTGTTGTCCTGTTCTGATTTTCCTGGTGATTGTGTAGGTTTTACTTCTATTACCTCTTTTTCTGGTAAACTTAGCATAAAAGGAAGGTCAATCATATCATTCTCAGTCTTTTGTACAAGCTGCAATTTTATATTATCAGCAGATAACTCCAATTCACCATTCTTTAAAACTTCAGCTTTTATAGTTACAAAATTATACTCTCCATTTAACCCCATACTATCTGGTCCCTGAAATGTAAATCCAGAACGTGCTCTATTGCCATTTAGACTTAGCTCACCAAATAGTGGCATAACTGATTGTTTCTTTATCTCTTCATTTAACACTATTTCCTTTACTTTAATTAATGTATTGTCATAAGTGTAATCAACTAAAGCTGAATATAAATTTTTAAGGTTACTTAGGTCAACTACAATATCTATATTATTTCCCTTTTCAAGTTCACCTTTAACAGAAACCTTAACAATGGATTCTTCTGCTGAATATACCGGTATACTATTAAATATAACTATTAATGCTACTATGATTAAAGTAATTATACTCTTTAACTTCTTCAACTTCTCACTTCCCTTAATATAAATAGCTTTTCATAAAATTAGGATAGTCTACTTGACTATCCTGTTATTTTATTTGCAACCTTAACTATGTCATAAATATCAATTATGCCATCATTGTTTAAATCACAATTATTATTCCAATTTGAATCTCCTTTTTTAGAATTATACAGGTTTGAAACTAATGATAAATCTTTCATATCTATTTCATCATCAAAGTTTATATCTCCCTCTTTAAAGCCAGTTTTGCCTTTATTAAGGAATACTATATTTTTATTTTTTGTGTATCCAAGCTTACTCCAATTATATGTTCCATTAAAATTCCCATCATATTTACTATGATTTCTATCTGCATATATTTCTATATACTCTTCACCATTAATAGTTACTTTTTTACCTGTAGCCTGTATAGCATTTGTTCCAACTACGCTTGTCCCTATCGTACTACTACCTCCTACAGAAACGTTTGTAGTTGCTATATCATAAAATTCAGTTCCGTCAGCTCCTATAACTTTATTTGTTCCCACATATTTAATAAGTTGATAATAATTTTCATCTTTTAAATTCTTTACGTTATTCCCTGATAAATAATAATCTATTTGCATTGCAAAACTAGCTGCCTTTTCTCCCCAGAATGGGTCAGAGGCATATTTCACATTAGCGCCAAGATTTTTATTGCCTAAAAATGATCCCCAATACCTCCAATCTCTTGGATTAGCATATCCATTAGATATAAAGTTTTGGGTAAAGTCTAGAACACTTTCTCTTGTGCTCGGATAACTATAAGCTCCATTATATGGATCTGAATCTATAGCACCCATACCAAATAAATTGTTTTTATCCTTTGCTATTCTTGATTGTCCCCATCCCGATTCATTTATAGCAACACTTAATGTTAGTAGTGCATTTACTCCATAAGTATTTTCTGCCTCTTTTAATGCAGCTCCCAAGTCTCTAAGCTTACTATCTGAAGCAGTATGAGCTGTTATATATCTATTTATATCATCTGCTGTGTAATTACTTTTACTTCTAAATGAAAGGTTATTAAAGTAAGAGTAATAAGGATTTCCATTATTAACTGCTCTCTTCTTTGTATTCTCCTTTAAATCTAGCGTTAAATCCCAAATTGCATCTTGAATATTATCCGCATAGTAAAAATAATTTCCATCATAGCTTGCATACTTTTTCCCAGGCTCTAAAAAATCAGGCGCACTTCCTACATAAAGCATGGTACCACTTCCACCATCTAGGCTTGTACCAGCCCAATGCTTTAATATTCCATCCTGAACTATATAATAACTAGGTGTTGTAACCTGATTTAATGGCCATATTACAACATCTGCAGTTTTATTTGCATAGTCATCCTTATTAGTATACTTCATCCAACCTTCGTATCCACCTATTAATACTTTCGCAGCTTGTCCACTAGTAGTTATTAAAGGCACTTCACTCATATAATCATGACTTACATATGTATAGACATTTCTCATGGATGAATCAGTATAAATATCACTAGTACCTGATACAATTTTCCCATTAACATATTTTCTGACTCTTGCAACAGACTTTGTAGCGTAAGTAACTTGTCCACTTTTATCTATTACAACTGGTATTATATTTTCTGATTCATTTATTTCTTTTTCAATAGATTTACATTCATTAATAGCTTCTTCTAAGTCATCAAAATTATTTACATAAGAATAATTTCCATCACTATATGCTAACGCTACTTCATAATTAGAATTAGTTTGTAAAACTAATTTTCTAATCTTTGAATTAGCTAGCCTACTTTCTCTTACTTCTTCTCTTTCATCTAACAAACTAGAAGTCTTAAAATTACTATATAATCTTAAGTTACCGTATGAATTATATGTTTCAACTTCTTCATATTCTTTTTTATATAATGGTCCATCTTTTATATCTGATGCTTGTACTTTTATATTTGGTAAAATTGCACCTATCATTAGTGCTACTAAGGATAATGATAAAATTCTTTTTCTAATACCCATCTAACTTTCCCCTTTATTATTTTTCTTATTTTATAATATAAATTATAACACTATTTTACAAGATAAATGTTCTAAATTTTTAAATACTATTAACTTTATCTTTAAATCGAGAAAAAATAAAGAGATATCTTAGTAAATATACGATATCTCTTTATCATCACTTTATTTTCCATAAATAAATTCATGTAAAGCTTTAGTATTAGCTTCTTTATCCCAATATAAATAATAAATACCACTTGCATTATCTTTTGTAGTTCCATCTATTGGAATCCTAAAATCTTCAAGATTGTTTGTATTTAAAGTCAATAAATATTTTGCCATAGATAACATTTCCATAGTAGATAAATTTGTTTGAACCTTTGAAGACAAATCTGCAATTATTGAAGGATAGCTTGTTAATGGTATATCTTTACACTTCTTGAATATAGCAAACATTACTTCTCTTTGCCTTGCAGTTCTAACAAAATCGCTATCAATTTTTCTTATTCTTGAAAATGCCAATGCCTCTTTACCACTAAGTACAACATTTCCAGCTTTACTAGCACCACATAATTGACGTTCTTGCTCTGTAATATTTAAATTGATTCCACCTAAATAGTCTATTATTTCTACTAAGCCATCAAAATCTATTAATGCATACTTTTTAATATCTAAGTTAAATAATTCGTTTAAGGTTGAAACGGTTCCTTCCACTCCACCATAATGATATGCATAATTTATTTTATTAACCTTTCCATCACCTTGATTTACATAAGTATCTCTCATTATTGATGTAAGTTTAGCTGTATTATCATCTTTATCCAAAGATAATACCATTATAGTATCTGTTGCATTCTCTTCCTTATCTACACCAAGCAATAATATATTTTCGATATTTTCCTTCTTACTTTTTTCCTGAGTTTCTTGTGATATTTTTAACTCTTCGTCAGAGCCTTGTAATTTAACATTTTTTATTCTATTTATATATTTGTAAGCTCCGAAAGCACCTCCTAAAATTAATATAAAAATTATTCCAATTATTATTAAAATCTTATTTCTTTTCTTCATGCATTCTCCTCCAATTTGATATTTCATAATAACAAATTATACCATATATAGCTTGATAATATATTACTTATTAATTAATAAAGCAAAAAGATTTAGACTATTAATCTAAATCTTTAAAATTCACCTAAATATACTTATTAACTATATCCTTCATATCATTTATAGCCTCTTCCATATCAGCTACAAGTTTTAATTGGTTTCTAGCTCTTTCTAGATTATGATTAGGTCTATGAATTTGGAAATACTTATCCCCATTTATATGATCCATAAGGAATCTCATAGAAAGCTCTAAAGTTATAAGCTTAGCTGAAAAAGGTAAGTATTCAATTTCTGTTTCAGTTAAAGTTTCTCCACAGGATTCTAGGAAACCTTTTGTAAATAATTCAAATAAGTTAATATCAAAGTGAACCTTTGATAAATCTGCTTCATCTTCTAACGCAGTAGTTGCTCCTGAACGTATAGAATCACCATAATCATATAATGATAAACCTGGCATAACTGTATCTAAATCTATTACACAGATTGCATCCCCTGTTTCATCATCTATCATTATATTATTATACTTTGTATCATTATGAGTAACTCTAAGAGGAAGTTTTCCTTCATTTAATAAATCTACTAAAACTCCAGTTTCTTTTTCTCTAGTCATAATAAAATCAATTTCAGCTTGTACACCTTTAACTCTATCACATGGATCATTTTTTACAGCTTCAAGAAAGTCATTATATCTCTTTCTCGTATTATGAAAATCTGGTATTATTTCATATACAGTATCCGCTGGGAAGTCTGAAAGCTGACTTTGGAACTTTCCTAAAGCTTTTCCACATTTATAAAAATCCATTGGATTTTCTACCATCATATAAGTTGTTGCACCTTCTATAAAATGATAAGCTCTAAAACAGTCCCCTTCTTCTGTTCTATAATATAACTTTTCATCTACTGTTGGTACTAAACGTAACCCTTCTCTTGTTACGTCTCCCCCTTCTTCTTGAACTTTCTTAGAAATATGCTTAGTAACACCATCTATATTATTCATTAGTTCATCAACAGCCGGAAAAACATCTGTATTAATTCTTTGAAGTATATATTTCTTTAGAGTTCCATCAGATTGCTTAAATTTTAATATATGAGTATCATTTATATGACCACATATATGCCTTTCTGAATTTATAAGTTCCCCACCAAATTTAAATTTTTCAGCTAACTCTTTACAGCTATACGTCCCCTTCATAGCTAACTCCCTTTCACTTTTAATTCTTTGTAAAATGTTTACATAAGTATATTTTACTTTTTTTACTCCTTAAAATCAAGTAATATACTACATGAAACAATTCATTTTTATAAGATGCTAATCTTCTAATGATTATATTGTTTATAATATCTATAACACAAAATAAACCTGTGAATAATCACAGGTCTATATATAAGATATATTAATAGAAATAACCCTAACAATATATCTCTGAATACTCTAATCTCTTTTAAAAATATCTCTTGTATAAACTTTTTCTTTCACATCATCCAACACATCATCATACCTATTTGCAATAATCGCTTGACTCATTTCCTTAAACTCATTTAGGTCATTTATAACTTTTGAACCAAAGAATGTAGAACCATTTTCTAATGTTGGCTCATATACAATTACTGTAGCTCCTTTAGCCTTTATACGTTTCATAACTCCCTGAATTGATGATTGACGGAAATTATCTGAATTCGACTTCATCGTCAAGCGATAAACACCAACGGTAATTTCTTTTTCTTTTAATGCATCCCAATTATCATTTGCTTCATAAGCTCCTGTCAATTGAAGAACACGATCTGCAATAAAATCCTTACGTGTTCTATTTGAATCTACAATAGCAGACATCATATTTTGTGGTACATCTTCATAATTAGCAAGAAGTTGCTTTGTATCTTTTGGTAAACAGTATCCGCCATAACCAAAAGAAGGATTATTATAATGAGAACCAATACGAGGGTCTAAACATACTCCATTAATAATTTGTTGTGTATCTAGACCTTTCATTTCTGCATAGGTATCTAATTCATTAAAGTAAGAAACACGAAGTGCTAAATATGTATTGGCAAACAGTTTAACAGCTTCAGCTTCAGTAAATCCCATAAATAATGTATTAACATCTTCTTTAATTGCTCCTTCTTGAAGTAATTCTGCAAAGGTATGTGCAGCTTTTACCAAACGATCATTTTTAATATCAGTTCCAACTATAATTCTTGATGGATATAAGTTATCGTATAAAGCCTTTGATTCACGAAGGAATTCCGGACTAAAAATAATATTATCACAATGATATTTTTCTCTAACATAGGCTGTAAATCCTACTGGAATTGTAGATTTAATTACCATAATCGCATAAGGATTATGTTCTATAACTAGCTGAATAACAGCCTCTACTGCAGATGTATCAAAGAAATTTCTCTTACTATCATAATTAGTAGGCGCTGCAATAACAACAAAATCTGCATCTTTATATGCTGACTCCGCATCTAATGTTGCAACCAAATTCAAATCTTTTTCAGCTAAATATTTTTCAATATAATCATCTTGAATTGGTGATTTCTTATTATTAATTAATTCAACTTTTTCAGGAACAATATCTACAGCAACTACTTCATGATGCTGCGATAGTAATGTTGCAATAGATAAACCTACATATCCAGTGCCTGCTACCGCAATCTTTATATCTTTAAAATCTTTCATAACTATCTTTCCCTCTCATTAATTATATTTTGTAGATATAAAACTCTTCTCAGATATTAAAACTTTCTCCATACCATCTTATTTACAACACCTGTGTAGCTTTGAATAATCTTTACAACTTTAGTAGATACATTTTCTTCTACATAGTCTGGTACAGGAACTCCATAATCTCCACTTCTATTCATTTCTATTGCTGTTTCAACTGCTTGCAGCAATCCATTATCGTCAATTCCTGCTAGAACAAAACATCCTTTATCCAATGCTTCTGGTCTTTCTGTAGATGTTCTTATGCATACTGCTGGGAATGAATGACCTACACTAGTAAAGAAACTAGATTCTTCTGGTAATGTCCCAGAGTCTGAAATAACTGCAAAAGCATTCATTTGTAAACAATTATAATCGTGGAATCCTAAAGGTTCATGTTGAATAACACGTTTATCTAGTTTAAAACCGCTTTCTTCTAATCTCTTTTTACTTCTTGGATGACATGAATATAAAATTGGCATATCATATTTTTCTGCTATTTGATTAATAGCATTAAATAGTGATAAAAAGTTCTTTTCTGTATCAATGTTTTCTTCTCTATGAGCAGAAAGAAGAATGTATTTTCCTTTTTCTAATCCAAGTTTTTCATGTACATCTGAAGTTTCAATCTTTTCAAGATTATCATGTAACACTTCTGCCATTGGGGATCCTGTTACATAGGTACGCTCTTTTGGAAAACCACAGTCTGCCAAATATCTTCTTGCATGTTCAGAGTATGCCATATTTACATCTGAAATAATATCAACAATTCTTCTATTTGTTTCTTCTGGAAGGCATTCATCTTTGCAGCGATTTCCTGCTTCCATATGAAAGATTGGAATATGTAGTCTCTTTGCTCCTATTACAGAAAGACATGAGTTTGTATCGCCTAAAACTAACACAGCATCTGGTTTTACATCCACCATTAACTGATAGCTTTTTGCAATAATATTCCCCATAGTTTCCCCAAGGTCATTACCAACTGCATTCATATAATAATCTGGATTATCTAATTCTAAGTCATGAAAGAATACTCCATTTAGGTTATAATCATAGTTCTGTCCTGTATGTGCTAATAAACAATCAAAATATTTACGACACTTTTTGATAACTGCAGCAAGACGGATAATTTCCGGTCTTGTACCTACAATAATCAAAAGCTTTAATTTACCATTGTTTTTAAACGAAACTTTGTTTTCCATTTCTTTCACCTCAACTTAATTAGTTTTACAAATTTACTTTTTCAAAGAAAGTATCTGTATGATTTGGATCGAAAGATTCATTTGCCCACATCACAGTTACAAGATTTTCTGTTTTAGAAATATTTATAATGTTATGAGTATATCCTGGTAACATATGTACAGCTTCTATTTTATCTCCACTCACCTTAAACTCAATCACTTCATCAGTTCCAATTTTTCTTTGCTGAATAAGTCCCTGTCCACTCACCACAATAAAGAATTCCCACTTACTATTATGCCAATGTTCTCCTTTTGTAATTCCTGGCTTACTAATATTTACCGAAACTTGTCCACACTTATCAGATTTTAAAAGTTCTGTAAAGCTACCTCTATCATCTACATTCATTTTCAAAGGAAAACTAACCTTTTTATTTGGTAAATAAGAAAGATAAGTAGAATATAACTTCTTTGCAAATGAATTATTCGGAATCTCTGGTATAACAAGGCTTGTTGGCTGACTTTTAAAAGAATCTAATAAATCAACAATTTCTCCTAAAGTTGCATGATGTGTAGTTGGAACATAACAATATCTTCCATCTTCACTTCCTAGTGCATTTACTCCATCAAACTCGCAATGATGTTCTTTTCCTTCCAATGCATCTAACATTTCTTCTATTAAATCATCAATGTAAAGAAGCTCTAACTCTGTACTTCTATCATTTACTTGAATAGGAATATCATTAGCAATATTATTACAAAAAGTAGCTACTACACTGTTATAATTGGGTCTGCACCATTTTCCAAAAAGATTAGGAAAACGATAAATAAGAACTTTTGCCCCTATTTCTTTACTATAATCAAAGAATAACTCTTCTCCAGCTAATTTACTCTTTCCATAATCAGAAGTACCATAACGGCCAATTAAAGTAGCTTGAATAGATGAAGAAAGCATAACTGGACAATTATTTTTATTTTTTTTCAAAGTATCTAATAAAGTAGATGCAAATCCAAAGTTTCCTGCCATAAACTCTGACTGATCTTTTGGACGGTTTACTCCTGCAAGATTAAATACAAAATCACATTTTTTACAATATATATCCAATAAACTAGGTTCTGTTTCAATATCATATTCAAAAATTTCATCAATTTCCAAATTTCTGGTGCGATTCTTTCCATCTTTGATATTGTAAAGATTGGATACCAAATTCTTTCCTACGAAGCCTTTAGCTCCTGTTACTAATATCTTCATAATTTCTCCAATCTATAATAAAAATTTTTATCTTACTATAAATTATTTATTTTTTTCTTGTTCCAACTTAGCAAGCTCTTCTCTTATGTAAGAAAGAGATAATAATTTTTCTTTTACTTGCTCCACATTTAAAAGTTCTGTATTACTTGAATTAAATTCTGTAAGAGTGTTACGCTCTTTATCTCCATCTTTGAAATATTTATCATAGTTCAAATCACGCTTATCACATGGTACACGATAAAAATCACCCATATCAATAGCATTTGCACACTCTTCATTTGTAAGAAGTGTTTCATACATCTTTTCTCCATGACGAATTCCAATTACCCTAATCTCATGATCAGGTGCAAATAAACCTGTAACTGCCTTTGCAAGCACTTCAATTGTACAAGCTGGAGCCTTTTGTACAAGTATATCACCACTAGTAGCATTTTCAAAAGCAAACAATACTAAATCAACAGCTTCATCTAGGCTCATAATAAAACGAGTCATAGATGGGTCTGTTATTGTAATAGGATTTCCTGCCTTAATTTGATCAATCCATAATGGTACAACAGAGCCTCTAGAACATAACACATTTCCATAACGAGTACAACAAATCTTTGTTTTTTCAGGTTTTACTGTTCTTGATTTCGCAACAATTACTTTTTCCATCATTGCCTTACTTGTTCCCATAGCATTAACTGGGTATGCTGCTTTATCAGTAGATAAACAAACAACATCTTCAACCCCCGCCTCAATAGCAGCTGTAAGAACATTCTCTGTTCCTAAAACATTCGTCTTCACTGCCTCTACAGGAAAAAATTCACATGACGGAACCTGCTTTAAAGCTGCTGCATGGAATATATAATCTACATCATGCATAGCATTTTTAACAGATGCAAGATCACGAACATCTCCAATAAAGAACTTAATTTTATTTGCTACTTCTGGCATTTTAGCCTGAAACGCATGACGCATATCATCTTGTTTTTTCTCATCACGAGAAAGAATACGAATTTCTCCAATATCAGTTCTAAGAAAGCGATTCAAAACCGCATTTCCGAATGAACCAGTTCCTCCAGTAATTAATAGTGTTTTGTTTTTAAATAAAGTCATTTTATCTATCTCCTTATCATTTACTTTATCCCCTTAAATATAAATGATTCTAACACATATCTAGTATGTATTCTTGTTTCTTTGAAAAATATTGGTGCTATAATAGCTGATGTAAACTGTGCAATAACAGTTGCTAATGCAGCTCCATTTATCCCCATAATAGGAATCAAAGTAGCGTTTAATACAACATTGATAACAGATCCAACAATCATATATCGCCATACATATTTATTCTTTTTTTCACAGATAATCCAAATACCTCTTGCAGTTCCTATCATAGAGAAAATTGTATACCAAATCACAATTTGCAATGTTTTCACTGCTCCTATATATGCAGTTCCATACAATGTGTATATAATTAATGGTGCAAATAGTGTTATAGAAACTACTACAGCTATACATCCCCAAATAATGAAACAATATAATTGTCTTAACCTAATTAAATATCTATCATCATTATTGTGTTTCATTGCAAGAATAACTGGTCTTGCTGATGTAATAAAAGCCTGTGGTAAAAACATCCATGTAGAACAAACAGTTAATGCTGCTGAATACAATCCTGTTTGTGTACTATCGCAAAGAATTTGTTCAATCATAATCTTATCAATCTGTGTATATATTACACTAACCATACCTGAAATTATGAATGGAGCACTCTGGACCAATATTGGCTTAATAATATTTACATTAAACAAAATTTTTTCTTTTGATATTAAAAAATAATAAATAACTAATCCACAAGCAATAGATAATGTATCTACGCCTAACGAAAATGCAAACCACACAACACTTTTATTTGTAATTAATAAAAAAATCTTGTACATCGACATTACCATGTATGAAATACATCTAATAATGGATGGATACTTTGATAATAATTTTGACTGAAACCAATAGTCAAAAACATTAAAGGCTTTAAATACAAGTGTTAAAGATTGCAGAAACGTAACCATAATTATTGTTGAATCCCAATGTTTTAATGTCCCAACTAAAATCACTACAACTATACTAGACAATACACTAGATACTAACCCCATCACTAAAGATGTTCCAAGAACTTCAGTGTTTTTATATTTTGTGCTTGTGAACTCATTAACTAAAACACCTTCCATACCTAGACTTGCAATTGATGTAAAAAAGGATACTATAGCCCCTGCATAATTTATAATACCATAGTTTGATGGCCCTAAATAACGTGCTGATATCATAGCAACAACAAATGATACTATCATTTGAACAATATTTGCTCCTACAATCCAACTCGTATTCTGTAAAAAACGACTTTTACTAATTTTCAATTTCATCATTACAATCATTCCTTTAATTTGTTAATTTATGTTATTAAAATAGCTACTACATAATTTAAAAGTCTCTGTATTAAAAGTTTTTTTGCTTTTTGATAAAATTATTCCAGCTAATACATCCATTGCATCAATGAAATCACCTTTAACGTATGGCAACAATAATGACAATTCAGTACATGCCAACACAAACACCGTATTCTCAAAGTAGAACTCTTTTTTCAACAACTTAACCATGTTGCTTGATAATTGTTCTAAATCCTGATTTCCAGCTTTGATTAATCTAATAATATTCATAACATAATCATTTGTCTGTGAAGACGGATATACTATATTTCCAAATTCACCACCTATTTTTTTGTATATATCTCCATTAATTGTACCAAGTGTTTCTAACACACAAATTACTTTTTTAGAATATATATCTGCAGCATACTGACACGTTTCTTTAACCATGTTAATAAATTCTATTCCTTCTATGCTTTCAAATTCTTGAAAAAAATAGTGCGCTGTATTACATGGAATTGCACAATATTTACATCCTATATTTTTAGCGATTTCTATATTATTTAACAGCTTAGATAATGGTGATTCTCCATTATTTAAGATGTATTCCGTTCTATCCGGAATTGTAGTATCATTTAAAATACACATCTTAATATGATCTTGGTCATTTTTTGCAAATGTATAAAGAACAACTCTCTTAAATAATTCGGCTGTGGCTGCTGGACCCATTCCCCCAATAATTCCAATATCAAACATTTATTTTTTCCTCTTTATACAACTCTATCATTTCTCCCATCCATTTTGCTGCTTCCTCATTATAAATTTCCGACATTCCAGCTGTTGGTGTAAATGTCATTTCACCGAAAACAGCCTGTCCTTTACTATCATAAAAATCAACACGAACAAATGGAATTCCTTCAGATAAAATTCTCGCATATTTTATCATTTCATCAAAACATTCTGGTATAATAATATCATTTGGAGATAAGGTTGCTTTTTCCCTAGTAATATTAATAATGTTCCAATTTAAGTCACAATGAAGTTTCTTAAATCCATTTTCTCTATCATACCCATAATAAAAAAATTTAGGTTCCCCGTTAAAACAAAAAAATTTAAAATCATTCGGTAATGTACCATCAACTGTTTCAATAATTTTTTCACAAACTATTTTAGGTTTAATTTTTAAATAATGGATTTCAGCAGTTTCCCATCCATATTTATGAGTCATCCAATAACTTAATTGTTTTTTAGTTTTTTCTACATCAAGCAATTCTTTATCATGACAAATAATATTAGTACCACATCCATCGCTAGTTTTTAAGACAAATGATTGTGGTAACTTTTCGAAATCAATATCTTCTACATCATTATATACCCCATAAAGTTCATTTAGTATATTAGGACAACCTTTTTCTTCAACATAAAATCTAACTTCATATTTATCAGCGCACCGTATCATTAATTTCTGATCACCAAATAACTTTAACCATTGTATTTTTTCATTAAATGTTTTGGGATTCCTTAAATCTAGCTTTTTCCCTGTGTTATATTTATAAACATATTTTGTTGCAATGACAGGTGAAAAATGTGTAAGTAAAATACACATTGTCTTTTTATAATTTGTATATAACTTCAAAATATTTTTATTATTTTTTAACTTTTTTTTATTCATATCTATATTTTTCCTTTTTTGCTAAATTTAATTTTTAACGATTGTTTAACCAAGAAAGTAATATAAGGTATAAAATCTCTGACAGAAAATCCTCTCACTTCATAACGAATAACATGTATTAAATTTTTCTTCTTATTTCTTTTCCTTTCGGCTCTCTTTGTATCATATAAAAAAATATTTTCCCCCGGAATATCATACATAATATTCATTTCATATGGTCTTAATTGTAGGCCGTAGCTTTTTAAAATTTTATATGGAAGCTCCAATGTTGTAAGCAAATATCTTTTTCCATTTTGCTTACGACCATATCCAGCTAAATCAATAACTATTCCTTCGTCACAAATTTTTTTTTCAAATTGATTTTCTAATTTAAGATTTTCAAAGAAAATATCATATTTCTGTGCTTGATTTACTGGCGCAAAATAATACGATTCAACATTCCCTGTCATCAACCTAACCTGATGAACATTATCTGCAACTCTCACATGTTCACCAACATCAGAACAATTTGTACTGTAAGATACTCTTGGAATTACATAAAATTTATTTGTTTCTACTATATAATTCACAAAATATTTTCCCCAAGATTTATCTGACCAACGATTTATATTTGACGGTATTTTATAATTTTCTTCTAATTTGTCTTCATGGTCTTTATACCACTGCTTAAACTGTCTCCACCATTTATCTGTCCAACACTGTCCCCATGTAATACTAAATTGACCTAAATAGGTATCAAATTGATCTGCAACTGTAACAAAGTTTTTTCTGGCATATCCATTCCATTCATGACTATACAGTGAAATTCCTGTAATACATTTTTCATTTTCATAGTAATTTAATGCAGCAATTGTATATTCATAAAAATTAGTTGATACTATTAAATCATCCTCAAGAATAATTACTGCCCCATATTTTTCTGTTAAATCACCACACTGTAAAATATGTTTTCGTAATCCTTGTCTCTCAGGAAATCTTCTGATTATTTTTTTACCATGTGACCATATAAATTCTTCTGCTACTTTAACTACTTCCATTTCATTAGAAGCCTTATCAATACTTATAATTAAGTTAACATTATTAGTATTGTATTTTGCATTTTCTATAGAATGCAACAATCTTTTTAAAATATCTGGTCTATTATATCCTACTGCTACAATTGTTGGATTCATATATCCCCCCCCTTTCTTCAAGTTTTTTTACATAATGATCTCCATTTTTCCTAGGTAAAAAAAACCTATATTTCTCTATATTTAAAGGAATACTTCCTCTTATTGTTGAAAAAGCCGCTGAAAAACCTGATTTACGTACTTCTCGTATGTTTCTTTTTGAGCAAGCGAATATACTTCCATATGGATAAGCAAAATATAGTATATTTCTTCCAATAATTTTTTCTAATTCATTCTTTGATGCTACTATTTCATTATAGGAATCCTTAGTAGTTCGTAATCTAACATGATTTACTGTATGTGCTCCAATAGTACATAATTTATCTTGTGACAAAATTTTCAATTCTTCTTTCGTTAAATATTCAGGCGTATCTAAAAGACCAGTGGAAACAAATAATGTAAACGGAATCTGATATTTTTTCAAAATAGGATACGCATTTGTGAAAAAATTTAAAAAAACATCATCAAATGATATTGCAAATTTTCCACTGTTTTTCTCCCGAACAATATTTTCTATAGAAACAGCTTTCTTATACTTCAACTCTTCTCTAATAAATAATTCAAAAGAGATTTTATTTGATTCAAATTTTTTAGGATTTGTTTCTCCATCACAAATTGAGTGAAACATATAAATATCATTCAAATTATTTTTTCTTCCTGAATTAAATATAAATTCATAATACTTTGTCCAAAATATATAATGATAATTTCTCATTCTAGTCTTCATTATTTGATAATGCGATATAATATATTATATAAATTTAATCGCATACAAATTAATACTCCTTTCTGCTTTATTCCTAAAATATTTGATTTAATTAGTGACTTCTGCATTTTTTCATAGTCTTCATAGTTTCTTATTGTCTTCAACGTTTCATTATAGCTATCAAAATCACCATATTTCGCCTCGTTCCTTAAACTATCTAATATTAGAAAAAAAAGCTTTCTGTAATACAACTCTTGTTTTGTATTATATATACCATTATTTATAAATATTCTTCGTAATAACTCATTTACTTTAATAATACTTGAAAAAACTTCAGGCCTATAGGAAGACATTATAGAGCCACTTTTTCTGATTTGATATTTATAAAAAGGTTCATCTATATAACTCACTTTATTACATAAAAGTAAAAATGAAAGAATAAATCCCCCATCTTCATTATACTTATATTTTCTATCAAATCTTAAATGATTTTTTTTTATTACGTCTGCTCTATATAACTTAGATCCCACACAACACAATATTCTCCATTCCAATTTATCTAATAATAGTTTAGAGAAATCTGATATATTTAAGCATTCCATATCTGAAATATTTGCAAGAACGGGTTTATCATTACCATCAATTATCATTGAATATGCTGACAGTACTACTTGTGATTCATTTTTCTCCGCAATATTCACCATCTTTTCAACCATATTATCATCAATAGTATCATCAGAATCTAAAAACATTACATATTTACCTGTCATTTCCTCCATCCCGCGATTTCTAGTAAATTCCAAACCCATATTCTCTTCATTTTCAATTATTTTTATATTTGAATATTTTTTTTGATAATTTTTACATATTTCAATTGCTCTATCTGGAGTTTTATCATTTACACAGATTAATTCAATATTACGATATTTTTGATTAATAACACTCTTTATAGCTTCCTCTATAAATTTCTCTGTATTGTATACAGGCATTATTATAGAAACTATTGGCTTATTCATTTGATAATCACTTCCAATATTTACACATTTCATTTGATATACATCCCTCTTCTAGCTTTCATTATTCCACACAAATAACAAAAAGCGCCAAAAATAATTGGTATCCCCTCTAAAACTGGCTCCAAAAAAAATACAATCATTAAACACACTGATATTGAAAATAGATTAATATCCCACTCATTTGATGATACCTTTACATGTTTATAATATTTTACTATCTCAGTTATACACCACACAAATATTGATAGTGCCGGAATTATCCCCGTATATTTTGCAATATCAAGAAATAAATTATGAGCATAATTAACTACTGTAATTTTTCCAAATGGATTACTTGATAAGGAGGCAAGAACTTTAAGGTTCATTTCCCATCGTACATTTTCTAATACACTGTCTTTACTATTTATTCCTCCTAATATTCTTCCAACTAAACTTGATGATTCAATCCATGTTCTCACTCCCATTAAATCAAATTCATAAACTACATACAAAATAATTATTAATAGAAACATCGAAATTAATATATTCAAATTTTTATATTTATTCTTTTTGAAATTTAGAATCATAACAATAAAAAAACTAATAACAATTAAGAAAAGTAAGGTGCGAGAAGCGGAAATAAATGTACAATATATAGCAATTAATATTGCTACAATAATAAAAACTTTTTCTATTTTATTATGTACAATATATAGCCCATAAAATAATAAGCTTACAATAGGAATAAATAATATATTTTGTAAAGTAGCCGTTATTGATCCTCCCCAAATATTAACTAATGAGCGGTCAACCATTGATGCTGGATTCATTACATATAGTAAAACATTTAAAGCACCATGCATAAATAGACCTATTATCATAACCTTTGCTGGTCCTTTATCTGATTTCATATTCAATGTCATCCAATATCCTAAAAAACATAATATAACAGGATTAATTAGATTTTTTGCTACCCAATCTAATGAAATGGTAGAATAATTATAATAATAAATTATGGTATGAATAACGAGAATAGGTAATAGAGTTCCAACCGCCTTCTTCAAGTCATTCTTTGAAATACCAATCAGTGAAATAACAGCTAACGCAATAATCACAAAATAATTTTCTAATCCAGCAACCCCTAAAAATATTAAAAAAAGAATTAACGCTATAATAGATGTATATTTTATTTTCATTATCTCTCTCCATAAATTTGTTCATTCAAAAATCGAACAATTTTTTTTGTCATCGATTTGTGATTTTTTTTATTATTTGTAAAATCTCTTGCATCCATGCCTTTTTCTCTCAATAAACTTCCACTTAATGTAATTGTGTTTTTGATTGCTTCCGCAATTCCTTCTGGACTCTCATCATCGATAAAATAACAATATTCATAGTATTCTTTAGGCATTCCCCCAACTCTAGTTGTTAATATAGGTGTACCTGATGACATATATTCTAAAATTTTTGATGAAAAAGAATAGTTACTATAATCATCATTAGTAGGTTTGTTAATTACAAGAAGATGAGCTTTTTTTAATGCCTCTAACAAATCTTTTCTTTTTACCATTCCCTTAAATTTAATTCTATTATCTTTTTGTGCACAATTTTCTATATAAGAAGAATCTCTACCAGAACCATATAGATGAAGCTCTACATTAAGATCTGTAAGCATAAAACCATCTACTAAATTTCTTATTCCATAAAGATTGCTCAAATTTCCACCATATACAATTGTTTTCTTTTTATATTTTTCTACATTGCCAATCTCATTAAAAATGCTGAAATCACTAAATCCTTCTGATACAAGATACGGTTTATTTTCAATATTCATTCGTTTAGCCATTGGTTTTGTAAAAAGAATATAACTATCACATTTATCTTGCAAACTTAACATCTGTTTCGATATTTTTTTTGAATATAATCCTTTAATTCCCTTCATTTTTTTCCACGAATACATATATTCAGGTAAATCTGTAATCACGGTACTTAAATGACATCCATATTTTTTACAAAGATCTATAGCTGGTTTAGAATATGGTGGATAAATCGAATACATAATAACAATTTTATCTTTAACATATTTATTTTCATCTAACCATTTTTTCAAAAATTTTTTTGTGCTTTTTTGAATTGTATATTGTTTTATCCCTTGAATATTAATAAATGGTATCCACTGAACAAGAATATTTTTCTCTACAATTTCATTCTTTGCATCTATTTTTTTATATACACTATGGGGATATGCCGCAACTGGCGGTACACTCAACGCCTCTAGATCCACTCCATTTTCAATTAACCCCTTTGCTAACATAGTTTCATAATTAATTGGAGCTACAGAAGCTTTTTCTTTACTATTATTATTAAATTTTTCTACTTCTTCAGAAGAAATCAAAGAACCTAACAAAAGAATTTTCATAATACTATTCCATCTTTTCTTTATATTTTATTACTGTTGCAGGAATACCTCCACAAACACAATTATCCGGTATATCATGCGTGACTACTGCGTTCGCTCCCACTGTAACATTATTGCCAATTTTAATATCTCCAAAGATTTTTGCCCCTGTTCCTATGATTACATTATCACCTATTGTAGGTGCAACATTTCTATCAATAGCTTGTCCAATAGTAACTTGCTGAGCAATCCATGCATTTTTCCCAATATGTGCATAATGAGATATTATTATTCCGTTTAATCCATGTTGCAAATGCGGAGGAGTTTCAAAATGAGCTCCGAACCCAATATCCGTTCCCATAGATGCATTATTAAATGCATCCATTCTTTTTATTCTAAAAAGATATATAATCTGTATAAGTTTGTGTATTCCACCTCTTGATGGAGAAATTACAACTCCCCTCATCTTCCAATATTTTTCTGGGTTATAATGTTGAATATAGTGAATCATTGCAGATACTACTTTATTATTTCTATTTATTCTTTCCATAGCTTTATAATCCTAATAACTCTCCAAACTTTCTATCATATTCCTTAGGGTTAAAAGGAATCAACCCTCCCCCCGAATGAAATGTCAACTCACTAAAAACAATTCGTCCATCCACGTTATAAAGATCTACTCTTACAAACTCAAAAAGCTTAGCCAATTTCTCAGCTAAAAACACAAGTTCATCTCCATTATTCGGTTTTTTATCATTTTCAAAACCACTATATCCATATTTTACACCAAGCAATTCCCATTCAGGAGAAAATATATTAGAATATCTATTTTTACCTATTTCTTTATTATGTTGAATGAAGCCAACTTTTCCTTTAAAACAAAACAACTTATATTCTTCTAATTCACCATCTTGTGGTTGAAGAAAAACATCACACATTATTCTTGGTTTAATATTTTTGTAGTTTTTCTCTCTATCTTTATAATAAAAATTTTCTTTTAACCATTTATCAAAACTTTTTTTTGCGGCAAATTTATTCAATTTATTCTTATTTTTTACAATCACATTGTATGATGATCCATGGGTAGCTTTTAGTGCAAACTTATTTGGCAAATCTTCAAAATTAATTTCATCAAAAGAATCATAAATTCCAATAACATTATTCAAATATTTACTACCTATCGTTTTTTCAACATATTTTCTAACTTCATACTTATCTGTATACTTCCAGTATTCAAGCTTATCATCTTTTATCTTAGAAGCACAAATATATTCATTCATTGTTTTCGGATGTTTCAAATCAGGAATATACCCAAACATTATCCAAAATAATAATTTAGAGTGTTTCTCGTCAGTTATTAGTTTAGGAAATTTTTTAAATATTTTGGTAAAAATTACTTTTAAAAGAATCCTACACTTCAAATTAATTTGCCTCCTGTCCACCACTCAAATGAATAGAGATGGTCATTATATTTCTCTTTTTTATTATATTATTTCATTTTTTTCTTTTACAATACTTCTCACAGAAGTAACACAATTATCCCCAATCACAATACTTCAAAATTATTGTAACAGAATCAGTTTGAAATTTATCATTTTATACTTATACCTTTTTAAATTTATGGTCATCATCATATACTATTAAGTTAGTAGTAAAAAATAATTCTATTACAAATTTCAATTTTATATCTAGATGTAATTATAAATGT
This sequence comes from Clostridium paraputrificum AGR2156, assembly GCF_000424025.1. Taxonomy (NCBI): domain Bacteria; kingdom Bacillati; phylum Bacillota; class Clostridia; order Eubacteriales; family Clostridiaceae; genus Clostridium; species Clostridium paraputrificum. The sequence goes on from NZ_AUJC01000001.1 coordinate 602,676, forward strand.
GGTATCAAAAAAACACTTTTCCCTGTTTTTTACATCAAACTTTCCTCTTACGTTTATTTCCACATTACTACAGACTGAACTTTTTTTATATACTCAATACATCCTTTTTATTCTACTACATCTATCAACATATAAAATATTTCGTTAATCTATATTCCTTACATATCTTATTGAGTTATACAAAAGCATAAAAAATTTACTAATCATTTTTCTTTATCAAATGCTTTTATATATTTTTCTATTGTTTCTTGAATATTTAATCTATTAATAATAAATGATCGAATAGAATTACATCTTTTTTCATATATATCTTGTTCTATATCACACAAGTAATTAAGTATTTCCACATACTTATTCTTGTCTTCTACTGGAATCGCATAACCACCATATTGATTTACATCTGTCCAAGGTGTATGATTACTAATTATAATAATACGCCCCATTAACATTGCTTCTACTATAGAATGTCCAAAATTTTCTCCATCCGTTGGCATATAGTATGCATGATATTTAATTAAAGTTTCTGCCACACTGTCATGATTTATTATGCCTTTGTATGATACTTTTATATTACTTGGTAATTCTCTAATCACTCTCAAACACTCATCCCAATATTTTCCATCTTCAATCGCTCCATAAATATCATATGTAATATTTCCTTCCAGTTCTTTAAGATACTCTAACGCCTTTAGCGTATTTTTAGTTGGATGTATACGAGCAATATATACCAAATCAAGTTTACCTCTTTTTTTTTCAATATTTTCATTTTCTTGCTTCATAATAGAAATATTTTGAATATTATATATCTTTTCTAAATGTACGCCTAGAAATTCTTTAATCTGCACACATTCTTCTTCAGCAGTTCCTTGAAAAAAAACATCTTTAATCAATCCCGACAATTTAAGTAATCTACCATATATCTTCTTTTTTAAGTGTCCTACTTTAATTCTTTCCGGATAAAATTCACCTCTTGGTGCTACTATAACTTTTACTTCTGGATGTGTTTTTCTATACAGAAGTACTGGCCACAAATCATCAAAACTAAAAAAACTATTTTGATAAATAATATCTGGTTTTACTTCATTAATCAATTCTATTATTTCTTTTACAGAATGGTGTCCATAACGTGTATAATAAGCATTTCCAAATTCGAACTTGTTCCAACCATCTTCTATTCCAGGAAGTCGCTCTTTATCATTTAATTCATGATTTTTAGAGATTACATAAATATCAAATTGATCTTTAATTGCATGTACCAAATTCCATATACTTATTGTTGGACCACCGCCATGTTTTTGTGGCCAAAATAAAGATGCCATAATTAATAACTTTTTCATCTATCTCCTACAAACCCTCTCAATCTCATCAACTATCTTCATATACGTATAACTTCGATTAAATCGCTCTTCTGCCATTCTTCTGGAATTCCACCCCATTTTTTTGCGCAATTCTTTATCATTTATTAGTTTTTCAATGGCATCCGCCACATCTGAAATAGAATCAACGCCACAATTAATACCACATTTATACTTATTAATTAAGCTTCTGTACTCTTCACATTCTTGCGTATTCACAACCGGAAGCCCTGCTGCTGCATAATCTGCATGTTTATTTATAATACTTTGTGCAGCCCCTTTTGCAATAGGATTTACTGCAATATCTGACTTAGATAAATAAGCAACCATATGTGGATAATCTATCCTTCCCTTGAATTCTGCCCTTACCCCCTTTTTAATGGCATATTTTTCAAACTGTTCCATTTGCGGACCATCCCCAAAAACTTTAAATATAACATTTTGAGGTAAACGGTCTGACAAAGCATCAAGAGCATCAATAATTATTTTAATATTGTAACTTATACCAAGTGTACCTACATAAGTAATCCAACATTCATCTTCATTTTTTTTAACTATTATATTATTAACATTTTTATCAAATTCTTCTAAGTCTGTACCCAAATAAACACACATACCATTTGAATCATTAATGCAATTCTTCAGGCCTCTTAATTTATATGTTTCAGAAACAGCTACAATTCGTTTAGACTCCTTATAAATATTATTTTCAATATGCATCATCGGTGCAAATATTATATAACTTAACACAGGAATATTAAAAACTAATTTAAAAGCTTCTGGCCATAAATCTTGAATATCTGTAATTAAAGGAATCTTATTCTTTTTGCAATATTTAACACAAACAGAACCCACATTCAACGATGGAACTGCAATATAAATCAAATCAGGCTTTTTTACCGTTTTTAAATATTTTTTAAGATTCTTTCCAAAAATATAGTGACTATAAAACCTCCTTAATGAAACATTTTTATAATATCCAGGTTCCTGAAGCATTTGAAATTTATATGGCACTTCTAAAAGAGACTTTTTATTTCTTATTCTCGTCTTTTTATTTTTATGTGAGAAATCTGTTGTAACGACTTCAACATCAAATCCCTCTCTAGAAAGTATAGTAGCCAAATATATAAATCTATTATTACCAGGTTCTTCTGGTGTTTGACTGAAATGATCAATTATCATTATACGTTTTGCCATATCTCCTCCTACAACTCAAATAATTAAATACTATTTATTATTTTTTATCATCACTTCATTGTACTTCATCATATAAATTCCTTCATCATAATCACCTATATTTTTCAAATTTGGTTTTCCTTGCAGATTTTTAATAATCATTTCTATATGATTACAACCACTTTCATAAGCATGTGGATAACCACCACCAAATCTTGGATTTACTTCAGATATATAATATTCGCCATTTATATCAAAAACATCTATATCTATTTGTCCACGATAACCTGCATCAGATACAAATTGCTCTATAATCTCAAAAAGTTTTTTATCTTTAAAAGAAACTGCTTTATCTGTCTCTCCAGCTCTCATAATAATTTTCTTCTTTGTAAAAATTGATATAATCTCCCCTGTAATTATGTCAATATATACATCCACACCAATTTCTTGTCCAGGTAAATATTCTTGAATCATTAAATTATCTTCATGAGCAAAAAGTAATTCTATCGTTTCTTTATTGTCAACTTTATTAATTGCGACTGATGCACTTCCCCTAACCGGTTTAACAAACACAGGATAAGAAATATGACCAGCAGCTACATCTCTATGAAATAGATCCTTATCTATATAACTTCTAGCTGTTTTATATCCATGATTAACCATCCATTCATACATCATCATTTTATCAAGACTCATTTCACACAAACTAAAAGAAGAACCAATAACAGTAACTCCCAATTCCATAAATTTCTCTTTATTTGCTGCTAACAAACTGAGTTCTGGATCAATTAAACTAAAAATAGCTGTAATATTTTCTTTTCTACAAATATCAAAAATCACATTCATATATTCTGGATCTGTCATACGTGGTACTATATAATACTTATCCCCTTCGTACAAGGCAGGGGCAATATTACTCATATCAGTGCATACCACTTTACCAATTCCCTTGATTTCCTTACGAAAGTACTGGACTATCTTATTTCGCGTTCCGCAACTTAATATAAGAACATTTATTTCCATAACATAATCTCCCAACTAATATTTAATTTCTAATTTTTATTCTTTCTTCAGCAAAATTTGTTTCCACCTGTCTAGTGTCTACAGCAACACCTTCATGTTTGCAAACTTGAAGAACTGTTTTTATTACTATCTTAACATCCAACAAAAAACTAATATTTTTCACATATTCAACATCTTTTTCCAATCTTCTATCCCATTCAAGAAAATTTCGTCCACTGACCTGTGCCAATCCACTTAAACCAGGTTTTACAGAATGCCTCAAACGTTCTTCTTCTGTATAATAAGGTAAATAACTAAGCAATAGAGGACGAGGGCCTACAATTGAAAGGTCTCCTTTTAAAATATTAACCAATTCTGGGAGCTCATCCAAACTTGTTGATCGCATTTTTTTCCCAAAAGAAGTCAACCTAACATCATCAGGTAATAACTTTCCATTTTCGTCCTTCTGGTCAGTCATTGTTCTAAACTTATATAAGCGAAAAGTCTTTTCATTCAACCCCGGTCTTTCTTGTGAAAAAATTACAGGCGACCCCAACTTAATTCTAACAAGAAGTGCTATAACTAACATAATTGGTGATAAAAGAATCAATGCAATACTAGAACAAATTATATCAATAATTCTTTTTATATATTTTTCATAAATTTTCTTTTTATATCTTATCATTATTTAACTCTCCAAATTTTACTCAAAACACCATTTAATAATTTCAATAATTTGCTTTTGCTCATTATGAGTCATTTTATTATCACTAGGCAAACATAATCCTCTTTGGAAAATATCCATTCCAACATCTAATGGTTTTCCATTCTGTCCAATTGCACCACCCGATATATATGCATTTGTCTTTGCTCTTCCATTACCTTCTCTAGTTACAAATCCATTCATACGATAGATTGGCTGCATATGCATTGGTTTCCAAATTGGGCGTCCTTCAGTATTGTATTTTGCTAATGTATCTAAAATTTCTGTTGGACAGCTCTTCCCATGTTCAGGAATATATAAAACTTCCTGTTCACCTCTAACTTGTTTACACATAGCTTCTGGATTTATTAACATACAACTAAGCCAGTAGTTAGGTTCTGATGTTTCTTCATCAAATGGATTCATAATTACAGGAAGATCCTTAAATCCTTCCTTATATCTTTCATAAATTGCTTTTTTCTGTGCAATATGCTCTTCTAAATATGGAATCTGACCTCTTACTACCCCTGCAATTACATTGCTCATTCTGTAGTTGTACCCTAATTCTTCATGTTGATACCACGGAGCATTCTCTCTTGCTTGAGTAGACCACTTTCTCACTTTATTGGCAGCCTCTAAGTCATCAGTTAATAGCATACCTCCAGATGATCCTGTAATAATTTTATTTCCATTAAAAGAAATAGCATTGTATGTCCCAAAACTTCCAGTTTCTTTTCCTTTATATGTTGCTCCTAAAGATTCAGCAGCATCTTCAATAATAACTGCACCATGTCTATCACAGATTTCTTTAATCTCGTCAATCTTTCCTGGCACTCCATATAGATGAGCAACTACAACCACCTTTACTTCTGGATATAATTCAAAAGCCTTTTCTAATGCTACTGGATCCATATTCCATGTATCATATTCTGTATCAATAAAAATTGGGATTCCACCTTCATATACAACCGGATTAACTGTAGCATCAAAAGTCATATCGCTACAAAAAACCTTTTGATTATTCTGTACCCCTGCTAACTTCATTGCCATATGTAATGCAGCTGTTCCTGCTGAAAGTGCTACTGCATACTTACATCCAACTTTTTCACAAATTAATTTTTCGATTTCATCTATATTAGCTCCCACTGTAGACATCCAATTAGTATTGTATGCTTCAGTAACATATTCAAGTTCAGCTCCATGCATTGTAGGTGAACTTAACCAAACTTTATTATCAAACTTTTTAAACTTATGATTCTTAGAAACAAACATCTACTTTTGTCTCCTTTCATATTAATTCAAATATTTATATTCCTGTAATTACCAAACTTCTTTAGTAGCAGCTACTTCATTATCCTCATCAGGATTTTTATAAGTAGGTACTACCTCCTGTAGTTTTTCTCTTAACTTTTCCTTATTTCCTATCTTAACTACATCTAAAAGCTCATTTATATTACTTTTAACTTTTTCAAGTTTGAATTCTCCAGGCCTTCCTATAAATATCTTCTTATGGGGTGTCTCACTTAATCCTTCTTCATCCATAAGAAGCTCTTCATATAGCTTTTCACCTGGTCTTAAACCAGTAACTTTTATTTCTATTTCTTCATTTGGAATATATCCAGATAACCTAATTAAGTTTTCTGCTAAATCATATATCTTAACAGGTTGTCCCATATCTAAAACAAATATTTCTCCACCCTTTGCATAGGCTCCAGCTTGTAAAACTAGTTGTGATGCTTCTGGTATTGTCATAAAATATCTTGTTATATCTTTATGTGTTAAGGTAACAGGCCCTCCCTCTGCAATTTGCTTTTTAAATAAAGGAACCACTGACCCATTTGAACCTAATACATTTCCAAATCTAACTGCTACAAATTCTGTGTCACTTTCTTTATCAATAGACTGTATAACCATTTCACACAATCTTTTAGTAGCCCCCATTACATTAGTAGGGTTTACCGCTTTATCAGTAGAAATTAATACAAATCTTTCTACTCCATATTCACTAGCAAGCTCTGCTGTGTTTAAAGTTCCTAATACATTATTTTTAATAGCTTCTCCTGGACTATCTTCCATTAAAGGAACGTGTTTATGGGCTGCTGCATGAAATACAACTTGAGGCCTATATTCTTTAAATATATTATTTAACCTTTTTCTATCTCTAACAGATCCTATTAAGGTCTTTAAATTTAAATCTTTGTATTTTCTTAAAAGTTCATTTTGTAGGTCATAAGCATTATTTTCATAAATATCAAATATTATAAGTTCTTTTGGATTAAATCTTGCTATTTGCCTACATAACTCTGATCCTATGGAGCCTCCTCCACCAGTTACCATAATTACTTTGTTTTCTATATAACTAGAAATACCACTAAAATCCAACTTAATTGGCTCTCTTCCTAGTAGGTCTTCTACATCTACATCTCTGATTTTTTTAACAGAGAACTTTCCATCTATTACTTCTGAAACTCCAGGCATTATTTTTACCTGAGCAGTTGTTTTCTTACATTCATCTAAAATTCTCTTTAATTCTACTTCATTTAATTCTGATATAGCTATTATTATTTCATCAATTCTTTGTTCCTCTACTACTGTAGGAATATCATATCTATCACCAAGAACTTTTATTCCTGAAACATAAATTCCTTTTTTAGCCCAACTGTCATCTACAAAGGCTACTACTTTTTTCTTATATTGCGGATTTTTCTTATATTCATTTGCAACAAGAGCACCTGCGCCACCTGCGCCTACTACTAAAACCCTTTTACAATTTCCATTACTTCTATCTGTAATAAAGATTAAAGTTCTTCTTACTACTCTCCAACCTATTCTTATACCGTTGCAAAATACCATTATCATAATTCCAGCCATTATTGTAACCATTAGCGGAATTCTTCTTTTATCTAAACAAGATATTACTAAAACCACACTAGTAGCTAACCCTGTTGCTATAATTCCTCTTAAAAATTCATCTATACTTGCAATAGACCAAATACTTTTATATTGTTTAAACGCCATAAATATCCCTATAAATATTAAAGACATTAAAAATATTTTGCTTATATAACTTTCATACATTACTACAATTTCTGCTATACTAATGTCCGTATATTTGAATCTAAATATAAAAGCTACAAAATATGAACAAAATATTAGTAACAGGTCCACTATTACCAACGTCAACATTTTTGCTTTTTTATTTTGCAATGTTATACCCCCTATGCTTAATTAAATCACTTTAAAAACGAGAAAATCCCCTTTTTTTCTTTTACCATTTCTCCTATAAACTCTATATCTTCATTATTTAATAACCTTCTGCCACTTTCTCTAAAAAGTTCTTCATTAATTTTACTTTTCTTTTTAGCCAAGTCTATTCCATTAGCTATTCCCGTACATCTATTTGTATCATTATGTGCATCAGAACCAATAAAATTATAGATATTATTAGCTAATAATATCTCTGCAGTTTTCTTCACACTATTTCCAAACTGACCTTCAATGCTTCCAGCATTCATTTGAAACAAGAATCCTTCTTTAATAAACTTATTAATTCTCTCTGGTTTCTCTATTATTGGTCTATATCTTTCTGGATGTGCAAGTATTGGAATTACTCCCTTTACTTGAAGTTCATATATGACCTCTAATGTTTCGCTATCAAAGCTTCTCATAGGAAGCTCTATTAGCATATATCTTGAGTTATTAATGGTACCTATAAGACTACTTTTATAATCATCTATTATTTGTTCTGAATAATAAACTTCTTGACCATAATGTATGTTTATATCTAACTCTTCTCCTTTTACAAGCTTATTAAACTCCCCTACTAAGTTTTTAACTTCATCATAAGGTGTTTCTCCATACCCCCTACAAAAATGAGGAGTGGCAACTATATCTTTTGTTCCACTCTTTTCTGCCATTTTTATCATCTGTAAGGTCATATTTATATTTTTTGAACCATCATCAATTCCAGGTAATATATGTGAATGTATATCTATCATTTAATCGCCCTCTTACTTACCTTCATTTCCATAATAGTAGTAATATTTTTTTCTAGTGTTTTCAACACCATTAAGTACAGTTCCCAATACATTAGCACCTACTTTATCTAAAAGTGCTTTTGCTTGTTGTACTGAATCTCTTTTTGTTTTCTCTGCTCTAACTACCAAAATTGTTCCATCTACCTTAGTAGAAAGGATTTGAGCATCTGTTACAGCTTGTAACGGAGCACTATCTAGTATAATTATATCATACTTGCTCTTTAGCTCTTCTAAAAGTCTTCCCATTGCTTTTGATCCCAGCATTTCTGAAGGATTTGGAGGTAATTTACCTGATGTTAAAATATGAAGATTCTCACTATATTCATTTACTGCATCATTCATTTTTTCTTTTCCTATTAATACATCAGATAGACCAACTAAATTAGATATCTTAAATTTTCTGTGAAGAGAAGGCTTTCTTAAATCACAATCTATTAAAATAACACTTTTTTCTGATTGGGCAAAGGATAAAGCCATATTACCTGCTGTAGTTGACTTTCCTTCACCAGGCTCAGAGCTTGTTACTACCATAGTTTTTATCTCTTTATCAAAAGATGAATATTGTATATTAGTTCTTAATGTTCTATAAGCTTCTGCAGCTATAGAATTAGGTTTCTTTTCTACTATAAACATATAATTCTCCTTTATTTAACCTTTTCTTGATCTGGAATAGCACCTAAAACAGGTACTCCTATAATATCTTCTAAGGACTCTTTGTCCTTAAATGTGTTATCCATAAACTCTAATAATAATGCTAGTCCAACTCCAACCATTAAACCTAGTAACATAGCTATTGCTATATTCATTTTCTTATTGGGACTTACTGAATTTTCAGGTAGCTTTACACTTTCAATTATCTTTACATCTGCATTCTTTATTAATGCTGATGATTCTTTAATAAATTCATCTGTTACTGCTTTTACTACATTAGCTGCTTCTTCTTTATTTTTACTTATGTACTTAACCTGCATTAATTGAGTATTTGTTATTTGTTCTGCAGATAATTCCGATACTACTATCTTAGGATCTAAATCTATATTATTATCCTTTAATGCCTTACCAACTAAATCCTCTGTTTTTATAAGGCTTGTATATGTTTTTACTAATTGTTGATACATTGTTATATCACTATTATTATAATTTTCTGTTGTAGCTTCCTTACCAACAAATAGTTTTGCTGATGCTTCATATTTAGGTTTTATTATAAAAAAGCTTACAACAGCAGATATAATTGTTGCTATAAGAGTTATTGTAACTATTAATTGCCATCTCTTTTTCAGCCCATCTACTATATCTTCAATTTTGATGATTTCTTCATTCATTCTACTTTCCTCCATAAATTTTAACATTATATTGTCGAATATACATACATTATTTATTTTACCATCCCAAACTACATTTGTTAATAAAGAATATATAATCTTTATTATAAATATATTTCCAGTTGTTTTACTAATTATTCATTACAACAACGAACATTTAACATTATTTCTTATTCCATATTCTATTTTAAATTATAATCATAAAAATTCAATCAATCCCTCCATTTTTTCTTCGACAAAGATTTTTATAAATAAATATTCTTTCGCACATTTACAATATCTTCAAACTTATCTAGACCAGCTACTTTGTAAATGAAAACTTATTCACATCTTTATTTATTCTTGTCGAATCTTTTTTTCTTGTCATTCATTTTTTATTATCTTTTTTACCAAGAAAAATGTATATTCATTTATATTTTTTCCGTATACTCTTCTAAAACTTCAAAAGATAATTTCAACTTAATTTAACTTGAATGATTTTATAAGATTTGGATTTGAAAAATAAATTTTAATGATAGCGTTTTTAAAACTATAACTCTTAAAGCAATTTTTCTTTTTTCATTTAAAAACTTTAATTAAAGATTTTTTATAGCTCTAGAAATTATTTATTTTTAAAATATTGTTTTTATTATTAATCTTTTAAAAGAATAAATATTCTTTACTTCTTTTAAAAAATATATTCTTTCATTAAATAAATAATCTTATTGTTATAAGACATATTATTTATTATAATTATATTGTAAATATTTTCCATAAAGGAGTTGGTGCAATGGTCAAGAAAAAACAGAACAGTGATATTTGTTCTGAAGATGTAGAAATATTAGATAATGTTTGGGATCAGGAGGAAAAAATTTTCAGAGATCCAACTGCAAGAACTGTTATGACTTTTAACTTTCAAGAACCTGATGATGAAGCACTATTATCAAATGAAACTGAAAAGAACGCCACTAATCAACTTAAAGAAAAATCCATATCTGATAAATCTAGAAATGATACTGTTTTTAACAACTTTACTGTAGGAGTAATTAATAACGATAAGGAAGCTTTTGATTGTAAGAGAAGCTACGCTCTTAGAAAATCAACTGTAAAAATATTAAATGAATTAAAGGGCTTTAGTCTAGATGTTAATATGCCTGTTGGAGAAATAGTAGATGATGCTATAAGATATTATTATTACTATGTAACAAATCAGCTTTAGATAGCTAAGAAGGTACTAGGTATGAAATAAAAAGCAGTACTACGCACAGTTTATTGTAACAAAAAAACTTCACTAGCTTTCTAGTGAAGTTTTTCGTACCTTCTTACCTTGTACCTTCTATTACTCTGTTTTTCCTACACCTGAAAGAATAATTCCTTTATTATGGTCTAAAGCCCAGGATATTCCCCAGTCATTTGGGAATATAAGAAGGTTTCTATCCTTAAAGTCTTTAACCTTCTTAGTATCTGAAGTAAGATTTAAAGTATCTGGGTCTAAATCCTTGTTTTCAATCCATCTTACATATCTATAAGGAAGTCTTTCCATCTTAATATCTGTATTGTATTCACTCTTAAGTCTATATTCTAAAACTTCAAATTGAAGTACACCAACAACTCCAACTATTATTTCTTCCATTCCTATGTGAAGTTCTTTAAATACTTGGATTGCACCTTCTTGAGCTATTTGAGTAACACCTTTTATAAATTGTTTTCTCTTCATAGTATCTACTGGTCTAACTCTTGCAAAGTGTTCTGGAGCAAAGGCTGGAATACCTTCAAACTTAAACTTCTTTGATGGAGAACATAAAGTATCACCAATTGCAAATATACCTGGGTCAAATACCCCTATAATATCCCCTGCATATGCCTCTTCAACTATTTCTCTATCTTGAGCCATAAATTGTTGAGGTTGGGCAAGTTTAATTTTTTTACCACCTTGCATGTGCATAACTTCCATACCTTTTTCAAACTTACCTGAACAAATTCTCATAAATGCAATTCTATCTCTATGAGCCTTGTTCATATTAGCTTGTATCTTGAATACAAATGCAGAGAATTTATCATCAAATGGATCAATTTCTCCTATATCTGAATTTCTTGATAGTGGTGATGTAGTCATTTCTAAGAAATGTTCTAAGAATGGTTCTACACCAAAGTTAGTTAATGCTGACCCGAAGAATACAGGAGTTAATTCTCCACTTCTAACCTTTTCTATATCAAAATCATCCCCAGCAATATCTAGAAGTTCTATATCTTCCATTAACTTATCATGAAGAGCTTCTCCTAGAATTTCTCTGAACTTATCATCTTCTACATTACCTTCAATAGCTTCTACTTCTGTTTGTCCGTGATCCCCACCATTAAAAGCAATAATTCTTTTATTATCTCTTTCATATACACCCTTAAAGTCTTTACCTGAACCTATAGGCCAATTCATTGGGTATGTCTTTATGCCTAATTCATTTTCTATTTCTTCTAATAATTCAAATGGATCTCTAGATTCTCTATCCATCTTATTTATAAATGTGAAAATAGGCATCTCTCTTAAAGAACAAACTTGGAATAACTTTCTTGTTTGATCTTCCACACCTTTTGCTGCGTCAACAACCATTACTGCTGAATCTGCAGCCATAAGAGTTCTATATGTATCTTCTGAGAAGTCTTGGTGTCCAGGAGTATCTAGTATGTTGATACAATGTCCACCATAATTAAATTGCATAACTGATGATGTAACAGAAATACCTCTTTGCTTTTCTATCTCCATCCAGTCTGACACAGCATGCTTAGATGCTTTTCTTGCTTTAACAGAACCTGCAAGTCTTATAGCTCCTCCATATAATAAGAACTTTTCTGTAAGTGTAGTCTTACCTGCATCTGGGTGAGAAATAATTGCAAAGGTTCTTCTTTTTTTAATCTCATTTATATAATCAGCCAAAGCTTATGCCTCCTCTATATTAACATTAAGTATATTTTTACACATCTTTAGATTATACCACATTTTACTGTATAATAGACATAGAATTTGTTGGTTTTGGGAGGTTATTATGTTTAAATTAATTGCTCTTGATATGGATGGAACTTTATTAAAAGGTGATAATACAATATCACAAGAAACAAAAAAAGCTATTAAACTAGCTAAAGATAAAGGAATAAAAATAGTTATTACTACTGGAAGGCCTCTTCAAGGAGTTATGAATTATTTAGAAGAATTAGATTTAATAAATTATGATGAATATGTTATTACTTATAATGGATCTTCTATTTATAATACAAAAACTTTAGAACCCATAGTTAGAAATGGGATAACAGGAAAGGATTTTAAAGATATTTATAAACTTTCTAAATCTTTAGGTGTTAAATTTCATGGTTTTACTGATAAATGCTGCATTGCACCCAAAAAGAACAAATATACTGAAGCTGAAATTTTGCATAATAATATAGATGTTAAAATTATAGATATAGAAAATGATATAAATGATACTGACTTTATTATAAAAGCAATGATTTTAGATGAAAAAGAAAAGCTAGATGAGGCAGTTAAAAAAATTCCTAAAGAGTACTTTGAAAAATATAATGCATTAAGAACAGCTTCTTTTATTTTTGAATTTATGAACAAAAATTGTAGCAAATCTAGTGCTCTAAAAGCCTTATGCAATCACCTAGGTATTTCAAAAAATGAAGTAATTGCCTTTGGTGATGGAGATAACGATATAGATATGCTCCAATTTGCTGGTATAGGAGTTGCTATGGGAAATGCTTCTCAATATGTAAAATCAAAAGCTGACTATGTTACTCTTTCTAATGAAGAAGATGGAATAGCAGATGCACTTTATAAAAAGATTTTAAATATTTAACTGCATTTTTTTCTCTCCTTAAGGTAAAACTATTTATATAAATTTAAGGAGGGATACTTTATGAGCAAGAAAAAAGCATATTTACCTAAAGTAAGAACAGACTATCATCCAACTGAAGATGAGATAAGAAGCTATGCTCCTAATGGAGATTCCACACCTCTTCCTAATCCTGCCGTTGATGATATAGCTGTAAATAATATAGCATGGCAAGAATTTGATTATACAGAGAGTCTTTTTGATGAAGGTGACGATATAATAGATGATAATCATAACTATGAAGACTAGGATAATATAAAAAGATAACCTAGTTAATAGATATAAAAAGGATAAGGAAAGATCTCGGCTTATGCCGAGATTCTTTTTTAATATAAAAAACTCCACTATAAAGTGGAGTTTCATCAAAATCTTTATTATACTAAATTAATTTTCTTTAATATTGCTTCTGCTCTTTCTTTTGTATTGCCAGTTATAACATCATACTTAACATTTTCTGATTGTAAGAAATTAAGTATTGCATTATCTACTGCAGATGCCATTTCTTCATCTTGCCATCTTACTCCATCCTTTGTGTAACCAAATTCTCTTGGAACAAAGAATACATGGTCATACTTAGGTAAATCTCTTAAAGCAAGAACATATAAATCCTTTAAGATTTCAATTTCTTTCTTGCTTCTTTCTTTATCACCAAGCATAAATCTTCCATATATATATGGTACAAAAGTTGCATAGTCTGTAATTGCATAATCAAATTGTTCTAGCTCTTGTTCTAACTTTAGCTGACCTAGGTATATCCCATATTGTTCAGCTATATTTTCAATCATACCTTTATCTCTTAAATAATCAGTGCTATATTCTGAAGCTGCACCTACATTAATATCTCTAATTTTTAAATCTACATATAATTGTTGCATCAAAGTAGTCTTTCCACATCTAGGTCCACCTAGTATTGCTATTCTTACAGGCATATCCAACCCTCCATTACATTTTTGAAAAACATAGTCTATTTTATCAAAAATCATTCCAAAAAACAACAAATAAAAATTGGTTATCTTTATACTACTTTAAGCAATAATTTTTTATAGCTTCTGCAACACTATTAACAATGTACTTAACTTCCTTTTTTACTCCATCCTCTGACGTTTCAAATGTAAAACTATTTCCTGCTTCTTTAAACATTGGTATATCATTATAAGAATCCCCTATAGCATATGTATCCTTAGTATCTATACTTTCTCTTTCCTTTACATAGTTTACACCTTCTCCTTTAGAGCACCCCTTAGGAACCACATCAATAAAGTAAGTGTTTCTATATGCAACTACTTCATCTGAATATTTTTCATTAATGAATCTACATATTTTCTCAACTTCTTCTATATCTGACTCTGGATAATAAAGAGAAATTAAAGACAAGTTTTCATCCTTTATATTTTCTAAAGCTTCATATTCTAAACCGTTCCAATCTATATCTTCTTTATATCTTCCATAAACTACATAAGAAGTATATCCTGTTTCCACAGATATTACAGAATCATCACTTTTTACATCAGTTATAATACTATTTACTGTATTATAAGGTATTTCTTTATGATGAACTACCTTACCATCCTTGTCTATTATTAATCCACCATTTAAAAGAATTAAATAATCTACTTTTATTCCATACTTGTCTTTTAAAAAAGTACAACTATTATAAGCTCTACCTGTTGCAACTGCTAAAAGCTCTCCTGAAGCATTTAGTTTCTTAATTCCTTTAAGATTTTCATCTGTTATATTGTTATATTCAACTAAAGTTCCATCTAAATCAGTTACAAATAGCTTCATCCTTTGTTCCCCCGTTAATTAATTCATTGAACTTTCTATATACTTAGTTACAGCCTTAATATATAATCCATAACCTTTATCATTAGGTAATCCACCATTACCTACAAGCTGATTTATTGCTACACTAGAGTTTGCAAACTCATTACTTACATCAATTGCATTAAGAGTATTATTTTTCGAAATATTTTGTATAGCAACTCTATATGCGTTATCTCCAACTAATGTACTTGGTAATATAGGTAAAATTGTACCATTTGGATTTTTTTCTTTTACCTTATTTACTATTCCCTGATAGTTAGCATTAAAAGTATTAATATTAGTTAGCTTATTATTATCATTTTGTCCAAAGCAAATAATGATTAAATCGTAATTACTTATATCATTATTTGTAGCCACTTCATAACCTACTCCTGATGTTGCACCAGCTCTTGCAAGAGAAACTAATTCCACCTTGCTACCATATGTATTAGTCATCCAATTTGCAATTTCTTTATCCCACATACCAGCTGTAGTATTTCTTCCTTGACTAAGGGCCAATCCATCACCTAATACGAGCATTCTTACATCAGACTTATTTTTCAACTTGCTATAAAGCCCCTTATTTTCTTCTTTTGGTGCTTCTTGATCTTCTTTTTTTTCTTCATCTGAAGGCTTTTCTTCTTCCTTCTTATCTTCTTTACTAGTATTATTATCTTTTGACGCAACCCATTCTGAAGTTACGCTCTCACTATCTTTTTGCATTTTCTTTTCTTTAAGAATCCCAAGAATTAAGACCCCTATTAGGACAATAAATAATACAATAATAATTCCTAACCCTTTTTTACTATTATTCATCAAAATTCACCACCTAACCAATTATATTTTACACATTTTTCTATCCCCTGTAAACAATGAAAGAAAAGAGAAGCTACCTAAGCAGCTTCTCCTTACTCTATTACCCTATTACCTTTATTACTTAAATTCAACTTCTACCTTTAAAGCACCTGCTTCTTTAGGAATTATATCCACTTCCTTGCCATCTATTCTTATCTTGTTTTCTTTACCTCTTATAACCTTAATATCATAATGTTCTTTTTCATTATTAATCTTAATGTTATATTCAGTCCAATCTGCTGGCACACAAGGTTCTACCTTATATCCTTTTCCTTCTACATGTTTTAATCCTAAAATATCTTCAATACCTACCTTATACATCCATCCTGAAGCTCCAGTATACCAACTCCATCCTCCTCTTCCACCATGAGGTTCTTTAATGTATACATCAGCTGCCATAACATATGGTTCAACCTTATATGTTCTACATTCAAGTTCAGTTTTTGAATGGTTAATAGGATTAATCATGTTGTAATACTTCCAAGCCTTATCTCCCAATCCTAGTTTAGTTAAGGCTAAGATTACCCATACCGCTGCATGAGTATATTGACCTCCATTTTCTCTAACACCTGCAACATAACCTTTTATATATCCAGGCTCTAATGATGATTTTTCAAATGGTGGTGCTAATAACAGAATCATTCCCTTATCTTCTCTAACTAGGTTCCTATCTACAGCCTCCATTGCTTCAACGGCTCTTTCATTTTTACCAGCACCTGAAATTAATGACCAGCTTTCTGCTAATGAATCTATTTGACATTCTTCATTGTCTCTTGAGCCAAGTGGAGTACCATCATCAAAGTATGCTCTTCTGTACCATCCACCATCCCAAGCATTATTTTCAATATTTTCTCTAATAAACTCCTTCATTTCAGAATATCTATTTAGTCTTTCCTCGTCCTTCATATACTTACATATATCTTGGAAGTCATTTAATATATCGCAAAGGAACCATCCAAGCCATACACTTTCACCTTTGCCCTTATTACCAACAGTACTCATTCCATCATTCCAGTCACCGCTACCCATTAAAGGTATATTATGTTCACCAAATTTCAATCCCTTTTCTATAGCTCTAATACAATGTTCATAAATAGTACCTTCAGTAGGCGAGTTATTTACAATTGTATATCTTTCATCTTCTCCTTCTCTTAATGGTTCATCTTGAAGATAAGGTGCTTTTTCATTTAATATGCTATAATCTCCTGTTCTTTTTATGTATTGAGCTGTAGCATATGGCATCCACAATAAATCATCAGAAAATCTTGTTCTTATTCCACTATTTACAACAGGATGCCACCAATGTTGTACATCTCCTTCTAGATATTGTCTTGATGCATTCCTTATTATTTGAGCCTTAGCTATATTAGGATTAACAATTCCTAAATTCATAGAGTCTTGAAGTTGATCTCTAAAACCATAGGCTCCTCCTGATTGATAGAAGGCAGTTCTGCTTAAATATCTACAACTATAAGTTTGATATAGCAACCAACCATTAATCAAGTAATCCATAGACTTATCTTTTGTCTCTACTTGTATATTTCCTAGGAAATTTGACCAATATTGCTTTACTTCATCTAAGGCTTTGTGACATTCTTCAATATTCTTATACTTATCTATTAATTTTGATATATTCTCCTTACTTTCATCTTGACCAAATAGTATAATTATCTCCTTTTTTTCCTTTGGAGCTAATTTAATCTTAGTTTCAGTTGCTAAACAAGGATCATATATACTTCCTGTTTTATTAGATAAGTTTTTATAATTTAAAGCATTAGGAGAAGATATATCCTCACCTACTCCAAGGAACTCTTTTCTATCACCTGTAAAAGATAAGGTTTCTCCACCTAAAATAGTTAAGTATGCTCTCATATTTCCAAAATATTGACTATATGGATTTTGACCACAAATATAATTTTCTTCTAGCTCTGTAGAAATATATTTTGCACTTCCATAATTAAATACCCCTAATACTAGTTGCGCATAATAGTATATTGACACTTCTCTTTCCTTATCTAATAGATTCTCTAAAGTAATCTTTTGTATTTTTAACTTTTCTCCCCTAGGACAGAAAATCTGCATTTCACCTTTTATATTATAGGCTGTATGAGTAAATGTAGAATATCCAAAAGAGTGCTTAATAATATACTCTCCACCATCTCTAACTGGTTTAGGAGCTATAGAGAAATACACTCCGCTGTTATTGTCTCTAATATAAAGAGCTTCTCCTGGAGGATCTATTACCCAGTCATTACTCCAAGGAGTTATTTTATTTTCTCTACTATTTCCACACCATGTATATCCTGAACCCACTTCTGATATATGGAATCCAAAGTCTTCGTTTGAAACTACATTTATCCATGGAGCAGGAGTGTTGTTATAGTTATTTAACCTTATAACATAACTCTTATCTTCTGGATCAAATCCTCCATATCCATTCCAAAAATCTAATTTTTTACTTAAATCATCATTTCTAGAAACACTGTTTTCAGGTAGTTCTTCTATATTCCTAAGAATTTTCTCACCATAATCTATTTTTTCTTCTTTATTGATTTGTACATTTATCTTACTCTTTTCAACTAACTCTTTATGTCTTAGGAATTCTACTTCTTCACTTGTATCTACTTCTTTAATTTGAGTTATTATAGATCCCTTTTCACTATCTACATATAGTGCTGATATTCCTATAATAAAGTCTTTTATATCTTCACCCATAGTAGACTTATTATGAAGGAATATTCCACCTGTTTTATTAAGAATATCTCCTTCTTTAGATAAGTTTATTGCACTTATGATATTCTTTTGCATTGGTTGCTCATAAGATGCCTCTTCATCATTGTAAATTAGAAGGTCTACCTTTAAACCTTTCATCTTCCAATAATAATGCATCTTTATCATCCCTCTAACCAAATCCATATCCTCTTTACCTTTAACTACCGCCATAGCTATAGGTAAATCACCAGATATTCCATAAGCCCATAAATCTTGCTGATGTTTACTAATATTTTTTATGTAATCTTCCCTATCTCTTCTACCACTGTGAAGGAATAATATATATGAAGCTAAGCTTTGATAAACATTTGCTTGTGAGGACTTTATTCCCAAAGCTTTTAATTCAAGTTGAATAGCTTTATTATATGAATTAAACACCTTATCTAGTTTGGTAACTTCTCCATATTCTTCTGCAAGAGCTAAAGCTTCTTCTTTATCATTTGTTGTTCCAGTTATATAATAAACTTCCTTAACATCCCCTGGTTCAAGCCTTAATCTAACTCTCATACTCATAATAGGATCAAGGACTATTCCTACTGTATTTAATAAGGCTGAATCATTATCCATTGCACTAGGATTTCTTAAATCTCTATTTCTACCTATAAAATTAACTCTCGATGTTTCATAGGTAATTGCACCTTCCATCTCTGATGCTGTAATAGCCTTGTGGAATATATAAGGTACAGTACCATTCTTAACTCTAGCTCTTCTATTTCCTAAAAGACATTTTCCTACATCATTAAACTCTGTTCCTATAAATAAATTTGAAAAACTTGGATGAACAGCATCTCCCTCAAAGGATTGAAGTGTTACCTCCATATAACTTGTAACTTCAAGACTTCTTCCTTTGTCTCCTGTATTTTTTAAAGTAATCTTTCTTACTTCAACATCATCCTCAGGAGATACAACCACCTCCATAGTTGTTTTAATAGAGCCATCTCTTCTACTATATTTTGCTTTATCCAAAGTAAATTCTGCATTGTAATCTTCCCCACCATATTTACATGGTTCATATGTTGCACTCCAGTAATCATTAGAATTTAAATTTTTAATATAGAAGAACATACCACTACTATCTGAAGTATTGTCTCCCTTCCATCTATAAACTGTCATTCCATCCTTTTTACCATATCCACTTCCTGATAGGGTTACCATAGTAGAATAACTTCCATTTGATAAAAGTAATACTTCTGGATTTTCTCTCTTTATTCCCTCATATATTCTAGGTACAAAATTCTCTCTTTCTAGTATTTCCTTCTTTATATTTAAATCTTGTTCATGTTCAAAGGTAATCTTCTCTGGAATTTTTTCTTTTAGTAACAATTCTGTTGCCTTAACCTCTGGAATTCTATGAAACCTCTCTTGAAATACGTTATTATTTAAAATATTATCTAGCCCCATCAAAGACATACCTAAATGATGTACCATATAGCATCTAACATCTTTACTATCATTACTGTCTTCTCCACTATCCATTTTACTCACTCTATTAGGAGTATAATCTATAGCTTCAATGAAACCATATCTACCATAAGCGCCCTTTTTCTCTAATTCTCTAAGATTACTAATTCCTATATCTTTAGAATAAGGTAAACTCATTAATGTTGAGTATGGAGAAATAACCAACTCATCTTCTAACCCTCTTTTAAGTCCTATTCCAGGCACACCAAAAGCCTTATATTGATAATTATCTGCTACATCAAACTGATAATATGCTGATTCTGAAATTCCCCAAGGTATTTCTTTTGTCTTTGTGAAATTTTTCTGTGCCTTTATTACTGAATCATATGTCATTTGTAATAAGGTATTAGGATAACTTTTCATTATTAATGCTGGCATGAAATACTCAAACATAGTTCCACTCCATGAAACTAAGCTCTTGCCACCAAAAGCATTAGTCATAGCTCTACTTAAATTAAACCAATGTGAACTAGGAACCTCTCCTCTTGCTATTGTAATAAATGAAGTAGCTCTTGATTCTGATGCCAACAAATCATAGTAGGAATTTCCCAATGAATTTTCCTCTAAGTTATATCCAATAGCAAACAAGCCTCTTTCATTGTTGTATAAAAACTTAAAGTTCATATCATTCATCATATTATTAATATCTAACATGATGTTATCCATTCTTTCCTTAAGTACCTTTAAGCTATTTACCTTATCCTCTATAGCCTCCTTAAACTCCTCTCCAGAGGAACCTAAAATCTCATCTAAGTGATTTAGGAATTCTTCTATAGATGGTGCTTTCTTTATTGACTTATTATCTAATAATTTTTCTACTCCATCTAAAAAGTATTGATAATATGATATTTTCAACTTTATTTCTTTTTTTGTTTTTCCTATCCAATATATTTTTTCATTATCTTCTTCATTTTCTATATCAATTTCTTCTAACTTCAACAGAAGTTTCTCCAAGGTTGGAATATAATCTTTTACTTCCATCTTATTTAGTGACTCTTTATTAATTAAACCTTCTAACCCAATTATTTTAAGAGAATCCCTTAATGCCAATATTTCTTGAAGTCTTATTAAAGGATTATTTTTATATTCCTCTAAGGTTGTATTAATAACCCACAAATATCCTAATAAATTCCCACTATCTACTGTGGAAACATATCTTGGCCATAGTGGTTCACAGCTTTGGGTATCATACCAGTTAAGAAAGTGTCCTTCACACTTTTCTAGTTTTTTCATTCCATCTAAAATTAACTCTATCCTATCAATAACTTCTCCTAAAGTTATATAACCTAGGTCATAGGCTACAACATTACTAATTAAGCCCATCCCAATATTAGTAGGAGAAGTTCTATGAGCTACCCCTTTATATGGTTGTTCTTGATAGTTATCTGGTGCAAGAAAATTATTTTCTTCATTAACAAAATCCTGATAATATGCCCATATTCTTCTTGTATTATCTCTTAAATATTCCTTATCCTCATCTTTAAGCTTAAACACTTCCCCTTTCACAGGAATACTTATATAGTAGGCTATGTATGGACTTACTATCCATAAAACGGCTAAAGGTAAATTTATTATACTTATTAAAAATCTTTCATCTAAGGCTAATACAACTACTAATATTCCACAAAAAATAGAGAACCACATTCTCTTTGAATAAGAACTTAATGAATTATTAGTTGTTCTTTCTGCATCTTCTGCTGTTTGCCATTGTAACCTATGCTTTTTAGATATTGTCATTCTATAAATAGTTCTTAGTATAGCATCAGCCATAAGATAGGCTTGATATGGTATAAAACTAATTATTAAAAGTATTTGTTGCATACTTTTAAAGGTACCTCTAATCATATTCTTAGGAGTAACAACAAAATCTGTTACTGTAAATACTAATGGTACTATAGCTCCTAAAAAGCATAAAAATGTTATCTGATTGCTTCCATTTAAAAATGTAAGATTTAATATTATAGACAAAAGTAAAACTGGAGCTAATAAACTTCTTCTCAAATTATCGAATATCTTCCACTTAGATAATACTGATATCTTTTTAGAAAATAACCACTTAAAAATTTGCCAATCTCCTCTTACCCATCTATGTATTCTCTTACAGCTTGATTCGTAACTAGATGGATAATTATCAATAAATTCTACATCTGTAACCAAAGCACACTTTGCATAAGCTCCCTCTAGCAAATCATGACTTAATACAGTATTATCTGGAATTTCTCCTTCAAGAACTTCTTTAAAGGCATCTATATCTATTATTCCTTTACCTGTAAAGCTGCCTTCCCCAAATAAATCTTCATATGTATCTGAATAAGCAATTGAATATCCATCGATTCCTCCTTCTCCAGCAAAAATTCTAGAGAAATCAGACTTATCTTTACTTTCTAAAGATATACTTACCTTAGGTTGCATAATCCCATATCCATGTTTTACAAAATTATTTTTAACACATGCTCTATTAAGAATGTGACTCATTGCTCCAACTAATTTAATAGCTGAATCTCTTGGCATAAAAGTATCTGCATCTAATGTAATTATGTATTTTATATCCTTTAAGCTTCCTATATAACTACTCATTACACTGAAAGTATGGTTTTCTTCCCCTCTAAGGAGATTCATGAACTCCATAAGTTTGCCTCTTTTTCTTTCCTTACCCATATATACCCCTTCTTTTGAGTTATATATCCTTTTTCTGCTTAAAAAGAAAAAGTGCTTTTCACCACTAAAATACTTATTGTTCATTCTTAATGCTTCTTTAAATCCAGCTTCTATTATTTCTTCTTCATCTGAAGTTTTTTCAATCTTACTATCTTTAAAATCTCCTAACAAAGCAAAGTATAAGTTTTTATCCTTATTACCTAGGTAAGATACTTCAAGCTGTTTCATTAACTCTTCAGTTCTCTTTGCATTAGGTAATATAGCTGGTATTACTATAATTGTCTTCTTATTATCTGGAATTCCTTCTGATAAATCTATCTTAGGAACATGTCTTATTGGCTTTAACTTGCTAACAGACCAATTAATAAGAGCTACAACTATCTCATTAGCTGGAACTATCATAAGTAAAGCAGATACAATCAGTTGTCCTGTAGAAAAATGTGCTCCTAGAATGTAACTGAATGCTAAAATTGATGAAACAATCATCATGGTACATACTATGTTTATAGTAATGTATAGCCCTT
This sequence comes from Clostridium paraputrificum AGR2156, assembly GCF_000424025.1. Lineage (NCBI taxonomy): Bacteria > Bacillati > Bacillota > Clostridia > Eubacteriales > Clostridiaceae > Clostridium > Clostridium paraputrificum. Next base: position 626,210 of record NZ_AUJC01000001.1, read on the forward strand.
CTGAAAACTTATTATTTACTTTAACATGTAAATTCAACTCATTTGATATATCTTTAACTCCATCATCTATAATATAATATCCAACATGAGTCCTATAAGCTCTCTTTCCCTCCTCTTTAGCTCTAGTTGCAAGATAAAGTGCTTTTTCCGTTAATGTTATTTCATCTACCTGAAACTTTCTAGCTAATTTTTCTATACTATGTCTATAATAATCCTTAGACTTAAAGTCCATTTTTTCATATGTTCCATAGGGGTCTGTTTGCAACTTTTTTTCTACTATTGATGTAGAATCAAAGAAATTCTTCCAACTTATACTCTCTATACTTCTTAATGCACTTATATATGTACTTATATTTTGCTCAATGCTTCCTTCTATAAAATACTTTTTTACTGATTCCTTATCACTAGATCCACTAGATTTTTGTTCGATTAAATCATATACTCTTTTCTCTTCTATAGAATTATCTCTTAATACTTTTAATAACTCATCTTTAAACAATCCTTCTATATTTTCATAATGTTCATTAATATAAGCTAATATATTTTCTAAATCATTTTTATTTATAGAATCTATAATATTGTAAGCAATATCCTTTCCTAATTTCTTCTCATTTTGAACATTTTTAAGCATATCAGTCACATCTGATAATTCCAGTATAATAGCTATTCGTAGCATTATTGGAAATGCCCAAAGTTCTCCCATAGTAAACTTTTCGTCCTTACTTTGTATAAAGCTTATTGCTTTATCTTCAGTAACTATTCCTTCATACTTCTTGATAAATTCTTTAGCATAAGAATATATTCTTTGAACATTACCATCTAAATTTTTATCTGAATAAGGTAAATTATAAAAATAATCATGAGGCATATTTTCCTTTATTGACTTATACTCCTTTTCTACTAGATATATATTATCTAATAGCCATTCACCAGAACTTAAGACCTCTTCCCCCTGCTTTGACAAAGATTTAATATATTTATAATTATTTTTTATCTTAGAAAAACCATTATTTAGTTCACTTAAAACTTCTCTACCTCTCAAGGTCTTCACTCCTTACAAATAATTCTTAAAATAGTTTTCCCAAGATTTTATATTTAATTCCAAAGAAAAGAAGCCTTGCCTAAGCAAAGCTTCCTAACCAATTATTTGTTACTCATTAAGTAAATTATAAACAGCTCCTATCATTCCAGCATCATTTTTATGCTTACATCTTTCAATAACACACTTAACATCATTCCAAGCTTCTATCTTTTCCAATGCATTTACTACTTCTTCTATAAACTCTTCTCTTTCACTTACTCCTCCACCAATAAGTATTTTTTCTGGATTTAAAGTGGCACTTAAATTATATATTCCTGTAGCAATTAATCCATACCATTCATTTATAATTTCTTTTACCTTAGAATCTTTTTCTCCATCATTAAATACAACTTGTCCATCTACTGCTTTATCTAAATTCTTATATTTCATATATTCTTTTATCAATGCTAAAGTTGATGCTGTATTACTATACATTCCTTTTTCATTACATCTCATAAATCCAAACTCCCCACCTTGGAATGTACTTCCTCTAAGTAATTTATTATTTATATAGATTCCCCCACCTATGCCTGTTCCAATAGTAACACACACAAAATCAGAACATTCAGTAGCATTTCCATTAAACTTTTCTGCTAAAGCTACACATTTTCCATCATTCTCTACTGAAGTCTTTAGACCAGTCTTCTCTTCTATTATCTTAGTAATGCACTTTCCTTCAATACATCTTATTGCATAACAAACCTTTGGTATACCATTTATAGAATCAATAAATCCCGGCATACTTAGAGCTACACCCTCAACTTCATCTTTTCTTTCTAAAGCTATTTTTATTATATTTTCTAAAAATAATTCTTCACTTTCTGTACTTGTATCAAAGCTAGACTTTTCTAAAATAGCTCCTTCTTCATTTAATATTCCCCATTTAATTCTTGTTCCACCAATATCAAAAGCTAAATATTTTTTCATAAATCAAAAACCCCTTTATTTTAATATTTTCTTTATTAGCTTTAATTTATCATTATATGGAGCAAACCTAAAAGGCAATTCCATAAATGTTCCTCTTTTTAAAACAGACTTTCTATGACTAAATGTATCAAAGCTAGCCTTTCCATGATAAGAACCTATGCCACTATTACCTACTCCACCAAAGGGAAGATATGTTGATGCAACATGTATTACAGTATCATTTATTGTAACTCCACCTGATGATGTATTATTTAACACATATTCAATTTTATTTTTATCTTCAGAAAAATAATATAATGCTAGTGGCTTATCTCCATTATTAACCTTATACATTACCTCTTCTAATTTATTAAATTCATATACAGGGAAAATCGGTCCAAATATCTCTTCTTCAAGTATTTTTGACTTTTCTTTTATATTAACCAATATAGTTGGAGATATATATTTTTCTTCTATAGATACTTCTCCTCCATAGAATAGTTCTCCTTCGTTTAAATACTCAGAAAGTCTTCTAACTTCTCTTTCACTAATTATTCTTGGATAATCAGGGCTTTCTTTTTGTTCTTTTCCTAATTGCTTTTCTATTTCCTTAACTAACTCTTCTAAAAATTCTGCTTTTATATCTTTATGTACACAAAGATAATCTGGTGCCACACATGTTTGACCAGCATTTAAAAATTTCCCCCAAGCAATTCTCTTTGCACTCATCTTTATATTAGCATCTTTATCTACAATACATGGACTTTTACCTCCAAGCTCTAAAGTAACAGGAATTAAAGACTTAGAGGCCTTTTCCATAACTATCTTTCCTACTCTTACGCTACCTGTAAAAAAGATATAGTCTACAGGTTGCTCTAATAATTCAGAAACAACCTCTTTGCCTCCCATTGGATTAACTACCTTAATATATTCATCCTTAAAATTATTATTGATTATCTTTTCAATCAACATAGATGTATTAACAGAATACTCAGAAGGCTTTATAACTGCACAGTTTCCTGCCCCAATTGCTCCTATTAAAGGTGATAATATTAACTGAAAAGGATAATTAAATGGTCCTATAATTAATGCTACTCCATAAGGCTCTTTATATACATAGCACTTACTAGGATAATAATTAATTGAAGATTTCACTCTTTCTCTTTTAGACCACTTTTTTATACTTTTAATCATGATGTTTATTTCTTCATACACCATTCCTATTTCTGTTATGTATCCTTCAAAATTTGATTTTCCTAAATCCTTTTTTAAAGCATCTAAAATAATTTCTTCATTCTCTTTTATTAATCTTTTTAACTTTTTTAGATTATCTATTCTAAAATTAATGTCTTTTGTTTTCCCGGATAAATAATAATTCTTTTGTTTTAATATAATATCTTTTATATTATTCATATTATTTCCTTTCACCCTAACTATTTACTATTAATTTTATCATAGACATAGCCCTTTTTAAATATTTCTAAAGGAATCCTAAATTCAGGCATTCCTCCAGCATATGGTGCAATTTCATATTGTGCAAAAAATATTACTAAATTACTTCCTTCTATGAAAAAGCCTTGATTATCCTTTATTCCTTGAAATCCCTCTTTACCTGTAAAGTACATATCTTTATTCTTATCTATTTCGCTTTGAATTTGCTTGTTTATCAAACTTGCATAATCATATTTCTCTTTAAATAAATTATTAAGCTTTAAAATCTCTCCACTTCTTTTATCGATATTATAATACTTTCTTGTGGTGATTCCATGAGCACCACCTGTAAATTGATAGTAATCTATATAAAAACTTAATGGGTTTCTAGTACTCTTAACTTCATATCTAGCATTTGCTTCATAAGGCCCCAATGGTTTAACATTTGTATCGAAATTTTCTTTTGCAATCAGTCTAATGTCCTTAATCCATTCTAGAGTCCAATTTTCTATTTCTTTATTTATCTGAGCTTCTTTACTCTTATTAGATATACCACTTATCTGAGGTATAATTACATCCACATCCACGTAATCATCTTTCTCTTTTATAACTTTATCCACAATTCTAACTTCTTCTTCATTTTTCGACGTTTCACTTGCCAACAATACCTGTGGACAAAAACTGTTTATAATGTTGATAACTATTAAAGAAAAACTTAACAAAACTTTACTACTCATAACAAAAATCATTCCTTTCGTGCTTTTTTATATAGTATTCTCTTTTTTCTACATTTATCAACATTATAATTCACATTTTCTTAACAACTTATCCACACCTAAATGTGGACAATGTGGATAGTATCCATTTTTTTCTATATTTTCATTTGATTATTTACTTTACATATCTTGGTATGATAAAATTCATATACAACAAATATATTTTTAAAGGTGAATATTATGAGAAAATTTTCCAATAAAAAGCTACAAAATATTATCTTAATAGCACTTATAATAATTCTAGTAGGAGTTATATTTGCTATTTACATTAGAGAAAAAGAAGAAAAAAACATTGCAAGTAATGAAAACATTGAAGATTTACAACTAAATGAAGAACAAGAGGAACCTAAAATTGAACCAGTAGAAATTAATAGATTTGAAGGTTTAACACTTATTAACGATAATCGTGGGGTTCCTGTCCTGTATTATCACTCAGTAGAGCCTTCAGAGAAAAATGAAGTTATTATTTCTCCTGATAGACTTAGAGAGCAACTTCAATTTATTAAAGATTCAGGATACACTACCCTAACTATTAGTGAGTTTAATGACTATATTATTAATAAAAAATCAATACCAGAGAAAAGCATACTCATAACCTTTGATGATGGTTATATGGACAACTATACAAATGCTTTTCCAATACTTAAAGAATTAGATATGAAAGCAACAATTTTTGTTATTACTTCTGTAATTGACGAAGGTAGTTACTACTTATCAAGTGAAAGAATTAAAGAAATGTCTGACTATGGAATAGATATAGAGAGCCATACAGCAACCCACAGTCATTTAGATCAACTTACTTACGAAGAACAATTAAAAGAACTAAAAGACTCAAAAGAAAAGATAGAATCTATTACTGGTAAGAAAGTTCTATCTGTGGCTTATCCATATGGTGACTTAAATGAAGATAGCACTAAAGCTGTAAAGGAGGCTGGCTATTCATTAGCTTTCACTACTAATTTAGGTTATTCTGATAGAGATGATACTCCTGTAAAACTGGATAGAATTTATGTAAGTTCTAGATATACAATGGAAAGATTTAAAAGTAGATTAATTAATACAAATAAATAAAAAAGTGGAGTGGATATTTACTTTAAGTCACAGAAAGCAAATATTCACTCCATTCATATGAAAGTAAGGAAACTATAAAACTATTTTCCTTGCCTACTATTCTTTATAAACCTTTTGAGAATCTTTTATAAGATCATTTATACCTTCTAACTCCTTTATAGTTAAATCTCTCCAATTACCATTCTTTAAATTTCCTAAATGAATATTCATTATTCTAACTCTTTCAAGTTTAACTACTTTATACCCAAAGACTTCACACATTCTTCTTATTTGCCTATTCATTCCTTCAGTTAATATTATTCTAAATACCTTGCTTCCCTCTTTTTTAACAAAACATTTCTTCGTAACAGTACCTAGAATTCTAACCCCAGATGACATCTTCTTAATAAAATCATCAGTAATTGCCTTATTAACAGTTACCACATATTCCTTTTCGTGATTATTTCCTGCACGTAAAATTTTATTAACTATATCTCCATCATTAGTTAATAAAATTAATCCTTGGGAATCTTTATCTAATCTTCCTATAGGAAATATTCTTTTTTTATGCCCAACGAAATCAACAATATTTCCTTTTACTTTATGCTCAGTTGTACAAGTTATACCTACTGGTTTATTTAATGCTATATAGACAAGTTCCTCTTCCTTGGTTATATCTTTCCCATTTACTTTAACTATTTGCCCTTTTCCTACCTTCATACCCATAGTGGCCTTTACTCCATCTATTGTTACCTTCCCATTTTCTATAAGCTTGTCAGCTTCCCTTCTAGAGCAAATTCCAGTCTCGCTTATGTATTTATTTAATCTTATCTCTTCTTTTCTATCATTATGTACTATTACATTATTATTTCTGTTCATCCTTCGATTCCTTTTCATCATTTACCATCTCTTTAATATTATGTTCCTTACCCGAATTATTTACTAATACCCTTACTTTTTCTTCCTTAACATACCTTGCTGTATCCTCTAACAGTCCATATTTTAAAGCTTCTCCACTTATAGTAATTAATATACTTTGATTTGGTATCATATCATTTTCCTTAGCATACCTTATACTTTCTTCTAAAGCTTTATCTATATTTTTATACTTTGGATTTACAGCATTTATAAGGTCTTTACCCTTTTGAGTTGGTGAATAAGTATATATTACTTTATTAAATCTATTAAGTTCATACTTTAACTGAGATGTTGTATCTATAACAACAGTCCTCACAGCCTTAGTATATTGATAAATTCCACCTGCCAAAATAAAAATTAAAAATACAGCTCCTATGCATATTTGTAACTTATAATTTCTAATTCCTTTTTTCTCTTTCCCTCTATATTCTTGTCCTACTTTTAAATCGCCTTCCTTTTTTAACTTCAAGAATTCCCCTGCACTTGTAAATACAATGACACTTCTTTTATTTACTTTAAGAACTATTCCCTTTTTTATATCATTATTTTTATTCTCTTTTGGAACTAATGCAGTAGTCTTACTTCTCTCTTCTATTCGTATATAATCTTGTATGTACTTATAATTAGGATTAGAAAGAATTATTACATAAACTAGTATATAATCCTGCCATATCTCCAAAAATGTTCTCGATACTCGCGTTCTCTTAGCCACCATTGCTATTGGTAACTCTCTTTTCTTTTGAACTTTCTCAAAAAGTTCATAGTCTTCATATATATAACTTGCTATATTCAAAATTAAATTTCTATCTCTATATGTTGGAAATATATTAACCAAGTCTTTTACAAGTATTTTATATAAAAATAATTCCTTAAGCATAAATGATATTTGCTTTTCTCTTATTCTTCTTACTTCTTCGCCAACTTCAATAATAGCTGGGCTACTTGAAAAAATATATTTATTTCTATTAAACTCCTCCATGCTTATCATCCTTTCATGGCAATACGACAATTTAAGCCATATTATCAAATTATACTACCTCACATATAATGTATTATACCATATAAAAACCTACACCTACTCTGTATATATCAAAGGTTTTGCAAATATATTTTACTGAACCCATATAATTTGAAAGTGAGGTTTATCTATGAAAGGAAATGTTATTTACGTTGATTTTATCTATAAGCGTAAGAGAGTAAGTTATATCAGATTCCTTATTACTACAAAATCTTTTTCCTTTGTTAGATATTTTAAATTTCTTTTTTTAACAGAAGAAAGAAATTCTAATGTAAATATTAGAGTAAAAAAGGTTCAATAATGATATAATTCTTATATACATTTTTTACAGGAGATGATTATATGAGAATTGGACTTGGATATGATGTTCACAAATTAGTTACTGATAGAAAACTTATTCTTGGCGGTGTTGAAATTCCATATGAATATGGATTACTTGGTCATTCAGATGCTGATGTATTATTGCACGCTATAATGGATTCTTTATTGGGTGCTTCTGCTTTAGGCGATATAGGAAAACACTTTCCTGATACTGATCCTAAATATAAGGGAATATCAAGTATAGCTTTGTTAAAAGAAGTAGGAAAGCTTTTATATGAAAATGGTTATAAAATTTCCAACATAGATTCAACAATTATAGCACAAAAACCCAAAATGGCACCTCACATCCAATTAATGAGAAAAAATATTGCTAATGCCTTAAACATAGACATTGATCAAATAAATGTAAAAGCTACAACTGAAGAAGGACTTGGATTTACAGGAGAGGGACTTGGAATATCTTCTCAAAGCATTTGCCTTCTTTATAAATAATAAGAGAAATTGCATTTGCAATTTCTCTTATTATTTATTTATTCATTTCTTTTTCTCCAGTAAAGGTAAATTGATACTAAAGCACAAATACCCATTAAATATGGATAAACCGAATATCTTATTATTGCAAATGGTGATATCATAGCTAATCCTGATGCTGAAATAAGTTGTGCTCCGTAAGGAATTAATCCTTGAAATACACATGAGAACATATCCATTATACCAGCTACTCTTCTAGGTTCTAACTCAAACTCATCTGAAATATCTTTTGCTATTGGTCCAACAGTTACTATTGCAATAGTATTATTAGCCGTGCAGATATCAACTAGACTTACCAATGTAGCAATACCAAGTTCAGCTCCCCTTTTACTTTTAAAGTTCTTCATACCTTTATTTAATATATATTCTATTCCACCATTATTTTTAATTAACTCAATGGTTCCTGCTATTAATAAAGAGATTATTATAAGTTCGCTCATACCTTGTATTCCAGCTGAAATATTAGTAAATAAGCCTATTATATCAAAGCTTCCATATAAAAGCCCTATAACTCCTGCAAATACAATTCCACCTATTAATATAAATATTACATTTATACCCATTAATGCAGATATTAATACAGCTATGTATGGAAGTATCTTTATAAAACTATATTCATAATCACCTAAAGTTTGTATAGCTGTTCCTTTTGTAAGAATCATAAATATAATGGCAGTAACTATAGCTGCTGGTAATACTATTTTGAAATTCATTTTAAACTTATCTTTCATTTCACAACCTTGAGTTCTAGTTGCTGCAATTGTTGTATCTGATATCATAGATAAATTATCCCCAAACATAGCTCCACTAACCACAGCCCCTACAACTATAGCAACAGCTATTCCTGTCTTCTCTGATATTCCTACTGCTATTGGAACTAAGGCAACTATTGTCCCCATTGATGTTCCTACTGATAAAGCTATAAATGAAGCTATTATAAATACACCTGGTACAAGTATACTTGTAGGTAAAATTGAAAGTCCAAAATTTACTGTTGAATCAACAGCTCCCATAGCCTTAGCTACTTGTGCAAACGCTCCTGCTAATACGAATATAAAAATCATTAATATAACATTGGGATTTCCTGCTCCCTTACAAAAATCTTGAATCTTATCTTCAAATTTTCTTTTTTTATTCATTGATAAAGCAACTATGGCAGATATTAAAAATGGTACTATCACTGACACTGCATAAAAGTCTTTTGCTATAATTGATGTTCCTGCGTAAACTATTAAAAAAACTGCTAACGGTAATAATGCAGAAACTTTTCCTTTTGTTTTCATATATTTCTCCTCTCAAATTAAGTCTCTTTTATTATACAAGAAAAAAAGGAATCTATAACTAGATTCCTTTCATTTGGTGCGCCATCAGGGATTCGAACCCGGGACACCCTGATTAAGAGTCAGGTGCTCTACCAACTGAGCTAATAGCGCTTATTTACATAAAATATTATAGCATCCAACTTTTTTATGGTCAAGATGCTATAATATTATTTTTTTATATAACTTCTGACAAATTCTTTTGCAATATTTCTTTAAACTTCTCTGCGCTCAATTTATTTTTTATTGCTTCACTACATATTTTCTTCCATTCACTTACTGTTACACCAGTCTTACTTATAAATGTATTTTCATCATTAGTTAACATAGTAGAATCTACAATAAAATTACCAAGCTCCTCTGGATTTCTAAATATCTTTAAATATAAAAATTCTTTATTATCACCATACCAAGTTTTATTAAACTCTCTACTGAACTTAATCAATTCAGGTATAACTCTATCTTTTGGTAGATCCCACATTTTTGATACTCTTGTATAGTGACTCAACATTAATTGTGCTTCACTCTTTGATATTTTCCCCTTCGATAATCCATCTCTTATAATTTTATCAACGGGAAGTGATGGGATATTAATTATTATCCTATCTTTACCATATATCCATTTATAAAAAGCTTCTTGCAAGAAAGAATATTGAATATATCCAAGTAGCACTTTCGCATCAGGAAAATATGCATAGATATTATCAATACCATTATTTTTTGAAAATATCAAGGTATGAATATAAAGTGACTTTTCCTTTGGTGGATTATCCATAAACATATGACCTCTTATTGTTTTATTTTCATGAATTAATGATTCCCAATACTTAAAGGAGTTATAGTTTTGTCTCACCCTTATCACCTTTCTTTCCTTTATATAATATATTATATAGTAAGATATACCCCTTTATCAATACCATACTACGTGTTTACACGTTATTATAAAATATGTATTTGAATTACTATTCATACTGTTATTTAATAATTTTAATTGAAATTTTTTACAAAATTGAAGTTGTTTTTAATTTATTATATAATGAGTACATATTGAATAAGGAGGTATGTTATTGTTCTTTTGTGAAATATGTAATAAGCCAGCTGATATACACCATATAGTTCATAGAAGTGAAGGCGGTTTAGATATAGAAATTAACTATAAATACCTTTGTAATGAACACCATCGTGGTAAAAATGGACCCCATCACTCTATTGAAATAGATTTAAAATATAAATTAGAACTACAAAAAGAATTACTTAAGCTTCTTAACAAAAATTTCTATACAATAAAAGAGTTAAGTAACACTTTAAATTTTTCTTTAAATGTTGCAAAACGTATAACTAAAGATTTGCGTCTGTATAAAGAAGGTTATAAGAAAGAAGATATTATATTATATCTCATGGGTGGGACTTTATACACCGAAGAAATGATTGAAAATATAAAAATTCAAAAACTACTTGAAGAAATTTATTGAATATAAAAAGCTCCAGCATTTTTGCTAGAGCTTTTTATAAGTGTAGGTTTGGAGCGGAAAACGGGATTCGAACCCGCAACGTCCACCTTGGCAAGGTGGCGCTCTACCGTTGAGCCATTTCCGCATAAATGGTGCAGATGAAGGGAGTCGAACCCCCACGCCTAAGGCGCTAGATCCTAAGTCTAGTGCGTCTGCCAATTCCGCCACATCTGCATCTTATACCAATATTATACAATTTGTATGCTATAGAAATCAATACCTATATACTATAATATTGAAACTTTATAAATGTTGACATTTAAAAATTAAATAATTATAATTAATTAATAAAATATAATTTTTAAAACGTTGAAGAGAAGAGTAAGTTATTAACTTCATTTTCAGAGAGAGGATACATTAGCTGGAAGTATCTTTAAATGATCATAACTGAAGACCACCTCTGAGTGACTCTAATAAAGTCCGTATTTATCACGTTACGATAAACTTAAGTGACCTATAATATATTTCTATAGGTAATTAGAGTGGAACCACGGATATTTCTTCGTCTCTATATTTTTAGAGAACGGAGTTTTTTTATTTTTGAAAAGAATTTGGAAGGAGATATAAAAATGATTAAAGTTACTTTAAAAGACGGTTCAGTGAAAGAATTTGAAGCCGGACTATCAGTACTTGATATAGCTAAATCTATTAGCGAAGGATTAGCTAGAAACGCATGTTGCGGTATTATTAATGGAAAAGTTGTAGACCTTCGTCATATTGTTAATGAAGATGTGGAGCTTGCTATATGCACATTTGATTCTCAAGAAGGTAAGGATGCTGTAAGACACAGTATATCTCACGTTTTAGCTTATGCTGTAAAAAGATTATTCCCAGAAGCAAAACTTGCTATTGGTCCATCAATTGAAAATGGATTCTACTATGATTTCGATAGAGATATCGCTTTCTCAGCTGAAGATGTTGAAAAATTAGAAGAAGAAATGAAAAAAATAATTAAGGAAAATCCAGCTATAGAAAGATTTGAACTTCCAAGAGATGAGGCTTTAAAGCTAATGGCAGATGAACCTTACAAAGTTGAATTAATAAATGACCTACCAGAAGATGAAGTTATTTCATTCTACAAAATGGGGGATTTCACAGATTTATGCGCTGGTCCACACTTAATGTCAATTAAAAATGTAAAAGCAATCAAGCTTCTTAGAACTGCCGGTGCATACTGGAAGGGTGATGAGAAGAATAAGATGCTTTCTAGAATATATGGTACTGCATTCTTAAAGAAAGCTGACTTAGATGCTCATCTAGAAGCTTTAGAAGAAGCTAAAAAGAGAGATCACAACAAATTAGGAAGAGAACTTGGAATATTTACAACTCATGAAAATGTGGGTCAAGGGCTTCCACTATTCATGCCAAAAGGAGCTAAACTTTTCCAAACTCTTCAAAGATGGATTGAAGATGAAGAAGAAAGAAGAGGATATGTTTTAACTAAGACTCCATATATGGCTAAAAGTGACTTATATAAAGTGTCTGGTCACTGGTCTCACTATAAAGATGGTATGTTTGTTTTAGGTGATGAAGAAAAAGATGATGAAGTTATGGCTTTAAGGCCAATGACTTGTCCATTCCAATTCACTATATATAACGCAGAACAACACAGCTATAGAGACCTTCCAATAAGATATGCTGAAACTTCAACTCTATTCAGAAATGAATCATCAGGAGAGATGCATGGATTAACTAGAGTTAGACAATTCACTTTATCTGAAGGTCACATAATTGTTACTCCTGAACAACTTGAAGAAGAATTTAAAGGAGTTGTTGATTTAATTAATTATGTTATGGATACTTTAGGAATCTCTGAAGATATAACTTACAGATTCTCTAAATGGGATCCAACAGATAAGATTAAATATATAGACAACGCTAAAGCTTGGGAAGAAACTCAAGTTATAATGAAAAATATCTTAGATCATATTGGAATTCCATATGTTGAAGCTGCTGGTGAAGCTGCATTCTATGGTCCAAAGCTTGATATTCAATGTAAAAATGTTCACGGAAAAGAGGATACAATTATAACTGTTCAAATTGACTTTGCATTAGCAGATAGATTTAATATGACTTACATCGATAAAGATGGTAATAAGAAAACTCCTTACATCATTCATAGATCATCAATTGGATGCTATGAAAGAACAATTGCTACTTTAATCGAAAAGTATGCTGGAGCATTCCCAACTTGGATGGCACCAGTTCAAGCCAAGATTTTACCAATATCAGATAAATATAATGATTATGCTGAATCTATTGTTAAATCTCTTAGAAATAAGGGAATTAGAATTGAAGCTGACTACAGAGCTGAAAAGATAGGATATAAGATAAGAGAAGCTAGATTAGAAAGAGTTCCTTATATCTTAGTTGTTGGTGAAAAAGAAGCTGAAAACAATGCTGTTGCTGTTAGAAGTAGAAAGAATGGTGATGAAGGAAGCATAGCATATGCAGACTTTGAAGCTAGAATTCTTGAAGAGATAGCAAACAAAGAAAGATAGTAAAGATGGGGCTGTTACACTAAATAATTAGTGTACAGCTCCTTTTTATTCACTCTCTATATATGACTCTACTTCTTCCATTGTAGGGATAGACGTTATTGCTCCATAGTTTGTGCAAGTTATTGCTCCAACCTTATTAGCAAACTCAATTATTTTCTTCCAGTTATCAAATGATACATCATTTTTATTATCTATTTTTGATAATTGTGATAATACAGCTCCTACAAACGCATCCCCTGCTCCAGTTGAATCCTTTTGCTTTATTTTGATAGAGCCGATGACAATTGCCTTTCCGTCTTTAATTATCATAGTCCCTTCTTTTCCTAAAGTAATTGCTATTGCATTTAATTTACTATTTATCAAAGACTTAACGGCTAATTCTATATTATCAGTTTCAGTTAAAAGCTTAGCCTCTTCATCACTTATTTTTATAAATTCAGCTTTCCTCATAAAATTCCAACAATCATCTTTATATTGTTTCATTATATCATCTGTTATTAAAACTTCTCTATAGTTAGGATCAAATGTTATTGTTGCCTTTTTATTCTTAGCTTCTTCTAAAACTTTATAATAAGTATTTCTAAGATTTCCTGGTAAAAATGCTGTTGCTGATCCAAAATGAACTATAGTATCACTATCTATTGATAAATTATTTATATCAACTTCATAATCTCCATCTCCACCTCTGTAAAAATCAAAGTTTCTTTCTCCAGATTTATCTAGGGAGACCATAGCTAAGGTTGTCCTTCCTTCTTTTTTTAGATACTTTGTATCTACATTATTATCTATTAGAACATCTTCCAAATATTTGCCAAAGCTATCTTTACCTACTTGCCCTAAAAAGTACGCTTTTCCTCCTAACTTGCTAATTGCTACTGCAACATTTGCTGGAGCTCCCCCTGGTTTCTTGCTATATTCCTCTCCATTGTTAGATACAAAATCTATTAGTAGTTCTCCAATACAATATACTTTTTTCATTGTACTTCTCCTTTAATCTAAAATTCCTGAATTCAATACATGCTTAGTATAATTGTATCTTATTTCATTATCTGCATATATCTCTATTCCTGTAGACTTTTCTAATGGAAACACTCTTGTACTCATAGTTATTTTGCCACCATTTATAAATATTTCAACTATACTATTATCAACTATAACTTCAATATCTATATTTTTATCTATATTTAATTCTGCTTCTCTAGTTAATCCATATTCTTCAATAAATCTATGCTTCATTTTATTTCTATTTAAGGAAACACTATTATTTTCTCTATTAAAGTTTAACTCTAATCTTTCTTCATTAGAAGAACATAAATTTATCCCAAAATTATTTGATTCATTTAAAGTTAAATTCACTTTCAAATAATAAGTATTATTGTCATTTGCTATTATTTCTTTTTTATTAACAATTCCATTTTCACTTACTTCTAATTTACTTAATTTTAGTATCTCCTTAACTGGCTTTTGTATTAATTTATCATTACTAATGGATAATTCTCTAGGAAAGGTTAGACAATGTGCCCATAACTTTTTATCTGTTGGATATTTAAATTCTCCCATTCCAGCCCAAGCAAACAGTAATGCTTGTCCATCCTTTCCTTTAAAACTTTGTGGTGCATAAAAATCAAAGCCTTTATCTAGTTCTTCATATGAATCTACCTTAAATTTTAAATTATCTATATCTAGTTTTCCTATTGCATATATTACATTAAATATATTGTTATATTTGTTTCCTTCCTTATCTATACCTTGTGGGGAAAATATTAAAACATCTTTATCATCTATTTTCACATAATCAGGACATTCCCACATGTAACCAAATTCTTTGGGGAAATTCTCTAATTCCAGTTCACCAATTAATTCCCATTTGATTCCGTCAATAGATTTATACATAATAAATGTTCCAGTTTCATTTACTCTTTGCGCACCAAGTATCATGTAATAATTTTCTTTTAATTTAAAAACCTTAGGGTCTCTTACATGTCCTGTATATCCATTAGGAACACCTTCAATTATAGGGTTATTCTCAAACTTCTTTATTTCACCATCTTTATTCATTATGGCTAAACATTGATTTGCACTCCTATTATTTTTATCAAATTTTATATTTCCAGTATAATATAAATACAACTCTTCATTTATTTCAATTGAGTTTCCTGAGTAAGCTCCATGTGATTCATACTTTTCAGTTGGAATTATCGCAACTGGTAGTCTATTCCATGAAACTAAGTCCTCTGATTCTAAATGAGCCCAATGCTTCATTCCATGTGTAACTCCAAAAGGATACCATTGGTGAAAAACATGATATTTTCCATTAAAATAAGCTAATCCATTGGGATCATTTAGTAATCCATATTGTGGATATATATGATATATAGGCTTCCATAGCTTATCTTTTGCTTTATCTTTTAGTTCTAAAAGTTCTTCATTTGTTGCTTCTAATATAGTTCTATGTTTTTCTTCTTTAAAAATATCCATCAATACATCCTCTCTTTAATTAACTATTTTATCTTCAATTTCACTTTTCCATATAGAATTGTAAATATTGCTCCTGCTAATAATGCTATAAGATGAGCTATTAAATAATGTAAGTGTCCATTATTTTCAGCCGCTACAATAGCAAGTCCAGGAATAGCTGTAGCTCCAAAACCTATTGCTGATACCTTAGTTATGTAAATGTACGCTCCACCTAGTGTAGCTGCTAAACACCCCGCTATTAATGGGAACTTATTCTTTAATGTTACACCAAAAATTGCTGGTTCTGATATTCCAAAAAGAACTGATCCAAATGATGATATGCAAATTTGCTTTGTTTTATCATCTTTCCATTTTAAATATAAATATCCTAATACAGCTCCACCTTGTGCAATTAATGCTATTGACATTAAAGGCATTATAAAGTTTCTACCTGTATCTGCTATTAATTGAGCTTCTACAGCTCCTATAACATGATGTAACCCTGTAATAACTATTATTTGTTGAATTCCTGCAAATAACATATATCCTACTATACCTAAGTTTTCTGTAGACCATAATAATGATGTTGTTACAATATTAGCTAATTCACGACCTATTGGTCCTATTATAGTAAATAATAAAAATGTAGCTACTATAACTGTAGATATTGGTGATAAAAATAATTTAACCATATCTGGTATTTTCTTATTGAAGAATTTATCTAACTTAGCAGTTACAAATCCCATCATTAAAGCTATTATTATTCCCCCTTGGAATGCAACCAACTCTACTTTTAAACCAAATAAATTAATTACTTCTGGTTCTACACTTCCATTAGCAGCTGAATATGCATTGGCTAGGTCTGGATGTAGCATTATAGCTCCAATAACTAAACCTAAAACTGGAGAACCTCCATAACGTTTAGTAGCTGAATATGCTACTAAAAGTGGTAATATTGTAAATATACCTGTAGATGCTATTTGTATAAACCTATTTAAACCTGCTAAAGCTGGATACATTTCTACTATTGATTGTTCACCAAATATACCTTGTTGACTTAATAATCCTGTAATTCCCATTAATAAAGCTGCTGCAAGTAAACCTGGAATTATTTCAACAAATACATCTGACAATGATTTTATTGATTTTTGAAACCAATTTTGGTTTTGAGAAGCTACTGCTTTGACTTCTCCTAATGACATTTCACCTTTACCTGTTTCTTCTATAAATGCATCATAAACATTGTTTACAGTACCTGCCCCAAATATTATTTGCAATTGATCTCCTGCAATAAATACTCCCTTAACTAAATCAATTTTCTCAATTGCTTTTAAGTCTGCCCTATCATTATTATCCAATATTAGTCTTAATCTAGTAGCACAGTGAGCTGCTCCTTGCACATTTTCTTTTCCCCCAATAAAGTTCAATAGTTCCTGAGAAATTAATTTGTATTGTTCTTTCTTTTGGCTCATTTTAATCCTCCCATCTTGGAAACCGGTTTCCAAAGTTCTATAAATAAAATATAGCACTATTCTTTTTTTAATTCAATGCTTTCAGAAAACTTTTTCATAAATATTTTTTCAATTTCTCATATTATTAAAAAAGTTATGAAATTTAATAAAATCTCATAACTTTACTCTTAATTTTTTATTTTTTTGATACTATTCCCTTTAATTAAATCAAATCCTATTGTTTGAAGATCCGGAATTTCCTTTCCTTCAATCATACTAATTATACTGTTAGCCGCAATATTTCCTACTTCTTCGTTATGAAATTTAATTGTAGTTAAACTAGGTGTAATTATCTCTGATATATCATATCCACCAAATCCAGATAAAGATATATCCTCTTTAATCCTTTTCCCTAGTGAATGTATTGCTTTTAATACACCTAAGGCTATATTATCTGTAGCACATATAACCATTGTTGGATTATAATCTTGTAGTACCTTATAAGCTATTTTTTCTGTTGTTTTTGTTGTAAAATCTGTAATCTCAACTCTAATTTCTTCAACATTATATTCTTTTAGCTTATCTATTATCCCAGCTTTACGTTTTACTCCAACAGCTATATCAAATTCATCTACCCCAAAATATAATATTTTTTTATGTCCTAGCTTCGCTACATATTCCCCAATAGTTGCTCCAGCATTATAATCATCATTTGCTATTGATTTAACTTCCTTACATTCCTGTCCTACTATTAAAACAGGCACCCTCAACTTATTTATAATCTCTTTATGCCTACTTGTAATTTCAGTAGCTACTAAAATTATTCCGTCTACTTTTAATCTATTCAAACTCTCTAAGTTATCTATTTCTAAATCCTTATTGTGACTAGTATTTAGTATTAATGGATTATACGAATTTTCCCTTAATGTTCTATCTATAGACATTATAACTCTTGATGTAACAATTGAATCTAAGCATGGTGCTATAATTCCTATAAACTTACTTCTTTTTGCTTTCAAACTTTGTGCAAATGCATTAGGTTCATAATTATTTTCTTCTACTACTTTTTTTATCTTTATTTTTGTTGTTTCACTAACACTTCCACCATTTAAGTATTTAGAAACTGTACTTTTTGCCACACCTGCTAATTCAGCAATATCCTTAATAGTTAAATTACTCATATTTTCTCCTACTTAAATTTCACTCTTATTTTATAGTAATTTATTTTGAATATTATATTCTTCTAACTTTAATATATATCAATTATAGGATAAAAATATGTTTATGTAAAAACACATTTTTCTTATTTAATAAAGTATTTTAAATAATTTAATTTAACTACATATATCATCACATAAAAAAGGAAGGGAAAATTACCATTAACTTTCCCTTCCACATTTCTTTTATCTTTATTATATTATTTTAACAACGCTTGTTTTAAGTCATCAATAATATCTTCCACATTTTCTAAACCAACAGATAATCTAACTAATCCTGGTGTAATTCCTGCTGCTACTAATTGTTCATCTGTTAATTGTCTGTGAGTTGAACTTGCTGGATGAAGTACGCAAGTTCTTATATCTGCAACATGTACTACATTTGAAGCTAAGTTTAATGAATCCATAAACTTAACCGCTTCTTCTCTTCCCCCCTTTATTGAGAAGGATATTACTCCACTACATCCTTTAGGAAGATACTTACTTGCTAAATGATAATACTTATTTTCTTTTAAAGTTGGATAATTTACAAATTCAACTTTATCTGATGAACTTAAGAACTCCGCTATCTTTTCAGCATTTTTGCAATGTCTTTCTATTCTAACCGGTAATGTTTCTAAACCTAAATTTAATAAAAAAGCATTTTGTGCAGATGGATAGCAGCCTAAATCTCTCATAAGTTGAACTCTTGCTTTTGTTATATAAGCTGCTTTTCCAAAAATTTCAGTATATACAACACCATGATAAGATTCATCTGGTTCAGTAAACTCTGGGAACTTACCGTTTGTCCAATCAAAATTGCCGCTATCTACAATAACTCCACCAACTTGAACTGCATGTCCATCCATGTATTTTGTTGTTGAATGAATAACTATATCTGCACCATATTCTATTGGTCTACACAAAATAGGTGTTGCAAATGTATTATCTATAATTAATGGTACGTTATTTTTATGAGCAATATTTGCAAACTTTTCTATATCTAATATTGAAATAGCTGGATTTGCAATAGTCTCTCCAAATACAACTTTAGTATTATCTCTAAATGATTTTTGGATTTCCTCTTCTGATGCATCTGGATCGACAAAAGTACATTCTATACCAAATTTCTTAAGAGTAACTGCCAAAAGATTTATTGTTCCCCCATATATAGTAGCTGCGCTTACAATATGGTCACCTGCACTAAGTATATTTAATATACTTATCATAGATGCAGCTTGACCAGATGTAGTACATAGGGCACCTATTCCCCCTTCTAATGATGCTATCTTTTCCTCAACTGCCCCAACAGTAGGATTAGATATTCTTGAATACATATGTCCCTCTGCAGTCAAATCAAATAATTGTCCTACTTGATCTGTAGAGTCATAGGTGTATGTTGTGCTTTGATATATGGGCAAAGCCCTTGGCTCTCCATTTTTAGGCTTATAGCCTTCATGTAAACACTTAGTTTCAATTTTCATAATAGCCCCTCCTAATAATTTTATATAAAAATAAAGCTATCTATCAAAGAGATAAATAGCAATAACGACATAATTTATATTAACTTCGTCATAACTTAACCTCTCATTTCTCAGGAAACTCCTGCAGGATTTAGCACAGTTCTAATAAATGAATATTAGTTGTTGCTAGGCTTCATAGGGCCAGTCCCTCCACCATTCTTAATAAAAGATTATACGATTAATCTAATTATACACTATCTTATTTACTTTTCAAGCATTTTATGGTTTCTTTTTCTGTAATTACCATATGGACTTTTATATCATGCTTTTCTGAAGGTACTTCTTCTAATATTTGAATATCATAAGCTAATGCTATAGTTGGAATATCACTGTTAATTTCACTTAAAAACTTGTCATAATATCCCCCTCCATAGCCAACTCTATTTCCACTTCTATCAAAAGCTACTCCTGGCATTATTATTAAATCGATATCCTCTTTATTAAATATTTCAGAACCATCTGTGGGCTCTAATATTCCAAACTTATTTTTCTTTAATCCATCTAAAGTATTTATCTCTATCCCATACATTACTTTATTTTTCATATCTGTATATGGAACAATTATTTTCTTTCCTTCTTGAAGAAAGTCTTCTACATATTTAATAGTATTTATCTCACTTCCAAAACCTAAATATATGAAAATATTTTTACTATTCTTATAAATTTTATTGTCTTTTAACTTCTTCTCAATTACTTCATCTAGTTCAATTTTATTCTTTAACAAATCTCTTTTTGAAATTACTTTTCTTCTTATCTCTTTTTTATCCATATTAACCACCAAAATAGAGAAACCCAAGCGTCATTTGCTTGAGTTTCATAATTATTCTTATTTCTTATTATAACCTAACTAATTACTTCCTACAATAACTTCTAGGTTCTTAATCTTTACATCACATTCTTCAACTACTACATAGTGTTCTAAGAACTTGTCAAAGATAACGTCTGTATCTTTTAAGTAGAATTCATTTAAACCAACTTCAAACTCTACTTCTGAACCTTCTACAGGACAGAAGTAAACAACTTCATCATCATAATGGTCTAACATATAATTAAGAATTAATTCATTTAGTTTTTCACATACAACCAAATATGCTACTTCCATACCCTTTTTCTTATGTATTAAAGAGAATATACAAGCAGTAGTTCCTAATATACCTTCTTCTTTAATTCTTACATTATATTTATTTTCATAGAAGCTCTTAATAGCTTTTACTCTAACTTCAAACTTATTTTCTATTGCATAGTTTAATTTACTTTCTACAGCATCATTATACTCATCTATTATTCTCACTAAATCTTCATAACATATATCTGATCCCTTTACCTTAGTTAAATCTGTAACTTGAACAACCTTCTCAATCACATTCTCAACCACGTTCTCAACAACCTTTTCTTCTATTTTATTCTTTTCCTCTTTTACTTCTTCATTATCACTATTGTAATAGTAATTAAAATAATCTTCATTAGCTGTATTTTCTTCTAAAGAAGCAATATCTCCTTGAACAGGTTGTACAACTTCTACCTCTGGGATTTCTTCTGTAGCTTCTTTTGCTTCTACCCATTGACTGTCTACTATAGGATCTTCAACTATATCTTCTAAGTTATTTTCATTAGAATTAACTAATATCACTTCATCATCTAGTTTAATATTAGATGAGCAAAAGCCACTATTATCTTCTTCTGCGATTAAGTCTAGGTCATCATCATATCCTAATAAATCGTCATCTCCATCTGCTTCTCCCATAAGATCTTTTAATATATCTTTTTGAAGCTCTTCTTCATAAAGCTCTGTTTCACTTTTTAAAGTTACTATATTTCCTTCCACCTTAAACTTTGGTGATTGTTGTAATGCCTCTAATATATCTTCCTTTTTTAATTCAGGAAACCAAGCATATACAGCACTTAAAGTTAATTGTCTTAACCCCATAAGCATAAATTCAAGTTTACTTAACATTCTCTCCATAAATACCACCTCAACGCCTTAATTTAACATAAACACCCTATGCTTAATATTTTATACTATTGTGGAAATATTTACAATGAATTTTTCTTTTTTTACTTTAAATTTGTTATATCTCTAACAATTGATGCTGCTGCATTTTCTACACCTGAAGCTCCCCCTATAATTGTTATATTTCCAAGAACATCAGTATTAAATAAAATCCCCTTGTTTTTCCTATCTACACTATATAAACTATGTTCAACATTTAATATTTCTGGTGAAACTTTTATTTTTATTTCATTATTTTCTCTATATGTTTTTCCCAGAAGTTTAATCTTTCCTCCACTATCTTTTACCCTATTAATAACTTCTTTGGATATATTGCTTATACCAACTATATCTACATCCTTTAATGTTATTTGTGAATCAAAAAAATAGTTGGTAAGAATAATCATTTTTATAGCAGTATCATACCCTTCCACATCCATATAAGGATTAGTTTCAGCTATACCTATGCTTTGTGCTTTATGTAAAGCTTCCTCATAGCTAACTGCCTTTTCTGACATCTCACTTAGAATAAAGTTACTTGTTCCATTTAATATTCCTTCAATGCATAATATATCTGCTCCTGCACAGCCAACTGCACCACCTTCTATAGTAGGAAGTGCAGCTCCCACTGTGCATCCTATTCCTAACTTAGCATTATTTTCTTCAGCTAACCTTTTCAAACCTTTATAATCTATTAATACAGGTCCTTTATTTCCAGTAACTACACTTATACCATTTTTTAATGCTAACTTTATAAATGATAATGCAGGCTCTCCAGTATCTTTATTAGTGGGAGTAAGCTCAATTAAGTAATCAATATCATTATCTATAACATTCTCTAAGCTTAACCCCTTCGACCAAAGTTCATGCCTCTGCAGGTTATCCTCATTTATAAGTATGCTGTCTATATCTATTCCACTTTTGCAGACAATTCCACCATCACTCTTTATTATAAATTTTATATTAAAATCATATTTTTTCTTTTTTATTAATCTAACTAATGCTTTCCCAACTCCACCATAACCTATTATTCCTATATTCATACTCTCTCCCCAATCTTAAGTAATAAAAAAACTCGCAAAGCGAGTTTTTTATTATATATTATAAAATTCAGTGAATGCTTTTACTGTGTATTCATTATCTAGCACACTTGCTAACTCTCTTACAGAATGCATTGATAATAAAGGTGCTCCCATATCAACAACTGGAATACATAAATTAGCTGCTGTTATTGGTCCTATTGTAGTACCACCTCTTACATCTGATCTACTAACAAACACTTGACATGGAACATTTGCATTTGCACAAACTCCCTTAAAAATAGCAGATGCATAACTATCAGTTGAATAGCTACCTGATGCTGCCATTTTAATTACAGGTCCTCCACCTAGTACTGGTTTATTAACTGGATCATGTTTTTCCACCTGATTTGGGTGAACAGCATGAGCTAAATCTGCTGATATCATAACTGAATTCGATAAAGCTCTCATAAACTCTTCTCTGTCTTTTCCTAAAGCTAGTGTAATTCTTTCTAAAACTGTTTGTAATAGAGTTGAGTTTGCACCTTGAGCTGTTAAACTTCCAATCTCTTCATTATCTATACATACCATAACCTTTGTAGCTTTAGAATCATTACTGTCTATAAGAGCTTTAACTCCAGCATAAACCATCCATAAATCATCAAGTCTTCCTGCAGAAATTAACTCCTCTTCTAAACCTAATAAACACCCCTTTTCACATTCATATAAGAATAAATCAAAATCTAAAATTTCTTCTATTTTTACTCCTAATTCATCACTTATTAACTTTAAAAGATAGCCCTCTTTTTCAAACTTTTCATTTATAAAACCTAATAGTGGTAATGTATCTTTTTGTCTATTAATTGCATATCCTTCATTAACATTTCTATTCATATGAATAGCTAAGTTTGGTATTATTAATAGTGGCTTTTTTAAATCTATTAGCTTTATTGAAGGCTTTAAAGGATTTTCTCCCTTTATCGCAACCCTCCCTGCTAATGAAAGTGGTCTATCAAACCAAGTACTTAAAATTGGGCCACCATAAACTTCAGTATTTAGTTTTACATACTTATTTTCCACCTTCATTTCTGCATTAGGCTTTATTTTAAATGTAGGTGAATCAGTATGTGCTCCTATTAACTTAAATCCACCATTTTCAATTTCTTCACTTCCTATTTGAAAGGCTATTATTGCAGAACCATTCTTCATAAAATAATACTTACCACCACTAGTTAAATTCCACTTTTCATTTTCCTTTACTTCCTTATAGCCAACTTTATCTAGCATACTCTTTACAGTATGTGCTCCATGATACGCAGTTGGACTTTCATTTATAAATTCGATCAATTCTTTTGCTAATTCTTTTTTCATGTTTATGCTCCTTAATTTTATCTTATAGTTATTATATTTTAACAAAGCTACCCAAGCTTTATAAAGTATTTTTCAACAAACCCTATTCTTTTTCCTATTGTACTTTGGTACACTATCTTATACCAATCTCCAATTTCCTGCATAACATTAACTCTTTGTGCAGCTAATAAGTAACCTACTACATAGTTTTCTTCTCCTGCACCTCTTCTTACAGCTAAATTAGTATCTATATTTACAACAGTTCCTTCCCTGTTTATATCTCTTTTTATTGTAGGAACAGTTACTTTTCTTTTTTCAATTATAGTACTATTCTCTACCTTAGGAACTTCTATTATACTATCTTTACTTTTACTCAATTTTTCTAGTTCTTCTAAGGCATTGTATATCTTTTTAGGTTGTTTATAAAACTTACTTATTTCTTTTAATGCCTCTTCTTCACTTATATCCCCTAAAGCTTCTTCCTCTTCAATATCTAAATCTTCTATTTCTATATATTCTTTATTTAAATAACCTACTATTATTTTATCTTCAGTTTCATAGGTAGTCTTTACCCATTCTCCCCGTTTTTCGTATATATTAAAACTATCTTTTGAAGCAATTCTACCTATTACCTCTGATTCATCATTAGGCTCTTTTCTTAAATTTAGCGATGAAAGCACTCCTATAATTTTTCCCTTTGCTATAGGAGTTAATTCACTTTCTATCCCCTTTAAAGCAAGTTTAAATCTATTCCAAGCCTTCTCATTCACTAATAATTCAGGACAAATCTTACCAGTAACATCATAATGTCTTTTTACGTTATTAATTCCTATACCGTAAATCTCCCTAAGTTTATTAACTAATACTATAACATTTTTTAAAGTTCTACTTATATCCTTACTATCTCTAATAAACATAGCAACAGAAATACTATTAGAATTAGTTACTTCCTTTGATGGCTTGTCCCCTACATGCCACCCTCTCCAATCGTCCTCTAACAACTTTATTACATTCCTTGGTCCTACTAAATAATGTATAGATTCTTTTGCATCCTTCTCTCTAGCAATATAATTTCTATACTCCCTCATAGTAGTAAATCTATTATCTGATATATCATGAACAACTATATATTTAGGTTTTATAAATATTCCTTTTGTATAGTTTATTCCAATTAAGTTTTTAGTTATGCTTATTCCGTTTACTTCTGTAATAGCCTGCTTCATGATATTTCCCACCTCACTTACCACTAATTTACATAATTGATTATACCATATTCATCCAAAATTAAGTACAGATTTTCTGCATTTTTAGTGATATAATTGATTATTATATTTAAGTGATATAGAATAATATATGTTTATATATAATGATAGGAGTTGATGTTATTGATATCAAACTTTTTAGTAAAGAAGTTTATTAAAAATAGTGAAGACATAAAAAGTGAAAAGGTAAGAAGTACCTATGGAGTACTTGGTGGTGTAGTAGGAATAATAATTAATTTAATTTTATTCGCTATCAAACTTACAGTAGGTGTAGTAGCTTCAAGTATTGCTATTATGGCAGATGCATTTAATAACTTATCTGACGCCGCTTCTTCTATCGTTACAATTATTGGTTTTAAAATGGCTGATAAGCCTGCTGATGCTGAACATCCATTTGGACATGGTAGAATGGAATATATATCAGCTTTAATAGTAGCATTCATGGTAATGCTAGTAGGTATACAGTTTATTAAGTCATCTTTTGAGCGTATACTTAACCCTGTTAGTATAACATTTGAATTTATACCATTTATACTATTATTAGTATCAATTTTATTTAAACTTTGGTTATCAAGATTTAACAAGTTTATAGGTAATACTATTAATTCTTCTGCATTGAAAGCTGCTTCTGTAGATGCATTAGGAGATGTTTTTACTTCTTCTTGTGTTACAATTTCATTTTTAGCATCTAAGTTTACATCTTTCCCTATAGATGGATACTTTGGTCTTATTGTAGCAGTATTTATAGTATATTCTGGTTATACCCTTATTAAAGAAACTATAAATCCTATTTTAGGAGAAGCCCCTGATCCAGAATTAGTTAACAGTATTAAAGAAATGGTTCTATCATATGAACACATTACAGGAGTTCATGACTTAATTGTTCATAACTATGGACCTGGAAGATGTATGGCATCTATCCATGCAGAAATACCATCTGATATATCGGTTATGAAAATTCATGAAATAATTGATACAGCTGAAAGAGAAATTTCTAGCAAATTGAATATATATCTAGTTATTCATATGGATCCTATCTGTGTATTTACTGATGAAGTTAAGCTAGCTTATGATGAGATTAATAAAATAATAAAATATAATCCTTTAATAAAATCTATGCATGATTTTAGAGTTGTTGGGGAAGGTAAAAAGAAGAACTTAATTTTTGATATTGTAGTTAATCCAGAAAATCTTAAAAAGATTATGAGTGTTGATGAGTTAAAAGAAGATATAATAGCAGCAATTAAATCTATACATCCGGAATATAATTGTATAATAACAATAGACAATGATTATGTATAAAGATAAGTAGGTAGATAAAAGGAAGTTGCTGAGCAACTTCCTTTTATCTACTTTTTACCTTGTACCTATCAAAGTACCTTTGATAAGAAATCTATTGTTCTTGGATTTTTAGGATTGTTGAATATTTCCTCAGGAGTTCCTTGTTCTACAATTACTCCCCCATCCATGAATAAAACTCTATCTCCAACTTCTTTAGCAAATCCCATTTCATGAGTAACTATAACCATTGTCATTCCGCCCTTGGCTAAGTCCTTCATTACTCCTAAAACTTCTCCTACCATTTCAGGATCTAATGCAGATGTTGGCTCATCAAAAAGCATA
This sequence comes from Clostridium paraputrificum AGR2156, assembly GCF_000424025.1. Taxonomy (NCBI): domain Bacteria; kingdom Bacillati; phylum Bacillota; class Clostridia; order Eubacteriales; family Clostridiaceae; genus Clostridium; species Clostridium paraputrificum. Next base: position 653,444 of record NZ_AUJC01000001.1, read on the forward strand.
ACATCAGGTTCCATTGCAAGCGCTCTAGCTATAGCTATTCTTTGCTTTTGTCCTCCAGATAGGGATGATGGATACGCTTCAGCTTTATCAACAAGGCCTACCATCTTCAAAAGCTCCATAGCTTTTTTATTAGCTTCCTCTTTATTTATTCCTTTAACCTTAATAGGAGAAATTGTTATATTCTCTAACACTGTTTTATGTGGGAAAAGATTAAATTGTTGGAATACCATACCCATCTTTTGTCTTAACTTATTAATATCATTCTTTTTATCTGTAATATCATTACCTTCAAATATTATTTCACCTTCAGTAGGTACTTCTAAAAGGTTAAGGCATCTTAAAAAAGTTGATTTTCCTGAACCAGATGGTCCAATAACAACTACCACTTCCCCCTTATTTATGTGCTCATTAATTCCCTTTAAAACATCATTTTTTCCAAAGCTTTTGTGTAAATTGTTAACGTGAATCACTAGCCTTCAACCTCCTTTCAAGATATCCCATAAGTCTTCCTAAAGTAAATGTAAGTATGAAATAAAATATAGCCGCGATCATTAGTGGTTCCATACTTCTATATGTAGCTCCAGTAACTATTTTAGACGCATACATTATTTCCGCAACACCAATTACAGAAGCCATAGATGACTCTTTTATTACTGCAACAAACTCATTACCTATCGCTGGTAATATATTCTTTATTGCTTGCGGTAATATAATATTAAACATTGCCATTTTACTAGTCATCCCTAAACTTCTAGCTGCCTCCATCTGGCCACTATCTACAGCCTCAATACCACTTCTAATTATTTCTGCTACGTAGGCTGCAGAATTAACTGATAATGCAATAATTGCTGATGTAAATGCACCTAGCTTTATTCCAAAAGCTGTTAATCCAAAGTAAACAATATATACTTGTAAAAGTACTGGTGTACCTCTAACTATCTCGATGTATATATTTGCAATTGCTCTTAATATTATAAATTTTGATTTCTTCATAAAACATAGAATACTTCCTAGTATAACACCAAATATCACGGCTAATAAAGCTATTAATAATGTCCATAATAATCCTTCAATAAACAGTGGAAAATATTCACTTAAAAAATTAAAGCTTAAACCTTTCATACTTACTCTCCTTAAAAATATAGTAAGAGCCTCTTAAAACATTAAGAGACTCTATCATTAATTACTCTCCAACAACTTCACTCTTAGATAGTTTAACTGCATCCTTATAGAATGTATCTATCTTTCCTTCGTCAATTAATCTCTTGATTGTCTTATTTATTTCATCTAATAAAGCTTTTTGATCCTTTGGAACGGCAATTGCGGACCCGCCGCCTGCTTCGTCTTGAACTTTTTCTTCTGCTCTTGCAAGTTCTGGATGAATTACACTTTGAACATCTGCAACAGGTAATTCAACTATAACTGCATCTAAATTTCCTGCAAGTAAATCTTGAATTAATACTGGAACTTCTTCTAGAAATTTAGTTTTTGCATCTGGAATTGTGTTTGCAATATCTGCTTGAATAGAACCAAGTTGAGCCCCTACTTTTAGTCCTTTAAGATCTCCTAGTTTTTTAATTTTAGAAGCATCTTTTTTATTTATTAATATTCCTTGCTCCGCCTCAAAATAAATATCTGAAAAATCTACTATTTCTTTTCTCTTTTCATCCGGTGATAACCCAGATAATCCTATATCAACTTGTCCAGCATTAACTGCTGTACATATACCCTTAAACTCCATTTCTTCAACTTTAAAGTCAACTCCAATATCTTTAGCTACTTCTTTTAGAATCTCTAAATCCATTCCAACCATCTTTTTCTTACCATTTTCCATAACAAAAAATTCATATGGAGCATAGTCTACACTCATACCGACTGTTAGTTCACCTTTTTCTTTTATTTTTGTTAATGCATCTTTCTCATCTGCATCTTCTCCCCCACATGCAACCATTGAAATTGCCATAGCCCCAACAAGTATTGTAGCAAATAGCTTCTTTAATAATCCTTTTTTCATTTTATGTTGTCCCCCTTTATTTCTAAAACTTATCTTTCATTTACTATGGTATAATTATACACCACACTCTTATATTTATGCAACACCTTTTGCATATTTTTTTAATATTTTTCCATACCATTAAAAGTTTCCCCTTAATATTATGCAAAAAACTTATATTTATACCACTATTCCTTATTTTTGAAGCAACTTTATGCACATCTTGTTTTTTATAAAACTTTTATCACTTTACTCATATAAATCATATATTATATTGATTTGAAAATATAATTTGAGTATAGGAGTAAAGTATGAATTATTCTAAACAAAGAGATTTATTTCCAGGTGGCAACACCTCCAAAGGTTTTTATTCTTTCTATAGGTATATCTTGACACAAGAAGATGCTAACAAAATAATCTGCCTTAAAGGTGGGCCTGGTACAGGTAAATCTTCATTCATGAAAAAGATAGGAGCTTACTTTTTAGATCTTGGCTATTCCCTTGAATACCATCACTGTTCTTCAGATAATAACTCTTTAGATGGTTTAGTAATCAAGGAACTTAACGTAGCTATACTGGATGGAACTTCACCTCACGTTGTAGATCCTATTACTCCAGGGGCTGTAGATGAGATAGTAAACTTAGGAATAGCTCTTAATATGGATGTACTTAGCAAGAACAAAAAAGAACTAATTAGTATTAACAAAGAAATAGGAAAAACCTTCAAGCGAGCATACAGATTTTTAGGAGCAGCAAAAAGTGTTCATGAAGATTGGAGCACTTTGAATTATGAATCCTTAAACTCTTATAAGGTAAATACTTTTATGGATAAAATAAAAGGTGAAATATTAACCTCCTCAAAATCAGGCTTTGGTGGCGAGAGACATTTATTTGGTACGGCTTTTACACCTAATGGAATAGTCACTTACAATAAGGCATTATCCTCTAATATTGATAAATTATATACTTTAAAAGGCGGTCCTGGCTTTGGCAAAACTGATATATTAAGATATATAGGATCTGAAGCTCAAAAGCTAGGCTACTTCGTTGAATATTTACACGATCCTCTAATTCCAGAAAGATTAGAGAATATTATAATTCCAGAAATATCAACTGGAATATTTACAACAAATGAAATAAGCAGACTTTCCTATGATTGCAATGTATATGACATGAAGGACTTATGTTCATCTCAAGCTCTATCTTCTAGAAAATCAGAAGTTGAAAATGATAAAATTTTATTTGATACTCTTATAACTAAGGCTTTGCAATGTATTAAAAAAGCTAAAAGCTTCCATGATGAGCTTGAAAGTTATTATATTAAGGCCATGGATTTTTCTGTAGTTGATGATATATATAAAGATACCTTAAAAAAAATAGAAAAGTATACAAAATAAAAGAGGCGAGGTGGATATTTATTTTTCTTCTTCTGCCACTGCACTCATAGACAGTAAAAAAAGCAGTCTTACGACTGCTTTTTTATTATGGATAATCTATGAAGTGCTCTTGTGCACATAATATATTTAACTAAACTTGGAGTTTCTTCTCCCTCTTCTAGAATTATTACTCCATCAAATTCTAGACCTTTTGCATAATATGCAGGAATTAATACATTTCCTCCATTATAAATTAAATCATCTCTATCAAAGCTCATTATCTTAATTCTTTCTTTTAACAGACCTGATATTTCTGGCATATTTTCTTTATTTTTAGTTATAACTGCTATGCTCTCTAATCCATCTTCTTGATAATCTTCTATTATAGATACAATGGTTTCAATTAAATCTTCCTTTGATGTAGTTTCTTCCTCTATAACAGGTTCTCCCTCTCTAACTAAAGGTATAACCTTATCTTCATTTAAGAATTGACTTGCATATTCCATTATTTGTTGAGTTGATCTATAGCTCTTTAACAAACTAAATTCCTTAACAGCATCTCCAAATACTTCTTCTAGATTTAACATAGCTGGCTCTTCTAACATTGTAATTAGCCTTTGATTACTATCTCCAACTATAGTGTAGCTCTTACATCCTGTAAGCTCCTTTATAAGCTTAAATTGCGTTGTATTATAATCTTGTGCTTCATCAATTACTACATGCTTATATTCTTTCTTACACTTCTTGCCCTCAAGCATAACCATTAAATATAATATCCCTGCTAAATCCATATATCCAAGAGCTTCAGTATTAGTTATTCTTTTATATAGGTTTACTGTATCTTCGTGATTAATCCAAGATTCTAGCTCATCTCTAGAATTCATCACACCTCTAACAATTTCCCTTATTCTTATTCTTCTCTTAAATAAAAGATTGTTCTTTTCAATTTCCAGTTCATCTGGAGATAGCTGTGATATTTCTTCTTTAATCTTAGCTTCTAATTCTCTTACTAATTCATCTCTCTTATCCTTAATCTTAGAAGTAAGTATTCTCTTAATCTTTTCACTTCTTCTAAATAGAGGCATATATCCATAATATTTAGTAAATAATTCTTTAATTTCATCTACAGAAACAATCTCTTCATCAAAGAATCTTACAGGTTGTATTTTAAAATACTCCTCATTCATCTTTTCTAAAGTATCATCTAATAGTTCTGTAAATTTCTTAGAGCTTTTATACTTATATTCTTTAAGAGCTTCTTCATTTCCACTCATTGCTTCTTCTATATATTCAGAGAAACCTTTTACTGGTTCTTCTAAACCTATTTCTGATATAGCAAAGTTTTGGAATGTCATTTGAGTAACTCCACTTTCACCTAAGGTAGGAAGAACTTGACCAATATAATCCATAAATATATCATTAGGTCCAAGTATTAATACCTTATCTCCAAATTGTTTTCTAAAGTTATAAAGTAAATATGAAACTCTATGAAGAGCTATAGTTGTTTTACCTGAACCCGCTACTCCATTTACAACAACAACCTTATCCTTTGGAGCTCTTATTATTTCATCCTGCTCTTCTTGAATTGTCATTACTATATCTTTTAATTTTTCACTTGAATTAGATGTTAAAACCATTTGAAGTATATCATCTTTTACATCTATAGCTGAATCAAATAAACCTTTAAGCTCGCCTTTTTTAACTATTAATTGTCTTCTTCCTAAAAGATTTGCATTTATAGCTCCATTAGGACAATCATAAGTAGTTTCTCCTAATGTACCTTTATAAAATAGTGATGCAACTGGTGCTCTCCAATCTACTATAACAGGGTCATAACTATCTTCTGGTGTTAACCCAAATCTACCAATATAGAATTCCTCAGCTCCCTCATCCTCTTCTGTGAAAGTTATCTTACCAAAGTAAGGAGAATCCTTTAATATAGTAAATTCCTTCAATCTCTTATCTATAGTCTTAAACGCTTCTTCCTTAACATAATTTTCATGGTCAAAGTATTCAATTACCTTATCTTCATCATCTCTATATTCTTCAATTACTTTTTTTCTGTAATCAACTATATAATCTGTTATACTTTTTCTTTTAGATAGATAATTTAAAATTTCATTATTTAAAATCTTAAGTGTCTCCTCTAGTTTTCCTTCTTCCATTATAAACTCTAAATCTTTATTCAAAAAAACACCTCCAAAATAACTAGGCTAAAAAATCACAGAAGTCTATTCTAGGCAACTGTGATTTTTTACTATATATTATTATTCATTATTTGTTTTATCTTCTGCTTCAGTAATATCATCAACTCCAACAACAGTTTCAGTATTTACCTCTTCAACCTTTTCTTTAGCTTCTTCTTTTTTTAGCTCTGGATACTTTTCACATACTATTGCCATGAATTCATCCCCAAATAGAGTTTCCTTCTCTAATAATATCTCAGATATCTTATCCAATAAATCCCTATTGTCTCTTAATAGCGCTCTAGCTTTATTATGAGCATCTTTTATTACTTTTAGTATCTCTTCATCTATTATAGTAGAAGTTTCTTCACTACAATTTCTTACGGCTCTACCATCTAAGTATCTATTTTGCATTGATTCAAGGCCCATCATATCAAATCTTTCACTCATACCATACATAGTAACCATACTTCTTGCAGTTTGAGTTGCTCTTTCAATATCATTAGATGCGCCTGTAGATATTAACCCAAATACTTCTTCTTCAGCAGATCTACCACCAAGCATAACCATAATTTGATTCATAAGCTCTTCTTTTGAAATTAAGTATTTTTCCTCTTCAGGAAGTTGCATAGTGTACCCTAAAGCTCCCATAGTTCTAGGCACAATAGTAATCTTATGTACTGGATCTGTCCCTTCTAATAAGGCAGCAACAAGTGCGTGTCCTACTTCATGGAATGCAACAGCTTTCTTTTCCTTATCTGAAAGTATTCTATCCTTCTTTTCTTTACCAGCTATTATAACTTCCACAGCATCCCTTAAGTCCTCTTGTAAAACTGCTTTTCTTCCATGTTTTACAGCTCTTAAAGCAGCTTCATTTATAATATTTGCTAAATCTGCCCCAACTGCACCTGGAGTTCCTTTAGCTATTTCTTTTAAATCAACTTCTGCATCTAAGCATACATTTTTAGCATGTACTCTAAGAATAGCTTCTCTACCTTTAAAATCAGGTCTGTCTACAATTATTCTTCTATCAAATCTTCCTGGTCTTAATAATGCCTTATCTAAAATTTCTGGTCTATTTGTAGCTGCCAGTATTACAATACCTTTAGAAGAATCAAAGCCATCCATTTCAGAAAGTAATTGATTTAGAGTTTGCTCTCTTTCATCATTACTTTGTAGCTGATTATCTCTACTCTTACCTATAGCATCAATTTCATCTATGAATATTATACATGGTGCTTTCGCTTCTGCATCCTTAAATAACTCTCTTACTCTTGATGCACCAACACCAACAAACATTTCTACAAAACTTGAACCTGATAACGAGAAAAACGGTACCTTTGCTTCACCTGCTACAGCTTTAGCAATAAGTGTCTTTCCTGTACCTGGAGGTCCTACTAATAATGCTCCCTTTGGAAGTTTTGCACCTATTTCAGTATATTTAGCTGGACAATTTAAAAAATCAATTACCTCTTCTAATGATTCTTTGGCCTCTTCTTGTCCTGCAACATCTTTAAATGTCACACCAATTTCATTTTCAACATATACCTTAGCATTGTTTTTGCCTATGGAGCCCATTCCTCCACCCATTTTACCCATTCTATTAAAAACCATTTTCCACATAAAGAATAAAAGTAACAGTGGAATTGCCATAGAAATTAAACTCTCTAATAAAACAGATTCCTTTGGATTTGTTCCATAGAATTCTATATCATCTGACTCCTTCAATTCCTTTATTAATTCTTCATCATTAAGATTTACTGTATATAATGTTTTACCTTTATATTCTGAATCTTCACTTGGAGTTATTATTAAATTCTCTTTAGAAATAACTATTTTAGTTATTTGCTTTTTTTGCATTAGTGCTAAGAAATCATTGTATGAAATCTCTTGATTCTTATACATATTTCTTCCATAGCTAACCATGAATAATATTGCTCCAATTAATATAAAATACGTCCAAAAAGACGACTTATTCTTTTTAGGTTCCTTTTCCATACCTATATTCACCTCTTTCGTAAAATTACTTTATACTACCAAAATCCTTAAATGGATATACTTTTATTTGTGCCTTAGCTTCTATATATTTTCCATCAATATATGGATTTATCCACTTTCTAGAATCATGAGATATTGGCCTATTATCTCCTAAGAAGAAGTACTTCCCTTCTGGCACCTCAAATTTCCCATAAAAATGATCATTATTTACTACATAATCCTCTTGTAAAACTTCACCATTTACTGATACTACTCCATCCTCTATATCAATTTTATCCCCTGGAAGACCAATTACTCTTTTAATTAACATATCATCTAATTCTTCTGACCTAAACACAAGTATATCTCCACGTTTTATGTTATCAAGGTTGTATATCCTACTAACAAATAACTGATCATCAACATTCAAAGTAGGAATCATTGAACCTGATGGTATTTCAACTTTAAATATTAAAAATTGCTTAATTAATAAAGCAATTACAAATGCTAGTAAAATTGGTAACACCCAATCTTTTATAAAATTACTCTTTTGATCACTCATTAATCAGCCCACATTCCCTTCATTAAGTTTGAAATTTCTTCTTTTCTTTTTTTAGTTTCTTCTATATCTATACGGAAGTGGCCATCTTTCTTTACCAAACAATCTCCCTCTTTAGCTCCACTTTCTACTAAATACTTCTCTACATTTATTATATCTTCTTCTGGTGTTTCTATTACAAAATAGTCACCCTCTATTCTATCTACTATAAACACTTCTTTCATCTGTCTATATCTTATCCTTCCTTTCCCAAAATTCATATTTTAAGTATAACATATTGAATGTTTTTTATAACCTCTTTACAATATATTTAATAAAAAATAAATATTTTATTATTGTTATTATACCCAATATTTCGACATAAAAAAAAGGCTATATAAAACTTAATATAACCTTTTAATAATTAGCTAATTTATTTCATTTTTTATTAAGTCTTCATAGCTTTCTCTCTTAGCTACTACTCTTGAATTACCTTCCATTGTCATTATTACTGCAGCTTTTGGAATCTTATTATAATTATTAGACATTGAATATCCATAAGCTCCTGTTGACATGATTGCAAGAATATCTCCAGTTTCACAAACTGGTAGCATTGTATCCTTAATTAATATATCTCCTGATTCACAACACTTTCCAGCTATAGTTACCTTTTCAATACAATCTTCATTCATTTTATTGGCTATGCCACATTCATACTTAGCATCATAAAGAGCTGGTCTAATATTATCAACCATACCTCCATCTACTGAAACATACTTTCTTACATTAGGTATATCCTTAATTGCCCCAACTTTGTATAAAGTCAGGCCTGCATTTCCAACTATTGAACGGCCTGGCTCTATAGTCAAAATTGGTTTCTTAATATTTAGATTTTTACATACATAATCAACCTTATTTAAAATAGCTTTACAATATTCTTTTGTTGCTTTAGGTGAATCTGCTTCTGTATAGTATATACCAAATCCCCCACCTAAATCTAACTCATTTATAATATATCCAGTTTCATTTTTTATCTTTTTTATTAAATTAAGCATTACTTCTGCTGCATCTTCAAAAGGTTCTAATTCAAATATTTGAGAACCAATATGGCAATGAAGCCCTGATAAATTTATATTCCCTAGAGATATGGCTTTCTTAATAGCAGACATTATAATATCTCCCACTGGCGCAAAACCAAACTTAGAGTCTATTTGACCTGTTTTTATATAATCATGGGTATGAGCTTCTATACCTGGAGTAATTCTTAAATATATATCCTGTACCTTTCCATACTCCTTAGCAAACTTATCAAGATATTCCATCTCATATAAATTATCTACAATAAATCTACCTACACCTAATTTTACACCTAATTCTATCTCATCTAAGGTCTTATTGTTTCCATGAAAATATATTCTTTCCATAGGAATCCCTGCTTTATATGCAGTATATAATTCCCCTCCAGAAACTACATCAAGACATAAGCCCTCTTCTTTTATTAGCTTTGCCATTTCTACTGTTAAAAATGCTTTTCCTGCAAAAGCGACTCTATTTCCATCTTCATCACATTTAAAGTTTTTATAATACTCATTACAGGTATCTCTAAGTAACTTTTCGTCCATTACATATAAAGGCGTTCCATATTCTTTTACTAAATCACTTGCCCTAATGCCCCCAATTATTAACTCCTCATCCTTTACTTCCATGCTTCCAAATAATTTCATACATAAAGCCCCCAATTTTAAAATTAACCTTTTAGAGTAAAAAAAATGTCACAGAATCTTCTGTGACTACTACTAAACAAATCTAAACTTGTTAAAATACATTATGACAATGTACCTTGTAGCTCATCACACTTTGTGACAGTTATATATATATTCTATATATAACCAGAAAAAGCATCTGCAAATGCTATCTCTTCGGCCTAACACCTTTCATTAATCTTCTTCATCTGCCGACTCTGATTAACTACTATTTGCTTTGGCACCTCTACCCTAGGCATATTCTTACTATATTATTTTACTCAAGGTTTAAATTTATGATACCATATTTTTCACTTAATTCAATATTTTTTATCACATTCTTCTAAAATTCTCTATACTTATCCATCAATTCACTCATTATCTCTGCTGTAGTTGGTGGCGTATATGTTATAGCATTTGCTCCTGCTAATATTGTCTCTTTAATACTTTCCCTTGTTGGACCACCTGTAGCTATAACAGGGAATTCTGGAAACTGCTCTTTTATCTTTCTTACTATCTTAGGAGTATTCTTTCCTCCTGATACATTTAAAATTGTAGCTCCTGATTCAATTCTTTCAGCTATATTTTCATATTCTGATACTATTGTAACAACTACAGGTATATCTATAGTTGCTCTTACTTTCCTGACCACTTCATTTGATGTAGGAGAATTTACAACTACACCCATTGCACCTTTAAACTCTGCATCCATAGCAAGATTTACAACTCTTTTCCCTTGAGTTATTCCCCCTCCTACTCCACAAAATACAGGTACATCGGCTGCCATTATTAGCGCTTCAGTAATAAGAGGTTGCGGGGTAAATGGATAAACTGCAATAATAGCATCTGCATTGGTATTTCTTATAATTGCTACATCAGTAGTAAATAATAACGATTTAATTCTCTTGCCAAATATTTTTATTCCTCCGCAATTTCTGATTTCAGGTGGAACTTCTACTACATGATTTCTTAAAGTCCCCTTAATTTCAGGAAGGAATTTGCTCTCTTTCTCCATTCCCTACACTCCCTTTTAATTATTATGTTATTTCCCTAAATATATTATAAGATATTAATTAAATATTTTTATAAAAAATATATTAATTTTATAAATAAAAATAATACTTTTATGTTACTTTACCCAAAAAGAGACCTTAGCTAAACTAAGATCTTATCTTTTTAAAATATCTAATACTTTTTTAATAACTTTTTTTCCTATTACATCTTCATTCATTAATTCTAAAGACTTATTTAGTTTTTCCCAAGAAACAGCTTCAACTTCATCAGATTTGATTATATAACCATCCTTATAAAAGGCCATAAATGTAAGCATCAATAATTCCTTACCTTCTATATATTCAGTCCCTAAGAATCTAACATTATCAATTTTTATTCCAGTTTCCTCAAAAACTTCTCTATGGACTGTATCCTCTGCCTTTTCATCTATACCTATATACCCTGAAATAAGAACTCTAGAATTCTTATAAATATAACTTTGCTTTAATAATAAAACTTCATCATCTTTAATTACAGCCACCATAATACAAGGCTTAGGCACATCAAAGAATAACAAATCATCCTTTACACAATAGGGTACTCCACCTTCATCCCAACTATATTTTTCTTCTAACTTAGCTCCACACTTAGGACAATAAATAAATTTCATAGCTTACCCCCAAATACAATTATACTATTAACTATATCATAGAGAATTTTCTATCACAATATAATATCTAAAGGCTTAAATAAAGTTATACTATCCTCTGTAACCCTGCAAGAATAAGCAAAAATATCCACACCATTTTCATTAGCTAATCTTAAAGCTTCTGCAAACTTAGGATCTGTTTCATCATTAGGAGTAAAGGATACTACATCTTCTATTTGTATTAAAAACAATACCCCAGCTCCTCTACCACTTTTCTTAACTTCTATTAACTCAAGTAAGTGTTTTCTTCCCCTATCAGTTGGTGCATCAGGAAATCTGCATCTTCTTTCTTCTTCTAAAGTTACACCCTTTACTTCTAAATAATATTCTTCTCCATCATCATTAGATAATTTAAAATCAAACCTACTATCTCCAAAAGTTTTCTCACTTAATATATTATTATATTTTTTCAACTTTTCCACAACTCCTAATTGTAATGCTTCTTTTACCACCTTATTAGGAATTTGTGAATCAATACTTATTAACTTATCTCCTTTAAGGGCAGCTATTAAATCATACCTAGTCTTTCTATTTGGATTTAACTCCTCCCTTAGATAAACTGTACATCCTGGAATCAATATTTCTCTGCATCTTCCTGTATTAGGAACATGAACTACAATTTCTTCCCCATCAATTAATACAGATGCATTAAATCTATTTGGTCTTTTTATAAAGCTTGCTTTTATAATTTTCTTATTATATTTCATTTTTCCACCTCATTATCCACATTATCCACAGATTTAATCCACAGTTTTGTGGATTTTGTGTATAGTTATCAACAAAAATTACTATCTATATGTAACAAATTCTAACTGATAATAATTTTTTATGCAATATTCTCTATATTGTTGTAGAAATATCTCTTATTCATATATATTGTGTCCACACTTATACTAATCTTAATCCCCAATTAAAATAAGTTATCCACATTTTTATTCACTTTATCCACACTATAAACAAACCCCTGTATTTATCAGCCTTCTCACTGTTAATAACTTATAATAGTTATACACATCCACTTTTTAATAAAAAATTAAGAAATCTTAACTTTATATTAAACATCATTCACTATCTTGTATTATATAATACCAAATCATATAATATAGTTATAAAATAACATAGGAGGCTTGGTAATGAACATACAGTTAAAGAAAGGAATCTTAGAACTATGCGTCTTATCAGTACTTTCTAAAAAAGATTGCTATGGCTATGAACTAGTAAACGAAATATCAAAGCATATTTCTATATCTGATGGAACTATATATCCTATTCTTAGAAGGTTAACTAACGAGGGCTACTTCACAACATATTTACAGGAATCTCAAGAAGGACCACCTAGAAAATACTATCGACTTACAGAGTCTGGATATAAAATAAAAAATGAGCTAGAAAGAGAATGGTTAGACTTTCAAAACTCAGTAAACAATATTTTGTTGGGAGGCTTAGAATATGAATAAAATGGAATTTTTTAAAATTCTTGAAGAAGGTTTAATAGATTTTCCTGCTCATGAATTACAAGAAATTTTATATGATTATAAGGAACACTTTTCCAATGCACAATCTGATGGAAAAACAGAAGAAGAAATAATAGAGGAGCTTGGTGACCCCTATACTATAGTAAATCAATATAGAAGTAACTATATTCAAGTTTCCACCACTAATACAGAATATGAAGATACTTATGAAGAAAAAGAAGCTAACAACGAAACATATACTAATTACAATGATGATTCCAATAAAAAATACTCTAATAATAGCACTAATAGCTCATCTAATTCTTTAATCAATATAATTCTAAAAATTTGTATGATTGTTGGTTTGTTAATATTATTTTTCCCTATTGTAATAGCAGGATTAGCAACTGTATTGGGACTTGGAACAGGTTTATTAGCAATACCTTTTGCATTTAGTATCTCAGGAATACTTATGCTTTTAGGAAAATTCGGTTTTACCATTTTAGGATTTGGAGTACCTGCATTCTTTGCTGACTTCCCTACTTCAGTAACTCTTTTAATTACTATAGGTTCAATTTCAGCTACTTTAATATGTTTCATTCTGTTAATTTATCTTATAAAATTTATAATTTTAATAATAAAAAAACTGATGAATAAATTATCAAATAAGGAGGGTATATAATGAAAAACTTTATGTCTAGAAAAATGAAAATTTTTCTTTCTGTTCTTGCTATAATAAGTCTTGCTTCTTATGTATCTGCAGCCATTGTTCTTTATAATAGTGATTTTAAGATATCTAATTATATAAATAAATGGAATGATGATTTTAATTTTAACTGGCATAATTATAAAAATATAGGCTCTTTAGAAAAAGAACTTTCCTCTGATATTAAAACAATAGATATTACAACTTCATCAGTTGATGTAAAAATACAATTTTATGATGGAAATGTTATAAAAATAGATGGTACTTCATATACCTTAGGAGATATTACTATCTCAAATATAGTTAGTGACATCTCTTCGTTAAATAATACATTTAGAGTAAATTTGAATACTAACGGATACAATGATATTAATATAAATATTTACATTCCTTTAACTTACAAAAATAATATTAAGATCAATTCTATAAGTGGTGACTGTGAAATTACTGGTGGAGATCTTGAAAATGTTACTATTAATTCTAATAGCGGAGAAATTCAACTAAAAAACCTAACTTCAAAAACATTAAAACTTCAAACTACTAGTAATGATATAGATTTATCTGATATAAAGTCACTTGATTCAACCTTAAATACTACAAGTGGTGATATTAAGGTTTCAGTTTCTTCACTAGGGGAACTTTCTTCTTCTACATCTTCTGGAGAAACCGAGTTATACCTTAACAACTTAGGAAACAAATCTACAATATCTTCTACCTCAGGAGAGATAGATTTATATATAAATGAATCTATTGGTTATGCTTTAATATTTAACACTTCATCAGGTAATATTGACAGTGATAGATTAACACCTAACTTTTTAAATAATAATAACTACTCTGTAACTAATGGTGATGGTAGTAAGAAGGTAGATGTAAAAACCACAAGTGGTGAACTCTATGTAAGGTAAAAGGCTCTGAATTAATCAGAGCCTTTTATTTTTATTCTTTATATCTTTTCAATTTTAAATCTCTTCTTATATTATAAATATCCTCTTTGGTAAGTTGTCTATATTTTGTTGCCCATAATAATTCATCCTTCTTTACAAAGACTAATTGTCCATCTTTCTCTTTAGATATATCTCTGCACCAATATTCTAATGAATATCTACAACTACACTCAATTATTATACCGTTCTTTTTATTTTTTCCTATCTTAACATCAAAACATTGCCTTCTTTTTAAATAATTAAAAAATTCCATAGGGGCATCAGCTAACTTTTCTTCACTTATAAATTCATCTAGAAAAATACAATTAGATGTATCTGAAAATGCTCTAAGTTTTATTATATCTATATTATTTGAGAATAAATATTCTTTACAATAGGAATATAAATATAAAGTATATAAATCTAGCTGCATAAACACACCACCCAAAAGATAATTATATTTAAATTATACAATATTTTCCTTGGGTATTCTATACAGTTGTCTTTATTTTCTAATTTTTCTGAAAATTTTATTCTTCCCTTAATCTTATAAGTTCATCAGCTACTTTTTCTTGTATTTCTTTTATATCAAAATTCTTTCCAGGACATAACGTATTATAAACATCCTTATGCCCCTCAGATTCTTCAATGTTATATTTTATTATCATATCTGCTGAGAGTTTTACTAATGAATTCATTTGTTTATATGTAATAGATTCATCTTCAAAATTTCCTTCTAAACATATACCTATACTATCTCTGTTCCTCCCTTTAGCATGAGCACCTATCATTTCTTCTTTTCTACCTCTGTATATTGTTCCATCTTTTCTAATATAGAAATGATATCCTATACCACTCCATCCCCTTTGTAAGTGCATATCATGTATTTGCTCTGGAGACAAGTTAGAAGACGCTGAATGATGATAAATAATATATTTAGGTCTATTTCCTAGTTCAACCCCATCTCCCCAATTGTAGTCTATACTTTGTATATTTAGTTCCTTTTCATAATCTTTTCTTAAGTCCCTTAACTCTTCTAATCCATATCTCCCTTTTCCCATATTATATAAATAATCCACTTTATTTTTAGAATGTCCATAAATTATAATACCTATAATGGATATTACTAATAGAAGCGAAACTATATAAGTTCTTTTTCTTCTCCTTTTCATTATCCTTTGGTAATCTATTCTTTTTGCTTCTAGCTGTTCCATAATAGCTCCTCCATCCCTATGTAAAGTTACACCATATATATTTTACAACAAATGTAAATATTCTTCATATCCTTTCTTTTTCATTTCTTCTTTAGGTATAAACTTTAAAGCTGCAGAATTAATACAATATCTTAGTCCACCTAACTCTTCAGGACCATCACAAAATACATGTCCTAAATGTGCATCTCCAGTTTTACTTCTAACCTCTGTTCTAACCATTCCATGACTTCTATCTACTTTTTCATTAATCAGCTTTCTATCTATAGGTTTTGAAAACGCAGGCCATCCACACCCTGAATTAAATTTATCAGTAGAAATAAATAGTGGCTCTCCTGTTGTTATATCCACATATATCCCATCTTCATAATTATCATTATATCTATTTCTAAAGGGATATTCAGTACCATTCTCTTGGGTTATCCTATACTCTTCATCTGATAAAACCTTTTTAAGTTCTTCCTTACTCTTTTTTCTATATTTATTAGTCATTATTTCTCCTCCTTACCTTTTCTCTAATTTATTATCTGTTTTTATGAATTTTTTATTATATTACACAAAAACTATAGTGGGTGATTTTTATGTATAAGTATATGTTTATTTACTCTACTATTTCAGCTATTTTGACTGCTTTACCTTTTTATTTTGAAAATTTGTGGCCTATTACTTTTATCAGTCTTACTCCACTTCTATATTACTTAATAAAAAATAAGCTCTCTAAGCTAAATGCTTTCTTGTATGGTTTTACATATGGCTTTATCTTTTATTTATTAGGAGTTCATTGGCTATGGTCTCTATATCCACTGACTAACTTTGGATTTAATAAATTATCAAGTTTTTTTATTATCCTTGGTTGTTGGTTGTTTATAAGTATATATGAAGGAGCTTTGTTTTCTCTAATAAGCTTTATATTAAATATATTAAATTTAGGTTTACTTCAGAAAGCTATTTATATAGCAAGCTTATGGACTTTTTTAGAGTGGTTTCAAGGTTTAGGCCCATTAGGGTTCTCTTGGTTTCCTCTTTCTCTCCCTCTAACTAACTGTCCATTCCTTATACAGATAGCATCCGTATTTGGAAGCTTATTTATTTCCTTTTTTATAGTTTTTATAAACTGTATTTTTTCAATAATTATACTTAATAAAAATAGTAGAAAAAAATCTTTGATAATATTATGTATATCGCTAGTTCTTATTATCATAGGCAACTATATATGTTTAAACATAGGAAATAATAAATATACCACTATTGACTATTCTATTATTCAAGGTAATATATCTTCTTATAATAAAATTGAAGAAAACTTTGTTAAAGAAAACCTAGATACACACATATCTTTAACTAATGAATCTTTTGAAGATAATCCTAACATTGATTTAGTTATATGGCCAGAAACAGCTGTACCAATATATTTGAATAAAAATGAGGATATATATAATTTGTATAAAGAAATTGCAATAAAAAATAAATCTAATTTACTCGTAGGAGCTTTTACATTTTCTGATTTTAAAAAGTATAATGCTTTATATTGTTTTAATCCTGATGGAAATATTTCAGGCATATATAGAAAAGGACACTTAGTCCCTTTAGGGGAATTTATTCCTTTCTCAAATATGATATTTAAAACCTTTCCTAAATTAAAAGAATTAAAGGCTTTTTCAGATAACTTACAGGGAGATGAAAGCACTCCTACAATAAAAACTAGTTTCGGAACAATAGGACCATTTATTTGTTTCGAATCCATTTTTTCTGATATACCTAAAAGTGAAATAAAAAAGGGAGCTCAAATATTATGTATAGCCACCAATGATTCATGGTTTAAAGAATCAAAACAACTTGAACAACATCTTAGACATTCTGTATTACGTGCAATCGAATTTAATAGATATATACTTACTTCTGCAAATACAGGAATATCTGCCGTTATAGATAATAAAGGTAGAATATTAAATACAGTTCCACAATCTACTTCGGGATATATCACTGGAACCGCAAACTTAATTGATAACAGAACATTATATTCTTATTGGGGGAACATACCTATACTAACTTTCTGTATTTTTATAATATCTTTTCAATTCTTAAAAAGTAAAAATCTATACAAAAAGTGTTGAGCCATTTTCATAGCTCAACACTTTTCTTAAATTTATTTTTCTTCTATCCCATAAAGATACGCTCCATACTCTGGAGTATATAAAGGAGTTTTTAATCTCCCCTTTTTATTCATATATTTCATAATTGGTGTCTTTATTAGCTCTTCTGACTTAAATACACCACCAATATAGGAAACAGGTACATTATCTTCCTTAAAGTCAATCAAAAGTAAATTAATTAATTCAGCAATTTCTTTTCCTGCATCATTAAATATTGAAATAGCCACTTCATCATTTTTTTCTGCTGCCTTTGAACAAGTTAATGAAAACTTAGCAATCTCTTCTCTCTTGAATTTAAGCTTCTCATTAACATAAGAAATTAACTCATAAGGATCACCAAAGCCACATTCCTTCATAACTATATTATATAGTTCTCCTTTAGGTAGTCTTCCATCAACTTCTTTTGAAAAAGCATTTAATGTTTTATTACCTATCCAATAAGCACTACCTTCATCACCTATACTAAAGCCCCAGCCACCTGATCTTTTAGTCTTGCCTTTATTAATAGAGAATGCGATAGATCCAGTCCCTGCTATTACTACTATTCCATCCTTCCCACCTAGAGCACCCTTCATTGCAATTTCAACATCATTATGTAATAAGTACTTAATACCATTGCATGCTTTTTCTACTGAACTTTCTATATTTGCTCTTATTTCAGGGTTTTTACCATAGCCTGCTAATCCAAAAGAAACTATTAAATCCTCCTTTTCAATCTCAACTGGAGAATTTTCTAATATATTATTAATTCCTTCCTTAATAACACTATACAATCCTTCATATCCAACTTGCATAAAATGACAAGTACCTAATACCACCTTATATAGTACATTTCCTTCATGGTTAAATAATGAAAATAATGTTTTTGTACCGCCTGCATCTACTCCAATATAGTACATATTTACCTCCTATACACTCTGAAAGCTAAACTTTTGCCATGGCTTTATTTCTTTCAAAATAAATACCTCATCTTCTACAATATGACCAACTACATTACTCCTACCACTATTCTCCATTTCATTTAATACTATCTGTAATTCTCCGGCATAGTGTCCATATTCACTACTTTCAATTATTATATCTCCTGGCTTTAAAATATCTGGAGTATTAAACTTTCTAAACTCATGATTCTTATACTTAACTCTACTTTGAGTGGAACGTATCATATTGTCACTCTTATCGCCCCTATTAAAATGTAATTCATCTAAAATTATCTTTTTTTCTATTTCCGGAAGATTATCAACCAAATTTACGTTAAAAGTAACCATATCCCTACGTATTTTTGACAATTCATTTATTTCCTCTTTCGTTGGATAACAATTAGAAATTACTATATCATCAATACAACCTAAAGCAATTAAATGCTTAGCTTGTACCTGAATTGGTAAAGTTCTATGAATCTCTAAAGTAGGTAATCCATCTGTTACAGGCCAAGGCCCAAAAGCCTCATTACTTTGTGAAGTAATGAATGCTGCTGTTCTTAACCCATACTTTTTAAATCTAGCTGTGCAATCTAAAAAATGTTGTAAGTTTAATCCACTATACCTATGAGGATAAAAATTATGACAAGCAATTAAATTATACTTATTAGGCATATAGTCCATTATAGTATCAATATAATTTGTATTGTTACTCATATTTATCTCAATCTTCAACCCTTGAGGATTGAAAGTCATAATTGATTCTTCACTTCCACTATAACCTGCATCTAAACGTACTCCATCTGCTCCTATTTCTTTAAAAAAGGTTAAATCATTATAACTAATCCCTAACTTTGTAAACACCTTTGGACTTACATCTACTATTATTTCAAATCCTTTCTTTGAAGCATATTCATTTATACTTTTAAAAGTTTTTTTAATATTTTCTTTATCTTCTTCTGCTGAAAGAAGACATGAAAAAATTCTGCTAAAGCCCGCTTCATGTGCTTCATCTATATATTTTAATATTCTTTCTTTAGTAGACTTCTCTGGATAAATCGAAATTCCTAACTTACGCATGTTTTATTCTCCTCGTAAAATATTCTATTATCATATGATTTAAAAAATGGATAATATACAATTACTGATATTATTATTTGTATAGCACATAAAATAATAGCTGATATATCTCCACCTGTAGATACGAAAGCCCCTATTGGAGCTGGAAGTACCCACGGTACTAATATAAATGGAGCATTTACTAATCCACTATTCATAGCAAACCAAGCTACTGTTCCAGATATAAGTGGTGCTATTAAAAATGGTATCATCATATTCTTATTACATGATATAGGTGTACCAAATATTACTCCCTCATTTATATTAAACAAGGATGATATAAATGTACTCTTTCCGATTTCTTTAAGATGATTACTCTTAGATAGGTATCTCATCAAAAGTACAAGTCCTATAGTACATCCAGAGCCCCCCACCCATATAAACCATTGATAAAATATTTCATTAGCTATATAAGGACAAGTAAATCCATTTATTGGGGCAAAGGCATTTAAGAATATCATTTGAAACCAAAAAGGCCTAATTAATGTGCCTATTACAGCTACTCCATGTATACCTAGAATCCAAAACAAACAAGTAATTACTACTATTAATACCATACCAAAATATGATCCTATAAAATTCATTACTACAGTTAATATATTACTTATAGGTGTAATCCAATTAAAGGATAATAAATTCGCAAATATAGTTATTATCATAACTACTAGAAAAATAGAAATCATTCCATCTAAGTATTCTATAGCAGCTACGGGAACTTCTTTAAAACTTAATTTCTTTAGACTTATCTTAGAAAACAATCTATACAATTCTACAGATATAATTGAAATTATAATGGTAGGAAAATATGATAAAAATAAATATTCATATATATTCATATATATTTCCCCAAAATTAATATATTGAATAAACAAAATTAAAGTGGTAGAAAAAATGGATATAAATCCAACTTTTTTCCCATCAAGTCCATAAGAAATACTTAATTCCGATCCTATTCCATATGAAATATAGATAAATAATATAGCATTGAAAAGAAAATATGGAAGCACTAAAGCTACCTTATTATCTTGTATAAAACCACTATTAAATCTCATTCCTAAAGAAGCAATTAATAAAAATGTACCTAATACTGTTAATAATGGCATTGCGCCTATTATTGCCATCTTTATAGCCTTTAAATGTCTTTGCCCAGATAAAAACATTATGGGTGTTGATAGTTTCTCGTTTAACTTTTCTGCTAATTCATTCATTTAATTTCCTCCTACAAAAGGACAGTCACATATAGATCCCAGTACAACCTTTTCCCTTGCTCCTGTAGCACTTGGTACATTAGAAAAACTTCTATGTATTGTTTCATTTCCTAATATAATAAAAGCAATGGCCTCTTTTGCATCACTTGAATATCCTTCTTCCTCTTGAGTTACCACTTGAATTTCTGGTAATAATTCTCTTAAATATCTTAGTAATGTATAGTTATGTGCACCGCCGCCACCTATAATAACTTTATTAATAACATGCTTTTTTAAGATAAAATTCTTATAATTTTCTGCTATAGATTTCGCTGTAAACATAGTTACCGTCGAAACAATATCTTCCTTTTTAATAGAATTAAATTTCTTAAGTAACTTTTCTACATATTGTTCTCCAAACTCTTCCCTACCTGTTGTTTTAGGTGGAATAGCACTTATATAAGGATTAGACATCATAAACTCCAGCATCTCTTCATTTACACTACCTATAGCTGAAGTTTCTCCATTTAAATCATATCTTTTATTGAATAGTCTAAGCATTACCTCATCAATAATCATATTACCTGGTCCAGTATCAAAGGCGTAAATTTCATCAACTCCTACATTCTTAGGAATCACTGTTACATTACCTATTCCTCCTATGTTTTGAAGAAGCACCCCTTCTCCCTTGCTTCCATAAAGTATATACTCACTAAATGGTACGAGTGGAGCTCCCTCCCCTCCAGCTGCCATATCCATAACTCTAAAGTTTGAAATTACTTTTTTTCCGGTTTCATAGGCTATGATAGCGCTTTCCCCTATCTGTAAAGTAGACGGAATCACATCCTTACCTTTCCTTGGAACATGATAAATAGTCTGTCCATGACTAGCTATAAAATCCAATTTTGATATATCAAAGTTACTTTCTTCACATATCTTCTTAACACAGTCCGCAAATAAATATCCCAATTTAAAATTTAAGCTACATATTAATCTCACATTAGAATACTCTAAACTACATGCCATTTTTATTTCTTTTTTTATATCATCTGGAATTACATAAGTATTAAATCCTATCATCTCTATTCTTGTATCTAAACCACTTCCATTTACTTTTACTAGAGCAGCATCTACGCCATCTAAGGAAGTACCTGACATTAAGCCTACAGCATACATATACTTTACCTCCTATTCGAAAAAAGACTGTATAAAAATACAGTCTTTTTAATTATTAATTATTTATAGCCTTCTTAACAAAGCCTTTACTTGCATTTAATCTCTTAACTGCCTCTTCTTTGCTACAATCTAATAACACCATTATTATAGCTACCTTACATTCTCTATCTGACTCCTCAAATTTAATGCTTGCTGTTTCATAGGTACACCCTGTAGCCTCCATTATAATTCTTTTAGACCTTTCAATAAGCTTTAAATTTGTAGCTTTCATATCTACCATTAGGTTTTGATATGTTTTTCCTATACCTACCATACTAGCTGTAGAAAGCATATTCAATACTAACTTTTGAGCTGTTCCTGCCTTTAATCTTGTGGACCCAGTTATTACTTCCGGCCCAACTTCAACTTCAATAGCAATATCAGCAATTTTTCCTACTTCACTATTAAGGTTACAACTTAAGCTTACAGTAAATGCTCCAATTTCCTTTGCTTTTTCTAATGCACCTATAGTATGAGGAGTTCTGCCACTAGCAGCTATTCCAACTACTACATCATTGCTTTTAACCCTCGCATCTACTATATCTTTTGCTCCTTGTTCCTTTTCGTCTTCAGCACCCTCTTTGGCCTTAACAAAAGCACTTGGACCTCCTGCTATTAATCCAATTACCTCAGTGGTAGTCCCAAATGTAGGAGGACATTCTACTGCATCAAGCACTCCTAAACGTCCACTTGTACCAGACCCTATATATATTAACCTTCCATTATTATTTAATGCCTCTATAATATGTTTCACAGCTTCTTCTATTTCAGGAAGTGCTTTTTTAACGCTCTCGGCAACTGTAGAGTCCTCTTCATTCATTACTTTTAAAAAGCTACAAATGCTCATTTCGTCGAGTCCCATAGTTTTCTGATTTCTTTTTTCTGTGATTAAATGAGTGATTTTTACTTCTGACATTGGGAACCTCCTTAGTTTTCTATTCTCTTATATATTTATGCTCTAAATTCTAACGAATCTAATTTTTGTCTTGTAATCCAAATATTCTAGTAAATCTACATATTCAGGATGTATAAAACCAATAATATTAACTCTGGCATCAGCTTCAAAATCTTTTTTAAGTAATTGAATCTCTCCACAATATCTACCTATAAGCTCATTATCTATAGTTATAGAGCCTCTTCTACGGAATCCATTATTATATGGTCTGATTCCAGATGTTCTTGGTGTAATTAAACGTAAAACTGATTCCGAGAAATCTTTACGACAAGTATATTCTTCTTTATATAAATACTCATACTCTTTTTCAAAATGAGCTTTTATAGTTATTACTTTATCTTCTATATATCTATTTATATATTCTAATGTTTCTATCTTAGCTTTACTGTCTCCTATTAATACATCATCTACTCCACAGTTCTTGATTAATTCTACAGCAGCAACGTATGGATGAACTTGACGATGTCTTTCTACAGTAGGCAACCCTTCATATAATGGAAAACGCTTTAAATCATCTCCTGGTACAAAAGCTTGTACTTTTAAACCATATTCCTTAAATACCCTATTCTTCTCTTTAAAATAATCTAATCCAAGTCCTGTATTATTTCTAGGATAAAAATTATGAGTTAGGGAAATATTTGTAAAATCTACTTGAGCTTCTTTTGCCTCTTTTAAATATTCTTCATTAACAACACTTGCATTTAGCATTAATTTAAAATTTTTTGATAGCTCCTTTATAGTATCAAAGTCATCAAATCCATAATCTAGTCTTAATGCCTTAAATCCTAACTCTTTTAATTTCTTATAATCCTTAGGTGGAACATTCAACTTTTCAAAAGTTACTGGAGATACATCGGGAACTATTTCTAAATCTAGACTTCTACAAGTTTCTAAAAATATTGGCATCTTTTTATCTAATTCCGAATAATCTTCCTCTGGAATATGAAGTGATGTAAAAATGTATTTTGCACCTATCTTTGCTGCTTTTTCAAGATAATCATAATCTAAATCTTGAAAGTAAACTGAGATTCCTAACATATTCTCCTCCTACTATTTACCATCTATTGGTAATAATTCATCCTTTAAATCATTCTTTTCCATAGCTTTTACGAATGGCCAGAATACAACTGCTAATATAACCCATGTTGCTATAACAAAAAGTGCTGCTGCAAAACTACCATTAGTAGATAAGAATGCTTTTATTGGGGCTGGTGTTATCCATGGTACTGTTAAGACTGGTACTGGTAAAATACCTGTTGATACTAACACAACTGCTACAACTGCAATTACCATATAACTTAAAACAAATGGAATCATCATTAATGGATTCATAACTATTGGTAATCCAAAGATTAATGGTTCCCCAATATTAAATAAAGCCGCTGGTAATGATAATACTCCTAATGCTTTAATACGTTTTGACTTAGAGAAACACATAATAGCTGATAAAGGTGCTAGCCCTATCCAAATATAGTTGTCATAAAATACACCACTAAATAAATGTGGTAATGATTCACCAGCAGCCATAGCAGCTTGGTTAGCAACATTCATTTGAGTCCAAATTGGTGATGCAACAGAACCTACTACGTTACCTCCATGTATACCAACTGACCAAAGTATACGATTTAAGAAGCTGGATGTCATTACTGTAGCTACACTATCACCTGCGCTTACTAGCGGTTGGAATGCATTCATAATGATTTGTGGTAAATTAATATTAAGTACAACTCTAATTACCCACCAGAAAGTAACTATTAATAGTGATGGTATTAAAGCTACAAAAGCTTGTGCAACCATTGGAGGAACTCCTTCTGGCATCTTTATAACTAACTTTTTACGCACAAAGAAACGATATAATTCTGCAGTAACAATTGCAATTATAAGTGCTGCAAATACTCCCTTAGGCCCTAAGAAATCTGTAGGAACCCCTGCAAAAGTTCCTGGATCTTTACCTTCAATAAAAGTTTTTACAGTTTGAGCTGGAACTATTAAAAAGAAACATGCAACTGAAAGAATTACTGGTCCTAAAATATCATTGTTTTCACCATTTTTATTGTAATACTCTATAGTTGCGAAAGCAGCTGATATTACTACAAATAAACCTATGAATGATGTACCAACTCCTGATGCTGCTGCAAACTTAGCTGAAAAAGTTCCAATAAAATCTTTATATCCTTGTACAGGGAATGATGCAAGTAATAAGAATAATGACCCAACAATTAGTAATCCTGTAAAAGTAATAAAAGTTCTTTGAATAATTTGAACATATCTCATTTGAGAAAATTTTATTAGTGGTGGTGCTATCTTTTCCTCAATGAATCTTGTTAATTTTTCCATGTATATTACCTCTCTCTCTTTATATTTGTAATCTATTACAATAATAAGTCTATCACACTAAAAATATTATTTCAATATTTTTTTATATTTTTTGAAATAATATTTTATAAACACTAAAAATTAAGGAGGAAGTCTCAATAAAACTTCCTCCTTTAACAATGTTTTTATATTAGCTAAATAATATTTTCATTATCTTTTCATGTATTTTCTTACGCTCTTCAATTATCTTAATATTTTCTCTTGTAGGATGCACCCTATTACTAAGTACTATTATTGAAATTTTATTTCCTTTATCAATCAACAATGATGTTCCTGTAAACCCAGTATGAAAGATAGATTCACTAGAGTTCATTGTACTAAATGGACTCCTTACATCAAAAGTAAGATAACCTAATCCTCTATTAATTTCTCCAATAGGAGTTTGTCTCTTAAATAATGATTCTACTGATTTCTCACTTAAAATTCTTTTTTTATTATATTCGCCTCCATTCAAAATCATCCTTGCAAACTTACTCATATCATTTATATCTGAAAAGATTCCTGCATGACCTGAAACTCCCCCCATTAAATAAGCCTTCCTATCGTGAACCTCTCCCCTTAATATCTTACGAAAATGTGGAGAATTTTCTGTTGGTGCACATCTATCAACTAATTTACTATCTGGTAGATAAGAAGTATCATCCATATTTAATGGGGTAAATATAAATTCCTTGGATACTATATCCAGAGGCTTCCCTACTATCTCTTCAATTATGAATCCAAGCAATATAAATCCTATATCCGAATATAAAACTTTTGTGTTTTTTTCATATATTGAATCACAATAATATATTTTCCTTCTTATTGTCTCTTTATCTGCACTTAAATCTAATTTTATATCAGCTGGTAATCCACTAGTATGAGTCAATAAATCAAAAATATTTATATTTTTATTTTTAAATTCTGGAATTACATCTTTTACAAGAGTATCTAACTTTAATTTTCCAATATCTATCAGTTTCATAGTCAATGTCGTAGTAACTAATACTTTTGTTAAAGACGCTATGTCGTAAATAGTATCAATACCATTTAATTCCTCTTTCGGTAAAATTGATTTTTTCCCTACCGAAAATAAATATTCATCATCGTCTAATAAGATAGCAACATTTGCTCCGGGAAATACTCCTCTAGAGCAACAATCCTCAATAATAAATTTAATCTCTCTTTTTTGATCTTCTCTCATTTAAATACCCCTCTTGAAATTTTATTTTACTTATATTATCTTTATATTGATATTTTATGTCAAGGTTGGTAAACTATATTTATAACTAAGAATATTAATATTAAAAAGAGAGGATGATTATAAATGATAGTTGTAAACAGTGCAATAATGCAAGATAAGCTAAAAAAATTAATTGAATCTATTGATTCTCCAAAATTTACTTTTATAAAAAAAGAAGGTATAAAACTTTGTTTTTCATGCGATCTTGAAGATGATGAAGCTGCTATAGCAGTAGCAAAAAAAGCTATTAAATCAGATCCTATAGCTTCAACCCTACTAATCTCAGTAAAATCAGAAGCTTAATTTTATATTATATATAATAAAAATCCAAAAGAATTCATTTATATAAATAAATTCTTTTGGATTTTTTATAATATATCACTTTATTTTTCCTATTATTTCTCGAGTTTTAACTATCTGCTTTTTAGTTATTCCTATATCTTGTTTAGCAATTCCTAAGTACAATAAGTCAGTTAAAATCAGAGACGCCATTCTTGATGATATAGCTCCTATCCTTAATTCTTTTTCTTCACTTGGTATATGTAAAACTAACTCTGATGCCTTAACCAAAGGACTATTACTAAATTGAGTTATTGCTATTGTTTTTGCTCCAACTTCTTTTGCATAAAACATAGCTTCGTTTATCTCCTTTGTATTTCCACTATAGCTTATTGCTATAGCAACATCATCTTTATTTATATGTACAGCTGATGCCAATTGAATATGCGTGTCTGTATGATGAATAACATTCCTATTAATTCTCGATAGTTTCTGTTGGAAATCGTTGCATACAATTCCCGATGTACCAACACCAAATAGATAAATATTCTTACATCCAATTAAATACTCTATTGCTTTCTCTAAATTACTATAATTTATTAGATTATAAGTTTTTTGTAAAGTTTGATAATTTAAACTTAGTGTTTTATCTACTAAAGCCTTAACATCATCATCTTCTTTAATAACTTCATCAAAATATTGATTTGGCTCACTATTATCTTTTGCCAATTCAACCTTTAACTCAGTAAATCCTTTATACCCTACTTTTTTAGAAAACCTAATTACTGCAGCAGCTGATGTTTCTACTCTATCCGCAAACTCTTGAGCACTCAGCATAACCACTTCATTTTTATTATTTAAAATATATTCTGCTAATTTTTCTTCTGTGCCTGTAAAACTCCCCATACCCTCTTTTATCTTATATATGCAGCTCATTTTCTCCCCTCCTTATGTTAATTGTAAAATTTCATATATATCTTTGTCAACGCGAAATTTTATTTCACCATTAACTTATCCACTTATCTCCAAAATACTTTATTCCAACAGCCCCAAGGGGAGCAGTAACTATTATAGATAAAACAGCAATAGCTAATATTAAATTTCCTGAAGCTACCCCTGATGCAAGTGGCACCGCCCCCATAGCTGCTTGAACTGTTGCTTTGGGCATAAATGAGATTATACAAAATATCTTTTCTTTGAAATTAAGGTTACTTCCCATAAGAGAAATATATACACCTATGCTTCTTGCTACTAACCCTATAAATAAAACCAATAATCCTAATAGCCCAGAGTGTACAATTACCTTAACATCTACTTGCGCACCAACCAATACAAATAAAAGTATTTCTGCAAAAACCCATACCTTATTAAACTTTTCAGATATCCTGTTTGCTACCTTAGGATATTTATCTAACAATATAAAGCCTACTGCCATAACTCCTAATAAACTAGCTATAGACACTATGTTTTTAAATATATCTTCTAAACTAGTTAAAAACATACCTGATGCAAGTATTATTAACGTTTTTTCTGTATCTCTTAGGTGGAATTTCTTAAATATCCCTATTAATAATAGTGCTATTAATATCCCAATTCCCCCTCCTAGTAATATAGAAATAGGTATACTAAGTAACTTTCCCGAAATACTAATATTACTTCCTCCATATAACCCTAAAAAGGTTGAAAATATAGTTATTGCAAATACATCATCTATAGATGATGCTGCTAAAATTATAGTTGGAACACCATTTTCCCTTCCTTTTCCTTTATTTATTAACTCTAACATTTGAGGTACTACAACTGCAGGAGAAACCGCTGCTATTATAAAACCTAACATTCCAGCCTCAATAAAGGATATATTTAATATATACTTGCTAACAAAGGCAATAGTAAACCCTTCAATTACACAAGGAAGAAAGCTCATTTTTAAAGCTGTCTTCCCTACTTTTTTTAATGTGCTTCTATTAATTCCAAGACCAGCTCTTAAAAGTATAACTATTAATGCTATCTTTCTTAAATCTGGTGATATAGTAAGTATATCATTGCTAATTAAATTCAACATATTAGGACCAACTATAATTCCTAATATAAGCATACCTAATAATCCTGGCAATTTTATAGACTTGAATAGCTTATTAAATATAAGCCCTAATGTAATAATTACTGCTAAACTTAGTATCATACTTTAACCTCCATATAATTTTTGACAATAAAAAAACCTACAAAATATAGACTTCAATCTATACTTTGTAGGAGTCATTAGCATAAAGCATTTAATGGCGAACTCCATCGCCCTTATTATTCCAACTTATTTTATCATTTATTATATTATATGTCTACTAAAGAGCCCACTTTTTATCTCCCGTAAAATTTACATTCATCCACTTATCTAACTTTATACCAGCCATATTTTTATAAACTCTTTCTCTTACTTTATCCATTTCTTCAAGCTCATTTAGTGTTGATTCCTCATTAAACACAAAATCAATTTCAATTCTTAATTCTCTTCCAACTTTACTTACCCTTGTAATAGAATCTTCAAAATTATAATCCTCTTCAATATCTTTTACAATTGTATATATCTTATTATTTATATCATCGTCAGCATTAACATTTACAATCTCTTTAAAACTATTTATTAGTGTTACTACAGGAACTCTGATAAATATTACAGATGATATTATAACCATAAACGGATCCACATATATTGTTAAATATGATAAAGAAGTTTTAGATAAAATAAATGATACCATAAATCCAACAAGAACTGCTGCACTTAAAATTGTATCCATAAGCCATTGGTTACTTTCCGCATTCAAAAGGTCAGATGATAATTTTTTCCCCTTCCTATCTATTACAAAATATACAATGGCACAACCTACAGTAGATATTATTGAATACCATAATGCCATATTAGTATCTACAGGATTGCCTCCTGCCATCACTTCTTTCACTGCATTAATAAAAGTTGTACTACACATTATAATTAACACTATAGATTTAAAAGCTACAGTTATTGGCTCTAACATACCTTTTCCAAAAGGAAACTTTTCAAAATCATTTTTACTTATATAATTAGTTATCCATAATGCTAGAATAGATAAAAATAAACTAATAAATGAGTATAATCCATCAAACATAATCATGCTTGACTTTATTACTATTCCCCATCCTAATCCTAATGCAGCGAAAAACAAACAGCCTAAGGCTGAAAACTTCAGCATGTTTTTTTCCACTTTCATATTATTCACCTCAATTAATAATCGCTAATTCTATTATACCGTTACAATTTTTCAGGCACAACTGACTAAAACTAGTTAAATACGACACTAATATAGGGTGATATGAATTGTTACATTAATTGTAAATAACATATTAGTACCTTTTTTATATTGAATAAGTACATATTTACATCAATATTCACCATTAGCTAAATAATAGATATTCAATTTTATCAGCCAAAGTAATATTATTAATATTCCATTCTCTATCCATATATTCTTTATATTCTATTCTCTTATTAATACCTTTTATAAATTCTCTAAACTCATTATCTAACCATGGTGCTGTCCAAGCACCAGACCTACATACATGCAATGTATTTACCTGTACTTGTGGCTCTAATTCATCAATTTCTTTATATAATATATCAAAGCTTTCGTTTATTTCCTTAAAATATTCCTCTTTTTCACTTGTGTATGGACTTAATATAATATTTCCTCTTCTCACTTCTCCTTCATTAAGAAGTTTACCTAACCAATTTGCACAATTAACTTCATAATTAAGACTTTCTAAACCTCCATATCCTAAGTCAGTATGAGAATCAAAGTTATACACTTCTTCACACTTAGTTATTTTAGCTAAATCATAAGCTATTTTATGGGAATCAGAAACTATTATTTTATCTATAGTATTTAAATTAAAATATTTACTTATTTTTGTCCAAAAATTATTCTTCTCTTTTCCAACAACCATTCTTTTAGTTATATCTATACCACATTGTTTTTTCTCTAAATATAATTTATACCAATGCTTGTCTATATTTCTCCTATTCTCTAGATAAGATAAATTAAAATAACCTACATATGGCATAAAATAATCCCAATCTATAGTCAAGAGCGCCTTCATAATAATCACATTCTCCTTATACTTATAAAACATTTCTTACCCTCATTATATACTTCCTATATATTCCAATCAAATATATATTGTAACACTACCTCAATAATTTACATAGTATATACAAGTAAAACCTTTAAAGAGGATTAGGAGGAGAACCAATGAGAGATTTATGCGAATGCAGTGGTTTTGAGAGAAATTGCTGTTGCGAAAATAATAGTCAAGATCCATGTTCAACCATAGGAAATATCCAAAACGATTTATGTGATATGAAAGCTAACCTAGCAGAAATAAAGGCTAACTTGCTCAACCTTGTTAGAATTATGTGCATTTGCAATGGATGCATTTGTGATGAAGAACAAGAGTTATTATTAGCTATTGAAAGAGGAGTGAATGATGCTACTTCTACACTTGCTCAAACAAGAAAAAATATCAACTCTTTAAACAATGATATTTGCTAATTAAATAATTTAACTGATATATGTCAAAATTAATTTTTTTATTTTTGACATATATCAGCACATTTATCTCTTTAATTACAAAAACAATAACCTTAACACCCTATTATTCATACTATATATTGAATAATATTAGGAGGTTATACCTATGGATAAAAACATGTTTGATTGTCGTACAAGCTCAGATGAATTATCTTCATTATTTGAATCTCAAACTTGCCCTCAAAAACCTTGTGTTGACCCAGTAACTAAAGAATTAAATACTTTATCTGAAGAATTATGTGATATGAGAGTTACTTTAGCAGAAACAAAAGCTAATTTATTATTTCTAACTCAAGTTTTATGTAATTCAGGATGTATAAATGAAACTGAAAAATTCCTTCTATTATCTTTAGATAAGCAAGTTAAAGGTCTAAACTGTCATGTAGCAGATTCTCGTTGTGCAGTTGATCGTCTATATGATTTATTACACTAATTGAAAAATAAAATATTAGTGGATAATAAAAAGTAGTCTAATTTTAATTAGACTACTTTTTGCTATCATAATGCTTCTTTAAATAAAACCTTAGATAATTAAGGCTTTAGGATTACCTTTATGCAGTTATCCAATTTTTCATCAAATATACTATAAGCGTGTTTTCCTTCATCTAAGCTTAATTTATGTGTAATTATATCTGTGGCATCAAACTTACCACTTTTTATTAAATCTAAAATAGGATCTACGTATCTTTGAGCTGGACATTGCCCCATCTTTAAAGTAACATTTCTCGCATAAAAATCACCTAAAGGAAACATATTATATCTTGCTCCATAAACTCCTACAAAGACAACAGTACCACACTTTCTAACTGCTTGAGTAGCAATTTCTATAGCTGATTTTGATCCACCTTGAAGCTTAAACATAGTTTCTACTTTTTCTATATTAGACGCTTTTCCATCCATTCCTACACAATCTAAAACCACATCTGCACCACCATGAGTAATCTCTTTTATATATTCTCCCGTATTATCATGTTCTTCAAAATTTATAACCTCAACACCTTTGTATGAAGCTGCATGTTCTAACCTATAACTTATATGATCTACTGCTATAACTCTTTTAGCTCCTCTAAAAATAGCCCACTTTATTGATAGCAACCCTACAGGACCACAACCTAACACAACAACTGTATCCCCAGGTTTTACTCCTCCAATTTCTGCGCCCCAATATGAAGTAGGTAAAATATCAGTTAAAAATAGCACTTGCTCATCCTCAAGCTCCTCTGGAATAACCTTAGGTCCAACATTAGCATATGGAACTCTTATATATTCTGCTTGCCCTCCTGCATATCCACCATAAGTATTACTATATCCAAATAAACCACCAACCTCGCCATTTGAATTGGAGTTATCACATTGACTATATTGTTCATGTTCACAAAAATAGCAATGCCCACAAGCTACAGGAAACGGGATTATAACTCTATCATTTTTCTTTACTTTTGTTACTCCACTACCTACTTCTTCTACTATTCCCATAGTTTCGTGCCCTAATACAAATCCACTTGGCATATTGGGAATCATTCCATGAATTAGGTGAAGATCTGATCCACAAATGGCTGTTGATGTTACCTTAACAACTATATCGTCTTCCTTTTCAATTTTAGGATCTTCAACTTTTTCAACCTCAACATCTCTTTTTCCTCTATAAACTATTGCTTTCATACGTACCCTCCTTAATCTAACTTGTGCTTATTTTTACCAACTAAGGAATGTATTATGTATGTAAAACAAAAAAGGACATATACAAAATGTCCTTTTTACATTATTTCCTCATCCTTAACAGTCCTTGACAAGTAAAGCTACATTCTCCGCAGTAGTATGCAATACAAATCTCTTCGTTCTTTGGCATACCTTGCATGGAACGTGCTATATACTTCTCTTCGTCCTTAACAGTCCTTGACAAGTAAAGCTACGTTCTCAATATGAGCTGTTTGTGGAAACATATCTACAGGCTGTACTTCAATAGTCTTATATCCTTGCTCCTCTAATATCTTTAAATCTCTTCCTAAAGTACTTGGATCACAAGATACATAAACAACCCTCTCTGGTCTAGTCTTACCAATAGCTTCTAGTAATTTTATATCGCATCCTTTTCTTGGTGGGTCAACAACTATTACATCAGCTTTAATTCCTTTACTAATTAACTCTGGAATAACCTCCTCTGATTTCCCCACAAAAAATTCTGCATTATTTACACTATTTAACTTTGCATTTTCTTTAGCATTAACTATAGCTGGCTCTATTATTTCAACCCCATAAACCATCTTTGCTTTTTGCGATAAAAATAAAGTTATTGTTCCTGTACCACAATATGCATCAAATACAACCTCTTCACCGCTTAAATTTGCAAATTCAAGTGTTTTGTTATATAGCACTTCAGTTTGTATTGGATTGACCTGAAAGAATGATAAAGGAGATATATTAAACTTAAAGTCTCCTATGTAATCCTGAATTGTATCTGCCCCATATAAATTTATACACTCTGTACCTAATATTACATTTGTATTCTTACTATTTATATTTAAAACAATACTCTTTATTTCTTTAATATTTTCAATAATTAACCTCTTAAATTCCTCTATATGAGGTATGTCTTTTTTAGTTGTAACTAAAACAACCATAACCTCTTTAGTTTTAAATCCTCTCCTAATCATGATATGTCTTAATATGCCATTAGGATTGAACTCTCCATCTATAGTTACTGGCTCTAAGTTATACTTTTTTATCCATTGCTTTGTTAATGTTGCTACTTTATCAGCTACCTCATCTTGAATTAAACAAGTATCTATATCTATAATATTGTGACTTCTCGGTGCATAAAATCCAACTACAACCTCACCATTTACTTTTCCAATTGGTAGTTGTACTTTATTTCTATATCTATATGGATTAGTATCCATCCCTAAAGGATAACTTACTATATCTTCTGATAAACCACCAATCTTACTTATACAATCTTTAACTCTTTCCCACTTAAAATCTAATTGTTTTTTATAACTCATGTGCTGTATAGAACATCCACCACATCTTTTGTAATATGTACACTTCTCCACTTCTCTCTCTAATGATGGTGCTATTATTTCTTCTATTTTTCCATAAGCATAATTTTTTTTAACTTTAATTATCTTAACTCTAACCTTTTCTCCAGTAAGTGCTCCCGAAATAAATATTGGATAACTATCTATCTTTGCTATCCCTTCTCCTTCATATCCTTGAGCTACTATATCTAAAACATATTCTTTATTCTTTTCAACCACAAAAATCACCTTTCGTTTACCTAATTCCAATAAATTATATCATATAATAATAGCTCAAGTCCTTTATTATTCAACAAATGTTTCACATAAGGTTTCTCTTGGTTCTGAAGCTTTATCTCCTCTTATTGCTATATCTAAAGCTTCACACTTTCCATTTCCATTGTAAAAACAACGAATAGCATGACACCCTACATTAGGACTCATTTTTATCTCATCATTTGAAGAAAAAATTTGCATAAGCTCTCCCATATAATTAGTATTTGTAACTGCTGCTGTAAATTGTTCACCTATTGAATCTTCTCTAAAGCTACTACAAAATGTTTCTGTGCTAGTATTTGCATCAGTTCCTTCTACTAATATATTTTCTGCTTCACACAAACCTCCTTCATTATGAACACAAGTCCTGGCTGTACAACTTAATCTTGTCATAATAATCTCCTCCAAATAAAATAAATTTCATTTATGCTATAGAATAGTATGCTCTTTTATATAAGAATTTATTTATTTTTTCATATGCTTATCTATAAAACGTTTATTCTATCAGTATTATGGCAAATAGATTTCTTTTAGAATTTATTAAATAAAAATTTATTCATCTACTCATCTTTACTATGCACATTTATTTCTTTATATATTTATATATTTATATATTGGGGGGCTAATAGTTCATTAGCCAAAAAATCCATTCAACACCGCATTTTTACTATAACTTCTTAAGAACTTATATTTTTTCATATATCTATTCTTTTGCTATGGATAAAATATTGCAACCCCTTTTGTATTGACTATAAGTATACAACCTCCTGCTCATATTCATATTTCTTTACACTTTTATTAAAGAACTAATCTACAAAAATAATACCTTTTTAAAATAAAACAACTAGATTAGAATTTTAATAAGCAAAGATATTAAGAAGATTTATATAAAAATGTTGGGATATTTATTTTGCTCGTTCAGTCGCAAGCTTCAAGTAGACTATATATCAATCGATTTTTTTCGCCCATATACATTTGCAAAGCTTGCCTGTGAAAAATCTCG
Organism: Clostridium paraputrificum AGR2156; assembly: GCF_000424025.1. Taxonomy (NCBI): domain Bacteria; kingdom Bacillati; phylum Bacillota; class Clostridia; order Eubacteriales; family Clostridiaceae; genus Clostridium; species Clostridium paraputrificum. The sequence goes on from NZ_AUJC01000001.1 coordinate 689,596, forward strand.
CATGTACATATATTTTATTTTTATCCTTTAGGAACTAATAAGCTTTAGTAACATCAAAATACTGAAGTTATCCATAATTTAATTGAAGCTATAGTTTCCTAAAAAATAAAAAAAGCACCCTTTCGGGTGCAGATACAGAATCAGTTGCCATTTAATTCCATATTTCAATTATGCCTAACTTATGCTGATATTATACATTATATCCTAATATATGGATGGCTATTTGTAAACTTTTTGTTAATATTAACTATTTGTATTAAAAAATAATAATACCTTTGATTTATAACTAATTAAAATTTTATGCTTTTCTAGAAGTTAAAAAAATAGAGCATTGATAATTTCAATGCTCTATTTTATATATTATTCTACTACGCTTATCTTCATTAAGTTAGTAGCTCCAACCTTATCAACTGGAACTCCAGCAGCTATAACTACTGTTTCACCCTTATTAACGAATCCATTCTTTTCAGCTATTTCAACTGACTTATCCATCATTTCATCTGTAGATTCTACTCTATCAGCAACTATTGGATATACTCCCCATGAGAATGCTAATGACTTAGCAACCTTTTCACATGGTGTTACAGCAATAATTGGACATTCTGGTCTACATTGAGAAATTCTTCTAGCAGTTGCACCACTTTGAGTTGAAGAAATTATAGCTGATGCTTGTAATTCATTTGCAGCATTACATGCAGCTCTTGAAATAACCCCTCCAATAGCTGGTATATGTTTCTTAGCTTGTGATACAGCTATTTCATAATCTAATTGCTTTTCTGTTTCTGTAGCAATTCTAGACATTGTTTGAACAGCTTCTACTGGGTAAGTACCGTTAGCACTTTCTCCTGATAACATTATAGCATCTGTACCATCTAAAATAGCATTAGCTACGTCTGAAACTTCTGCTCTTGTTGGTCTTGGGTTTCTAATCATTGAATCTAGCATTTGAGTTGCAGTTATTACTGGCTTACCTACTGCATTACACTTTTCAATAATCATCTTTTGAACTGCAGGTACTTTTTCTATTGGAATTTCAACACCTAGGTCTCCTCTAGCAACCATTATTGCATCAGAAACTTCTAAGATTGAATCAATGTTATCTACACCTTCTTGGTTTTCGATCTTTGAACAGATCATGATGTGTTCTCCACCATTTTTGTTTAATAACTCTCTTATTGCAACAACGTCAGCAGCTTTTCTGATGAAAGATGCAGCAATCATTGTTACTCCAATTTCACAACCGAACTTTAAGTCTGCTTCATCTTTAGCAGTTAAAGCTGGTAGCTTAATTGATACTCCAGGAACATTAACTCCCTTATGAGTTCCAACTAATCCAGTATTGTTAACAACACAGTGAACCTTATTTCCTTCTACAGACTTAACAGTTAATCCAACTAAACCATCATCTATAAGAATAGTGTCTCCTGCTTTAACATCGTTAGCTAATCCTGCATAAGTTACTGAGCACTTTGTTGTATCTCCAATAACTTCTTCACCTGCATATATAGTAAAGTCTGTACCTAATTGTAATTCAACTTTGTTTGGTTCAAACTTACCTGTTCTTATTTCAGGTCCTTTTGTATCTAAAATAATAGCAATTTCCTTATTGTACTTCTTAGCTAATTCTTTAACTTTATTAATTCTTCCAGCATGTTCTTCATGATCTCCATGTGAGAAGTTATGTCTTGAAGCATTCATACCTGCTTCTATAATCTTCGATAATACCTCTTCGTTTTCACTAGCTGGTCCTATAGTACATACCATTTTAGTTTTTCTCATGTAAATAACACTCCTCTTTAATATTTTTTCCTCTATTAATATTAAAATATAAAATATTAACTAATTATTTTGATAAGACTTCTGCAATATCGTATAACTTTTCGTCAAACTTTCTTTCTATTGCTAATGCTTCGTCTATATCGTCATCGATTATTTCGTTATTTCTTATACCAATAACTCTTGAAGTCTTCCCTTCCATTAGTACCTCTACAGCTTTCGCACCCATTTTTGATGCTAAAACTCTATCATAAGCACTTGGGCTTCCACCTCTTTGAATATGTCCTAAAATAGTAGCTCTTGTTTCTATTCCAGTAACATCTTCTACTTCTTTTGCTAATTCAAAAGCTCCACCTATTCCTTCTGCTAAAAGTACTAAGTTGTGCATTTTCCCATTAGCTTTTCCTTCAAGAATTGTTCTGCATAATTCATTTTTATCGAAATCTTTTTCTGGAACAACTATAGCTTCTGCTCCTCCTGCAAGTCCTGCATATAATGCAAGGTCTCCACAATGTCTTCCCATTACTTCTACTATTGAAACTCTTTCATGAGAAGTGGACGTATCTCTTATTTTATTTATTGCGTCTAATACTGTGTTTAATGCTGTGTCAAATCCTATTGTATAATCTGTGTAAGCTAAATCGTTGTCTATTGTTCCTGGTAATCCTACTGTTTTTACTCCTAACTTAGATAAAAGCTTGGCTCCTGTAAAAGATCCATCTCCTCCAATTACTACCAAAGCATCTACTCCATAAGCTTGAAGTATCTTAACAGCCTTTTTTCTAACCTCTTCTTGTTTAAACTCTGCACATCTTGCTGTTCTAAGGATTGTACCACCTCTTTGGATTATATCTGATACAGAGGTTCTATTCATGTTGAATAACTCACCATTTATTAACCCTGCATATCCTCTTTGAACTCCCATTACTTCTAATCCGTTAGCTAACGCTGTTCTTACTACGGCTCTTATAGCAGCATTCATGCCTGGTGCATCGCCACCACTTGTTAAAATAGCTATCTTCTTCATATTTGTTCCTCCTTACACACCACCGGGACTGCTTAAGTCCCACACATACTAAATTTAACCACATATTAATGACCGTATTTAATTGTACAAAAGTTTTGTCTTTTTATCAATGCAATTAACTCAACTTTTCATACTTAGTTTATAGAATTTTGTCGTTTTATCTAAATTTACAATACTATTATACCCTAGCAAAGCTTAATTTATAAACCTTTTTAAAATATTTCACGATTTGATTTTTGTAATATTTTTCATTTACATTTTTGTTAATATCACTATAAATTTTCAACATTTAATTATAAATCCACTACTTTTATTATTACTTTTTTAACATTTTATCTTTATATTATACTTTAACATTAAAAAAAAGCCATATTAGCACAAAATTTTAATGCTAATACAGCTTTTTAGACTATCCTTCTATAAGTTTAACATTTTCTTCTCCGAAGTGATTTTTTAAATTTTCTATAACTTCATCATCTTCATTTATCCATTTATCTTTAGATAATCTATAATTTTGCCTTTTTTCTGCATCAAATAAATATATAGGAGTATTTCCCAAGTAATCTCCTATGATATTTTTTATAACATTACTAGCTTCTCTTATTGCCCCTTTATCCTTAACTCTTATATAAAGTTTGTTACCATTAATTTTTTCTAATCCCTCTATGTTTTCACATATAATTTTAGGTAACTCATCTTCCTTTATACTTACTCTACCTTTTAATTTTACTAAGGTATCCTCTTTTATTATATCTCTAAGTCTATCTAGAGCTTTAGGGAACACTATTACTTCTATAGTACCAGTTAAATCCTCCAACTTTAAGAAAGCCATCATGGTGTTGTTTCTTGTTACTTTTTGATTAACTTCTGTTAGTATACCACCAACTATTACTGTATCATTATCATTAATTATAGGTTCTTCACTAATCATGCTTTCATCTAACTCGGCATTTATACTCTCTAAGAATATTTCATATGATTTTTCTATAGTTTCAATGGTAGTTGATGTCTGTAACTTTAAGCTTTGTTTATATTCATCTAATGGATGACCTGATAAATATAAGCCTGTCATCTCCTTCTCCATCAAAAGAATATGTCTTTTATCAAACTCTTTTATATTTGGAAAAACAATCTTTGGAATATCAATAGCGTCCTCAGCTAAGCCAAAAAGACTCATTTGACCATCAATATTTCTCTTTCTTTCATTAGATGCACCATCCATAACTTTTTCAAATACAGCCAATAGTCTTGATCTAAATACTTTAAATCCATCTAATGCACCTGCTTTAATTAAGCTTTCTATAGCTCTTTTATTAACTGCTGTAAGATCAATTTTATCTATTAAATCTTCTAAGGATGTGAATTTTCCTTTTTCTTTTCTTGATTTAACTATACTTTCTACAACGTTCCACCCTACATTCTTAATAGCTGCTAAGCCAAATCTAATACTATCACCTTTAACAGTAAACTTTGAATAGCTCTCATTTATGTCTGGTGGTAAAACTTGAATTCCTTGACTTTCTGCAAACTTTATATAATTAGATACTTTTTCTGCTGTACCCATAACAGAATTAAGCATGGCTGCTATAGTTTCAACTGGATAATATCTCATTAAATAAGCCGTTTGATATCCTACTACAGCATAAGCAGCAGCATGACTCTTATTAAATGCATAAGATGCAAAATCCATCATTGTATCAAAAATCTTATTACCTGCTTCTTCACTAATTCCATTTCTAACACAGCCTGGAACTTCAACATGACCATTTTCATCTGTTATTCCATATATAAAGTTCTTTCTTTCCTCTTCCATTACCTTATGTTTCTTCTTAGACATGGCTCTTCTAACCATATCACTTCTACCCATAGAATATCCGCCAAGCTTTCTAACTATCTCCATAACTTGTTCTTGATATACCATTACTCCATATGTAACATCTAATATATCTTCAAGTTCTGGCACTATATAATTAACTTTATCAGGATTATTCTTACACTCAACATATCTTGGTATTTCTGACATTGGACCTGGTCTATATAACGAAATTCCCGCAATTATATCCTCTAAACTATCTGGTTTTAATTCCTTCATAAATGAAGTCATACCTGCTGATTCTAACTGGAATACACCTGCTGTTTTCCCTTCACCAAGCATCTTATAAACTTTTTCATCTTCAAAATTTATTTTATCTAAATCAATATCTACCCCTTGGTTCTCTTTTATCATCTTTACTGCATCATTCATTACAGTTAATGTTCTAAGCCCAAGGAAATCCATTTTTAATAGCCCCAATTCTTCTAAAGTTGTCATACCAAACTGAGTTACTATCATTTCCTCATTCTTTTGTAGTGGTACATATTCAACTAATGGCTTTGATGCAATTACTACACCAGCTGCATGAGTTGAAGAGTGCCTTGGAAGTCCTTCTAAGTCTTTACTAACATCTATAAGAGCTCTTACCCTATCATTAGTGTCATATTCATTCTTAAGCTCTGGGTTTAACTCTAATGCTTTATCTATTGTAATTCCAAGCATAGTAGGAATCATTTTAGATATTTTATCTACTTCTGCATAAGGATAATTCATTGCTCTTCCTACATCTCTTATACATGCTCTTGGTGCCATTGTTCCAAATGTTATAATCTGCGAAACATTATCTACTCCATACTTTTCTACAACATAGTCTATAACTTCTTGTCTTCTTTCATAACAGAAGTCAGAATCTATATCTGGCATACTTACTCTTTCAGGGTTTAAGAATCTTTCAAATAGTAAGCTATATTTTATAGGGTCTATTTTAGTTATCCCAAGAGTATATGCTACTATAGATCCAGCTGCTGATCCTCTTCCTGGACCTGTTGGTATTCCATTTTCATTAGAGAATCTTATAAAATCCCAAACGATTAAGAAATAATCAACATACCCCATTTGTTTAATAATACCAAGCTCATATTCTAATCTATCCACATATTCTTTAGCTTTTTTACTTTTATCCACAATTAAATTAACATCTTGGTAATTTAATTCTTTATTTCTTAAGCTTTCAAATACATCATATCTTTCTATTAAACCTTTATAGCATGTTTCTTTTAAATACTCATATGGATCAGTTCCTTCTGGAAGTGGAAACTTTGGCAACTTAGATTCATGAAATTTGTAATCATAATTACACTCTTCAGCAATCTTTATAGTATTCTCTAAAGCTTCTGGTATGTACGAAAACATATCCCACATTTCTTCTGGGGATTTAAGATAAAATTGATCTGAAGGATATCGTCTTCTATTTTCATCTTCTACTGTTTTACCTGTTTGAATACACATTAATATATCATGTGATTTTGAATCCTTTTGATTTATGTAATGTACATCATTTGTAGCAACTAAAGGTATTCCTGTCTCTTTAGATATTTTTATGTTAGTTTCATTTACTTTTCTCTGTTCATCCATTCCATGATTTTGAAGTTCTAAATAAAACCCCTCTTTAAATATATCCTTATATAGTAATGCAATCTCTTTTGCCTTATCATAATTATCTTTTAATATATTACTTTGTACCTCTCCACCTAAACAAGCACTTAAAGCTATAATCCCCTCACTATGCTTTTTTAGATATTCGTGGTCAACTCTTGGTTTGTAATAAAAACCATCTATAGATGCCTGTGAAACAATCTTCATTAAATTTTGATATCCAACTTCATTCTTCACAAGAAGTACTAAATGGTTAGTTGAATTTTCTTTATCCACTTGCTTTATATACATTGATTTGCTTGCAACATATACTTCACATCCTAGGATAGGCTTTATACCTTGCTCTACAGCTTGCTTATAGAATTCCACACAACCATACATAACTCCATGGTCGGTGATAGCTATTCTATCCATACCCAATTCCTTAGCTCGCTTTATAATTTTAGAAACCTTTCCCGAACCATCTAATAAACTATATTCAGTATGAAGATGAAGGTGGCAGAATTTCTTTTCCCCCACACTTTCACTTCCTTTCTATTCACTAGCTCTTAATTCTTCAGCTATTTTTTCAATTTTTCTTAATCTATGGTTTACTCCTGACTTTCCAACTGGTGGATCTAACATTTCTCCAAGTTCTTTTAAAGACTCATCAGGATAATTTAGTCTTAGTTCTGCAATTTCCCTTAAATTCTTAGGAAGTCTTTGTAACCCTATTTGTGATTGAATAAGTTTTATACTTTCCACTTGTCTTACAGCTGCATTAACTGTCTTAGATAAATTAGCAGTTTCACAATTAACCAATCTATTTACGTTATTTCTCATTTCCTTCATTATTCTTATGTTTTCAAGTTCTAGAAGACAAGAATGAGCCCCAATTATATTAAGTAAATCTACAATTTGCTCCCCTTCTTTTATATAAATGATATAAGAATTTTTTCTTTGGATAACTTTTGAATTTAATCCATAACTATTTATAAGTTTTGACAAGTCTACTGCATATTCTTCGCTATGAGTTACAAATTCTAGATGATATGTCTTCTCTGGATTGCTTATACTGCCACCGCCAATAAAAGCACCTCTTATATAAGCTCTTCTTTCTTCATCATCCTTTACCATTTCATCCTCTATCCTATAGTTAATACTCATAACGCCATCAATTTCTCGTAATATACCCGTTTCCTTAAGAAGATTTCTCACACCCATCTCTTCATCAATAACAACCATATATATATTATTCTTTTTTAGAGAATTACTCTTTTTAACCATTAACTTAGAATGTATATTAAAATTATCTTTTAATAATGTAAATATTAATCTCGCACTCCCAGGATTCTCTGTAGTTATTCTAAATGTTATACCTTTTCCACTAAATCCTATAGTTCCACTTACCTTCATAATTGCAGATATTTGTGCTAATGCTTCAGACTTCGTTATATCTACATATCTACAAATTTCTCCTTTTACTTTTGATGAAAATGACATATGGTATTTCTCCTTTTATCTAAAAAACTATTATTTTATAATATTTAATTATAACATAAATTAATACTATAAACGACATAAGAAAAGAACTACCTTTACTTGGTAGTTCTTACAATCCAATGTCCTTATTAATTTTTTCTCTATCCTTAATTCTTTGTGATAAATACATATACTCAATAATTTTCTTTCTATCATACAATAACTTTTTCTCCATTATTGTATCAGCTAAAATCTCTGCAAGCTTATCTGCATTATGCTTAACAGTTCCATTTTTTATTTTTATTAAATCATCACAAATAACTTCTACACTTAAATCTTTTAATTTATCTATATCTAACTTAGCCAATGTAGAACCTTCTTCTAAATATCTACTTTTTATTTCTTCAGATATTTCTCCACTGTTAGCTATTACATAATCAACGATCTCTTTACCACCATATTTTTTTATTATTTTAACATGATCAGATACATCAAAATTATCTGTTTCTCCTGGTTGAGTCATTATATTTGAAACATATATTTTTATAGCATCACTCTTTCTTACACTATTGCTAATCTTTTTTACTAAAAGGTTAGGAATTATACTAGTATATAAGCTTCCAGGACCTATTACAATTGCATCTGCTTCTTTTATAGCATCTAAAGCGTCCTTTAAAGGCTCTGCATTTTCTGGATTTATCATAAGCTTTTTTATTTTAGACTTTTGATTTAATGCCTCAACAGGAATTTGTGATTCTCCTATAACCTTATTTCCATTTTCAAGTATTGCTTCAAGTTGCATATCGTCTAAAGTTACAGGTAAAACTTTTCCTGTAACCGCTAATACCGAACTCATCTTTTGAACTGCATCTTCAAAATTATCTGATATACCATCCATAGCAGCTAAAAATAAATTACCAAAGCTTTGTCCTTTCAAGGTTCCATCTTTAAATCTATATTGCAATAAATCTTCCATAAGAGGTTCTGTATCTGCCAATGCTAATATACAGTTTCTTATATCTCCTGGTGGTAGAATTCCCAAGTCTTCTCTTAATGTTCCCGAGCCTCCCCCATCATCTCCTACAGTAACAATGGCCGTAATATTAGATGTATAATACTTAAGTCCTCTTAACATTGTAGATAAACCAGTTCCTCCACCAATTACTACAATTTTAGGACCCCTTACAAGTAATCTTTTTTCATAAATCATACTTTCAATTTTTTTACTGTCTAATGAAACTTTAATATACCCTTTATTAACAAGTACAATTATTGACTTCATTGCCTCTGTAACCGAAATATATATTACAAATAAACCTGATAAGTTTAAAAATATATAAAACATTTTATAGTAAAAATCATAAAGTCTCTTTGTAACTAATTCTGTAAAACCAAAGGCTATTAATAATATACCAAATACCCCAAATACAACCCATCTCTTAACCTTAATTCCAGGCTTTAACCAGTCTGAAAACCTCATAGTTTCTTTACTCCTTTATGTAGGTCTTCACTGATATCTCTATGTTCTATTCTTGAGTCAAAGCTATCATTAAGTAATTGTTCATGTATTGCATTAGCTATTGCAACTGAACGATGTCTTCCACCTGTACATCCAATAGATACTATAAGTTGTCTTTTCCCCTCTTTTATATAATTAGGTATTAAAAATCTTAACATATCTTCTAATTTTTCAATAAAGCCTTGGGTTTCTTTTTGATCTAACACATATTTTTTTACTGGTTCATCACTACCAGAATACTTCTTTAATTCTGGTATATAGAACGGATTGGGAATAAACCTAACATCAAACACCAAGTCAGAATCTACAGGAATACCATATTTAAAACCAAAGCTTAATATAGTTATAGATAACTGCTTCTCTGGTGATTTAACATCTCCATAATACTCATTTATCTTTTCTCTTAAATCTCTTATAGCGTATTTTGAAGTATCTATTATAATATCTGCTCTATCTTTTACTTCCCTTAACTTATTTCGTTCTTCACTAATACCTGTTAATACTCTTCCTTGCGGTGCTAGAGGATGGCTTCTTCTAGCTTCTTTAAATCTTTTCACTAGAATTTCATCAGAAGCATCTAGAAATAATATTTCGTATTTAAACTCACTAGATTTTAAATACATTAATGATTCAAATAAATCATCAAAGAATACGCCTCCTCTTATATCTATAACCAAAGCCACCTTTTCGATATTACCAGAGTTACATGCTTCTGCAAATTTAGGAATAAGCCTTGGTGGTAAATTGTCTACACAAAAATAGCCCATATCTTCTAAGCTTTTAGTAGCTTCAGTTTTTCCTGCTCCCGATAATCCTGTAACTATTACAAATCTCATACTTTACCTCCTACTAAACCTTACTATTTACACCTATTATATCACACATCAAATGGTATTAACCTATAATAACTGCACAAAACATTTATTTAACAAAAGGTGTATTAGAATGAGAAAGTCATTCCAATACACCTTTCAAAAAGAAGATTTCACCTACTTAAATTTCTTTTCGTAAACATTGTAAGCTATCACTGCTAACGCAGAGCAACCAATTAGTATTGCACTTAAACAACCTACTGTCATAGCCAATCCTCCTACTTAATGTTAAGATAGGCCCCTTTAATGTATCAACTATATATTAAAGGAGGTGCTCTATAGATTTATAACATTCTAGATTGACCACAAATGAAATCTTCCTTATTCATTTTACTTTTATATACTTAATAATAGAACTCTTTAATTAATACTCTTTTCTTTTTATCTTCTCATCTATACTAGAATTTAAACTACTCCATCTTGTTGAAGCAATTATAATTAATATTAATCCTATAAATGAGCCAACTCTTCCTGCAAAATAAATAAAACCTGCACAAACAAAACATGCTATTGCCAATAAAATCATCCCATTACCAAAATCACTTGCCACCTTATCCCTATTTTTTATCTTTCTTAACCTTTCTTCATTAATAGAAGAAATAGAATCTATTTTCTTAGATACCTTAATTCTCAATCCAAACATTAATAAACCTAACCCTATAATTGCAAATATAATAACACCAATCATTTATATCTCCCCTTCCTTTATTTAACTATTATATCACTTGCATTTAATCATTTAAATAAAAAAGGTGGGAGATATTTATTTTCCTTGTTCTATCCTAAGGTCCAAGTCACATTAAAACAAATATCTCCCACTAATACTAAATGTAAAGAAATAAAGAGAGCCTATCCAAAGGCTCCCTTTATCTATATTTCCCTCTATTTGTCTTCTCCAATTATTCTTACTTCAGTATGAAGTTCCACTCCAAATTGCTTTTTAACTTCATTTTGAACATGGGCTATTAAATTTAATACATCTTCTGCTGTTGCACCATCTTTATTGATAACAAAACCAGAATGTTTTTCAGATACAGCAGCTCCTCCTAGTGATGCTCCCTTTAATCCTGCATCTTGAATAAGTTTACCTGCAAAATATCCCTCTGGTCTCTTAAACGTACTACCTGCTGATGGATATTCTAAAGGCTGTTTAGACTCTCTTTTTTCTGTAAGTTCATTAACTCTTTCTCGTATCTTTTCTTTATCTCCCTTAGTCAACTCAAAAGTTGCACTTATTACTACTAAATTATCCTTCATAACTTTAGATGTTCTATATCCTAGTTCAAGTTCTTCTTTAGATAATACCTTTATGTTTCCATCCCTATCTAACACTTCAGCTTCTTTTATTACATTCTTAATTTCACCATCATAAGCTCCAGCATTCATAAATACAGCACCACCTACAGAACCAGGGATACCACATGCAAATTCAAATCCTGTCAAAGAATTTTCTACTGCCTTCTTAGATACATCTTCTAAAAGAGTACCACTACTAGCCTTTATTATATTACCATTTACTTCTATAGATAATAAATTGCTTAATTTTATAACTACTCCTCTAATTCCACCATCTTTAACTAACAAGTTAGAACCATTTCCTATTATAAAATAAGGAATATTTTCGTTCTTACATATTTTTAAAGTTTCCACTACTTGGCTTACCTTTGATGGAATCAATAATATATCCACTGGTCCACCAACCTTAAAATGAATATGATTGCTCATATTTTCATCTATCTTTATCTCAGAATCATCATATATCTTCTTAAAACTATCTATATACTTTAAATATTGATTCATACTACGCTCCTTAAAAGTATTCTCAAAAATAATCTTTAAATAGTATAAAATAATATCAACTATTTAACAAGTTACAACTTCTTAACCTTATATTTTTTTATTATATCATATTAAGTATAAAATGTTACTTCTGATTGAAATAAGAATATATACTTTCAGCAGTTCTTCTATCTATTGTTGGCGTTTCTAATAATTCTTCTATAGTTGCTTTCTTTATATTATCCACGTTTCCAAACTTAGTTAGCAAGGCAATTCTTCTCTTCTCCCCAACATTAGGTATATCTTCTAATACTGAATGTAATGTTCTTTTATCTCTTAATGTTCTATGATATGTAATAGCAAACCTATGGACCTCATCTTGTATCCTTCTAATTAGTTGCATCAAATTAGAATTTCTATTTATTATAATTTCTTTATTATTATATATAATACCTCTTGTTTGGTGTTTATCATCCTTAACTAACCCACAAACATTTATATCTATATTTAATTCATTTAATACCTCTAATGCAACATTAACTTGACCTTTTCCACCATCCATCATAATCAAATCTGGAAAACTAGAAAACTTTCCCTTAGAAAAATCCAAATTTCTTTCTTGAATTTCCCTTATCTCCCTTAAACCATGCTCAAACCTTCTTGTTAATATCTCCCTCATACTATTATAATCATTAGCACCTTTTACAGTTTTTATTCTAAACTTTCTATAATCACTGCTTTTTGCTTTACCTTCTTCAAACACTATCATAGTTCCTACAGAATCTACACCTTGTATATTTGATATATCATATGCTTCAATTCTAAAAGGAGGTTCTTCTAAATTTAAAACTTCTTGAAGTTCACCTACAGAAACTCTATTAATTTCTTTCTCTTTTAATATTTTATCTTTGAATTGCTCCAAGGTTAGTTTCGCATTATCTCTAACCATTTGTAATAAATCTTTCTTTTCACCTTTTTGTGGTACCTTTATCCAAACCTTAGATTCTCTTTTTATAGTTAAAAATTCTTCTAATAGCTCTAAATCCTCTACTACAGGGACATAAATATTTTTAGCAATTTTTCCTGCTCCAGAATAAAAATTAATTATAAACTGACTTATTATTGTCTCATCACTTTCATCAGCTGTATTTTCTAACATAAAATGTTCTCTGCCAGTTATCTTACCATCTCTAAGGAAGAATACTTGAACACATGTGTCTTTTTCATCTTTATATAAATTAATGAAATCTTCATCCCCCTCAGTAACCCTAAACATTTTTTGCTTTTCAACTAAATTTTCAATAGCTAAAATTTTATCTCTAAGATATGCAGCCTTCTCAAACTTCAGCTCCATAGATGCTTCTTGCATTTCATCTTTTAACTTCTTAAGTATACTTTTATCTTTACCATTTAAAATATCTAAAACTTCATCAATTATTTTATTATAATCCTCTTTTGATATATATCCACCACATGGTGACATACATCTTTTTATGTGATAATTCAAACAAGGCCTTGTAGGAGCCTCTCCTTCAACAATATTCTTCTTACAGGTTCTTATAGGAAATATCTTTCTAATTAGGTTAATGGTCTCATATACTGCAGTTACATTTGTATAAGGCCCAAAATATTTATTTCCATCTCTCACAAAGTTTCTCGTAACAAACACCCTAGGAAAATCTTCATTCGTTGTAATCTTTATAAATGGATAAAACTTGTCATCTTTAAGTGCTATGTTATATTTAGGACTATACTTCTTTATTAGATTGCACTCTAATATTAAGGCTTCCATCTCTGTATCTGTTACTATATATTCAAACTCAGCTATGTTTTTTACCATAGATCGAACTTTTTCTGAGTGATTTTTTGAATTTTGAAAATATTGTCTCACCCTATTTTTAAGTATCTTAGCCTTACCAACATATATAACTTCTCCTAAGCTATTTTTCATTAAATATACACCTGGCTTATCAGGCAAAACTTTTAGTTGATATTCAAAATCAAATATTTTAACCACCTCCTAAATTTATTCTAACTCTTTTTATATTAGTGTTCTACATATTATTATTTATAACATTTATTTTATCTATAGCTTATTAATTTTTTAATATGAAAATATAATAAAATTAAAATTGTATATTTTCCTAGTATAAATAAAAAGAAGAAGATTAATTCTATAATCTTCTCCTCATAATTACTATTTTAATGCTGCTTTCATTACTGCCCCTGCAATTGGTGCAGCTGCTTCTGAACCATATCCTCCATTTTCAACTATAACAGCTACTGCTATTTTAGGATTATCTGCTGGTGCAAAACCTATAAACCAAGCATGAGGCTTTTGTAAATTACCATTACTATCTCTTTGATCAGCTGTTCCAGTTTTACCTGCTGCATTAATACCACTAAAATATGATCTATTTCCAAAGTTATTTTTAACCATATTAACCATATAGTCTTTTATTGTCCTTGCATCACTAGTAGGAAGTACCTGACCATACTTTTTATCTCCATACTTCTTTACTACATTCATATTTAAGTCTACTACTTGATTAACAAGCTTAGGTTCCATCATTACCCCATCATTAGCTATAGTACTTGCTACTAGAGCCATCTGTATTGGAGTTGAAACAATACTACTTTGACCTATACCTGATTGCGCTATCATACCTACTTCATAATTTTCTAGAGTAGGGAATTCACTTTTTGAAATTGAGAACCCTGTAGAAGGAATATCTTTATTAAATCCAAAATCTTCTGCTGTTTGTTTTAGAGTTTTATTTCCTAACTCTTGTGCTAAAGTACCAAACACTACATTACTAGAAACTTGGAAAGCTTTTTTTAAATCAATATTTCCATAAACTTTATTTTGACTGTTAGATAAAGATTGACCACCACCAAGCTCTATCTTTCCTTTATCTTCAAAAATTCTTTTTGTTATTCCATCAATATTTTCAAGGGCACTAGCTGTTGTTATAACCTTAAAAGTAGATCCAGGTGGATATTTACCTGAAGTAGCCCTATTTATAAGTGGGCTTCCTAAATCCTCTCCAGCATTAATTTTATTCATTACTGTTTCTAAATCGTTAGGATTATATGTTGGTTTTGATACCATTGCTAGTACTTCTCCAGTATTAGGATCTAAAGCAACTACAGCCCCTTTTCTATTTCCTAACGCATCGTAGGCAGCCTTTTGAACGTCATAATCTAATGTTGTTATAACTCCATTACCTACTTTATTTTCCTCTTTACTTCTATCTTTAAATGCTTCTTTTAATGATTCAAAACTTAAATCCTTAAAGAAATTTCTTAATCCAACTTGCACACTACTATATGTAGTTAGCTCTGTATCAAAAGTTTTTTCTAAACCTGATAAATCATACTTTTGACTGGCATAACCTAATGCGTGTACATATAAATCTCCGTATACATATTCTCTAGATTGAGTTAAAGTCCCTGTTCTTTCACTCTTAGTTAGTGCATTTTTATCTCTATCGTATATAGTTCCTCTAACAACTTCATTTCTCTTTGCCCATAATCTTTTATTTCCAGCATCAGCTGCTATATCAGGCGCCTTAAATGTTTGAAAATACGCTATATATGATATTAGAGCTACAAAGAAGAATAAAAATATTATCATTACTTTTTTTACACTATCTTTAAAATCATTCATCTTTAGCCCTCCTCTGAAACCTTTTGTAATAAACCTAAGGTAAAGAACATAGTTACCATAGAACTACCACCATAACTTACAAAAGGTAATGTTATACCTGTTAAAGGAATAACTGCAAATATACCGCCTACAATTACTAAAGCTTGACATGCAATCATTATACTAAATCCAACAGCAACTAATTGGGAAAATTTATCATCCGTTACAAATGCTATTCTTATCGCTCTATAAAACAGCAAGAAAAATATTATCAATATTCCTATTCCAAATATTATTCCAAACTCCTCACATATTGATGCAAAGATATAATCACTTTCCTTTACAGGAACAAATCCTGGATATCCTTGTCCTAAGCCAGAACCAAGCATACCTCCAGAAGATATTGAATATAATCCTTGAGTTACTTGATAATATCCATATCCATTAGGATCTGCCCAAGGATTTCTCCATATATCAACTCTTGTTCTTACATGTGGGAACAGCTTATATGCTATACTTGACCCTAATGCAAAAAGACCAAGACATGTAAAGGCATACTTTTTCTTTGATGTAGCGATATACAATACTGATACTGATATTCCAAAGAATATTAATGCTGATCCTAAATCTCTCTGTAAAACTAAGCATCCTAAGAAAATCATTACTACTATAGCAGGCTGAATAAGCTGCTTAATATGTTCAAATCCCTTTTTCGTATTATCAAAATCCTTCAAAACTGATGCCAGATATATTACTAAAAATATCTTTCCAAACTCTGAAGGCTGAAATCCAAATTGCCCTAAGAATACCCAGTTTTTTGCTCCATTTAATTCTTTTCCCAATAATAAGGCCATAGGTGCAAAAATAAGAGTTGCTACTAGGTATATAGTTTTATATTTTGCAAAGCTCCTAATATTAGGTACAATTACAACTGTCAAAATATACACAATAATACCAACTATAAACCAAACTATTTGTTTTATAGCCAGTGATGTTTCTAGTCTATATAACATGGCTATTCCGATTACAGACAAAATTCCTGCAAAAATCAATAAAAATTTATCTCCATCTGGATAAAATCTTCTTATAACAAAATGTGAATATCCTATAACTAAACACAATGCTCCACCAATTATAAGTGCTTTTTTATCTATAGGATCAGATAATATAGCTAGATTACTAAAAAGGCCTATACATAAAATATAAGTAAGTATAAGTAACTTTCTTTCATCCTTTCGCATTTTCATATAATCACCTCTAACTCTTCCAGTTAACCTAATACCTTAAGCTTAGTTGTTCCTATTGTAACTATATCTTTGCTAAATAATTTGACCCTTCCATTAATTTTCTTATCATTAACGAAAGTTCCATTTGTACTATTTAAATCTTCAATTAACAACACATTGTTCTTAACAATTAGCTTTGCATGATTACCTGATACATGTAAATCTTGCAATATAATAGAGTTATCCTCTTTTCTCCCTATAGTTATAATACCTTTAACTGGAATTACTGAACCCTTCTTTAAGTTTCCTTCTTCACTAATTTCTATTACTTCCAACCCATGATTTTTCCTAGATTCTGAAGGTCTTCTTCTTCCGCCACCTTTAACATCTTTATACATTATCTTTAATGCTGAGTATATTAAAGAATATAATAAAATTATAAAAAAGATTCCAAATACTATGGCAGATAATTTCGTAAAATTCATAACTTCACCTCGAAAACTTTTCATATATAAGTAGATTATACAACAAAAGTTATATAAAACCATAATATTTATACTTAACTAAGAATAATTTAAGATTTATATCATCCTCTTTAGATACTTACCTGTATAGGATTCTTCACATTTAGCAACCTTTTCTGGAGTACCTTGAACAATTAAAGTACCTCCCTTATCTCCACCCTCTGGTCCCAAATCAATAATATAATCTGCACACTTAATCATATCTAAATTATGCTCTATAACTACAACTGTATTTCCTGCATCTACCAATCTTTGTAATATTTCAACTAATCGGCTTACATCATCTATATGTAAACCTGTTGTAGGCTCATCTAGTATATATAATGTTTTTCCTGTACTTCTTTTAGATAATTCATATGCTAACTTTATTCTTTGTGCTTCTCCTCCAGATAATTGGGTAGATGGTTGACCCAATCTTACATACCCTAGTCCTACGTCATATAATGTTTGTAACTTATTCTTTATCCTTGGTAAATTTTCAAAAAACTCTAGTCCTTCTTCCACTGTCATATTTAATATATCATCAATATTCTTACCTTTATATTTTACTTCTAAAGTTTCTCTATTATACCTCTTACCTTTACATACTTCACAAGGTACATATACATCTGATAAGAACTGCATTTCTATTTTTATTATTCCATCACCTGAACAAGCTTCACATCTTCCCCCCTTTACATTGAAAGAAAATCTACCTGGCTTATATCCTCTCATTTTTGCTTCAGTAGTATTAGCAAACAATTCTCTTATTATATCAAAAGTTCCTGTATATGTAGCAGGATTTGATCTTGGAGTCCTTCCTATAGGGCTTTGGTCTATATCAATAATTTTATCAATATTTTCATATCCCGTAATTTCTTTATGTGAGCCTACTGGATTTTTGCTTCTATTTACAATCTTATTTAATCCTTTATATAAGATTTCATTAACTAATGTACTCTTCCCTGATCCAGAAACCCCTGTAATCATTGTTAAAGTTCCTAACGGTATTGAAACATTTATATTTTTTAAATTATTTTCTTTTGCTCCTTTAATGGTAATCTTATTGCCATTTCCTTTTCTTCTTACCTTAGGAACATCTATTTTTTTCTTCCCACTCAAATATTGACCAGTAATTGATTTTTCATTATTTACTATCTCATCAAATGTTCCAGCTGCAACAATTTCCCCACCATGTTCACCAGCTCTTGGTCCAATATCTACAATATAATCTGCTTCTCTCATTGTATCTTCATCATGTTCTACAACTATAACAGTATTACCTACATCCCTTAAGTTTTTCAATGTAGCTATTAATTTATCATTATCTCTTTGATGAAGACCTATACTTGGTTCATCTAAAATATAAAGAACTCCCATTAAAGATGATCCTATTTGTGTTGCTAACCTGATTCTTTGTGATTCTCCTCCTGATAAAGTACCTGAATTTCTTGATAAATTTAAATAATCTAATCCTACATCTATTAGGAAATTTAATCTACTTCTTATTTCCTTTAATATTTGCTCACTAATAATTTTATTTTTCTCTGAGAATTCTATTCCATCTAAAAACTCTAATTCTTCTCTAATTGGCATACTTGTAAATTCATAAATATTTTTCCCACCAACCTTAACGGATAAGGCCTCTTTTTTCAACCTTGCTCCACTACACTTTGGACAATGATTATCGCTCATATATTGTTCGATTTCATTTTTCATCATATCTGAATTTGTTTCACTATATCTTTTAGTTAAATTATTGATTTCTCCTGGATATGAATAATTATATTCAGCAGTAACCCCTTCCTTTGTATAAGTAACATTAAGTTTCTTTCCCTTAGTACCATAAAGAATTACATCTACTATTTCCTTAGGTAAATCCTTTATTGGAGTATTAAGTGAAAAATCATATTCCTTACTTAAAGCTTGAAGTATTGCATAAGTCCAAGAGTCATCTTTTAACCTTCCAGCTCCCCAACTTGAAATTGCCCCCTCCATAAGACTTAGACTTTTATCTGGTATTACTAAATCTGGATCTATTTCATATAGAGTTCCTAGACCATCACAATAATCACATTTACCAAATGGTGAATTAAAAGAAAATAATCTAGGAGCTAGTTCATCTATACTTATTCCACAATCAGGACAAGCAAATTTTTCACTAAATATTATATCATCATCTCCTATAACACTTACAAGTGCTAATCCTTCTCCTAGCTTTAAGGCTGTTTCTAAAGAATCTGTAAGCCTTCCCTCTATTCCATCCTTTATAATTATTCTATCTACTACTGCTTCTATATTATGCTTTATATTCTTCTCTAACTTTATTTCATCTTCTGATAAATCGTATATCTCTCCGTCTATTCTTGCTCTGACAAAACCATTTTTCTTTATTGTTTCTATTACTTTTTCATGATTCCCTTTTCTACCTCTTATAAGTGGAGATAATATTAAAATCTTAGTTCTATCCCCAAGAGACATTACTTTATCAACAATTTGGTCAACAGATTGTTGACTTATCTCTTTACCACACTTTGGACAATATGGTGTTCCAACTCTTGCATATAATAATCTTAAGTAATCATATATTTCTGTTATTGTACCAACTGTAGACCTAGGATTCTTACTTGTAGTCTTTTGATCTATTGATATAGCTGGTGATAATCCTTCTATATAATCAACATCAGGCTTATTCATCTGACCTAAGAATTGTCTTGCATAAGCAGATAGTGACTCTACATACCTTCTTTGCCCTTCTGCATACAATGTATCAAAAGCTAAAGATGATTTTCCAGAACCTGATAGCCCTGTAAATACCACTAACTTATCTCTTGGAATTTCTAAATCAACATTTTTAAGATTATGTACTCTAGCTCCCTTAATTACTATTTTATCTATCATACTCTTGTCCCCTCTTCATTTTATATATATATTCTGTCCATATTAAACTTAACCAATCTGCGAACGTAAGTTCCTATTATTGTATTTTAAACTTTATATTTATTCTTGTCAATTATTGAGAAGAATATGAAAAAAACATAATAAAATCATTTTTTCTAAGCTGTTTATACTTTCCTATACATTAAAAAAATGCTATGACACCTGTCATAGCATTAATACTACTTTGCAATTTTGCCATGTATATTTATAGTAACATTCTCATCTTTATCATTTCTCAATAATAATATATTTTCTTCATAATCATCACCATATAAATCTGTATTATTAATATAATATCTGTCATCTAATTCTAATAATAACTTTCCCTTTTGTGAATATACTTTTGTATTGGTATTATCACTTTTAGACAGTATTATAAAATCCCCATAAAACTGAACTATTACTTCATTTAAATCTTCAATTTTATTCCCCATCTTACCTACTAAATATTCATGCTCGTTACTACTTAATACATTTATTTCTCCGTACCACTCATTTACATCGGTATATCCTAACTCAGTATAATTAGCTATTATATTTCCTTTATTATCAATACAGACTATTTCATACTTACTTCCATTGTATATCTCCCCATAACTTATTCCATTGATAACCTTATTAACGAAATCTACTTCTGCTTCAAAAACTATATTTCCCTCATAATCCATAAATCCACATTTATTATTTCCGCTACGGAATATTACTCCATCTTTTTGATACCTTATAATATCTCTTTCATCAATAGGTAAGTTTATCTTTTTACCTGTGTTATCAATCAAATAATAATTTTCATCATCACTACACAAGAAATATTTATTTTCATAGGACCTTATATAGTCAAATCCACTGTTAACTAGCTTTTTACCATTCTTCCCAATAAGATAATAATTATCTTTATCTTTAACAATAGCTACTCCATTAATAAAATCCTCACAGTACTCATATTTAGCTTTAACTAATATATTGCCTCTAGCATCAATGTATCCGTACTTATTTCTTTTCTTATAAGTTGCTATGCCATCAACAAAATTGCTAACATAAATATCTTCATCTATTTCACATATTTTTTCCCCATCATAGTCAATTAAAACACTTTTACCATTTTCTTCAGCCATAGCATAACCACCACAAAATGGTCTAGCATAATAATAGGCATTATCAAATATGTAATTTCCATCCTTTGAAATGTACCTATATCTATTATCCTTTTCTACTAATCCTATACCTTCGCTAAAAATTGTAGCATTATCAAATTTAGCTTCTATAACTACATTCATGTTTTCATCTACATATCCCCATTTTTTATTCTCTGCTTGATATGGATAGTACTTAACATCCTCATACTTTAAAACTACTTCTTCAATCTCTACATATACTTCTTCTTCCTCCTCTTCTTCACTAGAGAACCAACTTAAAATTTTATTAAAATCAGGTAAAGATATGCTACTATCTTTTGATAACCTAATTCCTATTGTAGTAAATACCCCAATTATAGAAATTATTAATACTACAATAATAGAAAACACTATAACTTCATTTTTCCTTTTCAAAAGCCCCTTCTCCTCTTACCACCTTATTATTTTTTTAATTGCTCTATCATATCCCTCAATTGAGCAGCTCTTTCAAATTGTAAGTTCTTAGCTGCATCCATCATTTCTTCTGTATACTTTTTAATAAGCTTTTCTTTTTCCTTTTTACTCATTTTTTCTTCAGCTTTATATTCAACTGCTTCTTCAACAACTTTTGTGGCTTCTATTACATCTCTTACTTCCTTTAATATTGTCTTTGGCGTTATTCCATGTTCCTCATTATATTGTTCTTGTATTTCTCTTCTTCTATTAGTTTCCTTTATAGCTCTATCCATAGATCTAGTAATATTATCTGCATACATTATTACCTTACTTTCAGAATTTCTAGCTGCCCTTCCTATTGTTTGTATAAATGATGTTTCAGATCTTAAGAACCCTTCTTTGTCAGCATCCAAGATAGCTACTAATGCTACTTCTGGAATATCTAACCCTTCTCTTAAAAGATTTATACCTACTAAAACATCATATTCACCTAACCTAAGTTCCCTTATTATTTTCATTCTTTCTATTGTTTCAATATCAGAATGCATGTATGTTGTTTTTATTCCTAACTCTGTTAGATACTTAGTTAAATCTTCTGCCATCCTCTTAGTTAAAGTAGTTATTAAAGTTCTAAATCCTTTTTCTGTAGTCTTCTTAATTTCAGCATACAAATCATCAATCTGACCTTTTATTGGCCTTATAATTATTTCAGGATCTATCAATCCTGTTGGTCTAATTATTTGTTCTGCTATAACAGATGAATTATCTAACTCATATTGGCTTGGTGTAGCACTTACATAAACAACCTGATTTATTTTCTTTTCAAATTCTGGAAACTGAAGAGGCCTATTATCATATGCACAAGGTAACCTAAATCCATAATCCACCAAGGTATTTTTTCTTGATCTATCTCCAGCATACATTGCCCTTACTTGAGGTAGGGTTACATGACTTTCATCAATAAACATTAGATAGTCATCTGGGAAATAATCTAGTAATGTTTTAGGTGGAGTCCCAGGATCCCTTGAGTCTAATATTCTTGAATAATTTTCTATTCCACTGCAATATCCCATTTCTCTCATCATTTCTATATCAAAATTTGTTCTTTGTCTTAATCTTTGTGCTTCCAATAATTTATCTTGAGCATTCAACTCCCTTAATCTTTCTTCAAGTTCATCCTCAATTCTACTAATTGCTTTTTCTAATGTTTCCTGTGATGTAGCAAAGTGCGACGCAGGGAATATAGCAACATGCTCCCTATCACCAAGTATATTTCCTGTAAGCACATCAAATTCACGTATTCTATCAATTTCTTCACCAAAAAATTCTACTCTTATTCCTTTATTAGAAGAAGAAGCCGGAATTATATCTAAAGAATCCCCTCTAACTCTAAATGTTCCTCTCTTAAAATCTATATCATTTCTTTCATACTGTATATCTATTAATCTTCTTACTATTTCATCCCTATCTTTTTCCATTCCTGTTCTTAAACTTACAGTTAATTTCTTGTATTCATCTGGATTACCAAGTCCATAAATACAGGACACTGAGGCAACTATAATTACATCCCTTCTCTCAAATAAAGCAGATGTAGCAGAGTGCCTTAACTTGTCTATCTCATCATTAATTGACGCATCTTTCTCTATAAATGTATCTGTTTGAGGAACATAAGCTTCTGGTTGATAGTAATCATAATATGATACAAAATATTCAACTATATTATCAGGAAAAAATTCTTTAAATTCTGAACATAGTTGAGCCGCCAAAGTCTTATTATGGGCCAGTATTATTGTAGGTCTTTGAAGTCTTTCAATAATATTTGCCATAGTAAAAGTTTTCCCTGATCCTGTTACCCCCAGTAATGTCTGCCCTTTATGATTTTCTTTTAATGATTCTACTAATGTGTCTATGGCTTGAGGTTGATCACCGGTTGGTTTAAATTTCGAATGTATTTTAAAACTATTCATCATTAATCTCCTATCTCGAACTTATATTCGTATTATTATTTTACTTTTTTTGTATATTATAGTCAATAATATTAGTACTTAAAGCCCTTTTTATTCAAAAAAGTGGAATAGATATTTATTTTGCTTGTTCCGTCGCAAGCTCCAGGTCACAGAAAAGTAAATATCTATTCCCCTCCTACTTAAGGTAAGGAAAATATAAAATTATTATCCTTAAATTTATATTTTCCTAGATGTTAAAAAGGATATAAAATGAATTTATATCATTTTATATCCTTTCTCTTTTCTTTTATTTTCTCTAATACTTCAGAAAACTTCTTATCTTCAAAAGCCACAACTTTATCACTTTGCACCACTTTAGGTACTAAAACAGCACCTAAGTTATTATTTCTTTGTGGTTTTAATGTAATCTCTTTTCCATTACCATTCATATCTAAAATTTTTACATTTATATCATATATACTACTTCTAACCATCTTATATATTTCCGTTACATCATCTATACTCTGATCATTAAGAGATACAATTTTATCCCCAACTCGTATCCCAGCCTCATAGGCTATAGAATAAGGAACTACTTCTAATACAGATATACCATCTTCATCACTAACAAATATAGCTTCTCTTTTTTCTTCCATCTTCTTTTGCAACATTAACATTCCTTCATGAGCTAAAGGAGCAAAAATTAACACTACAACCTCTCCAATTAATCCAAACCTAGCTAACTGAGATACAATGGTTAGGATTATTCCATATATTAATATAGAAATTCCAGAAGAAAGAACTTTCTTTTTTTTCTTCTGCGTAAAGGTAACAGAAGAATAACCTAAAACTCCAAAAAACGGAATTAGTCCTAATATCATTGTATTTATAACATTTAATATGTCATTTGTTCTGAGTATAGGCCACCAACTTGGTGTTGATATACTTTCTGCTCCTGCTGTTGATCCCATAGATGTAGCTGCATATGCAATAAAAATAGCTACAGGTAATACCCAAGATCTATTTAAAGCATATCCACCTGAAATCCTGCCTCCTTTATTCGAAAAAACAGGAATGGCACCCTTTTCTCCATCTAACATTACCAAAATAGACTCTACTATATGAAGAACTCCAACAAAAACCATTAATGACATTATATCTATTCTTAATATTTTTACTCCATCAGTAGTTGTTATATTAAAATAAGTAAAAATTAAACTAACTAATCCAAGAATAGATGCAGAGTAAGAAAAACATACAAATCTTGGTTTTATAAACATTAACAATATAGAAATCATAAATAAAATTTCTATTCCAGAATTCTCTTTAAAAACAATTCCTAAATGACTTAATATTAAACTAGCTATAACGCCCGCCAAAATTCCTAAAACTATTTGAGATAAAGTAAGCTCTAAAGCAGAGTTTACTTTATCTCCTATAATCATCTGCTGCATAGCAGTTACTTTCTTATTCTTCATATAAAACATTACGCCTAAAAGAATTAATATTAACATTAATGAGGGCTCAACTATAACATATGCCACCGATCTTAATGTATACATAATTAGATTCATAAGTTTTGCTCCTCCTATTTTATCATGTCTTTTATCACTTCAATGCCCTTTTGTAATTGAGGATCTGTATCTTTACTATAATCTTTATTAACATCTTCTTCAGTTAACTTAACTTCATAATCAGGTATAATCCCTTTTTTATTTATATCTTCTCCCTTTGGAGTGTAATACTTAGAAACAGTTACCTTTAATCCACCTATGCCACTTTTAAGTTCAAAAGGAAGTTGAACTACACCTTTCCCAAATGTAGTGGTTCCAACAGTTACAGCTGCATTATAGTCCTTTAAAGCACCTGTAACGACTTCAGATGCACTTGCTGTACCTCCGTCTGTTAATATCACAAGAGGCAATCCTATTGCAACTCCTCCCTCAGATTTACTTATTTCCTTACTTTCATATTTATCAATTCTATAAGTAATAACTTCACCCTTAGGAATAAATTGTGATGCAATATTTATTGCTTCTACTAGATAGCCTCCACCATTTCCTCTAAGATCTAATATTAACCCTTTCATTCCTTTTCCTTTAAGTTCTTCTAAAGCGTTAACAAAATCAATTGAAACATCTTTATTGAAAGTAGAAAGATTAATATATCCTATATTATTTTCTAACATTTCGTTCTTTACTGAAACAGTTTTTATAGTTTCTCTAGTTACATTAAACTCTAACTCTGTATCTTTTCTTCCTACTATAATATTTACTTGAGAATTTTCAGCACCTGTTATTAGTGCAACGGCTTTACTTTGGTCACTTCCAACCTCTTCACCATCAACCTTAAGAATTACATCTCCACCTTTAATTCCTACTTTTTCGGCAGGACCTCCAGAAATAGTTGAATCAACAACCACTTTATCATCCTCAAGCTTTACATATACTCCAATACCTTTAAACTCTCCTGAATTGGATTGCATAAACCTATCATATTCTTCTTTATTCATAAACACTGTATATGGATCATTAAGGGAACTTGTCATTCCCTTAATAGCTCCATCAACTAGCTTTTCTTGATCTATGTCTCCAACATATAGCTTCTCTAAATCTTCTTTTACTTCATATAAGCCCTTAAATTGTTCTACATCATCTGCATATTTTAATAAAGTTCCATATTTAGAACCATCTTTACCTATAACTATTCCATATCTAGTAATATAATTTCCCACAAAAAATGCTACTAATATTGATAATATAATCGCCAATGGTTTTATAATCTTTTTCATTTTATTATTTTTACTAGACTGGTACATCCAAACAACTTCCTTTCAATTCCAAAATACCTTTTCCCATAGTAAATATTTTATTCTTAATATTTATATTTATACTACCAAGAATTTCCTTAATGCTATGTAACTTGCAATTCCACCAACAGCAATTCCTCCTAAGGCAAACTGCCATGATAACATTGTTAACACATATGTAGGATTAATTAAACTAACCATAAGTATATTATTTGCAATAATACCAACACCAAATCTATATATAAAGTATACACCTATTACAGATAGTATTGCTCCTAATAATCCAATAACCATTCCTTCGATTATAAATGGCCATCTTATAAACCAATCTGTAGCACCTACAAATTTCATTATTCCAACTTCTCTTCTTCTTGAATAAACTGTTAGCTTTGTAGTGTTCATAATTAAGAATATTGATACTCCTATTAAAATTATAAATAATACTATACCAACAACTCTTACCACCTTAACAATACTATGTATTTGATTTATAACATCTTGTTGATTTCCTATACTCTCAACACCAGGAAGATCCTGAACCGCTTCACTTATAGCTTCTGCATAACTAGGGTCTGTAAGTCTTACTATATAAGAAGCTGGTAATGGATTATTTTTTAGTGTATATCCCTCTAATAAACCTGGGGTATCTTTCATCATATCTTCGAAATTTTTCAAAGCTTGTTCTCTTGACTCATATTCTATTTCTTTAACACCATCTTGTTCTCTTAACTTTACTTCTATTTCTCTTTGATCAATTAACTTTACATCATCTAATAAGTAAACTTTTAACTCTATCTTCGACTCTACTCCACCTATGGCCAAATTAGCATTTTTAGCTACTAAAGTAAAAATCCCTAATACTGAGAAAGTAATTAAAACAGTAATAACTGAAGCAAGACTTATAGTTTTATTCCTTCTTAAACTTTTAAATGCATCACTAATAAAATAATTAACTGTATTAATTTTCATCTTCGTACATACCTCTCTTTTCATCTCTTGCTATTTCTCCACCTTCAATAGCGATAACTCTCTTCTTCATAGTATCAACTATATCTTTAGCGTGAGTGGCCATTAAGATTGTAGTTCCAGCTTTATTTATATCATCTAATAAATCCATTATTTCTTTTGCAGTTTCTGGATCAAGGTTTCCAGTAGGTTCATCTGCAATTAATAACGATGGATTATTTACTATAGCTCTTGCTAATGAAACTCTTTGTTGTTCTCCTCCTGAAAGTTCATTTGGGAACATCTTATACTTATGAGAAAGCCCTACAAGAGATAATACCATTGGTACTCTTCTTCTAATTTCTTTTGGTGTGGCTTCAACAACTTTCATAGCAAAGGCTACATTCTCATATACATTTAGATTGGGAATTAATCTAAAGTCTTGAAATACCATTCCTATCTTTCTTCTAAAGTATGGCACATCATTTCTTGCCAACTTTGAAAGGTCTGTATTATTAACCACTACCTTTCCTGATGTAGGTTCAACTTCTTTTAATATCATTTTTATAAAAGTTGATTTACCAGCTCCAGACGGTCCAACCAAGAAAACGAATTCCCCCGATTCAATATTTATGCTAACATCTGAAAGAGCTTTTACATTATTATTATAAAGTTTTGAAATATTCTTAAATTCAATCATTCTAACACTCCTTAGTATATTAAGATATTTTTCGTTAAAATACCTGTCCATCTTACAATGCTATTATAGCATACACCTATGGTAGGATACATTATTCCCCTATATTCCTTTATTATATATTTTTTTTTACATTAATAAAATAGAAATATGATTTTATTTGTCATTAAATTTCTTCCATATCCTTGAATCCTTCTCCTAAAACTTCATGGGATGCTCTAACTGTTATAAACGCTTTGGGATCTATATCCTTAATAAACATCTTTAACTTTATAAAATCCGATCTTGATAATACAGAATATATAACCTTAAGTTCTTGACCTGTATAGGCTCCCTCACCCTTTAAATAAGTACATCCTCTATATAGTTCTTCCAATATAAATTTGCTAATTTCCTCTACTTTATCACTCATTATCATAACTTCTTTACTAGCATTAAATCCATCTATAAAATTATCTACTGCTATTCCAAGAATTATAACACTGAGCATAGAGTAAAATCCTATATCTAATCCAAAAGTTACTGCTGCACCAAAAGTTATTAATATATCTACTATTAACAAGCTAGTGCCTATATTTAAATGAAAAAATTTATTTAATATTTTTGCTAATATATCTGTTCCTCCTGTCGAAGAATTATTGTTAAAAACTATTGCCATACCAAAAGCAGATATAATCGTTCCGAATATAGTTGCAATAATTAAATCCTGTGTTATTGCATATGGCGAAAAATATTCTTCTATTATCCACATAATTACTGATAATCCTAAACTTGCATATATAGTTTTACCACCAAAATTCCCACCTATAACCATAAATGCTACAGCAAAGAGAACTATATTTACTATCAAAGTTATACTTCCCACACTTATTACTGGTATATAGTTGTTGACTACTATTGCTAAACCAGTCACACCACCCGCTGCAAGATTATTAGGCGCAAAAAAGTATTCTACAGAAATAGCTACAAGTATTATTCCTAATGTTATTAGACCGTACTCCCTAAGTAATTTTTTACTCATATTATCCTCCTCCAACTATAATTACTAATATAATTATAATTCCTCTGACAGATTAATAATATCCCTATATAACAAAAAGAACACCTTTCGGTGTTCTTTTTTGTTCTTTTTATTATCTACTAATCTATTTTTTTAATTCTAAAGCTTTTTTTACTTTATTAACTATATCTTTTGAAGTTAATCCGTACTTTTCTAATAATTCATTTGGTTTTCCACTTTCCCCAAATGTATCCTTAACACCAACTCTTAAAACAGGTACTGGACACTTTTCTGAAACAACTTCTGCTACTGCTGATCCTAGTCC